>NZ_JAINDZ010000055.1 GCF_019802345.1 Methylosinus sp. Sm6 | reverse complement strand
TCCCGCAGCGGCGACGAAAAGCAGCCACCCCACCGCCGACGCCTTTATCCGCATATATCGTAACGTCCGCATCTGTCATCCTCCGACGTTTTCGGCCCTCGCCTTGCCGACGCTGGCGAGGGCCGCATTTCCTGACCGCACGCACAACCCAAGCAGGAGCCTCCTCGCGCCCGCGCCGATCGGTCAGAACTTGAACTTGACGCCGCCGATGAAGCTGCGCGGCGCTCCAGCGATGATGCTGGCCGTGGTGCTGTTCGCCAATTGAGCGGCGGGAGTTTGCGTGGTCGTGCCCGCGATCAGTGTGTTGGTCATCACTCCTGCGCCCGCGACATAGGTGCGATCGAATATGTTCCTCACGTCGAAATACAGCTCGATGTTCTTGAAATAGGCGTCGGCGAAGTCCCTGCTGTAATGCAGATTCACATTCACGAGTCCGTAGCTCGGTATCGACGTCAGATTAGCGTTGTCGATCGTGTAGTCGCTACGATAGCTATATTCGACGTAGCCGCCTAGGCCTTTCAGATCGCCCAGGGGCTGGTCATAGCCGATACGCGCGGTGAGGTTGTGCGGCGGGACATTGGGAATCTTGTTGCCGCTCCGATCATACACCACCGTGGCCGAAAGCGCATCGTCGAAGCGGGTGAAGAACTGGTCATTGTAGGTATAAGAGCCGATGAAGCGCCATCCATCGAAGGGACGCCAGTCGACATTTGCCTCTATGCCGCGGTGGATCGCCGCCGGCACATTGTTGTAGTAGCTGAACCCCAGCGGCGAGACCTGACCTAAAATCTCATTGCGGAACCACTCGTAGAAGCCTGTCAGACCGAATGTGAGATTCGTTGACGGCGTCCAGTCGACCCCGAGGTCGACACCCATATTGGTCTGTGGCTTCAGGGCCGTATTGTTGCCGGAGCCGTTCGCGGTGGTGGTGAGCCAAGTGAAATTGGGCGTCCCATAGCCGACGGCGTAGCGGGCGCGAAGCTGCCATTCGGGGCTGTAGCGATAGGTCAGCGACGCTTCTGGAGCCGTGTTCCAATAGGCGGTTTCGGCCGACAGCAAGGTCGGCGCCGTCGGGAGCCCGGCATTGGTATAATTGTAGATCGTATTCGTTCCGGACACCTTGTTCCAGTTGGAGCTGAAGCCGACCGCGGCGGTCAATTCGTCGGTGAGCGCGATCTCCTCGCGCGCTTTCAGACCCACATTGGAATGAAAACTGTCGATATAATTGATCGGCGCGCCGGAAGCGCCGTAATTCCAGACGTTGGGAAGCCAGAGCGTCGTCGGATTGACGCTCTTCACATTGTCGTAGAAAAAGCCGAGGAAATGTGTCGCCGGCAGGCCTAAGAGAACGTCCCGGCGGGTGATGTCGGTCGCGACCGACACGCCGTAAGACGGCCCTTTGAGCGAAACGGGACCGGCGATCACGCGAAACGGAGGCGGCGTGTAGGAGGGCGGCGGATTGGTTCCGCTGGCGATCTCGAGATAGTCATAGGTGATCTGCGTGCGCCATGTCGTCGCGGCGTCGAAATCATGCTCCCAGCGCGCGCCTCCGATGAGGCGGATTCTGTGGGAGTGCTGGCCCAGCTGCGAGGTGCTCTGCGCGGAGATCGGCGGTCCGAACACGCCGTTGGTGGGCTGGTTCGTGCTCGCGCAGTTCGGGGTCCCAGCCACGCGGCATCCGGATTGAAACGGGTTCGAATAGAACTGCGACTGCGAAATGCGCAATTGCATGTCGGAGAAATTATCCGAGTAGAGCCCTTTGAGAACGAAGCGGTCGCTCGCGCTCGGTGACCATTTGACCAGAAGCTTCGCCGCGCCGAGGTCGTAGCCCATATGCTCGATGTAGTGGTCGCCGCGCGAATAGGAGGCGAACATCGACACGTCGAAATCGCCGAGGCTCGGGTCGGTGAATTTTCGTCCGGCGCGAATGAAACTGTTGATATGGCCGAAACTGCCGAATTCCGATCCGGCATGCACGCCGTCGATCTCCGCGCCCGAGTAGGATCGAAAATTGATCGCGCCGCCATAGGCGTAATTGCCGAACATCGCCGAGGATGGTCCGCGATAGACGTCGATTGCGCTGAACGCATGGGGATCGAGCAGATCCGTGCGGCCGCTGCCGTCCGAGGTGACGATCGGAAAGCCATCCTCGTACATCATGATATTGCGCACCCCGGCAATGAGGCGGTTAGCGGAGCCGCGGATCGAGACCACCTGATCGCGCGTCGACAATCCCTGCTGAACCGAGACGCCCGGGCTGTATTGCAGCATCTCCTGCACGGTGAACAACGGGGTCCTGTCGAGAAAGCGATGATCGATCGTGGTCGTCGACTGCCCGGGCGGGTCGCGGTAGATCGGCTCCCGGGCGCGCGCGGCGTCGAAGCCGGGAGCGCCGCCGGACCCGCTCGCCGAGCGTCTGCGCTCCGAGCCGATGTCGATCGGCGGCAGCGTTTCCGCGCCGCTCGCGTCGCTGCGCACCCTGTCGTTCTGCGCCAGCAGGATCGACACGCTCTCGCCGTCGTCGGCGAAGCGATAGGCGAGGCCGGTTCCCGACAGCAGGCGATCGAGGCCCTGCCGGACGGAAAACGAACCCTCGAGGCCGAGCGACGTCATGCGCCTCGTCACATGCGCGTCGTAGAGAATATGCAGCCCGCTCTTGTCGGCGAAAGAATTGAGCGCCGAGCCGAGCGAGCCCGCCGGAATGCTGTAGAGGCGCGACAGGGAGAGCGGCGTCTCGGGGGGAATCGCCGCCTGCGCCGGGGCGGGCTGGCCCGTCCCGATGGTGAGCGCGCCGAGCGCCGCCGCCGCAATCGTCGAACTCATACGCGCATCCTTGCTCCGCACCTTCGCCGCCATTTTGGCTCCCCCTCGAGCATCGGGGCTCGCATCGCCCCGCCTACCCGACGCGCTCGAAACGGAAACCGGAACCGGCGCATTAAAAATTATTCGTCTCTCATCGATGCAGCACGATCAGATAATCGGTGAGGAAAGTCGCCGTGAGGCCGAGCGAGGCCTCGATCTCGCGCAGGGCGCGCAGCGGATCGCCGGCGCCGAACACGCCGGTGACGCGGCGCGCGCAATCTTTGGGGCGCAGGCAAAAGACATAGCCGCGCCGGTGGCGGGCGAGCGCGGCGAGCGCTTCGCTCAGCGGCGCGTCCTCGATGATGAGCTTGCCGCGCCGCCAGGCGGTCGCGGCATCGACGTCGACGCTGCGCGGCGCCTCGGCGGCGCCCGCCCGCGCATAGGATGTCTGCCGCCCTTCCCCCAGCAGGAGGGCGCCGCCGCCGCTCGCCACCTCGACCGCGTGCTCGGTCACGGTGACGCGCGCGCCTGCGCCAGTCAGCGCAATGTCGAAGGCGGTGCCCCGTGCGGCGACAGTTCCCTCCGCCGCCTCGACGACGAAGGGGCGGGCGCGATCGGAGGCGACCTCGAACAGCGCCTCGCCGCGCAGCAGGACCACGCGGCGCTCGGCGTCGCCATAGCGCAGCGCGATCGCCGAGCGCGCGTCGAGATGGATGCGGGAGCCGTCGTCGAGAGTGACGGAGCGCGTCTCGCCGACGCCTGTCGCGCGATCCGCGCGCAGGAGGATCGACAGATCATCGAAGCCGATCCACAGCGCGAGGGCGGCCGCCGCCGCCGCCAGCGCCGCGGCGACGGGTCGAAAGCGGCCCGCCGCGACGCGGGGCGAGGGCGTCATGCCGCGCACATGGCGCACCATTCCCGCTATGTCGGCGAAGGCGGCGGCATGGGCGGGATCGCGCGCGAGCCAGTCGTGGAAGGCCGCCTCCTCCTGCGGCGCGAGCGGGCCGGCGCGGCGCGCCACCCACCAGGCGATGGCCTGCTCCCGCGCGTCCTGCTTCCCCTTGCCCTCGTCCTGCATGCCTCGGCCCGCGCGTGATCTTTGCGCCCACGCCGCTCGCGCGAGCGCGGGATCGTCGTCCAGGACGACGGGGAAGGGGGGCGAAACGGAACCCGTCCCCCCGAAAAATGTCAGTCCAGCGCCGCGCGGCAGAGGCGCAGCGCATTGGCCATGTGCTTGCGCGCCATGCGATCGGACATGCCGAGGCGGCGCGCGACCTCGATCATCGGAATATCCTCGAACACGCCCATCAGGAACACGTCGCGGCAACGCGGCGGCAGCGCCGCGATCGCCGCGGCGAGGCGCTGCGACTTGCGCTTGTGCCCCAGCGTCTCCTCGGGCGTCGCGTCCGGCGACGGCGGGTCGAGGAAAGAGTCGACATAATGCAGATAGCCCGTCTCGGTCTTGCGTCGGCGGAGGAAATCGAGGCTCAGATTGACGGCGATGCGTTGCAGAAAGGCCGGCGGATCGACGACCGTGTCGAAACGCTCGTGCCGCAGCGCGCGCACGAAGGTCTCCTGCAGCAGGTCGGAAGCGTCGTCCGGCCCCACCTTGCGGGTCAGATAATCGAGCAGCTCGCGCCGATTGTGCAAGAACAGCTCGCGGAAGGAAGACCTCTTGGCGTCCGGCACGAGCGATCCTCTCGTGAGCTCAGTTCGCGGCCGACGGCGCGCAGCGCCGGTCGTCCGCCCGGAAGGGCGCGAAGGAGAAGGGCGTGGCGGGGCGCGCCTGTTCGATCAGGCCCGCGGAGGCGCGCGCGGCGAAGAGGAGGAAGTCCGCGCCGCCGGCGGCGGCGCGTCGACGTCGGGCAAACGGCCGGACGCGGCGGCGAGAGGCCGCGGAGGTAAGACGGCCGCAGCCGGCGGACCGCCGGCGCCCGCCTGACCGGTCCCGCATCCGCCGAGCGGGCACAGGCCGCAGGGATGGCGCCCGCCGGGCGGCGCATGATCGCCGCCGGCGCTGGCGGCGCCGCAAATCTCCGCCGAGGCGGTCACAAAGGCTTCGTCGCCGCGCGGAGCCGCATGCGCGACGCCGGCGAGAAGGAAGGCGAAAGCCTGCAGGAGCACGGCCAGCACGACGCAGCAGGAAGCGGCCGCGCGGACCGTCCGACGCCGAAAGGGCAGAAGCTTCGCCATCGGGAGAAAATCCGCAAAAGCGCGAGCGTCGTCAAGCGTCCATAATGGCGCAGCTCGCGCGCCGGTCCGCTCGGACCGGGTTCCATCGGGAAGGAGCGGCGCGTGGCCGCTCCTTCCTCGGGGTGGATGCGATCGGCTTTATGGCGCCAGAGACACCTTGGCGCGGTCGAGGCTCTGCGCGCCGGCGGGCGTGAACCACAGCCGATAGCGGCCCTGCCCGCCGTGCCAGCCGCTGAGCTGCGCGTAATAGGTCGTTCCTGCCGTCATGTTGAAAGTCACCCGGCTCAGCCGATCGGTGAAGCTGAAGTCGTCATTGACGGCGACGAGCGTCAGAGTGGCGAGCGTCGAGCCCTTGTAGACGCCCAGCACAGTGTCGTCGAGCGTCGGCGATCCTTCAGTGTCCAGCGTGATCAGCCCGGTCGCGGGCGCCGTGAAGCGGAACCACACGGTCGATGTGTTGGCGGCGTCGCCATTGAGGTTCGGCTCGTCGGTCTCTTTCGTCGCGCCGAAATTGCCGCCGGCGACGCCCACCTCGCTCGAGGCGCTCAGGGTCACGACGCTCGCCTTGGCGAAATTGTCGTTCGCCGGCGGGCGTGTGACATTGAGCTGAATCGAGCATTCTTCGGAAGAGGTCTTGCCCGCCACGACGATATGATAGGTCTCGCCGGCGCGGGCGTTGAAGCTGACCCGGCTCTGCTTCACCGTGGAGGAGATATTGTCGTTCACGGCGACCTGCACGCCGCGGCTCGTCACCGAGGTCGCCCCTCTGAACACCCCTAGCACCGTGTCGAAGCCCGAGCCGAGCGTGTCGATGGTGACCGGGCCCGCGAAGCTCGGCGTCCACTTCCACCAGACGCTGCGGCTCGTGGTGGTCCCGACATAGCTGGGCTCGTCCGCCTCGAAAGTGGCGGCGACATTGGAGCCGGTCGTCGTGTATTGCGTGGCATTGGCGGGAATGGACGCGGCCGACGCGAATTTATCGTTGGTCGGCGGCACGGGGGACGAGAGCAGCGAGCGCGCCGCATTGACGCGGATGAGCGGCTTGGCGATCGTGCCGCCCGAGCGCGTGTCGGGGGTGGCGAACCCCTTTCTCTTCAGCGCGTCCTCGATCCGGCAGGCCGAAACATTGGGGAACAGCTGCCTCAGAGTGGCGACGGCGCCGGCCACATGAGGCGCGGCCATGGAGGTTCCGCACTTCGCGTCGAAGGCGTTGGTCGGCACGGAGGAGATCACGCAGTCGCCTCCGAGCTCGCCGCCGGGCGCAAACAGATCTGTCGTCGGGCTGATATTGGTGTAGCTCGCGACGACGCCCGCGCGGCTCGTGGCCGCCACCGACACGATCGACGACAAGCAGGCGGGGAAGGACATCCGGCCGGTCTCGCCGTCATTGCCGGCGGAAACCACCGACAGCACGCCCTTCTTGCGCAGATTGTCGATGACCGGCTTCAGCAGCGCCATCTGAGAATCGGCGTCGCAATTGCCGGCGTCGGCGCCGCCGCCGACGCTCATATTGATCGAGGCGATCTTCAGCGGGTTCGAGCCGGAGCTCAGCAGCACGAGATCCTCGACATGCTCGAAGGCGCGCAGGATCGTCGCCTGCGACACGCTGGCGTTCGGGCCGAAAATATTGATGGGCACCAGCTTCGCGCTCGGGGCGACACCCTTGTCCGGCGCGCCCGTGGCGCGCTTGCCGACTGCTATGCCGGCCGTATGCGTGCCATGGCTCGCCCCCGCGGCGGCGGCGGAAGCGCCGGTTCCGATCTGTTCATTGGTTCCGTTCGGACAGTCATTGGTGTCGAGAAAGCAGGCTTCGCGGCCCGAATAGAGCCGCGAGGCTCCGAGGAAGACGTGATCGCGCTGAATGCCGTCGTCGATCTGCGCCACCGCATAGCCGGCGCCGGTTCCCCCGGCCGCATGCACGTTCGGCATGCCGATGAACGGCACGGTCAGCGCGAGCTGCTTTTGCATCGGGCGATCATAGTCGATCGAGACGACGCGCGGATCCTTGGCGAGCGCGGCGAGCTCGGCCTCGTCGACGACGGCGGAGAAGGCCGGAACCGTCGTCAAACGGATGAGCGCGGGCGCGCCCTTCGCCTTGCCGACGCGAGACAGCTTGTGGCTCGACAGCACGGAATCGACCGTCGTCGCGACCTGCTGCTTGATCGCCGCTCGGGTCGCCCCGACGCGCGCCGCGGCCGACATGTCCTCGATGGTCGCTCCCGAGCTCGGCTTCACGACGACGGTGACGCGAACCGCGCCCGTATCGGCGATCGCGCCGGCGATCTCGCTCGCCGTTCCGGTTTTCGCGGCGACGGCGGGATCGATCTTCGCTTTCTTCGTTTCCGCGCGTGCGGGCGTGGCCAGAACGGCCGCGGCGAGCGCGGCGAACAACAATCGAAACATGGCGATGCCCCTATCGACGATTCGAACAAGATCGGACGCGGCCGATGCGCGCCGAGACTATTCCGCAGTTTGTCGACAAACGCAATCCTCACGCCCACGCTGCGCCGCGCGCGACGTCGCGACAAGGAGGGGCGAGAGCCTGCGGGAGCACGGTCGTCGCGACGCCGGAAGGGCGGCAAAACAAAAAGGAGCGGCGCGCGCGCCGCTCCTCATTGCATCTCGAATGCGTCGCCCGGTTATTCCGCGAGTGACGTCTTCGCGTGGTCGAGGCTCTGCGCGCCGGCCGGCGTGAACCACAGGTAATAGCGCCCCTGCGCGCCATGCCAGCCGCTCAGCTGAACATAGTAGGTCGCTCCCGCCGTGGCGCCGAAGTTCAGCCGGCTCGCCGTATTGACGCCTTGCACGATGTCGTCGTTGACCGCGACGAGCGTCAGCGCGTCGAGCGCCGCGCCCTTGTAGACGGCGAGCACCGTATCGGTGAGCGTCGGCGAGCCCGACGTGTCGAGATACAGGACACCCGTCTCGGGCGCGGTGAAGCGGAACCACACGGTCGACGTATTGGCCGCGTCGCCATTGAGGCTCGGCTCGCCGGTCTCCTTGGTCGCGCCGTCATTGCTTCCCGCCACGCCGACCTCGGTCGCGACCGGCAGTTTCACGACAGTCGCCTGGGCGAAATTATTGTTCAGCGGCGGACGCGAGACATTGAGCGTGATCGAGCACTCCTCCGTCGCTCTCTTGCCCGCCACCACGATGTGGTAGGTCTGGCCCGCGAGCGCGTTGAAGGTGACGCGGCTCTGCTTCACCGTGCTGGAGATATTGTCGTTCGTCGCCACCACAGTGCCGCGGCTCGTGACCGAGGTCGCTCCCCGATAGACCGCCACCACCGTGTCGAACCCCGAGCCGAGCGTGTCGATGGTGACCGGACCCGCGACATTCGGCGTCCATTTCCACCATACGCTGCGCGCCGCCGTCGTCCCGACATGGCTGGGCTCGCCGGTCTCGAGCGTGGCGCCGACATTCGCGCCGTCGGTCGTGTAGCGCCACGCATGAGCGGGAATGACGAGCGCCGAGGCGAATTTGTCATTGCTCGGCGCCACGGGGGTCTTCAGCCGCAGGCGCGCCTCGTTCACGCGAATGAGCGGCTTGGTGTAGAGGCCGCCGGAACGAATGTCCGAGGTGGGAAGGCCCGTCGTCTTCAGCGCATTTTCGATCTGGCAGGCGGTGGCCTTCGGGTTCAGCTGCTTCAGCGTCGCGATGGCGCCCGCCACATGAGGCGCGGCCATGGATGTGCCGCACTTCGCGCCGAACGCGCTGGTCGGCACCGAGGAGACGACGCAGTCGTCGAACTCGCCGCCGGGCGCGAACAGGTCCGTGCTCTGGTTGATGTTGGTGTAGCTCGCCACGACGCCCTTGCGGCTCGTCGCCGCCACCGACACGATGGTGGAGAGACAGCCCGGGAACGACGTCTTGGCGCGCTCGCCGTCATTGCCCGCGGACACCGTCGCCAGCACGCCCTTCTTGCGAAGATTGTCGATGACCGGCTTCAGCAGCTTCATATCGGCGTCGCCGTCGCAGACGCCGACGCTGCCGCCGCCGCCGACGCTCATATTGATCGAGGCGATCTTCAGCGGATTCGAGCCCGAGCTTTCCATCACCAGATCTTCTACATGCTCGAAGGCGCGCAGGATCGTCGATTGCGACACGCCGTCGTTCGGGCCGAAAATATTGATCGGCACGAGCTTCGCGCTCCGCGCGACGCCGTTTTTCGGCGTGCCGGAGGCGCGATTGCCGACGGCGATGCCGGACGTGTGCATGCCATGGCTCGCCCCCGCGGCGGCGGCCGAAGCGCCCGTTCCGATCTGCTCATTGGTCCCGTTCGGACAATCATTGGTGTCGAGGATACAGGCCTCGCGGCCGGGATAGAGGCGCGACGTTCCGATGAAGGGGTGGTTGCGCTGGATGCCGTCGTCGATCACCGCCACCGCATAGCCAGATCCGGCGCCGCCGGCGCTGTAAACGCTGGTCATGCCGATGAACGGCACGGTCACCGACAGGTGCTTTTTCATCGGGCGATCATATTCGATCGAGACGACGCTCGGATCCTTGGCGAGCGCGGCGAGCTCCGCCGCGTCGACCACCGCGGAGAAGGCCGGAATGGTCTTCAGCCGGACGATGGCGGGCGAGCCCTTGCCGCCGCCGACATGGGAGAATTTGTGAGCCGACAGCACGCTGTCGAGCGTCGCCGTCACCTGCTGCTTGATCGCGGCGCGCGATGCGGGGACGCGCCCGGCGGCCGTCACGTCTTCGACGGTCGCTCCCGAGCTCGGCTTCACGACGACGAGCACGCGGACCGTGCCCTTGTCGGCGAGCGCGCCGCCGATCTCATCGGCCGTGCCGGTCTTCGCGGCGATCGCCGGGTCGACCTTGACGCCTTTCGTTTCCGCATGCGCGGACGACGATAGAGCCGCCGCGGCGAGCGCGACGATTGCGAATCTAAACATTTCCAAGGGGCTCCTTCACAATTGAACGCCGGCGGCGAGCGCCGGAGATCGGGGCCTGCATATCCGACGGGTCCGTCGAGCGCAATCCTCGAGCTCGCGCTTTCTGCGGCTGGGCGCAAAATGCGGGGCGACAGGCGCGCGACGCTGCGTCATAAATCGCGCATTCGTCGATGGAGCCGCGACATGTTTCACGATCCGGAGCTCATGCCTTTCACGCCGCGCGCGCGTCCGTCGTTGCGCGTCGCCGCTTTCAATCAGATCGAGAACTGGCCGGCCGAAGCCTATCGCGATCGATTTGCGACGATGCGCGGCCTGTGGCCGCTGCTGCCGCCGACTTTGCTCATCTGCGATCCGATTCTCATCGAGGAGGCGCTCGTCACGCGCGCCGACGCGTTCGAGCGCGATCGCTTCCAGACGCGCGCGCTGTCCAACGTCGTCAATCGCGACAGCCTTTTCTTCGCGGAGGGCGCCGATTGGCGATGGCAGCGGCGCGCCGCGGCGCCGGCGTTTCGTCACGAAAATCTGCTCGCGCTGGTTCCGATCTTCGCGCGCTGCGCATCCGATCTCGCCGAGCGATGGCGACGCTCGGACGGCGTTCTCGACGTCGCGCCGGAAATGTCGAAGCTGACCTTCGCCATTATTCTGCGCGCCGTGCTCGGGGACGGCGAGCGGCGGCTCGATGAGCGCAAGTTTCTCGAGGCGCTCGCCCCCTCGCTCGCGAGCGTCGGCTGGCGCTTTCTCTATGCGCGCATCGGCCTGCCGAACGCATTTCCCTTTCCCGGCTCGCGCCGCACCGCGCAGAGCATCGCCTGGCTGCGCGAAGCGACGACGGATCTCGTCGCGCATCGACGCGCGCAGAGCAAAAGCGCGGAGGACATTCTCGGCCTGCTGCTCTCCGCGCAGGATCCGGAGACAGGGCGCATGATGACCGACGACGAGCTCGTGTCCAATCTCTACACATTCATGATCGCGGGCCATGAGACCTCGGCCACGGCGCTCGCCTGGGCGCTGTGGCTGCTCGCCAAGGATCAGCCGACGCAGACTCGTCTGCGCGCCGAGATCGACGCCGCCATCGGCGCGCGCGAGATCGAGGCGCAGGACTTGGAGAAGCTCGGCTTCGCGCGGCAAGTGTTGTGCGAAGCGATGCGGCTGTTTCCGCCGGCGATCGGAATCGGCCGCGCGCCGCGCGAGGATGCGACGCTCGGGCCGCTGCGCCTTTCCGCTGGCCGGCTGGCGATCTTCGCGACCTTCTGCGTGCATCGCCACGAAAAATTATGGGAGGAGCCGCATGGCTTCGATCCGGAGCGTTTCGCGCCCGAGCGCGCGAAGGCGCGCCATCGCTGCGCCTTCCTGCCTTTCGGCGCCGGCCCGCGCGTCTGCATCGGCATGAATTTCGCGATGATCGAGATGATCGTGCTGCTGGCGAGCCTCGTTCGCGCGTTCCGTTTCCGCCCGGCGCCCCGCCATCGCATGGTCCTCGGAACCGGTCTCACGCTGCGCTCGCGGACCGGCCTGCCGCTGGCGGTCGAGCGGGTGTGAGCGGCGCGGCAAAGCGCTTTTTTGCTCGCTTTTGATGCGGCGGACTTTGCGATCCCGTGTAATATCGGCCTGGGCTTCGACAGGGGGGGATGGTCATGCTCGTTCGGTTTGTTCACTGCGTCGGTCTCGCGGCCGGCCTCGCCGCCGGGCTTGCCGGGGGCGAGACGCGCGCCGCGGCGCTGTCCTATGTCTCGGTTGCCGGGAGCAACTCCGGCGACTGTTCCGATCCGAAGACGCCGTGCAAGACGCTCGCTTATGCGGTGACGAAGACATCGACCGGCGGCGAGATCAAGACGTTGCTGCCGGGCGACTATGGCCCGGCGACCATTCCGAAGTCGCTGACGCTGACGGGCGTCCCGGGCGCGCTGGTGATGGTCGGAGCCGACGGCGTCGGATTGACGATCTCTGGCAACTCGACCACCGTCGTCTCCATCACCGGCTTCACCTTCAATGGACAAGCGGTCGCCTCGATCGGCGTCAAGGCGACCAGGGCCGGACAAGTGCTGGTGAAACACTGCGCGATCAAGAACTTCAAAAATTGGGGACTCGAGATCGGGGTGAACGGCGCGACGAAGTTTTCGATCGAGGACTCGTTCATCTCCAATGTGACCTATGGCGTCTATCTCCACAAGACGGCCTCGACCGGCGCTCCGAAGGGCGTCGTGCATCGCTCGACGATCGTCGGCAAGGGCAACGGCATCGGAGTCGCCGTGATGGGCGCCTCGGACGTCCGCGTTTCCGAAAACCTCATCGGGCATTTCGAATATGGGATTTATTCGGGCGGCGACACGGGCAATGTGCTGCGCATCGCCCGCAACACCATCTCGCAGAACGCCAATGGCGTGTTCATCGAGACGGGCCTGGGCGCGAAGGCGGAGACGGCGCACGACAATTTCATCGCCGGCAACACCACGACGGATCTCGACCCGGTCAATGGCGCGCCTTTGACCAATGTCGGCACGCAATGAGCCGGGGCTGGAACATGAAGCCTTTATCTCTGACGAGCGCCCTCACGCTCGCTTGCCTCGCCGCCGGGCCGGCTCTCGCCGCGAACAGCGTGTCCTTCGTCGCCGTGACTGGGAACGACACGCGCAATTGCGCCACGCCGGCGACCGCCTGCCGGACCTTCCAGCGCGCCCATGACGCGACCTCGCCGCATGGCGAGATCATCGCGCTGACGCCGGGCGATTTCCGGCCGCTGACGATCGCCAAATCGATCAGCGTCACCGGCGTCGAGGGCGCCGGCGTTTTCGGCGGCGCGTCGAGGCTCGTCACCGTCGAAGCGGGACCGACCGATGTCGTCCATCTCGCCGGCCTGACGCTCGACGGCGGCTCGCTGTCCAACACCGCCGTGCATATGGGAAGCGCGCGCGACGTGACGCTCCGCCAATGCGCAATTCGAAATTTCATGCGCTGGGGGCTTTCGACGGGGGCCGTCTCGCAAGCGTTGATCGAGGACATGTCCGTCAGCGTCATCGGCAGCGACCCCGGCTTGAATCTGTGGGCGCCGACCCTCGTGCATCGCGTCGTCGCGCGCGCGGCGCGTGGCTCCGCGCTCGTCGCCGGCAATACCGGCGTCACGGTTTCGGAATCGTCCTTCGCGGACAGCGCCAATGGCGTCGATGCGTTCGGTCCGGTCTACATGACCCGGTCCGCGGTGACCGGCAACAGCGTGAACGGCTTCCGCGGCGCCATCACCAGCGCCGGCGACAATTTCATTCGCGGCAATGGATCGGGTGGGAGCGGGACGATCACCACTATCGGCGCCCAATGAAGGCGCGTTTGGGAAGAGGGATGGGCGAGATGAAAAAGCAGATCGCGGTCGCCGGCGCTCTCGCGCTCGCTCTCCTCGCCCCCGGGCCGGCGCTTGCCGCGATATCGGCCGGCAGTGAGCATAGGCGCCGCCCTTTGTGACATTGCCGCAACAAGCGGGATTTATTTCCGCGCGGGCGTTGACCGCCGCATTGGCGCGGCTCTACCTTCGCCGCCTCGCAAGCGGTGTGAGCGGATGCGGCGGATGTTCTCACGCGAGCAGAGCGCGATCGGCGATCTCTTCGAGCGCCATCGACGCGAGCTTTTGGCCTATCTCACGCGCAAGATCGGACAGGCCGACGCCCCCGATCTGCTGCAGGAGACGTTTGCGCGCTTCATCGCGCGCGTCGACGCTGAGGCGGTGGCGGAGCCGCCGCCCTTCCTGCAGAAGATCGCCATGAATCTCGCCCGCGATTTTGCGCGCGCGCAGGCCGCGGAGGCGAAGCTCTTCGACATCGGCGCGGTCGGCGCCGACGCGCCCTCGCCTGGACTCTCGCCACTCGCGCAGTTGGAGGCGACGCAGCAATGGCGGCTCGTCCTCGCCGCCATTCTGGCGCTGCCGCCGCGCTGCCGCGAGGTCTTCGTCCTCTATATGAACGACGGCCTCGATCTCGGCGAGATCGCCGCGCGACTCGGCATGTCGCGCAATATGGCGCAAAAGCACATGCGCATGGCGCTCGCCCGCTGCTGGGCGGCGCTGGAATAAATTGCGCGCCCGACCTCCTGTTCCGGCCGCTCCCGCGTGGAAGAGGAGGTGAGCGACGGCGGCATGACCGAGGAGCAGCGAGCCATTCCGGAGGAGATCCGCGCCGCGGCCATCGACTGGTGGCTGCGCCGCAACGAGCGCGCGCCGACGCGCCGCGAGCAGCGCGCCTTCGAGGATTGGCTCGCCGCGGATGCGCGCCACCGCCTCGCCTTCGAGACAATCTCGGGCGTCTGCGGCTTTCTCGGCACGAAGCTGCCGGGCGCGCGGCCGATCCGCAAGACGCGGGGCCGCCGGCGCAAAATCACGGGCGCGGCGGCGGCCGGCGCGCTGGCGCTCCTGTTCCAGCATGAGATCGCTCTTTATTTTCGCTCGGACCATGCGACCGGCGCCGGCGAGACCAAGCGCGTGACGCTGGCCGACGGCTCGCGCGTGGAGCTCGACGCCAAAAGCGCCATCGCCGTGCGTTTCGCCGACGGCGAGCGGCGGATCGCGCTCATCGAGGGCGAGGCCTGGTTCGACGTCGCGCCCGATCCGTCGCGGCCCTTCGTCGTTGCGGCCGGCTCCGGCGCGATCACCGCGCTCGGCACCGCCTTCGACGTCGCGGTGGACGGCGACGCCGTGCGCGTCGTCGTGGGCGAGCATAGGGTGAAGGTGGAGAATGGCGGCGCCGCAGTCGTTGTCGCCGAGGGCGAGGGCGCCGCCTTCGCGGACGGCGCGCCGGCGTCGCCGCCCGCGAAGACGGATGTCGCGCGGGCGACCTCATGGCGGCGGGGCCGGCTGATCTTCGCGGACGCCCCGCTCGGCGATGTGGTGGCGACGCTGGCGCGCCATCATCGGGGCTTCGTGGCCTTTCTCGATCCGTCTTTGAAGACGCGGCGGGTGACGGGCGTGTTCCTCGCCGATGATCCGCTCGCGGCCTTCGACGAGATCGAGACCGCGCTCGGCGTGCGCGTGACGCGCCTTTCCAATTATCTGATGCTGATCCATAAATAAATTTGTCGGGGCGACCTCCTCTTTCGCCGCCGCCTCCGTGGAGTCGCCGAGGGCCATGACCGGCCCTGGAACGATGAGAGGCGGCGATGACGGTGACGAGGCGTTCGAACAGGATTGCTCGGGGCGGACGGGCGATCGGAGGCGGCATGGGATCGACGCTGGCGGCGGCGGCGATGAGCGCATTCGCTTTGGGGGCAGGCGCGTCGGACACGCCGGCGCAGGCCAATGTGGCGCCGCAAGAGCGCCTCGGCCTGCTTCGTAGATATGACCTCGCGCCGGCGCGACTCGCCGATAATCTCAACGCCTTCGCCGACGCCAATCGGCTGCAGATCGTCTATGACGCGAACGTCACCGGCGGGCTGCGCTCGCGCGGGCTCATCGGAAACTATACGGTTCGAGAGGCGCTCGACCGTCTGCTCGAAGGCTCGGGGCTGAGCTATCGTCTGTCCGAGCAGCGCGCGACGATCTCGATCCGGCTGGCGCAGGCGGACAATGGCGTGCGCAGCGACGTGAGCGACGCCGAGAGACTGCCGCCGATCGACGTGGGGGCCGCTTCTGGCGAGACGCGGGACGGGCGGCGCGGCGGAGCGCCGCAAGGGCCGGGCGACAGACATACGGGCTACAACGCCGTCAGCGCGCCGACGACGCTGAAGACGGACACGCCGCTGCTGAAGACGCCGCTGACCGTCGAGGTGGTGACGCGGCAGACGATGGACGATCAACAGGCGATCAGCGTCGGCGACGCGCTTCTCACCAATGTCAGCGGCGTGACGGAGAGCACGAACGTCCTCGACGTGTTCAAAATTCGCGGCTTCTCGAACCCCATTGGCAACATCTTCAAAAACGGTCTGATGGAATATCGGATTCGCAAGCTCGACACGACCAATCTTCAGACGGTCGAAGTGCTCAAGGGGCCGGCGTCGCTGTTGTTCGGCAGAGGCGAGCCCGGCGGCATCGTCAATCTCGTGGTCAAGCGGCCGCTCGACACGCCTTATTATTCGATCCAGCAGCAAGTTAAATCTTTCAGCGGAACGCGAACGACCATCGACGCGACAGGTCCGCTGACGCAGGACAAGTCCATCTTGTACCGCGTCAACGCCGAATACTACAGCAACGGCTCGTATCGCGATTACGTCTCCGATCGAAACCTCTTCATCGCGCCGACGCTCACCTTTCAGCCGATCGAGCAGTTCCGGATGAATATCGATTTCGAATATCAGAACAGGACCTGGGTGGATGATTATCCGGTGCTCCCGGCGGTCGGCGGAAGCCCCGCGTCGATTCCGGTCAGCCGATATCTGTCCTCGGCTTCTCTCATGACGGCGTATCCCGATCATTCGGATCGGAAGCGCATCGCCTATGATTGGACTTACGAATTTCTGCCTGGCTGGAGCCTGACCAATCGGCTGAGCTACACCAGCATCGCCACCCGGAACGAAAATGTCGTTCCACTCAGCTTCAATCAGACGACTGGCGTGCTCGGTCGCTTCGCCTTTTTTATCCCTGGGACGACGGATCGAACCTTCGCGACCAATCTCGACCTCAAAGGAAAATTCTCCACCGGCCCTATCGATCATTCGATATTGGTGGGCCTGGACGCGTTCAAGAACTATATTCCTCTCTACGTCTCCTATCAGCCGTTTCTCAGCTCGATCAACATCTATGATCCGCGCTCCTGGCAAGTGGAGAATCCCTACGGCAATCAGGTGTTCGGCAAGTCGGCGCAAAAATGGACCGGCGTCTACGGTCAGGACATGATCTCCTTGCTCGACGACACCGTCCATATCCTGCTCGGCGGTCGATATGATTGGGCGGAGTCGAGCGCCAACAAAAACTTCAGCTCCTATCTCAACGCGCTCTCGAGCTATGTGACGACCTACAACACCGCCTTCAGCCCACGAGTCGGCGCCGTCTATCAGCCGCTGCCATGGCTGTCTTTCTATGGCAGCTACGCGCGGTCATTCGGCGTGAGCAATTCGTCGTCGACCGGGCTCCCGCTGGATCCGCAGCGTGGAGAACTCTACGAAGCCGGCGTCAAGGCCGAGCTGCTCGACAGGCGCCTCAGTCTGACAATGGCCTATTTCGACATCTTCAAGACCAATATGCCCTATGCGGATCCGACCAATGCGAGGAATACGCTGCTGATCGGCAAAGCGCGCAGCCAGGGCTTCGAATTCGATCTGACCGGCCGCATCGACGACAATTGGAGCGTCATCGCCAACTATACGCATGACGACGTGCGCACGGTTCAAGGCGCGTTGAGCTATAATCCGGCGACGTTGATCACCACCCAACTCGCGATCTCCGGCTCCAAGCTGCCGGCGTCCCCACGCAACTACGGCAATCTATGGGTAAAATATGATGCGGACGGCGAGCTTCAGGGATTGAGCCTCGGCGCCGGCGTTTCCGTCCATGAGAGCTCGTTCGGCGACAATGCGAACTCCTACGTCCTTCCCGCATATGCGCTCGTCAACGGCATGATCGCCTATCGGACGAACATAGAGGGCTACACCGTCACCGGCCAGCTGAACGTCAAGAACCTCGGCGACGTGACCTATTATCCGACTTCGACGGACCGATACACGATCCAGACCGGGACGCCGCGCACTTTCGTCGGCTCGCTGCGGGTGGAGTTCTGATCGCCTGTTGCAGGGAGGGCGCTCGGCGCGAGGCGACGAACAAATTTTTGTCCCGAGTGTTCCCTTTCGGCGCGCTCGTTCGTCTTAGGTGGTAGAGCGCCGTTCCCAATCATATCGCCGACGAGACTGGCCTCGTCGGCCCAGCGGAGGATTTATCGATGCGGCTATTGCAGGGGGCTTCACTCATCGCGGCGGTGGGCGCGTGTCTCGCCGCCGGC
>NZ_JAINDZ010000054.1 GCF_019802345.1 Methylosinus sp. Sm6 | reverse complement strand
AGGGCGCCGGCGGCCGCGGCCGGCTCTTCGATTTGCGATCGGCGCAGCCGCAGCGAATTGGCGATCACGCTCACCGATGAGAGCGCCATGGCGGCGGCGGCGATCGTCGGCGACAGCAGCAGGCCGAAAGCAGGATAGAGCGCGCCCGCGGCGATGGGCACGCCGGCGGCGTTGTAGAAAAAGGCGAAGAAAAGATTTTCGCGAATGTTGCGCATCGTCGCGGCCGAGAGGCGCCGGCCGCGGACGATGCCCCGCAGATCGCCCTTCAGCAAGGTGACGCCGGCGCTCTCGATCGCGACATCGGTCCCCGTCCCCATAGCGATCCCGACATCGGCGGCGGCGAGGGCCGGAGCGTCGTTGACGCCGTCGCCCGCCATGGCGACGACGCGGCCGGCCGCCCTCAGCCGGCTCACCACCTTGCTCTTGTCCTCGGGCAGAATCTCGGCTTCGACCTCGTCGATGCCGAGCCGCTTCGCCACCGCCCGAGCGGTCGTCCAATTGTCGCCGGTCAGCATGACGACATGCACGCCATCCTTCCGCAGCGCCTGCAGGGCCGCGAGCGTCGTCTCCTTGACCGGATCGGCGATGCCGATCACGCCGGCGACAGCGCCGTCCATGGCGACGAAAATCGCCGTGGCGCCGTCTTTCCTGAGCTGCTCGGCTTCCGCATCGGCGGCGCCGGCGTCGATCCCGATCTCGTCCAGGAAACGGCGATTGCCGATGGCGAGCGATCGGCCCTCGACCACGCCCGTCACGCCCTTGCCGACCGGTGAATCGAAATCCGTCGCCTCGGAGAGCGCGAGCCCGCGCGCCAGCGCCGATTGCACGATGGCCTGCGCCAGCGGATGCTCGCTCGCGCGTTCGAGGCTCGCGGCCAGGCGCAGGAGATCCTTTTCGGCGAGCCCCGCTGTCGGGTGGATGGCGATCACCTGCGGCTTGCCTTCCGTCAGCGTGCCGGTCTTGTCGACGACCAGCGTGTCGATCTTCTCGAAGCGCTCCAGCGCCTCGGCGTTCTTGATGAGCACGCCGCTCTGCGCGCCGCGTCCGACGCCGACCATGATCGACATGGGCGTCGCGAGGCCGAGCGCGCAGGGGCAGGCGATGATGAGGACGGAGACCGCGGCGACGAGGCCATAGGCCATGCCCGGCTCCGGTCCCCACACGGCCCAGGCGATGAAGGCGAGAATGGCGACGCCGATGACGGCCGGCACGAACCAGCCGGAGACCTGATCGGCGAGGCGCTGGATCGGCGCTCGGCTGCGCTGCGCTGCGGCGACCATGTCGACGATGCGCGCGAGCATCGTGTCGCTGCCGACCTTGTCGGCGCGCATGACGAAGCCGCCGCTCTGGTTGAGCGCGCCGCCGATGACCTTGTCGCCGGCGGCCTTGGCCACCGGCAGAGACTCGCCCGTGACCAGGGATTCGTCGACCGAGCTGCGGCCGTCGATGAGCTCGCCGTCGACGGGAATCTTTTCTCCGGGCCGCACGCGGAGTCGATCTCCGACCGCGACATCCTCGAGCGGAATATCCTCGTCCGAGCCATCGGCCGCGACGCGGCGCGCGGATTTCGGCGCGAGATCGAGCAAGGCGCGAATCGCGCCGCCAGTCTGCTCTCGCGCGCGCAGCTCCAGCATCTGGCCGAGCAGCACGAGAACGGTGATGACGGCGGCGGCCTCGAAATAGATCGGGACCGAGCCATCCGCATTGCGGAAGGCCGCGGGAATCAGCGACGGCGCGACAGTCGCGAGCGCGCTATAGGCAAAGGCCACTCCCGTGCCCATGGCGATGAGCGTGAACATGTTGAGATTGCGCGTGACGAGCGACCGCGCCGCCCGCGCGAAGAAGGGCGCGCCGGCCCACAGCACCACCGGCGTCGCCAGAGCGAACTGAATCCAGTTGGAGGTCTGCGGCGGAATGAAATGATGAAGGCCGAAGAAATGCCCGCCCATTTCCAGAACGACGCCCGGAACGGCGAGAGCGAGGCCGATCCAGAACCGCCGCGTCATGTCGACGAGCTCCGGGCTCGGTCCCGTCTCGACGCTCGCGAGGACGGGCTCGAGCGTCATTCCGCAGATCGGACAATTGCCGGGCTGTGGCCGGCGGATCTGCGGATGCATCGGACATGTGTAGATCGCGTCCGGGCGAAAGCTTCGCCCGGCGCCTTCTCCGAGCGTGATCCCCGCCGAAGCAGGCGCATGCTCCTCTCGCGAGTGGCGATGGGCGCGCTCATGGGCCATGGGAGAACCCTTCAGAGACAATGGGGCGCGGATCGCCTCATTCGGAACGGGGGCATCGATCGGAAAGCCAGAGATGGGAATATAGAGGCGGAAATCGCCGCGTTCGACCACCATGTCGCCGAGGCATAGCGGCCGAGGCCGAACCGCTCGCCGACTGAGCCTATGGCGCCTATCGAATAGCCTTGCCGGCATGAGCGAGCTAACGTCGCTCGTGAGTGATTCGGTGGCTGGAGTATGAATCCCCTGCGACCGAGGCTTCTCTATGTCGTGGCGAGCACAAACGTCCGCCGCTGAGCTGCGGTCGCTATTTGCGTCCTTCCTTTATATTCTCGAGAAGGTCGGCGCTGTTTCATTGATTGTCGGAACAGTTCATAGCTGCGCGCCAACTCCGCTGCCCTTTGTCGCCCCAGAACCATTTGACGCCGGCGCACCCGCGCCCATTACATATTATCGGTCTACGATCGGCTCTTACGTCAGCCAACGGCCGGTCCGACCGGGTTCCTGGAGAGAGCAAAATGCTCGGGTGACCCGATCATCGGGTCATGGGCGTGACGGCGGCTCGGAGCATGAGCATTGAGTCGGCTCCGACGCTTTCCGTCGATGTTGCGACGGCGTCGGCTCGGCTCGAGGATTCGAGCTGGCGCAGCATTGCTCTCTGCCATTACGCTCTCCGCCTGCGTCGGCTTTTCGGACGATGGCGGCATGAGCATTGTCGCGAGCGTCGCCGGCAGCCAGCTCGAAAAGGACGTGCTGGCGATCCGCACCCCGGAGGACGCTGCGCAGGCTCGAGCTCGAGTCGAGCTTCTGCTCTCGCGGGCGCTCACCGCCGACTCCGCGGTGCAAATCGCTCTGCTCAACAATCGCGGGCTCCAAGCGGCGTATAACGCCTTGGGCTCGGCGGAAGCGACGATGGTGAAAGCGATCCTTCCGCCAAACCCGAGCTTTTCCATTTCGCGGATTGCCGGACCGCTGAAATTGGAGCTCGAGGCGATCATCGCCGCCGATATTCTCGCATTGGCGACTTTGCCCGCGCGGACCGAGATCGCCGCGGATCGATTCCATCAGGCGCAGCTGCGCGCGGCCGAGGAAACACTCCGGCTCGCAGCCCGCGCGCGGAGGGACTATTATCGCGCTGTCGCTGCGCGGGAGCTCGTCGATTTTCTCGCCAAGGCGAATTCGACGGCCGAAGCGGCGGCGCAGCTCGCCAGAGCATTGGGCGAAACCGGCGCGATGAACAAGCTCGATCAGGCGCGCGAGCAAGTGTTCTACGCCGATCTCACGGCTCAGCTCGCGAAGGCTCGCCAGCGCGCGATCGCCGAGCGCGAGCAGCTGATCCGCTCGCTGGGCTTGTGGGGCGACGATCTCGATTTCAAGCTTCCCGCCGCCTTGCCGGCGCCGCCCTCTCGTCCACAAAACATGCCCATGGTCGAGCAGGAAGCGGTGGCGCGTCGCCCCGATCTTTTCGTCGCAGGCATAGAACTCGACGCGCTCGCAAAATCGTATGGGCTCGTCGGAGCGACCCGCTTCGTCAATGTCTTCCAACTGTCCGGCATCTACAAGGACACGCGAGAAACCGTCACCAGCGTTTCGAGCGACGGGACGATCGACACCGAGAATGTTCGATTCAGGGTTGCTGGCCCAGGCGCCACGATCGAGATTCCGATTTTCGATCTCGGCGAGGCGCGCACGCGCGAAGCGGAGCAGAACTACATGCAGGCGTTCAATCGCCTGGCGGCAAAAGCGGTCGACATTCGTTCGGAAGCACGATTGGCGTATCGCGCCTATCGCTCGACGTGGGACATAGCAAATCATTATCAGCGCGAGATCTTGCCGCTGCGCAAGATCATAGTGGATGAAAGCCTGCTGCGCTACAATGCGATGCTGATCGACGTCTTCCCACTGCTCGCCGAGGTGCGCCAGAGGATATTGGCGAGGATTGCGTCGATCGAAGCCAAGCGCGATTTCTGGCTCGCCAGCACCGACCTTCGAGCCGCGGTCATCGGCGGCGCCGAAGCGCGAGTCGAGGAGACGTCCGGATCACGGACGGAGGCGATAGGACAATAGCGAATGAGCGGAGGCAAACAATGATGTCTCGAAGGAGCTTCGTCGGCGCCGCGGCTGGATTTGTGAGCGTCGCCGCTCTCAGCGGACGCGCGCAGTCGGCGAGCATACCGGAGGCTCATTATGCGACGAGCGCGGCGACGCAGCCTCCGTTGCCTCCCTCGAATGGTCCCGAATACCGACCCGTCGTGACCTTGAACGGGTGGAGCTTGCCCTGGCGCATGAACGAGGGCGTCAAAGAGTTTCATCTCGTCACGGAAGCCGTCGTGCGTGAGTTCGCGCCCGGAATGAAGGTGCATCTTTGGGGCTATAACGGTCAATCGCCGGGTCCGACCATAGAGGCGGTCGAAGGCGAAAAAATCCGCATTTTCGTGACGAACAAGTTGCCGGAACCCACCTCGATCCACTGGCATGGAATCTTGCTGCCGAATGGCATGGATGGCGTGGCCGGCGTCACGCAGCCTCATATTCCGCCAGGCAAGACCTTCGTCTATGAATTCGAGCTGAAGACGAGCGGGACGTTCATGTACCACACGCATTCGGACGAAATGGTGCAGATGGCGATGGGCTTGATGGGAATGATCGTCGTTCATCCGCGCGATCCCGAGCAGCACAGGGTCGATCGCGATTTCGCGTTCATGTTGGCCACCTATGACGTCGATCCCGGAACCTATGTGCCCAAGGTCGTGGAGATGACGAACTTCAATATGTGGACATTCAATAACCGGGTCTTTCCCGGCATCGACCCGCTCGTCGTGCGCTTGAACGATCGCGTGCGCGTGCGGATGGCGAATCTCAGCATGACAAATCATCCGATTCACCTGCATGGCCACCATTTCGTCGTCACGGGCACGGATGGGGGCTGGATTCCTCGATCTGCTCAAATGCCCGAATCGACCGTCGACGTCCCTGTCGGAACGATTCGCGCCTTCGAGCTCGTCGCGAACAACCCGGGTGATTGGGCTTTGCATTGCCACAAGTCGCATCACACGATGAACGCGATGGGCCATGATTTGAGAACTTTCATCGGAGTGAAGCAGAGCCCCCGCATTGTGGAGGCCATCACCAAATTGGTTCCGGATTACATGCCCATGGGTTCGTCCGGGATGGGCGAGATGGGGGCGATGCACATGCCTGGGCCGAACAACGCGCTTCCCATGATGACGGGAACGGGCCAATTTGGACCTATCGAAATGGGCGGCATGTTCACGCTCATGAAGATCCGAGAGGGTCTGGCGCGCGACGACTATAAAGACCCGGGTCCATATGAGTTCCCGGAGGGGACCGTCGCTCATGAGGTCCAGGGTCGCCCTAAAGATGCGCCGCGGGATGATGGAGTGAAGAAAACGAAGAGCCCGAAAGCGCAACCTTCCAAACATGATCAGCATGAGCATCATTGAAATATGAAAATAGGCGAGCTGATGGGCAAGACAGTGTCGGCTTGCAGCAGCGGAGCTCTATTTCGGCAGTGGGCCAGAAGCTGCTGATGCGCAGCGCGTATCAAGGATGCGCTTCGGGCGACTAAAATCGTGGCGGCCGCTTGGACGCGCCGGGGGGGGGGGGGGGGGGCGACCCGCACGTAGCTCAAATCCGTCTCCTGGCGGGCTCGAGCTCGACACGAGGGGAAATCCGTCAACGAGACGTTTCTTCTCTTTCGACAAGCACGTCGATGAGATCGCCGCCGTCCGTGGCGGAGGTCCAGGCGCGCGCCCCGTTCGACGCGCGCCTGCCTATCCTCGTCAAGGGATTTTTATATTGGTCACTATGAAACCCCATCGCAAAGCGGCCGCGCGGCCGGCCGCGAGCGCTCGACCGGGACGAGGCGCTGGAGACGGCGCTCCAGCTGTTCTGGCGTCGTGGCTATGAGGGGACTTCGATCGCTGACCTGACCGCAGCCATGGGGGTGACGCCGCCGAGTCTCTACACCGTCTTCGGCAGCAAGGAGCAACTCTACCGGGAGGCGCTCGACCGCTACGGCGCCACCCTACGGCTCCTTCGCCCAGCGCGCGCTAGCCGAAGAGCCGAGCGCCCGGCTCGCGGTCGAACGTATTCTGCATGGGGCGATCGAGGTCTACGCGGAGGGGCCGGCGCCGGCAGGCTGCATGCTGGCGAGCGGCGCGGTAGCGTGCGCGCCCGAGCACGCTTCGGTGGCGGCGGATGTTGCAAGGCGAAGGCTAGCGACGATCGCGGCGATCAAGGCGCGCTTCGATCGCGCAGCCAGCGAGGGCGAACTCGCGCCGTCGACCGATACGCAGGCCCTCGCCTCTTACTATGCCGCCGTTGTGCAGGGGCTGTCGATCCAGGCCCGCGATGGCGTCAGCCGGAAGATCCTCGACGCATTGGCGGACGTCGCTCTCTCGGCATGGCCGGGCTCGCGGGCGGATCAACCAGCGCAAGGTCCATGAGGGACCGGCAGCGCCCGACTATGGCAATTGATCGAAATCGAAGTCCCCGAACTGGCCGCATAGTCGTCCCAAAGTCGGTTGCGAGGGTCGTTTCGAGCGGCGCAACGCCGGCGCCCTCACCTCGGCGAGAAGACGGCTCTCAGCGGCGGGTCGAGCTTTGAACGGAGGCGCGGTCTCGGCGACGGCGGCTTTTCGTCGTCATGAGATCGAACGCCCCAAGAAACGCATCCACCATGGCGTTCAGCCGATCCGCGCCGACGCCGTCCCGGGCCTGCACCGACAAGCCGTGAAGCATCGTGGCGCAACAGTCGCCGAGCGCCGCCTCGTCGACATGCTCCGCGATCTCTCCGGTGTGTTTCGCCCGCCGTAGTCGATCGATGATCGACTGTGTTCTCGCCTTGCGGTGCTCGGACAGCCAAGCACCCAGAGCGGCGTTCTCCCGCGCGCAGTTGGTCGCGGCGGTGACGACCATGCAGCCTCTCTGCCCTTTCGTATAGAGCTCGATAGCCGCCCGGAACATGTCGTCCAAGGCGGAGCGAATGTCCTTTGCCTCGGACAGGGCGCGGTCGGCGAAACCGCCTTCGTTTGCTTCATAGAGCTCGATCGCCTCGCGGAACAAAGCCTCCTTCGAGCCGAAGGCCGCATAGATGCGCGCCGAAGCGATCCCCAGAGCCGCCACCAGATCGGACATCGACGCGCCCTCGTAACCCCGCGCCCAAAAGAGGTCGCGAGCCTTTGCGAGGGCCAAATCTCTGTCGAATTCCCTGGGTCTGCCGGCCATGCGATCTCGCTATTCTTGATCGACCCACAAATAATCGGCTTGACATCGGCTCGCAAGCGCGCATTCTTTGTTGGTCAACAAACAATGGTGGCGCGATGAAAACGATCAAGGGTCCGAGCATCCATTTGGCGCAGTTCAGCGATGCGCGAAAGCCTTTCGACACTCTGGCCGCCATCGCCGGCTGGGCGAGCGAACTCGGCTTCGAGGCCCTGCAAATTCCGGCGTGGGATCGTCGCTTGTTCGATGTCGCCGAGGCTGCCGAGAGCCAGACCTATTGCGAAGAGATTGCAGGAATTCTGGCCGAGCGCGGACTCGTCGTCAGCGAGCTGACGACCCACATTTTCGGTCAGCTGGTCGCCGTGCATCCGGCCTATGACGCGATGTGCGACGCTTTCGTCCCCGAGCAGATACGCGGAAACGCCGCCGCGCGAAGCGAATGGGCGCTGCGACGACTCGAGCTCGCGGCCAAGGCCTCGCGCCGGCTCGGGCTGACCGCTATGGGAACATTTTCGGGCTCGTTCCTCTGGCCTTATTTCTTCCCCTTCCCGCAGCGTCCGGAGGGATTGGTCGAAGCCGCTTTCGACGAGCTGGCCCGACGATGGATGCCCGTCCTCGACGCCTGCGACGAGCAGGGAATCGACCTCTGCTATGAACTTCACCCGAGCGAGGATCTGCATGACGGCGTCAGCTTCGAGATGCTGCTCGCGCGTGTCGGCGGGCATGGTCGATGCCGGCTCCTCTACGATCCCAGCCATTTCGTTTTGCAGCAGCTCAAATATCTCGACTTCATCGACATCTACCACGATCGGATCGGCATGTTCCATGTCAAGGACGCGGAGTTCAATCCGACCGGACGTCAAGGCGTCTATGGCGGTTATCGGCCGTGGATCGAGCGGGCGGGACGCTTCCGATCATTGGGCGATGGGCAGATCGACTTTCGCTCGATCTTCTCGAAGCTCGCCCAATATGATTTCGGCGGCTGGGCCACGCTCGAATGGGAGTGCTGCCTAAAAGATAGCGAAGATGGCGCGCGCGAAGGCGCGGCCTTTATTCGCGACCACACGATAAGGGTCACGGAAAAAATCTTCGACGATTTCGCGGGAACGCCCCTGAGCGCGGCTCGGACGAAGGCGATCCTCGGCATCTCCTGAGCCTGTTTCGAGGACATTCATCATGACGAAGGCGATCATGCCGGACGCTGCGTCCGAGGGCTTTGCGCATCAGTATATCCGCGTGGACGAGCAGAGAATTCACTGCTCTGTTCTCGGCGATGGCGAGCCGGTTCTCTTGATCCCGGGTTGGCCGCAAACCTGGTACGCATGGCGCCACACGATGGCGGCGCTGGCCGAAAGCGGCTTTCGAGCTATCGCCGTCGATCCGATCGGCGCGGGACATTCCGCCCGGCCGGATCATGGCTATGACACGGGCTCCGCGGCGCGCGCACTGCACCGGCTGATGATCCAGTTCGGCTATGACCGCTACCGCGTCGCCGGGCATGATGTGGGAATGTGAGTCGGATATGCGCTGGCGAGCGATTACCCGGAGGCGGTGGAGAGGATTGCGCTGACCGAAGCCGTTATCCCGGGCCTCGCCCCTGCCCCGCCGATCTTCGTTCCGCCGTCGGACAATATTTTCCTTTGGCATTTCATGTTCAATCAGGTCCTGGACCTGCCGGAGTTCCTCACCTCCGGTCGCGAGAAGGAATACCTGAACTTCATGTTCGACAAATGGTCCCACCGACGGGATCGCGTCGCCGCGGACGTCTACGCCGCCGCTTATGGAACGCCGGGCGGCATGCGGGCGGGCTTCGCCTATTACCGCGCCATTCCCGAAACGATTCGTCAAAATCGCGAGCGCGCGAACAGGGCGCTGACCATGCCGGTCCTCGCGATCGGCTCCGAATATGCGACCGCGGATGCGCCGCTGGAGACGCTTCGCCCGCATGCGAGAAATCTGCGGGGCGACATCGTGCGCGACTGCGGCCATTTCATCATGGAAGAGCGCCCGGACGAATTCAATGCGCAGCTCGTTCCTTTCTTTCTCGAGGGGCTCGCCTGATGGCCATCGACCCAGACATCGCCGCATTGCTGGCGCGCCCGCCCGCCGCGCAAGCGGCTTCTCTCGACAGTCTTCGTTCCGATGTCGACCGCGCACTGATGTCGATGCAGGGCGCGCTCGAAGCCGTCGATCGAATCGACGATCTCATTGTCGAAGGGGGCGACCCCTCTGTCGTCGTCCCGGTTCGGGCCTATCGGCCCGCCGGAGCGAAGAAAAATGAAAAGCAGCCGGCGATCGTCTTCGCCCATGCCGGCGGATGGCGCCTCTGCTCGCTGCAGGCTTACGACAATCCATGCCGCGCCCTCGCCAATGCGACAGGCTGCGTGGTCTTTTCGGTCGGCTACCGGCTGGCTCCGGAGCACCCCTATCCTACTCCTCTCGAAGATGTCTATCGCGCTCTTTGCTGGATCGCGGACCGCGCCGACCAATTGGCGATCGACGGGCATCGCATCGCCATCGCCGGCGACAGCGCCGGCGGAAATCTGGCCGCCGCCGCCGCGCTGCTGGCGAGAGACCGCCACGGCCCTTCGATCGCGCATCAGCTCCTCATCTATCCGGCCGTGGACACCGATCTCGACACGCCTTCATACGCGCAATTCGGCGACGGCTATTATCTGACGCGCGACATGATGAGGCTTTGCTGGGAGGACTATCTCGGAGGCCGACTGTCCGCGCCCCCCGTTTACGCGGCGCCGTTGCGGGCGAATCTCTCCGGCTTGCCGTCGGCGACGATCATGGTCAACGAATTCGATCCGCTGCGCAGCGAAGGCGAAGCCTATGCGCGCAAGCTCCGAGACGCCGGCGCGCCCGCCGAGCTCATTCTCCTCGAGGGCATGGTCCACGCCTGCATGCACATGCTCGGCGTGGCGCCGGCGGCAGGGGCTCTTTTTATCCAAGCCGGTCGGGCAATCCGCCAGAGATTCGGCCTCGATCCGCGTTGAGCGGCCGTTTCGATCAACGACGTCGGCGCAAGCACATTCGAAAGCAAGAAACGGATAGCGGAAGGCGCTCGAGCATGCTCGAAACGATCGATGCTTCACGCGGAGTCCGAACATGAAAACAATATCGGCGTCGACAGTCTTTGCGCTGGCCATACCCATGGGTGGATTTTCGGCGGCAGAATCCTCGCTCTTGCAAAGCGGACGTTACGAAGTCGCCGTGGCTCTCGAGCTCCCGCATCTCGTCGACGCCGCCGCGCGAAAAACGGCGACGATCTGCATCGACCCCGATAATACGCCTTCGTACGGGCTCGAGGCTCTGAGCGACAGCAATCCGCTGGCGAAATGTTCGCCGAGAAATTCCCGCCTCGTCGACAAGACGCTGACCTTCGACATCGTCTGCGCGGGACCGGACGCGGCTCGCGCTCTGGCGACCTATCGATTTACGTCCGATCGCCAAGTCTTCGGAGGCCAAATCGCAATGACGATGGGCGGCAAGAACATGACCATGACCGAGACGCAGCTCGGCCGTCGGATCGGCGATTGCATCGCCTCTGACGTCCCTCGTCGATGAACGTCATCGCACGCTTCGAACGAGTCCGCGCATCGTGTCGCGATCTCGCGGCCGGCTCGAGCATCCCCATCTTTTGAAAGCAATGACCGGGATGCGCGAGGGTGAGGGAAAGGCTAAATCATGCGTCGAAACCAATTCCGAGGATCCCGGAAATGACATCGACGCTTCGAATGTCCCGACATGACAAAGACGCCGCGGCCGAGGACGCGCGATGGAAAGCCGTCACGGCGCGAGATCGCAGCTATGACGGCACTTTCTTCTATTCCGTCGCGTCCACCGGCGTCTACTGCCGGCCGTCCTGTCCCGCGCGCCTCGCCAAGCGCGCCAATGTGCGGTTCCACGACACGCCGGCCGAGGCGGAGGCCGCCGGCTATCGGCCCTGCAAGCGTTGCCGTCCGAACGAGGCTTCGCTCGAGGCGCGACAAGCCGACAGCATAGCACACGCCTGCCGCCTGATCGAAGCAGCCGAGGAACCGCCGAAACTCGATGCTTTGGCGCGCGGCGTCGGCCTCAGCGCCTACCACTTTCACCGGCTCTTCAAGGCTGTCACCGGCCTCACCCCGAAGACCTATGCGGTCGCCCACCGGGGCAAGCGCGTTCGCGAGACGCTCGGGACGAGCGCATCCGTGACCGAAGCCATCTATAATTCCGGCTTCAACTCCAGCGGCCGCTTCTACGCGGAATCCGTCCGCGCGCTCGGCATGACGCCGAGCGCTTTTCGAAACGGCGGAGCGAAGGCCGCGATCAAATTCGCCGTCGGCGAATGCTCTTTCGGCGCCATTCTGGTCGCCGCGAGCGACAAGGGCGTCTGCGCCATTTCGTTCGGCGACGATCCGGACGCGCTCGCGCGCGACCTGCAAGACAGATTTCCGCGGGCGCGGCTGATCGGCGGCGACGCCGATTTCGAGCGGCTGGTCGCGAAGGTCGTCGGCTTCGTGGAAGAACCGAGAATCGGGTTGGACCTGCCTCTCGATATTCGAGGAACGGCGTTCCAGCATCGCGTATGGGCGGCGCTGCGGGATATTCCGCCAGGTGCCACGGTCAGCTACGCCGAGCTCGCCGAACGCATCGGCGCGCCGAGGGGGGCGCGCGCCGTCGCCGGAGCCTGCGCCGCCAACAAAATCGCCGTGGCGATCCCTTGCCATCGCGTCGTACGCAACGACGGCGCCCTCTCCGGCTATCGCTGGGGCGTCGAACGCAAACGCCTCCTCCTCGATCGGGAATCACAACCGTGAACGCTCTCGTATCGTTACCGCTGTCAGAACGAATTGCGGCGCGGCGTTCGGAGCAAATCGACTGGGCGCAGGTCGAGAACGACTTGGACGCGAACGGCTTCGCTGTCATCGGGGAACTCCTCACCGAGACGGAATGCCGGGACCTCGCGCGCCTCTATTCCTCGGACGAGGGTTTTCGCAGCCGCGTCGTCATGGAGAGGCACGGCTTCGGGCGCGGCGAATATAAATATTTTTCGTATCCGCTGCCGCCGCTGATCGCCGATTTGCGAAGCGCGATCTACCCGCGGCTCGCGAGCATCGCCAGCCGCTGGGCTCGACTGTCGGGCTCCGAGGAGCGCTATGACGACGATCACGCGGGGTTTCTGGAGCGCTGCCATCAGGCAGGCCAGACGCGTCCGACGCCCTTGTTGCTGGACTATGGTCCCGGCGATTTCAATCGCCTTCATCAGGACATCTACGGCGATCTGGTATTTCCTCTGCAAGTCGCCGTCCTGCTGTCGCGGCCCGGAGAGGATTTCACGGGAGGCGCATTCGTCCTGACCGAGCAACGACCACGCATGCAATCGAAGGCGACCGTCGTCCCGCTGCGGCGAGGCGACGCCGTCGTCTTCCCCGTGCGTGACCGTCCGGCGCCGGGCGCGCGCGGCTACACCCGCGTGACCATGCGTCACGGCGTGAGCGACGTGCGCGCCGGACGACGGCGCACGCTCGGCCTCATCTTCCACGACGCTCGATGACGCGACGGCGATGAAGGATCTCTTCGATAGTTTGGACACAAGAGGAGGGCCGGAGTTCCTCGGCCCGGGCGCCATGGTTCTGCGCGGCTTCGCGCTGGAGGCGGAATCGGTCCTGCTCGACGCCTTGCGACAGATCGCGTCGGTCGCACCGTTTCGGCATATGACGACGCCGGGCGGTCATTCTATGTCGACGGGTATGACAAATTGCGGCGCTGTCGGCTGGGTCTCTGACCTGCGCGGCTATCGATATGAGCGATGCGATCCGCTGAGCGGCGCGCCATGGCCGCGCATGCCGAAGGTCTTCACCGAAGTTGCGACGGCGGCGGCGGCCTTCGCCGGCTATGACGGCTTTACGCCCGACGCCTGCCTGATCAATCTATATGAGCCAGGCGCGCGGCTGACCCTCCACCAGGACAAGAACGAGCGGGACTTCGCCGCGCCGATCGCGACGGTGTCGCTGGGACTCCCCGCCCAATTCCAGTTCGGTGGCCTGCGGCGCGCCGGCCCCATCTCTCGCACGATTCTGCGACACGGCGATGTTTGCGTATGGGGCGGCCCGTCCCGGCTCGCCTATCACGCGATCGATCCCGTCAAGAAAGGCGACCACCCGGCGACCGGCCGCTGCCGCGTGAGCCTGACGTTTCGCAAAGCGATGTGAGGCCTGTGCGATGTGGCGAGCCGTCTGGGCGTTCATTGCGTCCATTCGGTGGTCCGCTTCGCGCATGGCAACTGCCGTTCAGAAGATCACACTGTCGTCCTCGCGCGACATCCCTTTTAACAAGCTCGTCCTCTCCCAGGCGAATGAACGACGGGTGAAGGCCGGCGTCTCGATCGAGGAGCTCGCCGAGGACATCGCGCGGCGCACCCTGCTCCAGAGCCTGAACGTCCGCCCCGTGCTCGACGCCGATGGCGCCGAGACCGGCATGTTCGAAATTCCCGCGGGCGGCCGCCGCTATCGAGCGCTCGAGCTTTTGGTCAAACAGAAGCGGCTCGCCAAAACGGCGCTCGTCCCCTGCGTCGTCCGGGATCCCGCGAGCGACGTCCTCGCAGAAGACGACTCGCTCGCCGAGAATCTCCAGCGTGCGCCGCTGCATCCGCTCGATCAGTTCCGCGCCTTTCAGGCGATGCGGGCCAAGGGCAAATCCGAGGAGGACATCGCCGCGGCCTTTTTCATCGGCGTCAATGTCGTGAAGCAGCGCCTGCGGCTGACCAGCGTGTCGGAGAAGCTCCTCGGCATCTATGCCGAAGACGGAATGTCGCTGGAGCAGTTGATGGCTTTCACCGTCTCGTCGGACCATGCTCGCCAGGAGCAAATCTGGGCGGCGCTGGAAAAATCGTGGTCGAAAGAGCCTTACCAGATCCGGCGCATGCTGACGGAAAAAGCCGTGCGCGCCGCCGATCGGCGAGCCGTCTTCGTCGGCCTCGACGCCTATGAAGCGGCAGGCGGACTCGTCATGCGCGACCTGTTCCAGCACGACGACGGCGGTTGGCTGGAAAATGTCGCGTTGCTCGACAGCCTCGTCATCGAGAAGTTGAAAGCGGCGGCCGAATCCGTCGCCGCCGAGGGCTGGAAATGGGTCGAGGTCGCGGTCTCGTTTCCGTTCGGACATACGAATGGGCTGAGAGAACTCGTCGGCGCCCCTGTGGAGCTGACCGACGACGAGCAGGCGACGATCGATTCGCTCGAGGCCGAACATCAGAGCCTGGAAACCGAATATGAAAGAGTGGACGAACTGCCGGAGGATGTGGACCGGCGCCTGGGCGAGATCGAAACGGCGCTCGCCGAGCTGCAAAATCGACCGCGGAGCTTCGACCCGACCGAGGTCGCGCGCGCTGGAGCGTTCGTCAGCATCGACGCCGAAGGTCTTCTATCTGTCGATCGCGGCTATGTGCGGCCCGAGGACGAGCCGCCCACACATGAGGAGAGCACGAACGAGGATGCGGGCGCCGGCGAATTCTCACCGGCCATTGCTCCCGCGACGCAGCACGCCGTAATCACCATCGAAGGCCGCCCGGTCGAGTCGGAAGAAGATGAAACCGATGCGCTCACGCCATTACCCGAGCGGCTGATGATCGAGCTGACGGCGCACAGAACATTGGCGCTGCAGAACGCCGTCGCGAATAATCCGAATGTCGCCATCACGGCGCTCCTGCATAAGCTCGTCGCCGACACCTTCCATTATGCGTCGACTTCGGCCGCCGGCTTGGAAATTTCCTTGCGGCAGATCTCCTTTCCGATCCAGCCCACGGATCTGAAGAACAGCGCCAGCTCACATGCGATCACGGAGCGGCAGGACGCGTGGAAATCGAGCATTCCCAGAGACGACCAAGAACTCTGGGATTGGCTCGTCGGCCTCGACGACACGCGCCGCCTCGCGCTGCTCGCGCATTGCGTCAGCCATGGCGTCAATGCCCTCCATGAGAAGGCGGACCGCTATGGCGGCGGCGCGGTCACGGCGCATTCGGTGCAGCAGCGCCTGAAGAATGCCGACCGGCTCGCTCGAGCGGTCGGCTTGAACATGGTCGACGCCGGTTGGAAGCCGACCGTCGACAATTATCTCGGTCGCGTGCCGAAGCGACGAATCCTGGACGCCGTCCGCGAGGCCAAGGGCGAGCGGGCCGTCCAGCTCATCGAACATCTGAAAAAGGGCGAGATGGCGGTCGAAGCCGAACGCCTGCTCGCTGACTCCGGCTGGCTTCCGGAGCCTTTGCTGCTCGATGACGGTGTGCAGGCCGAGCTCTCGGCAGGCGACGCGACCGAGGAATCCGAAGAGTTGCCTGAGTTTCTCTCGGACGATGAAGCAGCCGAGAGCGCCGATTCCGATTGCGGATGAATGATCTTTTCGGCGGAGCGCTGCAAAGCGCTCCGCCATTTTTCATGCCGGCGATCGAGAGCTCCATCATCGAGCGCATGTGACCCCGCCATCATGCGATCCCGATGACCTGCTCGTACGCGGCCCGTTGGAGACGCCGGGAGAGGAAGAGTTTGGCCGGGAGGGAGGCGAGCGCCAGCCGACGCTCGAACGTCTCGGGCTCCTCATCGATCCGCGCGACCTCGAGATTGTCGCGATATCGATCGACAAAGGCGGAAACGATTCGGTCGCTGCATTCTCGAGGAACATCGGTGTTCGTCGCTTGCGGCCCTTTCTGGACCCCGACGGACTCATCGCGGTCCGTGCCGGACAAGCTTCCTCATCGCCCATTCTTCCTGCGGCGTATCTGCGCGCATGTCCGACGAGGGGCAGCGGCAGAAGTCCGTCGAGAGCTTGTTGGCCAGCGACTGACGCAGCCGAGAGACCGAAAGGCAACGCCAAGCGGTAGCTCGGCTTTATTCCCAACATGTACGGCGCCATGGCGAACGAGCCGGCTCTGCTCGAGGCCTATTCCACGACCTACGCCGCCTTTCGACGCGACGCCGGCTTCACGCCGATCGAGCAGGAGCTGATATTCCTCGTCACCAGCCGCGCGAACGGCTGTCACTATTGCATGGCGGCGCACAGCTTCGTCGCGGATAGAATGTCGAAGGTTCCGACCGAAGTGACGGACGCCATACGCGACGGCCGCGCGATCCCCGATTCCAGGCTGCAGGCGTTCGCGACATTCACGCATGTCATGGTGGAGACGCGTGGTCGCCCGAGCGAGGCCGCCGTGCGGGAGTTTCTCGCCGCCGGTTACAGCGAGAAGAACATTCTCGGCGTCATTCTCGCGATCGGCGTGAAGACCTGGTCGAATTATACCAATCATCTCTTCCACACGCCGGACGACGACGTCTTCGCGTCTCGCGTGTGGAAACAAGCCGCCTGATTTCGCAAAGGCGAAAGGCGCCGGGGCGCAACGAGCGGCCGGGCGCCGCTTCTCAACAGCACGCGTCTGCGCCCCGGCTCCGATCGACGGAGCCCGTGAAGGGAATGTTCGTGCCGCAGCCGGGAAAAATGCCGAAATGCGTCGAGAAGTCGCCGAGGAAATCGAAATAGGGAGCGAAGCGGCTCTCCTTCAGCATGCGCCAGCTATTGCCGCAGACGGGGAAGAGCCGGCCCTTCTCGATCACATGATGGCTGTCGAGCGTGAAGCGGTGCGGCGTTTCCGCAACGCCGCCTCTATAGATCACCGCTTGGCCGTAATCCTCGCATGCAGGCTCGAGGCTTTCGATCTTGAACAGACGATAGGTCGCCGAATAGAAGCGCGCCGCGCCGATCTTTTCCTCGATCTCGGAATCGGTGATCTCCAGCGGCCGGCTGGCGGCGAGGCGTGGATCGCCGAAGCCGGCGGCTTTGGCGAGCGCCAGAAAATCGCCCCAATAGAGAGCGCCGCCGAGGCATTCTCCATAAACGACGGGATCGTCGCGCAAAGCTTCGTCGAGGCGCCTGTCGGCGTAGACATCGGCAAAATAGAACTCGCCACCCGGCTTCAAGAGATCGAACGCTCCTCTCAAGACTGCGGGCTTGTCGATCGAGAGATTGACGACGCAATTGGAGACGATGACGTCGAAGCTCGCCGGCTCGAGGCCGAGCGCGTCGAGCCTCTCGATATAGCCGTGCAGAAAGCGCACATTATTGCGCGCGTAGCCGAATCTTTCCCTGTGCCACTCGATATGCGCCGTTGCGGTCTCGAGCTGCTCCGGCGTCATGTCGACGCCAACGACCTCGCCCGAGGGACCGACGAGCTGCGATATGAGATAGACATCGCGCCCGGAGCCGCAGCCGAGATCGAGAACGCGCCGGCCTCTCAGCTCCTCGGGAGCGACCAGTCCGCATCCGTAATATTTCGTCAGAACCTCATCGTGGATATTCGACAGCAGCGCCTTCACCCGCGTGGGCATGCTGTCGGGCGTGCAGCAGGCCATGGTCTTGAGATCGCCCGAGCTGCGCAGAGTCTTTCCGTAATAGTCCTTGACGGCTTCTATGTTCATGAATTTGGTCCCTTCAGATCGGCGGTTCGCGATCGTCCCGCCGGCAGCTTGCAAAAGCCTTGTGAGGGAACATCGAGCGCCGCGTTGAATTTCGAGGAAAGATTTTGAAAGGCGACGAGGCCGGTCAATTCCACGATCGCATCGTCGTTCCAATGCTCTTTCACTCTGGCGCGCAGTTCGTCGCTGACGCCCGGCTCGGTCAATGTCATCGCCTCGGCATATTCCAGCGCGAGCCGTTCGTCGGGAGCGAACAGCGGGCTATCGCGCCAGTCCGCGAGCGCGTCGATCTTCTCCATCGCGACGCCGCGCTTCTCCAATGTCGCGGAGTTGATGTCGACGCAAAAGGCGCAATGGTTGATCTGCGAGACGCGCACCGTCACCAATGAGCGCAGCGCCGGCGACAGGGGGGACGATCTCCGGTTCAAGGCTCCGTAGAGCAGCGCCACGGACGCAAACACCGAGGGCGAGCGCCCCCACAGCAAGCCCGGATCGAGAACACGTCCGTAGGTCAGCTTCTGCTTCCAGAAGAAGAGACGAATAAACCAGGGATAGCGGGAGATCGGCTTGGCTTCGACGATTGGCACGAGGAGTCTCCGTTCGAAAGGGAGGGCGCTGAATGCAGCATGCGCTCGACCGCGTTGGTCATTGCTGTCTTTCCCGCAGTCGCCGCAGAATCACGGGCAGCATCGACAGAGCGCCGAGTCCGAGGAGACCGGCGATCAATGTGGGGCTGAACACGTCTTCCAGCCGCACGTCTGCGCCGGCGTCGAATATGTCGCCGAGACTCGCTCCGAACGCCGTATAGACCAAAGTGCCGGGCACGATGCCGATCGCGGTGGCCGCGACGAAGGGCTCGAGGCGCATTCCCAGCAGCGCGGACGCCAAATTGACGGCCCAGAATGGAAACACGGGAACGAGGCGAAGGAACAGCAGATAGTTGAAAGCGTCCTTACGAAAGCCGTCGGCCATGCGCGCGAGAAAAGGCCCGGCACGCTTGCGCAGGATGTCACCGGCGGCGGTGCGGGCGATGAGGAACAGCAGGGTCGCGCCAGCGGTCGCGCCGACGACGGTCAATGTCGCCCCGAGCGCCACGCCGAACAGAAAGCCGCCCGCGAGCGTCATGATCGCCGCACCCGGCAGCGAGAGCGCGACAACTCCGACATAAGCGAGCACATAGGCGCACGCGGCGGCGACGCTGTGCGATCCGACGAGCTCCGACAGCGCGGCGCGATTGTCGCGCAAGGCGTCGAGCGTGAGATATTGGTCCACGCGCAAATAGAAAGCCGCCGCGATCAGCGCCGCGAGCGCGAGCAGAGGGACCAGTCGTCGCTCGAGGCTCATCCGAAAGCTCCGAGAAAACGGACGAGCGCGCGCATCCGCGCCGAAAACAGCGCAGGGGTGAAATAGCCG
>NZ_JAINDZ010000053.1 GCF_019802345.1 Methylosinus sp. Sm6 | reverse complement strand
AGAGACTTCGAGGAAGCGACCATCTCCGAGATTTGTGAACAGCTCGGTATCAGCGTCGCTACAGCGAAGGCGCGCCTCCGACGCGCGCGCCTTCTTGTCCGTGAATATCTCACAGGCGTGGATTTGACGGCGTGACGGCCGACAATCACCCGCCATCGAGTCGACGCCTCTCTCTTTCGAGTCCCTGGAGTTGACCCTAGAGTTAGTGAAAAATGGTATGCTTTCCTTAGAATTATGGCGTTCGGCGCCAGAGTGGCGGAGCTTCATTTTGAACTATGGATTCGCTCGATAGCTATCTCGGCGTGTCACAGGCCCTCGTGGTCGCGGACCAAGGGAGCATCAGTCGAGTTGCTCGGATTCTTGGAGCTCGGCGATCGGCGGTAAGCCGCCGAATTCTGACGCTCGAGAACGAGCTCGGAGTGTCACTCTTCGAGCGTCATTCGAATGGCGTCCGGCTAACAAATGCCGGCAAGCGGTTCTTAGGGCTCGCGAGAAACACGTTAGCAGATATGGATAAAGCATTTGCGAATGCTGCGGCCGCAGAGCGTGGAGACGAAGGGCTGATTCGAATCGGAGTGCTCCCGTCAATCGCAACTAGTTTCGTTCAGGATATTCTCCGTGCGGTTCACCAGCTTCATCCGGAGGTCGCGCTCGAGTTCGCCGAGGCCGACTCTGCGAAATTGATCTCTCGACTCATGGACCATCGCCTCGATGTCGCATTCGTAGTTTGCGGCACGCCGCGCCGGCCGGTGGATGTGATGCGGTTTCGGGCTAATTGCCGCGGCTTGGCGATTTTTGGCTACCAATGGAAACCGGCTCGGCTTTTGATCATGTCGCGCTCATTGGCGAGCGTGGCGTATCTTTCGCCGATTCATGACGACGAAGCTTAACTGCTTCGGCACCGAGTCAATCACCCGGATTGCGTATGAGACGGAGGCTATGGAGCTCCAACATGTGGGTCGCCTTTATTTTCTCACTTTCGCGACGGTCCTTTTGGCATCAACAGCGAGTGGAACGAAGCAGAAAGTCCGGCCGCCCAACGACCCTCGATAGGGAGCGTTGCGGCTGTGGCGGAACACTCGAAATTGCACGGATGTGTTCGGCACCGCCAGCGTCAAAGACGCCTCGTCGGCGGCGATGATATCGACTTCGAGCGCCTCTCCTGGGCGGTCTATGTCAGTGAGAGTTATTCGTTTTTCCACGACAGATGCTCCCAAAACAAAATCCTTGAAATGTGATCGACATCAACCGTGCTGCTGGTCAGGAAACGTCGGCTCCCAATGGCGCAAGCGCAATGCGCACGCCGTAGCCGGCGTACCGAGAACGCGATCGACTAATTGTCCGTTCGCCGCATTCTCACGTTTTCCAATGCCTCTCGTATCATTTCGTCGACCGCGAAGCGGACATTGCTCTCGAGCGAGTCGAGCCCATCTCTGCCGATCAGATAGAGAGCGTCGTCGACGTGCGATTCGAGGAAATAGCGGGAGATGATCGGCTGGTCGAAACCCGCGCCTCTCGACCTCGCCCTGATGCTCGCAATCGCAGCGTCACGTAGCGCGCGAGCGAACTGCTCGCGCGTGCTCAACAAAATCGTCGCCAAAGAGACGGCGTGGCCCAGATGCTTCTCACGCATTTTCGGACTCTCGGTCGTTTACGGACTCGCCCCCTCTGCCGCGCCGGCGCTTCCCTTCCTCGAACCGGCGGCGATCGTTTGTAGAGTATACTCCGTAGATAAATACTCTTCAAGCTGGCTGGTTCTCGTCATGGAAATGCGAGAGACGCTGGCGCGCAATCTGAGGAAATATCGACGGGCGCAACGCCTGTCGCAGGAGGAGCTCGGCCATCGAGCCGAGCTCGACCGCACCTATATCAGCTCGATCGAACGCTGCGTCTATTCGGCGACGGTCGACGTCGTCGGCCGCCTCGCCGACGCTCTCGGCATCCCGGCGCTCGAGCTTCTGAGGCCTGCGAGCGAAAGCGCGGAGGCGAAATCGTCATCCGCGACATCGCCTGAAGGCGCCGGCACGAAGGGGCAGCCCAATAAAGGCGCAAAGCCGTCTCGCAAAAGCGAGAAGCCCGCGCAAAGGCGGGCCACTGCTCGAAAGAAGCCGGGTCCATAGCCGAGCGGCCATGGACCCGAGCACGAGGATCACATCGGCGAGACTGCCGCTTCCGGGGACGCCAACCGGGCGATATCCGCCAAGGCCGAGCGCAGTTCCGGCCAGGGAAATTCGGCATCTGTCGGGCTCGGCTCGCCGAGCTGAATGAGGATGGCGAGCTTGGCCGCGACACCCGGCAGGCTGGCGGCTTTCGTCTTCGGGACCAACGCCACAAAATCGCGCTCCTTGCCGAGAGCGGCCCGGAGTTCCGCGTCGACGGCGTCGAAGCCGAGCGTCGCCGCCGCCTCGTCCCATCGCTTTTGCCGCTCGTCGAACGCCGCGAGCAGCGCTTCTCTCTCGATCGCGGGCTCATTCGCGACCAGTTCCTCGATCTCGTCGACCGATTGAGCGATTTTCGGCTCCTCCTCGCCCGAAATGCGGATCGCGACCTCGGGGATGCCGACCGAATGAATGAGCTTTTTCTCGATCCGCTGCCACTGGCGCGTCAGCGCGACGACCTGAGTGTGATTGGCTTGCCAGTTCCGCCAGAGCTGCAGCGCAGGGTCGGACGGCTCCCCTCCCGTCCTCTTCCCGGACGGCAAGGCGCCGGTTCCTCGCAAAATCGCGCGCCAGCTAACGGCGGGCGGAGTCGTGCTATCTTCAGAATCAGCCATGATCCAGGCTCCTACCAAGCGTGGGTTGTGGTCAGGCCGGGCGGGTTGTTACCAGCATCCCGTTCGGCCGCTGCTCGTGAAATTGCAGCCGGAGGAAGGTAAGCCGGCTAGAACGTTTTAGCAACGTATATTGGAAACGCAGGAGCGGTCGGACTGCGCGAGACGGCGCATCGATTACGGAGAAATCGGGTCCGTTCGCCGAAAAACCCATAGCGTGCAAAGCGATAGCCGTCCATTCGACGGCCTTGAAAAGGCCATTTATTTTCAATGAAGTAGGAAGCATTAGAACGGCCGCTGGCGGTCCCGTCGTCGGCATGTCCGATTCTGGAAATCAGCTTGTGAAACCGGGCTTTTCAGGTGAATTCGGAGCTTCGAGATCTGAAATGGGCCCTTGTCGCCTCGCGGCATCGAAGCCTTCGGCAAGCGGCGGAGACGCTGAACACGCGTCAATCCACCCTCAGCCGTCGATTGCATGATCTCGAATGTGAGCTCGGCGTGGACTTGTTCGAACGCACGACCGGTGGAACGAAGCTCACGACGGTCGGTCGTGAATTTCTGGATGCGGCGCGGCCCATTGTCGACGAAGCGGACCGTCTCTTCCTCACGTTCAAGACGCGCCGCAATGGCGGAAGCAGGCCATTGCGAATAGGGATTTGCTCGTCGCTTTCGGCCGGCAATCTGCGGGAGACGCTCGCGGAGTTGTGCCGCCAGATCGCGGATGCGGATATTCTCCTGGTCGACGGCGCCAAGGTGGGATTGCTCGGCGAACTCGCCGCCGGCGCGATCGACGTCGCCATATTGACCTCCGGCGGCGGAAGGTGGAACGACCGCGTTCTGCCGCTCTGGGGCGAACGGGTCGTCGTCGCCGTTCAGGAAAATCACCCGCTCAATAATCGGCCAGCGATCCAATGGCGGGAGCTTTGCGACAATCGGATATTGCTGACGCGGAGCGGCGTCGATTCCGAACTCGAGCAATTGCTGAGCGTGAAGGCCGGCGGCTCGGATGCTTTGCGTATCAGCTATCAGGATGTCAGCCTCGACAGGCTGCTGAGCCTCGTCGGCGCCGGCTATGGCGTCGCGCCACTGCTCGAAGGCGCCGTCGGCTTCGTCTGCCCCGGAGTGGCCCATCGCGAGCTGCATGGCGACTGTGGGCAAATGCGGCTTCAGTTCGCGGCCTATTGGAAAGAGACGAACAGCAGTCCGATGCTGCAACCATTTCTCGATCTGTTGCGCGCCCGCTATCCCGACCTTTCGGCTTCCGCGACATCGGGTTGAGGTTTCGGACGCGTCCGAGCCTTCGCGAAGGCTCGGTCTGTCGCGATGAAGCGCTGAAGCATCGGGACGATCAGCTTGAGCGGATCAGCGATGGTTTGCCCATTGGCTCGGCCGAGCGCGTCGGCATAGGCGGTGAGATCGCGATGCAGAGAGGCAGGAATCTCGACAGCGATTTTGACGGGCTTGTCGTCGGCGAGCGGACCAAGCTTCAGTTTCGTCACGGCGTCGTCCCTTCTTTGTATGGAGCCAATAGAAGATCCCGCGTCACGAGCACGCGAACAGGAAAGCCCGGGCGAATGGTGAGAGTGGGCTGGACATTGAGCTGGCGTTGAACGAGCAGTTGGCCGGTCTGGCTCGCGCTGTTGGAGCCGCCGCGACGGATCGCCTGGATGAGACTGCTCTCGCCGCCCGTCGTTCCCGCCTCGGCGCCGACGCTGAGCAGCGTCGAGAGCGCGGCTCCTTTGAGAAGCATGTCCCAATGATTGTCGACCTCGTCCTCGAGGCCAGCGTAGCCCGCCGCATCGGCGCCGGGTTGTCGCTCCAGCACGATCGAGGTTCCATTGGGCATGATGAGCCGAGTCCAGGCGAGGAGCACGCGCCTTTGGCCGTAGGCGACGGAACTGTCGTATTGGCCGATCAGCTTCGCGCCCTGAGGGATGAGCAGAAACTTCCCCGTGGGACTGTCGTAGACCGCTTCGGTCACCTGGGCGGTGATCTGTCCCGGCAGATCGGAGCGGAGGCCGGTGATGAGCGCGGCCGGGATAACCGTTCCGGCCTGGACGACGTAGGGCGACGCAGGCTTGGCGAGCCGATCGGGACTGACAGTGCGGCGATCGGTCGAGGCGGTCAGAAAAGCGGTCTTGCGATCCTGCATGTTCTGCGCGGAGCCGGCGTCGACTGACGGCGCAGCTGTAGCGCCTGCGTCGGTCGCGGAAATCGTTGTCGGAACGATCGGGGTGATCGACCTCTCGCGCTCGTTCGTCTGAGCGAAGAGCCGGCTCACGCGCGCGGCCTCACCTTCTTGCGCGCGACGTTGCGCCTCGGGATCGGAAGAAGCCGATGCGCCGACGATCGTCGTATTGCCGGCCGCGCCCGAATTTAGGATCGGCCGCCCGAGATCGCCCGGCAGAGGCGGACCGAGCGGCGGCGCCGGTCGCGGCATTCCGGTATAGTCCTTGGGCAGGCTCGCGAGACCATCAGTGGCGGGCCGATTTTGCGTGTTGTAGAGTTCCTGGGCCGCGCCGCTTTTGTCGCGCGGCTGCAGCGCGTAGCCGAGCGCGCCGGCGATCGCGAGGGCCGCGACGCTCGCCATGCCGATCAGCACCTTGCGCGACAGCCGCGTCACGCGCGGGCGTTCGCCTCGAAGGCGAAGGTCCGGCGTGATCGGCGGCGACGCAGCGAAGCGCTCGTCATTCGCGTCCGGCGTCATGACCGCGGCCTTCCGTCGGTGCGGACAATGCGCACGCGCCGCTCGCTATCCGCATCGCCGAGGCGGAGCTCGGCCGCCGCGAAGAGGCGGTCGACGATGTAGTAGTTGCGGCTCACGCGATAATTGACGAGCTCGGAGCCGCCGGCCGGACCGATGACGAACAGCGGCGGCGTCTCGCCCTGGCGAATGCCGGTCGGGAATTCGATATAGACCTTCGATCCATCGTCGAAGGCGCGCAGCGGCCGCCAGGCGGGATTGTCGCCCTGGATCGCATAGCGGAAATTCAGCGCGGAGACGTCGACGCCCGTCGCGATCGGCGCGGCGGATTCGGCGACCGCGTTCTGACGGCGCAAGGCGATGAGCTGGTCCTCGGGATATTGCCAGGAGACCGAGGCCATATAGGTCTTCTCGGTCGATCGCAGCTCGAGCAGATAGGTGCGCCGATCGGTGTTGACGACGAGATTGGTGACGAGGTCGGGCCGCGTCGGCTTGACGAGGATGTGGATCTTTTTCGTCGAGCCGACGCCGCTCTCCGTGTCGCCGATGATCCAGCGCACGGTGTCGCCGGCCGCAACCGGTCCCGAACCGACGAGCTGCTCGCCCTCCTGCAGGGCGACATCGGTGATCTGTCCCGGCGCGGCATAGACCTGATAAAGCGCGCCGCCCGAGAAGGGATAGACCTGCACGGCGTTGATGAACCCGTCGCGCACCGGCTGCACGCGGGCGGCGGCGTTGGCCTGATTGACGCGCATGGCCGGATCGGCGGGCTCGGGCGGGGCTTTGCCGGCGTGCAGCGGCTTCAATTGGCCCGGCAAGGGAAGCGGCTTGGCGATAGTGACGATTTTGACCGGCGCCGCCGGATCGGCGGAAAGCCGCGCCGGCGCGGCGTCGTCGTAATCGATATCCGGCGGAATGAATTTCGCGCATCCGGCGAGCGACGCGGCGGAGAGGAGTAGAGCAGCAAAGCCGGCTTTACGGAAAGGCGCGCTTCCTCCTTTCCGGAACCGCATGCTCGCGGCGATCTGCAAAGCCGGATCGCCGGCATTCAAGAAATTCGGCCGGGTCATTGTCCGAGCTCCTTGGACCAATTGATGGCGTTGATGTAAACGCCGAGCGGATTCTTGCGGAGGCGATCGGCGTCGGTCGGCGGCTGGATTATGATCGTGAGGATCGCCGTCCATCGCGTCGTGTCGGCGAGCGCGCCGTCCTGATAGCGGCGCTCGATCCAGGCGACGCGAAACGAGTCGGTCGAGGCGCGAATGACGCTGGAGACGTCGACGGCGATCTGCTGCTTGCCGAGCTTGGCGAATGGATCATTGGCGCGGGCGTAATCGTTGAGCGCGGCGGCGCCCGCCGTCGTCGTGAAGTCGTAGGCCTGCAACCAGCTCTGCCGGACCACGACCGGATCCGCAGGTGCGGCGCGGACATCCTTGATGAAGCGGGCGAGATACCAGGCGATCTGCGGATCGGACGGCGTGTAGTCGGCGGTCGCCGGCGCGATCGCGCGCGCCTCGCCGAGCTGGTCGATTTCCACGACCCAGGGGACGACAGTCCCATGCGTCGACTGCCAGACGAGACCGGCCGCGAGGCCGCAGGACAAGAGCAGAGAGCCGAAAGCCATCAGCCGCCAGTTCTTCGCCTGGACGCGCGCGGAGCCGATGCGCTCGTCCCAGGCTTGGGCGGCTCGCTGATAGGGCGTTTCCGGTTCAGGCGTGCGGCCATAGCGCACCGAGGCGCGTCGGAACATGGTCTATTCCTCTTGTGAGAGATCGACGGAATGGCCGCCGCCGTGGCTGTCGCCGGACTGAATGACATGCGCGGCGGTCGTCGCGCCGTGGCTCGCGAGCTGATTGCGCTTCATGCGCCGCGCCCAGGCCGGCGGCGCATTCCCCGGCGGAGCGCTGGTCGCCCCGTCGCCTATTGCGCCTGTAGTCGACGAGCCGCCGGTCGCCGCGAAGGCGGCGCGGGCGCCAGCGGAATAGTTCTCGGCCAAGGAACTCGTCGCGCGAGCGGCCGCGCGCCGGAACGGAGCCGCTGCGACGGCGCCCGCCGTTTTGCCGACACCGGCGAGTCCGGCGGCGACAGCCGAAGGCCCGGACTCGCCGGCCGAGCCGAGGGCATAGGCCGAAACGGCCCCGCCGGCGAGCCTCGCCCCGCCGCGCGCGGTGGCGGCGGCTCCCGAGGCGGCGGCCGTCGCTCCCCTTCCGGCCAGGCCGAGCGCCGCGCCTCCGACCATTCCGGCGCCCGCGACCGCGACGCCGGTTCCGACCGCAGCGCCGGCGCCGAGCTGCGGCGCGCCGGAGACGAGGCCGGTCGCGATGCCGGGACCGAATATGCCGAGGCCGAGCATGGCGAGCGCGGCGAGCACGACGGAGAGCGTCTGCTCGATCGTCGGCTGCTCGCCGCCATAGCTCGCCGTAAATTGCGAGAAGAGTCCGGAGCCAATTCCGACGATGACGGCGAGCGTCATCACCTTCACGCCCGAAGCGACGATATTGCCGAGCACCTTCTCGGCGAGAAAGGCGGTCTTGTTGAAGAGCGCGAAGGGAATGAGCACGAAGCCGGCGAGCGTCGTCAGCTTGAACTCGATCAGCGTGACGAAGAGCTGCACGGAGAGAATGAAGAAGGCGATGACGATCAGCAGCCAGGAGATCATCAGCACGGCGATCTGAACGAAATTGGCGAAGAAGGACGCGAAGCCCATCATCTGGCTCGCGGCGTCGAGCAGCGGCTGACCGGCGTCGAGGCCGACCTGAGCGAGACGACCGGGCCGCAGGAAATCGGCGGTCGACACCGAAGAGCCGCCGGCCTTCAGGCCGACGCCGGCGAAGCTGTTGAAGACGATTCCCGAGAGCTTGTTGAAATTAGTAATGAGGAAGGCGAAGAAGCCGATGTAGAGCGTCTTCCTGACGAGCCTCTGGATCACGTCCTCGTCGGCGCCCCAGGCCCAGAACAGGCCGGCGAGCGTGATGTCGATTGCGATCAGCGTGGAGGAGAGATAGGCGACGTCGCCCTTCAGCAGGCCGAAGCCGGAATCGATATAGGTCGTGAAAGTGTTCAGGAAGGTGTCGATGACGCCGACATTGTTCATGGCGCGGCGCCTTTCGAAATAGCTGCGGCCGGCGCGGCCGTGGGAGGCGTCGGCCGCGCCGGCCTGCCGAAGAAGCGGCGGCGATTCTCCGTCCAGACCGCCTCACAGCGCTGGTCTTCGGCATCCTGGAGCGCGAGCGCGCCGCAGCGGCGCAGCTCGGCGGACAGATCGTCTGGTTCGTTGGCAAAGGCGACGCCCGTGTCGCGGATGATTGGCGTAGGAGCATCGAGATCGATCGCGGAGAGCGTCGCGATCAATGTGGCGATCAGAATGAGGATCGCGCCGGCGCGCCATATGTCCCATCGTCCCATGGGCGCGCCTCAATTGCCGTGGAACATGGTGACATTGCCCGGCTGATAGCCGGAGCGCGTCGAAAAGCGCCGGTATTGCTCCTGTCCTTGTGACTCCGTGGCCGTGATGCGTGATTGCTCGAGCGCATCGGCGCGGCTCTTCGCCGCGACCACGGCGACGAGATCGGAGAGCTGCTGCGATTGCAGCGCGAGCAGCTGATTGCCGGCCTGCGCCGCCTGCAGCGCGCCGGTCGCCGTCTGGCTGGCGGAGGTCAGCGACGACATGGCGGAGCCGTTGCTCGAGAGATTGCCGACGACGCCGGCCTGGACCTTCAAGGAATCCTCGAAGGCGGCGACGGAATTCCGCCAACGTGTCTGCGCCGTGGCGATCAGACCCGAGCTGGAGGCGCTGGTCGACGCCGAACCATAGGTCGTCGCAAAGGCGGATTCGATCTGCTGGACATCGAAGGCGATGTGCTGCGCCTGGGCGAGCAGCGACTGCGTCTTCTGGATCGTCGTCTGGAGCTGGCTCAGCGTCGAGAGCGGCAGGCTCGCGAGATTGCGAGCCTGATTGGTCAGCATCTGAGCCTCATTGGCGAGGCTCTGGATCTGATTGTTGACCTGCTGCAGCTCGCGTGCGGCGGTGAGCACGTTCTGCGAGAAATTGCTCGGATCATAGACGACGATCTGCGCGGGCGCCGGGTCGGCGACGAGAAATACGGACAGAGCCGCGGCGCCGAACAGGGCGGCGTGGCGAAGAGAACGAGCGCCCATCAGCAAAACTCCAGATTGGTGAGGTCGGGGATGAGATCTGCCGCCCATTCGAGGCCGCGCTCGATCAGCCATCCACGCAGGAATCCATCCGACCCGTGCTCGGCGAGAATGCGCTCGATCGTGGCGTGATCGGTCTTGGAGGAGGCGGCGCAGAAGGCGAGGCCGATCGGTCCGAGCCCCAATTCGAAGAGGCGATTGCCGCGCCGCGATTGGCAGTAATAGTCTCGCTTGGGCGTCGCGCGGGCGATGATCTCGATCTGGCGATCATTGAGGCCGAAGCGGCGATAGATCGCAGTGATCTGTGGCTCGATCGCCCGTTCATTCGGAAGGAAGATGCGGGTCGGACAGCTCTCGACGATCGCCGGCGCGATCGGGCTATTGTCGATGTCGGAGAGCGACTGCGTGGCGAAGACGACGGAAGCGTTCTTCTTCCGCAAGGTTTTCAGCCATTCGCGCAGCTGGCGCGCGAAGGCGGGATCGTCGAGGACGAGCCAGCCCTCGTCGATGACGAGCAAGGTCGGCCGTCCATCCAGACGCTGCTCCAGGCGATGGAAAAGATAGGTGAGCACGGCTGCGGCGGCGCCGGCGCCGATGAGGCCTTCCGTTTCGAAAGCCTGGAAATTGGAATAGCCGAGGCGCTCCTCTTCGGCGTCGAGCAGCCGGCCGAAGGGACCGCCCACGCAATAGGGCTGAAGCGCCTGCTTCAGGGCAGTCAATTGCAACAAGACGGCGAGACCGGTGAGCGTGCGTTCACCGGGAGGTGACGAGGCGAGCGAGGTGAGCGCCGACCAGATATGCTCTTTCGCCGTCGGGTCGATGGCGGCGCCTTCCTTGGCGAGGATGGCGGGTGCCCATTCCGCCGCCCAGGCGCGCTCGGCCTCGTCGTCGATGCGGGCGAGCGGCTGCAGCGACACGCTGTCCTCGGAGCCGGCCGACAGGCCGCCGCCGAGATCGTGCCAATCGCCGCCGCAGGCGAGCGCCGCCGCGCGGATCGAGCCGCCGAAATCGAAGGCGAAGATCTGCGCGCGAGCATAGCGGCGAAACTGCATCGCCATGAGCGCCAGCAGCACGGATTTGCCGGCGCCGGTCGGACCGACGATCAGCGTATGGCCGACGTCGCCGACGTGCATCGAGAAGCGGAAGGGCGTCGAGCCCTCGGTCTTGCCGAAGAGCAAGGGAGACGCGCGAAGATGCTCGTCTCTGTCTGCTCCCGCCCAGATGGCGGAGAGCGGAATCATATGGGCGAGATTGAGCGTCGAGATCGGCGGCTGGCGGACATTGGCGTAGGCGTGACCTGGAAGTGAGCCGAGCCAGGCTTCGACCGCATTCACGCCTTCCGCTATGCAGGTGAAGTCGCGGCCCTGGATCGCCTTCTCGATGAGGCGCAGCCTTTCGGTCGCGATCGCCGGGTCATCGTCCCAGACGGCGACCGTGGCGGTCACATAGGCTTCGCCGACGTCATCCGCGCCGAGCTCCTGCAGCGCGATATCGGCGTCGGCAGCCTTATTCGCCGCGTCGGAGTCGACGAGGGTCGAAGCCTCATTGGTCATCACCTCCTTGATGATGGCGGCGACGGATTTGCGTTTGGCGAACCACTGCCGCCGGATTTTTGTCAGGAGCCGAACGGCCTCGGTCTTGTCGAGCAGGATCGCGCGCGTGGACCAGCGATAGGGGAAGGCGAGACGATTGAGCTCGTCGAGAATGCCCGGATGGGTCACGCTCGGAAAGCCGACGATTGTCAGAATGCGCAGATGCGCGTTTCCGAGCCGCGGCTCCAGGCCGCCGGTGAGCGGCTCGTCGACGAGCAGCGCGTCGAGATGCATCGGCGTTTCCGGGACACGGACGCGCTGCCGGCGTGTCGAGATGGTCGAATGCAGGAAGGTCAGCGTCTCGCCATCGTCGAGCCATTCCGTCTCGGGCATGAAGCTCTCGACCAGTTGCAGCACGCGGTTCGTGCGATCGACGAAGCCGCGCAGCAGCTCCCACGGGTCGACGCCGTCTTGCGCGCGGCCTTCATAGAGCCAATTTTCGGCGCGGGACGCGTCCTCCTCCGGCGGCAACCAGAGGAGCGTCAGGAAATAGCTGCTCTCGAAATGCGCGCCTGCCTCCTCGAAGGCGTTCTGTCGCTCGAGGTCGACGAGCGCTGAGGCCGCGTCGGGAAAGCGATCGTGCGGATAATGCTGCGCCGACGCCCGATCGGCTTCGACGAAGATGGCCCAGCCGGAGCCGAGGCGGCGCAGCGCATTGTTGAGGCGTGCGGTCACGCCGACGAGCTCGGCCGGCGTCGCGCTGTCGAGATCGGGTCCGCGGAAGCGCGCAGTGCGCTGGAAGGAGCCGTCCTTGTTGAGAACGACGCCTTCGGCGACGATGGCGGCCCAGGGCAAGAAGTCCGCGAGGCTCGTCGGGCGGCCGCGATATTCGGCGAGATTCAGCATGGAGCCTCACACACCAAGATAAGCGGGATAGCGAAGATGGCGGCGCACGACCTCGACGAACTGCGGATCGCGCTTCGCCGCCCAGACCGCGGCGCTGTGGCTGACCGCCCAGAACAGAGCGCCGGGAAGCCAGAGGCGAAGGCCGAGCGCGATCGCAGCGGCGAGCGTGCCATTGGCGATTGCGACCGCCCGCGGCGCGCCGCCGAGCAGGATCGGATCGGTCAGCGCCCGATGCACCGGGACAAAGAAGCCGGGGACGTCCTCGGCGCTGTTGAATTCGCTCATCAGATCAGCGCTCCGCCGGAGAAGGAGAAGAAGGAGAGAAAGAAGGAGCTGGCGGCGAAAGCGATCGACAGGCCGAAGACGATCTGGATCAGACGGCGGAAGCCGCCCGATGTGTCGCCGAAGGCGAGAGTGAGGCCCGTCACCGTGATGATGATGACCGAGATGATCTTGGCGACCGGGCCCTGGATGGATTCGAGAATTTGATTGAGCGGCGTCTCCCAGGGCATAGAGGAGCCGGAGGCTTGGGCCGAAGACGAAGACATCACCGCGCAGGCGACGATGGCGGCGAAAATGGCGATGCGGCGGCCAAAGCGGCTATTCGGAGCAAAGGGCGTCATGATGGGTCTCCTGCATGTGCAGCGATCGGAAGGACTCGGTAATCGCCGGTGGCTGGATCGATGCCGTCGACGATCGCGAGCTCGGCGAGGCGCCGCTCGCCGCCGCGGCCCTGGAGAACGGCGATGACTTCGATCGTCTCGGCGATCAGCGCGCGCGGCACGGTGATCACGGCTTCCTGAATGAGCTGCTCGAGACGCCGCAGCGCCCCGAGCGCCGTGCCGGCGTGAATGGTGGCGATGCCGCCCGGATGTCCGGTGCCCCAGGCCTTCAACAGGTCGAGTGCTTCGGCTCCGCGCACTTCGCCGATCGGAATGCGGTCGGGTCGAAGCCGAAGCGACGAGCGCACGAGATCGGAAAGGGAGACGACGCCGTCCTTGGTGCGCAGAGCGACGAGATTGGGCGCGCGGCATTGCAGTTCGCGCGTATCCTCGATCAGTACGACGCGATCGGCGGTATGCGCGATCTCGGCGAGCAGCGCATTGGCGAGCGTGGTCTTGCCGGTCGACGTGCCGCCGACGACGAGAATATTCTTCCGATCCGCGACGGCCTTTCGCAGGACGTCCGCCTGACCTGGCGTCATGATTCCGGCGCGCGCGTAGTCGCCGAGCGTGAACACAGCGACGGCAGGCTTTCGGATCGCGAAGGCGGGCGCCGCCACGACGGGAGGAAGAAGTCCTTCGAACCTTTCTCCCGTCTCGGGCAATTCCGCAGAGACCCGCGGCGAGCCCGGATGCACCTCGGCGCCGACATGATGGGCCACTAGCCGCACGATGCGCTCACCGTCGGCCGCCGACATTCTGCAACCGCTATCTTCGAGACCGCTCGATAGTCTGTCGATCCAGAGCTTTCCGTCCGGATTGAGCATCACCTCGACGACGGTTGGGTCTTCGAGAAAGCTCGCGACGGCCGGTCCGAGGGCCGTGCGCAGCATGCGCGCGCCGCGCGCGTGAGCCTGTGAATGGAGAAGAGAAGCCGCCAAATCCGCCCCCGCTTCGGTCGATCGCGCGAGGGCGATCTACCGTGGGGATGATTAGAAAAGGCAGGAAACCGGCGTAATCAACAAGGTTCCGGCGGTCGTAGCAGCTGGTCGTAGCTCGGCGAAAAAATACTTGCGTCCTATTCGCGCGGGTCGGTGGCGTTCTCGTCGGCTCGTTCGGTGCGGAGCATGTCTTTCGGAATCTCATCGAGCAGCGTCCGCCCCTGATTAAGTCGTCGCCCGAGCGCCTCGATGAAACCCTCGTAGCGTTCCCGCCCTTTCAACTGGGCGGCCGCTTGCGCGTCTGACGGCAAGGGTGGCGTGACGGTCAGCCAGAAGCGAACGAACAGCGCGAGCGCTTCGGTCGAGAGCCCGCTGTTACGTTCGAGGCGTTGAACTTGACGCGTCAGCCGGTCCAGCCGCCGCATGAAGGCGGCCTCCATGCGATCCGCGCCGTCAGGCGACAGGAAGGACGCGACGGCAGCCTCTACAATGGCGGAGCGTGTCAGACGTTTCTGCGCAGCGAGCTCGTTGATCCTCGCGATCATCTCGACGGGAAGCGAGACATTGAGGCGGTCGCGCATCATCGCCTCCTACAGCTCGAGGCCGTCAGCCGGATCCATCGCGCCCTGGCGGGCGAGGCCGCCCATGCGCTGCCGGATGATTTCCTGCTGGCGCGCGGCCTGCTCTGGCGTATCGTCCACGATGGCGAATTCGCTTCTGCCCCGACGCGACGGCGTCGTCTCCTTCACGATCGCGACGTGGTCGGGCAGCTCCGGCTCGCGTCTCAACCCGCCATTGGCCTCGTCCTCGGCCGTCGACCGCGCGAGGAGGTCGGTTGCCGGGCGCTGGACTGGCAGGGCGGACCAGTCATCCAGCCGGGGCGTGTGAGCCGCGTCATCCGGAGGCGGCAGAATCCGCCCGGCGAAGCGGCTGTCCTCATAATAGCGCGCCTTCTTCGCGCGGATCGGATGCAGGCCCGACATCATCACGATCTCGTCTGATGGCGGAAGCTGCATGATCTCGCCGGGGGTGAGCAGCGGGCGCGCCGTCTCGGAGCGCGATACCATCAGGTGGCCGAGCCAGGGCGAAAGCCGATGGCCGGCATAGTTCTTCATCGCCTTCATCTCGGTCGCGGCGCCGAGCGCGTCGCTCACGCGCTTCGCCGTCCGCTCGTCATTGGTCGCGAAGGACACGCGGACATGGCAATTGTCGAGGATGGAGTTGTTCGCCCCATAGGCCTTCTCGATCTGGTTCAGCGATTGCGCGATCAGGAAGCTCTTGATGCCATAGCCGGCCATGAACGCCAGCGCGCTCTCGAAGAAATCGAGCCGTCCGAGCGCCGGGAATTCGTCGAGCATCAGCAGCATGCGGTGACGGCGGCCAGTGGGCCGCAACTCCTCGGTCAGGCGTCGACCAATCTGATTGAGCACGAGTCGGATCAGCGGCTTGGTGCGGCTGATGTCGGAGGGCGGCACCACGAGGTAGAGCGTGGCTGGACGCGCGCCGGACACGAGATCGGCGATCCGCCAGTCGCATTGGCGGGTCACTCTCGCCACGACGGGATCGCGATAGAGGCCCAGGAACGACATGGCGGTGCTGAGGACGCCCGAACGCTCATTGTCGGATTTGTTGAGCAGCTCGCGCGCCGCCGAGGCGACGACAGGATGAGGACCGGCCTCGCCCAGATGCCGAGTGGTCATCATCGCTCGCAGGGTCGTCTCGATGGGTCGATTCGGATCGGACAGGAAGGCGGCGACGCCGGCGAGCGTCTTATCGGCTTCGGCGTAGAGGACGTGGAGGATTGCGCCGACAAGAAGGGAGTGGCTCGTCTTCTCCCAATGGTTCCGGCGCTCGAGCGATCCTTCCGGATCGACCAGAACGTCGGCGACATTCTGCACGTCGCGGACTTCCCACTCGCCCCTGCGCACTTCGAGCAGCGGATTATAGGCGGCCGAGTCGCCGTTGGTCGGATCGAACAGCAGGGCGCGGCCGTGCCGCGCGCGAAAGCCGGCGGTGAGCTGCCAGTTCTCGCCCTTGATGTCGTGGACGATGGCCGAGCCCGGCCAGGTGAGCAGCGTCGGCACGACGAGACCCACGCCTTTTCCGGACCGGGTCGGGGCGAAGCAGAGGACATGCTCGGGTCCGTCGTGACGCAGATAGGCGCTTTCGTGCCGGCCGAGCACGACGCCGTCGGGGCCGAGCAAGCCGGCGGTCTTCATCTCGTCGGGCCGGGTCCAGCGGGCGGAGCCGTAGGTCTCGGCATCGTCGGCCTCACGCGCGCGCCAGATCGACATGCCGATCGCCGCCGCGATGGACAGTGGTCCGGCGCAGGCCGCGATATAGCCGCCTTCGACGAAGATCGCCGGCGCATAGGCGTCGAAGGCGTACCACCACCAGAAGAAGGCAGGCGGCGGATAGAAGGGGAAATGGGCGAGCTCGAACCAGGGATGTCCAAGCTGCGGCTGAAAGCCGAGGCGCCAGGCGGTCCATTCGGTCGCCGCCCATATCGCGGTCAGCACGATGAGCGATACGACGAGGATCTGGCCCCAGAGAATCCTGGTCGCCGACATGCACGCCTCCATTCGAATAGAGCGAGGCGTCGAGACAAGGACGCGGTCCGAGCGCATTCAAGCATGTTCACGTCGCGATCGTAGCGAGGCGAACCGAGACGAAAAAATAATGGCGTCACGCATCGGTGATCGACGCGCGTCGATCGTCACAAGCCCAATCCGCGCTTTCGGCCGATGCTCCATTCGATGCCGCCGTCGTCTCTTGCCGTCCCGGAGACATGCTGGCCGAGCTTTTTCTCGAGTGTGGGCGACCAGGGCACGAGCTGGAAGCCGAGACCATCGTCGATCATAGCGAAGCGCCCGGAAGCGAGCACGAGGCGCCGGCGATAAACACCGGAGATTTGATTTCCAGTCACGGCCTGGGTGCTCGGAAGGCCGGTCTCGGCCGAAAGTTTCGCCGCGGCGTCGGTCAGCTCGCGGCCGCGCAGCGTCGCAAGCAGGTCGCGCTGGAAAATGATCTGCCCGCCTCGGCGCTGTGCCAGTCCCACTGCGATGAGATGCTCGGCGCGCGCTTTCATGGCCTCGCGGACCTCACCGCCGAATCCACCCATTGCGAGCGGCGTCGGCGTGCGCTCCACGAGGCGGTGATCGAGCCATGTCGCCCCCGACGCGCCGATCTGGCGGTCGAGATCGAAGTCCGAGCGTGTCGCCAGGACGAGCGTCGGCTGCGGATCGTCGGCTCCGCCGAAGCGGCGCACCTCGACGACGCCGCCAATCGGCGGGGCATATTCGAACGCCTCGACGCCGCGGAAGCGGACATGATGGGCGCGTCCGTCGGTCCCGTCGATCACGGCATAGGCTTCTCCGTTCAGCTCGTCGTGTAGTCCCTTGTCGACCAGCCGCCCGATGAGCGGCGACTCTGAAGGCGCTGCATCGATGGCATAATCACCGACGCCGCGGTCCTGGCCACGCTCGGCGAAGGCGCGATGCATGGTCTTGATGATGTCGCCGCGCATTCCGAGATCGCGCAGCGTGCGTTCGGCCTCCAGGCCGATCATCCATCGGCCGGGACCAGCGGAGGCGGCGAGACCCATTCGTTCGAGCTTCTGGGCGCGGCCGACCATCAGGCGGCGCAATTCGGGGTCGTTTAGACCAGGACTCGCCGGGCGCAGGTCGACCAGACCTGTCTCGTCGGCGGCGTAGCGGATGGCGGCGTCGAGCCGCGTCCAGCGGTCGGCGTCGACCTCGCGCTCGAGCGCCGAGCGGATCGAATGTTCGGGGCGCGGTCCGAGCTCGATGGCGACGAGGTCTTCCGCGCGCGAGCGCAGGCCGCGGCTGATGTAATCGCGGGCGATGACGAGATCGCCGCCGGTTTCGTCGACGCCGCGCACCAGAAGATGGACATGTGGGTTGTCGGTGTTCCAATGATCGACGGCGATCCAATCGAGCTTGGTTCCGAGATCGGCCTCCGTCCGCGCGGCGAGATCGCGGGCGAAGGCTTTGAGGTCGGTCATCTCGGCGGCGTCCTCGGGCGAGATGATGAAGCGGAAATGATGCCGGTCGCCGTCGCATCGCTCGGCGAAGGCGCGATCGTCGGCGCGATCGTGCGTGGCATCGAACATGACGCCCTTCTCTCCGTCGCGGCTGACGCCCTCGCGCTTCAGATAGGAAAAATGTGCGGAGAGTGGTGCCGATCGAAAGCTGCGGCCTTTGTGGCGGACGACGCGCGCCTTGACGACGACGCGGCGGCCCGGATCGAAGAGGCGGGCGCGGCCGAAGGCGGCGCGCCCGCGCCCGAAGCCGGAGCCGACCGCGGCAACGGATCGCGCGCCGCTATGCGGCGTCGTAGGTCCGGCCTTGCGCGCGGCTTTCAGAACCTCGGCGACGAAGCTCTTGGGCTTCGGCGCGCGCGTCGTGCGGACCCGTCCCGGCCGGACGCGGAAATTGTTCTCCTCCCGGCTCATCGGAGCGCCTCGCCGAGGCGAACGGCAGCCGCCAGAACGCAGTGTGCAAGTCGAAGCCTTGTAACTCCACGAGGATTTGCCGAAACCTGCCAACGACCGACCGGCCTGCCCGACGAAAGACGAGTCGCGACAGCGACTTGTCTGCCGGCGTGGCAGGCGCTTTTATCTCGCCTTAGTCCGGTCGTGTTCTGCGCTGCATTGCCTTCCGCCGTTCTGTCTTTGCGACATTGCGCTCTGAAACGCTGGAATGCGAAGTGGTCACGAACCGCGCTCGCAATGCGCCTGCACGCGTTCCGCGCCGGGCAAATGGCGGCGACGGGGTCCCTCAGTGCGCAAAGGTCGGCAGTCCGACCGCAACAGCGATGCTGGTTCATTGCGGGTGCTCCGTCGACGAGAGCGCGACGAACAGGCCGTCGGAGCGAGGCGCGATGACGGATAGATCGCGCATGGAAGCGATAGCCTCCGTGGCGGTCGCTGTCAGGGCTGACGCAGGACGATTGGCGGCATGTGCGCTGTCGAGCTGCTCGACGAACAGCGGCGCTTGCGTCCAGCGCGACAGGCCGGATACCTCGCGAATGGATCGAGCGCTGTCGTTTCCTTCGATAAGAGGGAGGAGCGTCGTGACATAGGCGACAGTCTCGGATGGCAATGAACGGCGCCCGTCGAGATAATCCTCGTAGCGGCGCGGTCCCGCATTATAGGCCGCGAGGAAGCCCGGCGAGCCGTAGCGATCGTGCAGCTCGCCGAGATAGGCCGCGCCGGCGAGAATGTTGTCGTGCGGGTCGAACGGATCGCCGGCAAGAGCGTAACGGGCGCGCAGCTCCGTCCAGGTGTCGGGCATGATCTGCATGAGCCCCACCGCGCCTTTGAGTGAGACGGCGTCTCGCTGCACGCGGCTTTCGATCTTCATGACGGCCCGGATCCATGCCGCGGGAATGCCGAAGCGCCGCGCCGCTTCTGCGACGTGGACGGCATAGGGATCGGCATCGGTCGGCGTTGCCTTTGCGGGCAGGACTGCGCCCGGCGTGCAGGCCGGAACAACGCCGATAAGAAGAAGGAGCGCGAATCGTGCGCGCGTGCAGGCCCGGTTTGTGTGGTCCGATTTGCTCATGATCAGGAGTGCGGCGCGCATGTTATCAGTCCCGCTCGTTGCGCTTCTGAAGTCGGGTCCAGTGCAGAATCCAGCTGGACTTGTCTTCGCTCGACTGGAGCAGATTGGCGCGGATCGGCTGCGTCAGGGCTGGATCGTCGAGGAGCAGCGAAACATAGTCGCCGGCTTTCTTGCCGATGCGCTTCCATGTCGCCCCGATTTCCGGTCCTTCGTCATCACCGAGCAGGATGCGGTAGTCCGGCGCGTTCTCCGCACCACTATGGTCGGAGGGAATGAGAACGATCTGGGCGTCGAGGGACAGCGTGCGGATGGCGCCGGAAAAGCCTGATTTGGTGCGGATGAATCGACCAATCTGCGTCATCGGAATTCTCCATATTGGTAAAGTCCTGCGGGTGTCAGTCGGTCGCGGCGCGCCAGACGAAACGGCCGTCGCCCTCTTCGTCGGTCCAGATCGGAACCGCGCGAGCGACGATCGAGGTGACGGGGAATGGACCGAAGTAGCGGCCGTCGAGGCTGTCCTGGACGGTCGGATTCATGAGAAAGACCTCGCCCACCCGCAGCGTTCGGCAGCCGGTCCATCTCGGCAGCGGACGACCGAAGCGATCGCGATCTCGCGCTTCGCCGACGTCGACGCCATCGACGGTGACGGTGGGGCCGGCGCGGCATACAGACTGTCCGGGGAGCGCCAAGACATGCTTCAAGAGCAGCACGCCTTTCGGCAGGAAGCCGCCGTCGGCGAGGAAGCTCACGATGGGTTCCGGCGGGCGAACTGCCACCAGCTGCATAGCCCGGAGTCGGCCCGTGGCCTGAAGCGCATAGAGCCCCGTCGGCGTGCTCGCCGTGGCGTTCCAGACGAGCCATGGCGTGGCGGGAGCCATGGACTGACCGCCGATCAGCAGCACAGAGGAGAGCGTCGCCGTGACATAGCCGAGGCGGGTCATGGCGCGACGGTCCGGCGCTTCAGCCAGGCGTCGTGCTGCTCGCGCGTGTAGGCGCGCGGCTCGTCGCCGACAGCGAGGCGGTTGTGCAAATGCCGCCAATAGTCGGGCGACGCGTCGGCCGGATCGACGCCGATCGCCTCTATGGCGTCGATCGCCTGGAGCGCTCGCTCGACCCTCGGCCAGGCGTCGACGCGGAGCAGGATCTCGCCGCCGGGCCGAACGAAAGGCAGTGTCTGATAGCGCTCGCTGGCTCCGACGGCGCGCACGATGTCCATCCGCGAAATCACCGTGCCATAGTCGTTCGACGCCCATCGGACGAAGCAGAAGATGCTGCCGGTAGCGAAGCTGGCGATGCGGCGGCGGCGGTCGAGTATCTTGTCCGCCGCGCGATGGCCGAAGCGAATTCGGAACTCGATCTTCTTCTCGATCCAGGTCAGCTCGACATGGGTGAGAAGCGCGGCGCCGCGACGCGGCGGCGCTTCGACGCGAGCGGATTGCGGCTCGTTGTCGTTCATGATGTTTCTCCGGGATCGTCGGGAAATTCACGTGCGAGCAGGTCGCGCAGCATGTCGGCGACGGTGACGCCGCGCCGAAAGGCGGCGACCTTGATGCGGCCGCGGAGCGCCGGCGTGATGTCGATCGTCAGGCGTGCGGTGAATCCGCTGGCGTCGTTCGCGCGTCGGGCGGGACCGTCGGCCGACCTGATCCAGCCTTCGGCGTCGCCGGGACGCGCCGCGAAGCCGCGCTTTGCAGGGCGCTCGTTCATGCGGCGCCTCCGTCGTCGAGCGGCGAGTCGCCGCGCACACCGTCCGCGAAGATCGTCATGGCGCGATCCTCCCGACCTCGGCTGCGAGGGCGACGATCTCGCGCGCCGCCGGCGTGTCGTCGGCGAGCTCTGAGACGAGACGGCCGGTCTGCGCGGCGTCGGCGAAGGCGATGCGTTGACCGATGGTGGCGGAGAGCGCCGGCGGATCATGATCGGCGAGCGTCTCGACCGTTTCGCGCGCGATGACGGTGCGCGCGGCGTAGCGATTCAGGACGAAGCGGGCGGCGAGCTGCGGGCGATAGATGCGCGCCTCGCCGAGCAACGCCAGCATTTCGGCCGACGCCCAGCCGTCGAAGGGCGACGGCTGCACCGGGATCAGCGCGAGATCGGCGGCGAGCAGCGCCGAGCGCATCAATCCGGCGACGCGCGGCGGACCGTCGATGACGAGATGGTCGACGCCGCGCGCCAGCTCGGGCGCCTCACGGTGGAGCGTGTCGCGCGGCAGCCCGACGACGGTGAACAGCCGCGAGAGGTTTTCGCGTGCTCGCTGCTGTGACCAGTCCAACGCCGAGCCCTGAGGATCGGCGTCGATCAGCGTGACGCGCTTTCCCTGCCGAGC
>NZ_JAINDZ010000052.1 GCF_019802345.1 Methylosinus sp. Sm6 | reverse complement strand
TCGCCAAACTCAGGACCGGATTAGAATCAATGTCATGCGCTTGTACAACCAATTTTTGTGCCGGACAGCCGTGGGACGAGCCCGGCCATGACGGCCTCCTGGAAATGTGTGACTCCCTTAGGAGTAGAGAGAGAGAGAGAGCCTGAAGGCTCGCATCACCTCGGCGCGGCGGCGCGGCGCAACCGATCATTGATCGCCTCTCCGAGGCCGTGCGCTGGAATGGGCGCCACGGCGATGCGCTCGGCGCCGCGAGCGTCGAGCTCGCGCAGATGGCCGAACAGGTTGGCGGCCGCCTCCACGAGATCGCCCTGCGGCGAAAGATCGAGGATCGTCGCCCCCGCATCCGCGCGGCTACGGAGCATGCCCGCGAAGTCGAGCCCCGCCTCCCCTCGCTCCAATTCGCCCGCATTCAGCCGCAGCCGGGCGCGCGGCGCATAATGCGAGGCGGTCATGCCCGGCGCGACGATCTCGGCGGCGTCGCTGGCAGCGGCCAGCGGCGCGCCGAGCGCAGCCTCCAGCTCTTCGCGCGCGACGGCGCCTGGACGCAGCAGGCGCGGCCTCTCTCCGACGAAGGAGACTATTGTCGATTCGAGCCCGCGCTCGGCGCGGCCGCCATCGAGCACGAGGTCGACGGCCCCGTTTAGATCCGCGATCACATGGGCGGCCGTCACCGGGCTCACATGGCCGGAGCGATTGGCCGAGGGCGCCGCGATCGGCCGGTCGGCGGCGCGAATGAGCGCGCGGGCGACGGGCGCAGCGGGAACCCGCAAGGCGACGCTGGCGAGGCCCGCGCAGGCGAGATCGCACACCGAGCCGGCGGCGGCGCGCGGCGCGACCAGCGTCAGCGGGCCGGGCCAGAAGGCTTCCGCCAGGCGGATCGCCGCCTTCGGCAGAGCAGCCTCCGCCAGCGCCGCGTCGAGATCGGCGATATGGGCGATCAGCGGATTGAAACTCGGCCGGCCCTTGGCGCGATAGATGCGCGCGACGGCCTGCGGCGAGGTCGCATCGGCGCCGAGCCCATAGACGGTCTCGGTCGGAAAGGCGACGAGACCGCCCTCGCGCAGCAGGCGCCCCGCCCGCTCGATCGCCGCCGCATCGGCGGGCGCGACCGCGGCCCGATCGGTCATCCGCCGCGGCCGCCGTAAGGGGGCGTCGGGATCGCCATATGCGCCGCGCGCAGCGCGCGCGACCAGCTGTCCCGCAGATCGCGGAAATAGGCGTCGCTCCCGTCGATGCGCGTCGAAATATCCGCGCGCAACGCGTCGCGACGCACCAGCGCGATATCGATGGGCAGGCCGACCGAAAGATTGGAGCGAATCGTCGAATCCATCGAGATGAGGCCGATCTTCAGCGCGTCCAGCACATCGGCGTCATAGCCGACGGCGCGGTCGAGGATCGGCTTGCCATATTTGTGCTCGCCGATCTGCAGATAGGGCGTGTCCTGCGTGCATTCGATGAAATTGCCGGCGGTGTAGATCATGAAGAGGCGCAGCGGTCCGCCCTCGATCTGGCCGCCGAACAGAAGCGACACGTCGAAGCTGACGCCCGCCGCCTCGCCGCCCTCGCCGGCGATGGCGTGCGAGCGGCGCACGGCGCGGCCGACGAACTGCGCGGCCTGCAGCATGCCGGGCGCCGTCATCAGCGTCTCGACCTCATGGGTGTCGGGATTTTCGAGCCCCTCGATCAAGAGATTGACCGCGCCCTGTGAGACCGAGAGATTGCCGGCGGTGGCGAGCATCATCACGCGCTCGCCCGGCCGCTCGAAGACATGCAGCTTGCGAAAGGTGGAGATATTGTCGAGCCCGGCGTTGGTGCGCGTGTCCGCGATCATCACGAGGCCGTCGCGAACGAGTATGCCGCAACAATAGGTCATCGCCGCTCCAGGACCGCCGCGCGCCGGAACCGCCCGGCATGGCGCGTCAATCTAGCGCATAGCCGCGCCGGGCGCCGCTGGCAAATCGGCTCTGCGGCGAGATTTCGCGGCGGCGCGGTTGCAGAGGAGACGGTTTTCGCTATAGGAGCAGGACTCCCCGGAGCGCCGATCGGCGGCGGGGCCGGTAGCTCAATGGTTAGAGCCGGCCGCTCATAACGGTCTGGTTGCAGGTTCGAGTCCTGCCCGGCCCACCAGGGAGGCGTTTCGTGGCGCGACAGCACGGTGGCGCAGGCCCATCTCGATCTGCGGGCGACCCTTCGCGAGATGATGATCAGCCGTTATGCGGAAGAACGCATCGGCTACGTCCAGAGCATCGTCCGACGCTTGGGCGTCCCCATGTCGAAATCCTCCCCCTATTTCGAGCGATTCATGGCCGCGTGTCTGCGCGCGGAACTCGAATATCTCACGGTCTTTTTCGATCGCGAGGGCGGCCGGATGGAGGCGGCGCCCCACCCCGACGCCATCAAAGGCAAGTGGCGAAAGGCGGCGGAACAGCTCCGCGAGCAACGCGCCATCTCGCTCGGCGTCGACATCACGAAATCCAAGAAAGCCGGCGCTGACCGACTGTTTCGAGCAATGGAAGAGCGATCGTGAAAAGGCCAATAAGAAAGTCACTCGTCATGGAGCGGTGAGAAAGAGCTCGCGATCGAGGATTTTCAGAAGCACGCTCGCGTGCGCGACATCGGCGAGATCACAGCGGCCTCATCTCGTCAGAGATCATTCAACTCGGACCGGACACGGTCAGACGCAGTGCGTCATCACTTTCGAATTTGATTCCAAAAATGTCATTTAGCTATCGTTTGCCTTCAAGAGCTCGGGCTCGAGCGTGTCGTAATTGTATTTCTGCTCCCCGCTCATGAGGTCGCTTTCCTTCGAGCGGCGCGAAAATCACTGAAGATGCTGGCGGTTCCGTCGCGATCATATTCATAGTCGACGCGCTGCTGGTTGCCCGGGCTGCATCGGCATGGGCGGCCGAGTCTCCTTCATCGGCTGCTTGGTCGCCTCATCGAGACAGACCACCGGCAGCGACGGATCATGCGGACGCCGATAGACTTCGAGCACATCCTCCGTAGCGGCGACGACGGCCGCGTCCGCATGCGGAGGAATTGCCCTCCTGACGCCACGAGCGTGCGGATGAGGAAAAACATCATCTCTCTGGCAACGGACGGCTTTTATAGGTCAATCAGACGGGTTGAATTTGAAATGGCCGCTTCCGAAAAAGCGATTTCGATGGCCAAAATGGGCGCCCGCCCGACTCGGGGGCGCTTCCACGGCGTCCTGCCGACAATCGGCGACTTGGATTTCAGCCGTGCTATGACAGGAAAGATTCCTCGGCGCGCATAGGACGGAAATGGACGAACTCGAACAGGCGAAGGCAAAGGCCGCAGCGGCCTACAATGCTGCGGCGGATTGCTTCGATCACCCGGTCGGCTCCTTCTGGCATCGCTTCGGGCGGCGAACGGTCGAACGTCTCGGCCTCAGCCCCGGCGAGACAGTCCTCGACGTTTGTTGCGGCAGCGGGGGCTCCGCCCTTCCGGCCGCCGAGGCGGTCGGGCCGGAAGGAAAAGTCATCGCCGTCGATCTCGCCGAGCGCCTCGTCGCTCTGGGGGAGGCGAAGGCCCGTACGAAAGGCCTCGGCAATATCGAGTTCAAAGCCGGCGACATGCTCACGCTCGGCTACAATGACGCGAGCTTCGACACCGTGATCTGCGTCTTCGGGATTTTTTTCGTGCCGGATATGGCGGCCGCCGCGAAGGAGCTCTGGCGCATGGTGAAACCGAAGGGCCGGCTCGCCGTCACGACATGGGGACCGGAGCTGTTCGAGCCGGCCAATGCGGCCTTTTGGCAGGCCATAGGCAAAGAGCGCCCCGATCTCTCGAGAGGCTTCAACCCCTGGGAGCGGATATCGACGCCCGCGGGGCTGCGCGCCATGCTGGGCGAAGCCGGGATCTTCGATGTCGAGATCGTCGCCGAAGCCGGGAACCATCCCATCGACTCGCCGGAGGATTGGTGGCTGATCGCGATGGGAAGCGGCTATCGCGGAACGCTCGCGCAATTGGACGCGCCGACCTTCGAACGCGTTCGCGAGAAAAATCTCGCGCGTCTGAAGCATTGCGACGCGATCGCCGCGAATGTCGTCTATAGCGTCGCTATGAAGTGACGCTAAACTATCGCAACCCCAGCCTCGCCATCATCTTCAAAAGGCCGACGCGGGAGACGCCGAGACGGCGGGCGGCGGCGCTGTGATTGTGCTCGGCTGCGGCGAGCGCGGCGCCGATCATGCGGCGCTCCAATTTCTCCTGCGCCTCGGGAAGCGTTTCCGCGACAGCTTCCGCCGCAAGCGGAACTCCGCCGCCGCGCGCGAAATTCAAATCCTCGGCGGAAATCGTCGATGATTGCGGATCGGCGAGCGCGGCGGCGCATTCGATCGTCGCTTTCAGCTCGCGGACATTGCCGGGCCAAGACTGCGCGACGAGCCAGGCGAGCGCCTCCTGCGAGAACCGCAATTTGCGCTTCTTCGCCGCTTGGCCGAGGAAATGCGCGGCGAGAAGGCTCAAATCTTCGCGCCGCTCGTCCAGCGCCGGCGTGCGAATGACGACGCCGCGCAGGCGGTAATAGAGATCCTCGCGAAAGCCGCCGGAAGCGATCATCGCCTCCAGATCGCGATGCGTCGCGCTGACGATGCGCACATCGGCGCGCCGCGCCTCGCGCCCGCCGACGGGCGTATAGGTTCCCTCTTGCAGGAAGCGCAGCAGCTTCACTTGGCAGGGAAGCGGCGTCTCGCCGATCTCGTCGAGAAACAGCGTGCCGCCGCGCGCCGTCGCGACGAGGCCGAGGCGATCGGCGTGGGCGCCGGTGAAGGCGCCTTTGAGATGGCCGAACAATTCGCTCTCGATCAGCTCGGCGGGAATCGCGCCGCAATGGATCGAGACGAATGGCCCGCGACGCGCGCGCGCTCTGTGCACCGCATGAGCCACCAGCTCCTTGCCGGAGCCGGTGGGGCCGAGGATCATCACGGGAAGCTCGGCCGGGCCGATGCGGCGGATCATGTCCTTCACATGCGCCATGGCGGGGCCATTGCCGATCAGACCATCGCCCGCCTTCTCCGCGCGCAGCCGCGCGATCTCCCGCTCCAGCGCCGCTTTGGCGAGCGCGCGCCGGGCGCAAAAGCGCAACAGCTCCGGCTCCACGGGCTTGGCGAGAAAATCCCATGCGCCGAGCGCGACGGCGCGCAGCGCCAGCTCATGCTCGCTATGCGCTGTCAGCACGACGGTGACGGCGCTCGAAAAATCCGGCAGCAGCGACAGGCCTGCCTCCGGCGTGCGCTCCGGCGGCATGACGAGATCGAGAAGCACGAGATCGGGCCGCGCCTGCGCGAAGGTTTCGCGCGCAGAAGCTGCATCCTTCGCCGTCACGACATGATAGCCCTCGCGCGTCAGAAAGGCGCCGGCGACGCGCGCGAAGGCGGGCTCGTCGTCGACGATGAGGATCGTCTCGCCGCTCATGCCGGAAACCTCAGAGTGACGCAGGTGGAGAAGCCCTCGCGCGCGCCGAGCGAGACGGAGCCGCCATGCGCCGCCATGATCTTGGCGACAATGGCGAGGCCGAGCCCCGTGCCTTCGCTGGAGCGCGAGACGAAGGGCTGAAACAGCCTGTCCTTGATTTCCTCGGGCACGCCGGGGCCATCGTCGCAGACATGAATGAGCGTCTCATCCTGCGCTGTCTCGACGAAGATCGCGACGCGGCCGCCGGCGGCGCGCGCATTGGCGATGAGATTGTCCATCGCCTGAGCGAAGCGGAATGGATCGGCGCACAAATGCGCATCGCCCGCGATGCGAGTCTCCACATCGCCGAATGCCGCGGTGAAATCGATATCCGCCGGCTCGAGCTTCCAGGGCTTGGCGTAGTCGAGCAATTCGGCGACGAGACGATTCATGCGCCGCGTCTGCTCTATGATCTCGGCGCGCGTCTCGGCCGGCGCGGCGGCGGCGGCCATATTCACGATGTTGAGCGGATTGCGCAGATCATGCGCAATCGTCGAGGCGAGCATTCCGAGCTCGGCGAGCCGCTCGCTCTCGGCGCGGCGTCTTCGGCGATCGATGTCGTCGAGGCTTTGCATCAGAACATCGGCGTAGACAATGGCGAGGCGGCGCGCGCCCGGCGGCGAATCCTCGAATCCTGCGAGCGTCGCCACCCATTTGCCCCCGTCATCGGCGCAGCGAAGCGCCGGCTCCGGCCCTTCGCTGCAAAGAGTCACATCGACAGACGGACGCATCGCGCCGCACAAATGCGTGCGCGCGATCTCGATCGCCTCGGCCGTTGTGTCCGCGCCCGCGAGGTCGCCACGCCACTGCGCGATCATCTCGGCGGAAATCTCCGGGCCGGCGTAGACGAGCCGATCCGCCGCGCGGCGAATGGGCTCGCCGAAAGCAAAGGCCAGCGCCATGGCCGTGGCGACGACGAGCCACAGGGACGCGAAATCCATCGACGGCGCGACGAAGCTCAAAGGCGCTGCGGCGAGCAATCCGGCCACGGCGGCGGCGAGCAGCAAAATGAGCGCATAGGCCGCCGCGCGCCGCGCCCAGACATTGGCGGCCATCAGCTCGTAGCGCAATATTCCGTAGACGAGCAGCGCCGGATAAATCGGCAGAGCGAGAATGGACCAGGGCGCGACAGCCATGCCGAACAAAGGCGGCGCGAAGGAGACGACGGTCGACAGGCCGACGAGCGAGGAGACGAGAACGATGGCGATCTCGCGTCGGCGCTTGCCCTCCGCGCGGCGCAGAGCGAAAGCCATCAGGCCATTGCCATAGGCGGCGAGGCCGATCGCGACAGCGACCCCGAAGAGGCCGGCGCCCTCATAGCGAAATCCGCGCGAGCCGTCGGACGTTTCGAAAAAGACGCCGGGGCCGAACAGCAGGAGCAAGAGCGTCGCTCCGGCGCCGAGCGCATGGACAATTGGAAGCGCGCCCGCGCCCTGCCCGGTCAGCCGAATGGCGAAATCGACCGCCATCGCCGAGCCCAAGGGCGCCAGCGCCATCGAAGCCATGCCGAAGCGCTCGGGCAAAACGAGGCCGAGCGCGAAGAGCCCGACGATCACGACAAAGGCGGCTAGCTGCTTCGCGCCCGGCGCCGCGCGCGCCCGAGCGATCAGAAAACTCGAAAGCGCGACGCTCGAGACGAAGGTCGTCGAGAGGGAGAGAGTGAACAGCAGGCTCGGCGTCATCGCCAGACTGTATCCTCAGTTTATAGGCGACTCAATAAAATATGTTTCTCGCGTTTACAGCGCTCCATACACCTATCAATACAAACAGTATCTTATGACATGGCGCCGCCATTGCCGATAGGTCCCCGAAGGCGAAGCCCCTTCGCCCCGCTTTCGGAGGAGACCGATTTTGGCTCGTATTCTCATCATCGGCGGCAGCGGCTTCATCGGACGGCATATCGCCGGCCGGCTCCGCGACCGCGGCCACAAAGTCGTCGCGGCCTCGCGCCGCGAGGTCGATCTCGTGCACGACAGCGAAGCGCGGCTTCGCGACAAGGTCGCGAGCTTCGAGATCGTCGTCAATTGCGCCGGGCTCGTTCGCGACGACGGCGCCAATAGCATGGCGGCCGTCCACGCGGAGGGCGCCTGCGATCTCTTTCGCGCCTGCCTCGCCGCCGGCGTCCCGCGGCTCATTCACATCTCGGCGCTCGGCGTCGAGAGCGACGGCGAGACGCTCTATCAGCGCAGCAAGGCAATCGCGGAGGAGACGCTCGCGGCGCTCGATCCCACCGGCGCGCGGCTCGACTGGCGCATATTGCGACCGTCGCTCGTCGTCGGCCGCGGCGGCGCCAGCACACGCTGGCTGCTCGCCGCCGCCGTCCTGCCCTGGCTACCGAGCTTCGGCGATGGCGCATGGCGCTTTCAGCCCGTGCATGTCGGCGATCTCGCCGAAGTCGCGGCGCGCATCGCGGAAGGCGCCCCCTCGCCGCGACGCCTCGATGTCGTCGGCCCGGAGCCGATGACGACGGATGCGCTGCTCGCGCTATTGCGCGAATGGCTCGGCCTGAAGCCGACGCGCTTCTTTCGCGTGCCCTATCGGCTCTTTCTGCTCGCGGCGTCGATCGGCGGGCGTGTCTCGACCGGCCCGCTCAATCGCGAGGTGATAAAGCTTCTCTCGCGTGGCAATGTCGCCGATTGCACGCCGATGACGGCGGCGCTCGGCCGGCCGCCACGCGCTATTCGCAACGCTCTGGCGCTGGAGCCGGCGTGCGAGTCGGACAGGCGGGCGGCGCGACTGTTTCTCCTGCCACCCATGCTGCGCTGGAGCCTCGGCTTGTTGTGGGTCGCGACGGGCCTTCTCTCCTTCGGGCTCTATCCGCAGGAGAAAAGCTATGCGCTGCTCGCCGAGATCGGCGTTCACGGCGCGCTCGCCGACTTTGCTCTCTATGGCGGCGCGGCGGTCGATCTCCTGCTCGGCGTGCTGTTGCTGCTGCGATGGCGCCCTGCCCTCGTCGGCGCCGCGCAGCTTTCGACAATGCTCGCCTTCACCATCATCGCGACGCGCCTGCCGTCCGATTATTGGCTGCATCCTTTCGCGCCGCTGCTCAAGAATCTGCCGATCGCCGCGGCGATCCTCGTCATGATCGCATTGGAGTCCTGAGCCATGCTCGATCCTCTCACTCTGAAGACGGCTCATATCGTCAGCTCGACGATTCTGTTCGGCACAGGGCTCGGCACGGCCTTTCACGGCCTCGCGAGCAATTTGCGCGGCGATCTGCGCGCCATCGTCGTCGGCAACAGAAATGTCGTGCTCGCCGATTGGCTGTTCACGACGCCCGCCGTCATCGTGCAGCCTGTCACTGGCGTGCTGCTGGCGTTGGATCAGGGCTGGCCGCTCGATGCGCCCTGGCTGCTCGCGGCCATCGCGCTCTATCTCTTCGTCGGCGCCTGCTGGCTGCCGGTCGTATGGCTGCAAATCCGCATGGCGCGCATCGCCGAGCAATGTCTCGAGAAAGACGCGCCACTGCCGCCGATCTATGGAACCTACTTCCTCTGGTGGTTCGCGCTGGGCTGGCCGGCCTTCATCGCCATGATCGCGATCTTCTGGCTGATGGTCGCCAAGCCGCAATTTTGAAAATGGAGATAGACATGATCACTCTTTTCCAAGATCTGCTCGCCGAGCGCTTCGAACTCCTGCCCGCGCCCGTCCGCCGCTTCCACACGCTCGAGCGCGAGATTTTCACCGGCGGCCGCGCGAAAATCTCCGCGCAGGGCCGAGGCCTCGGCGCCGCCTTGCTCGCCATTGTCGCGGGTCTTCCGGCGCCGGGCGAAAGCGTCGAGACCCACGTCCGCTTCTCACCGCTCTCTGGAAAACGGGAATTCTGGCGGCGCGACTTCGCCGGACGGCGCTATGCGAGCGTCATGCAGGCGGCGCCGGACGGGCGCCTGATCGAGCATTTCGGCCCTTTCGATCTCTATTTCGACCTCGCCGCCTCGCCCGCCGGCCTGCGCTGGTCGCTCGCCGAATGGCGCCTGCTGAAAATCCCGCTGCCGCGAGCGACGACTCCGACGATCGAATGTTTCGAGAGCGCCGAGGGCGAGCGCTTCGCCTTCGACATAGACGTCGCTTTTCCGATCATCGGCCATGTCGTGCATTACAGCGGCTCACTGGCGGAGACAGCCTCGCACGGCGGAAATCGAACCAAGAACGTCGCGCCGCCGCCCGGCGTTTCCTCGACCGCGATCGACCCTTGCATTTTTTCCGCGAGCTCGCGCGCGATCGACAGGCCGAGGCCGGTTCCCGGCGTGTCGTCGCCGCCACGCCAAAATGGCTCGAAAATCATCCCGCGCTCGGCCGGCGCGATCCCCGGGCCGTGGTCGATCACCTCGATCGTCGCGCCCGCTGTCGCTCGCACGAGAACGACGCCGTTTTCAGGCTCCGCACGAATAGCGTTTTCGATCAAATTATCGACGACGCTTTCGATCGCCCAGCGATAGGCGCGAATATAGATCGGCCCGGACGGAGCCTCGAGCTCGAGACAACGGTGGTTGTCGAGCGCGACAGGCGCGAGATCGGCGACGATCGCGACCAGCGCCTCGACGAGGTCGAGCGGGTTCGGCGCCGCAGCCGTTTCCGGCTTCTCCGAAATCTGCGCGAGAACCAGCAATTGCTCGACGATCGTGTGGATGCGACGCACGTCTCGTTGAATATCGAGCTTCAGCGGCGTCGCCGCGAGCTTCTCGACGCGGGTCGTGAGCACGGTGATCGGCGTTCGCAATTCATGAGCGGAATTGGCCGTGAACCGCTTCTGCCTCGCGACCCCGTCGTCCACGCGCCGAAGCGCCGTGTTGACCGCATCGATGAAAGGTGAGAGCTCCATCGGCAGATCGTCCGCGGGAATGCGCTGGCGCAGTGAATTCACGTCGATTTGCGAGACTTTCGCTGCGACTGCGCGCAGTGGAGCGAGGCCTCTCCGAACGACGACGAGCGCAATGAGAGACAGAGCCCCGGCAGACAAGCCGTAGCTCACCATGTTGAACGCCGAGAAGGACGCGTAGATCTGATAGAACACGTCGTCCCAATGAAATTGAGACCCATAGACGATGATTTTGGCGCGCCCGATCGGGGTATGCATCGTCCGCTCGAAACCTCGCGCATCGAGGTTCGGGTCGCTTTCGAGATGAAAGGCGGCTGCATGCATATCGAACCCCTCGAGCCTTTGGAAAAAAGGGGCGAGCTCGTGAGACGATCCGCGCAATGGCGTGTTCGTGCCGATTTCCAGAGCGGCGTAGCGAAAAGCCGGGTTGGCGGCGGCATAGCTGCGCAGATCATCCGTCATTGCGATGAATTTTGCGCCGTCCGCGTCCTGGCGCAGCGCATCGGCCACGATCATTCGGGCGCGTCGCGTCGTCCAGGATTCGAGATTGGTCGCCGGCTCGAACAATGCGAGAGCCGACATCAGCAGGTTGAGGATCGGCGGCAGGATGAAAAACGTAATGAGCGAGCCGGCGATCCAATAGACGATGAGGCGGGTCGACAGCGACCGAAGCCGGCGCATGGTCATACCGCCCGAATGAGATAGCCGACGCCCCGAACGCTCTGCACATCTGCCTTGGCGTCGCAGGACTCGAGCCGTCGCCGCAGTCTGGAGGCGAGCGTTTTCAGCGCATTCAACTGCGCCGCCTCGTCGAATCCGTAGAGCTCCTCGATCAATGTCGCATGCGTCACGACGCGGCCCGCGCGTCGCATGAGCGCTTCGAGCAGCAGCGCTTCGCGCTTGAACAGAAGCAGCGGACGGCCGGCGACGCTCGCCTCTCGCGAGTTCAAGTCGAAGGTCAAATCGCCGATCACGACGGGAGGCAACGAAGCGCTTCCGGGACGCCTGAGATTGGCTCTCACACGCGCCAGCAACTCGCTGGCGCCGAAGGGCTTGGTCAGATAATCGTCGGCGCCGGCGTCCAGTCCTTCCACTCGGTCGTCTATGTCGCGGAGCGCCGAGACGACCAATATGCGTATCGCCGAGCGCAAGCGTCGAATTTCCGGGATGATCGATACGCCGTCTCCGTCTGGCAGACGACGGTCGAGCAGCACGATCGGGTAGTCATAGACGCGTATCGCGTCCAAGGCGGCGCCGGCGGTCGCAACCCGATCGATGACGAAACCGTCCGCGCGCATCCGCTCGATCAGCAGGGACGCGAGCTCGCGCTCGTCCTCGACAATGAGAATCCGCATCGATGGTTGGCTCCGACCACGCGCCGCTGCGCGCGGAACGAGCGGCAGTGAAGCAGGAAAAGTGGCAATTTTGCAACAGCTTCGACTTATCGGAGCGGCGGGCCGCCGCGTTGCCCTCGCGTAACCTTCCCTACGTAGGGAAATGGCCTCGGTCGCCGGCGATGTTCGGCGCCCCGACCTCGGGAGCGAACGCTTGCGGCGCGAAAGATCGATCCTCGGCCTGCTCCTCTCACTCGGCTTGCTGCTGGCCGCGCTCTGGCCCCAGCCCTCCGGGACGCAGCATACAGGCGTCTCGGCCGCGCTTCACGGGCTCTGCGTCGCTGCTGATGGCTCGGGACACGACCTTCCCCGATCGCATTCCCATTCCGTCGTCGACTGCTGCATTCTGTGCGTGTCGGCGGGGCATTGCGGGAACGATCTCTTAGCCCTCGCCGCGCCGTTCGAAGCGACCGACTGGCCGAGCGCGGACGCGGGCGCGCGGCCGGCGCCGCGAGATCAAACGCCTCTATGCTCTATCCGAGAGGCCAGAGGCTTCGCCGCCCGCGCATCCCCTGTGGTCTCCTGACTGTGAACGAAGCCGGCCGTCGAGGCCGATCTCATTCCCGTTCGCGCGCCCGCCGCGCCAGGAGGCCCCTCATGTATCGTTCCGCTTTCAAGCGCGGCGCCGGCGCGCCGCTGCTCGCTCTGTCCTGCCTTCCCGCTCTCGCGCAAGAGGCCCTGCCGTCCATCGACATCGGCGCTTCGCCGTCTGCCGGCGCGGCGTCGCAACATTCGCCCGGCGGCCCGCAAGACAAGACCGCCTATAAGACTTGGAACACGTCGACCGCCACCAAGACCGATACGCCGATCATGCAGACCCCGGTCAGCGTTCAGGTCGTGCCGCAGCAGGTGTTGCAGGATCAGCAGGTCGTCATCATCGACAAGGCGCTGCAAAATGTCAGCGGCGTCTACATGATTCCCGTCGGCGGCCTGCAGGCGGGCTTTTCGGTCCGCGGCTTCGAAACCTATAAATATTATCTCGATGGCGTGAGAGTGGACAATCGCTCGACGCCGGGCTCGCGTGAGACGGTCGATCTCGATCGGATCGAAGTGCTGAAGGGGCCGGCCTCGGTGTTGTTCGGACGCTTGGAGCCCGGCGGGCTCATCAATCTCGTGACCAAGCGCCCCTCCGATGTTCCGTCCTACGCGATCCAGCAGCAATTCGGCTCGTTCGACTTCTATCGCACCACATTGAACATGACGGGGCCGGTCACGGACGACAAGCGGCTGCTCTATCGCTTCGACGCCGCCTATCAGAATTCGAGCGGATTTCGCGACTTCGCCGACATAGAGCATGTATTTCTCGCGCCGCGCCTGCATTTCGAGCCGGCCGCCGACACTCGAGCCAATCTCTATTTACAGTATTTCCACAGCAAGGACCCGGTCTATTTCGGCTTTCCGACGCTATGGGGCGCGCCATACAATGCGCCGATCTCGCGGAACTATGGCGAGCCAGGCAGCCAGTTGGACACGCATTATGACGTGCGTGTCGGCTTCGACTGGTCGCATTCTTTCGACGCGAGCTGGAAGCTCACTCAGCGCTTCGACGCGGATTTCCGCGACGTTGCGGCGCCGAGCCAGACCGTCGTCAGCGGAATCACCCCGGGTAAATGCGCATGGGCGTCGTGTCCGGTTTCGCGCGTCGTCAACGGCGTGGAAAATCAGGAGCAATATTATTTCACCTCCCTCGAGCTGACTGGAAAATTCGATACGTTCGGGATCGGCCACGAGCTGCTCGTCGGCGGCGACTATTACGCCGATCTCAGAACCACGCAGCGCCGTTCGCGGACGAGCGGAGTTCCGACCATCGATCTCTTCAATCCCGTCCATTCGGGGAACTTGAGCTATCTGCTCGCCGCTCCGAACTCATTGTCCAATCTCCGCGCCGAACAAGACTACTATGGCTTCTATCTCCAGGATCAGGCCGAACTGCCGTTCGGCTTGCATCTTCTCGCCGGGTTCCGCTACGACAACGCTCATGCGAAGGACCACACCGACACTTTCCTGCCGACCCCGGCGCTCACGGAACTCGAAGTGCGGCAAGAGGCGATCAAGCCGCGCATCGGACTGCTGTGGCGTCCAATTCCCGAGCTCAGCCTCTACGGAAACTATGTCGAGAATTTCAGTCCGCCGACCGCGACCGGCGGCCCCGCGTCTTCCGGCCCGAACCAGCCGGCGCTCAAGGCGTCGGAAGGATCGCAATGGGAGGCCGGCGTCAAGACGGAGCTTTTCGACGGCCGTCTGACGACGACGGTCTCCTGGTTCGACATCACCAAGACCAATGTCGCGACGCCCGATCCGGATGCGGCGCGCGCCGCGCTCGGCTATCGCGTGCTCACGGGAGCCGTGCGCAATCGCGGCTGGGAGGCCGATGTCAGCGGGCAATTGCTCGACGAGCTGAAGCTCATCGCCAATATCGCCTACATCGACTCGAACGTTCTGAAGGACAATAGCGGCAATGTCGGCCACCGGCTCTATGGCGTGCCGAAATTCGCGGGCGGCGTGTGGGCCGTGTATGAGCCGAGCTGGGCTCTCATCCCCGGCCTGAGCTTCGGCGCCGGCATCGTCTCGTCGGGCGCCGTCTGGGCGAACACGGCGAACACGCTGATGCTCCCCGGATACACGATCGCCAATCTGATGGCGCGCTACGCCTTCGACTATGAGGGAAAGAAGATCAGCTTCCAGATCAACGCAGACAATATAACCGATGTGAGATATTACGCGGCCTCGGGCGGCGCGACGACGATCATGCCCGCGCAGCCGCGCAACATCATGGGGGCGATCCGGGTCGAATTTTGACAGAGCGAAGAGGCGCGCCGCGCGAGAGCGCGCGGCGCCTCTGATCGAAGGGTTCCCGAACCATGCGCATCGCCCTATCGAGGATCCATCGTTGGATCGGCCTCGTCGCCGGCGCCTATTTTGCGCTCGCCGGCCTCACGGGCGTCGTCCTGCTCTATCGGGCAGAGCTCGACACATGGCTGAACAGGGATTTGAAAGGGCCATCTCGCCCAGCGTTCGAGGGTCGGGCCTTTCGTCCGATCGATGAACTGTTCGCCGCCGCGAAAGAACGGGCGCCGCCCGACTCGAACCCGGCGTTCATTCACCTGCCGAAGAGCGACGACGGCTATTTCGATCTGATCTATTCGCGTCCGAACGCGCATCGCCACGCCGTTATCGGTCAGATTGTCGTCGACCCCTATACGGGAGTCGTGAGGGGACGGCGCATCATCGCCGATCCGAACGATCCGCTGGCCGAGCCCTTCGTGATGCTCCTCATGCATCTGCATTACACCCTGCTCGCCGGCGACGTCGGCGAAACCGTCGCCGGCCTCGCCGGTCTTTCACTTTTGGTTTCGCTCGCTTTGGGCCTCCATCTCTGGCGGCCGTTCTCCGGATCATGGCGACGGGCCCTGCTGTTCAAGCGCGGCGCCGGGCCGGATCGCCTTCTGTTCGACCTGCATCGGCTCTCCGGAGCCTATGGCGCGCCTTTGGCGTTCGTGGTCGTTCTCTCCGGCGTATGTCTGATCTTCGGCCGGCAGACCAGCGCGCTGATCGACTCCTTCTCGTCCGTGTCGACGAATATGTTGCCCGGGGATTTGAAATCGGAGCCTGCGAACGGTCGCTCGCCGATCGGTCCGAGCGCCGCGGCTGCGGCCATCGACCGCCTGTTCCCGGATGGCCGGTTGATGAGCATCGGATTGCCTGCCGGGCCCGCGGGCGTCTATCGCGTGGGCAAGCACGTCGACGGCGAAGTCTACCAAACGGAGACCAAGCGCGTCGTTGCGGTCGACCAATACAGCGGCGCAATTCTGGCCGTTCAAGACCCGCGCCGATTCACCCTAGGCGAAAGACTTTTGGAATGGCGATTCCCACTCCACACCGGCGAGGCGTTCGACGCCGTCGGCCGTGTCCTCATGACGGTCATGGGCTTCGTCCCCATCCTTCTGCTCCTGACGGGCTTCATCCGATGGCGGCGAGGACGGCGTCGTATCGAAGCGTCACGGTGAGGGTGCTCGACATCCTCACCCTATGCTTTATTGCAGCCTACTGAAGACGACCGATTTATCGAGATCGCGAGAAAAACAACCTTGCAGGCGCCGCACAAACTTCATAACATTCGCCACGCTGACAGCATCTAGTATATTGATTTATCAGAGCTTATGCGCCCGCGCTTCGCCTCCTGCCCGGCCCACCAGGGAGGCCTTTCTAGTTTTACATTTCGAGCGCCCTTTCCGCGCTGGGCGGCGGACGATCCGAAGCGCGGCCTCGGAAAAGCTTCGCGGGCGATGGTTGGCGAAGCGGCCTCGGTTTCGAGATCGGATAGCCGACAAAGCTTGCGATTGCCTGAACCGGGCGCAGACGAGACTCTGCGATAGTTCATTCCGACTGTGTTCGTGCGAAGAAATAGGCGAGCCATGGAAAAGATTTGGGGCCTGACGGGCTATTTGCCGCTCATTCTCTACGGCTTGCTCTTGTATTCGCTGTTCGTGTCCTTGCCCCGATGGATCAGGTCGAAGCGATCGGGCGCCGGCCGGCGAGACGAATCATCGCCTCGACTCGCGCTCGCCGACGCGCAGCGCCGTCTCTCGAGGACAGCGCCGACGCGCATCGAAGAAGCGCCGGGAGATCCTCGCGCGCCATCCCGCCCGGCCGCAGAGGCCGGCAGGGCCAGCGCGGAAACGCCGACGTCGGCCGTGTCCGAAGCGGTCTCCGTCATTCTCCGGCGGCAGATGCCGCCGCGTCTCGACGCGCCCGCGCGCTCCTGGCTCGGCGGGCTGCCCTGCCTGCCGGATGCGACGCCATGGCCGCGCTCGGTCTCCTCCGTGCATCCGGAACGCGGCGAGCGACCGCTGCACTTCCTCGCGCAGATCTGTTGCGCCGATCTTCCTCGCGAGCTCTGGGGAAGGCTGGGGCCGCGCGCCGGCTGGCTGCTGCTGTTCATCGATCCCAATCAAGGCTGCCCCGAGGGGAGCGACGCCTTCCGCGTGATGCACGTCGCGGAGCCGGGGTCGGAGCGGGCGCCGCCGCCCGATCTCGGCCCGGTTCACGACGGCGTTTACAGCGGACCGAGCTATGACGATCTCCCGCCGGGAGACCCGGCTCCCGATCGCTGGCGGCGATGGCCGGTCGATCTCGTCGTCGCGCCGAACGAGGCGCGGCAGGAGCATGGGCGCGTTCTGGTCGCGCCCGAGAATTATGCGTCGATCCTCTATGACGGCGCCGAAATCGCCGAGGAGAACGCGCGCCCGGCCGCTGTGGCGCCCTTCACCTATCGTCACGCCAGATACGCTCTGTTCGACTTGCAGCGGGGGTTGAAGCAAACGATCCCCGATGCGCGGCTGTCGCCGGCGTTTCGCGACGAGCTGAGTCGAGACGAGACGATTCCCGCCCTCGTCGATCATTGCCGGGCCGAAGCGCGAAGATTGCGCGAGGAGCGGGAGAGACTGTCGCTGTCGAGCGGGGCGGCGACCCCCGAGCAAGACGAATGGCGCCGGGCGCGAATCGGCCAATTCGAGCGTCAGGAGCGGTGGCTGATCGAGATGCGGACCGCCGACGCGATCATCGATTATCTCGAAGCCTCTCCAGCGCTCGAGCGGGCGTGGCAGGAAGAGCTGCTCGCGCCGCTCGAGGCGATGATCGAGGCGATCGGCCGACGCGATCCGGATTCGCCCTTGTCTGAGGAGGAGTGGCGCGCGCTGGCCGCGACACTCGCCGATCGCCGCTTCACGCGGTGGCGAAACGAGCACGAGAGGGAGATCGAGGGGAGGCCGCGCATCGCCTTCTTCGAGCATGAGCGCACGGGCGAGGCGCCGCCGCCGAGGAGAATGCATCAGCTGACGGCCGATCTCTATGTCGACGCGCGACGGCGCGCGCTGATCCCGAAAGAGGTGGTCGCGCAATATGAGCCCCATTGGCGCCGGCTCCTCGACAATCGCCCGCATCGAATGGGCGGATATCACGATGGCCTCCAATCGGACGCCGTCATCGGCCCGGCCGAGGAGCTGCTGCTGTTCCAGATCGCCAGCGACGACGCCATGAACTGGTGGTGGGGCGACGTTGGAGCCTATTACTTCTGGATCCATCCGAAAGATCTCGCCGCGGGGGATTTTTCGGGCGTGCGGATGGATCTCGAATGCTACTGATCGCGTCGTCATTATTTCGTCGCCTCATCGCAGATAAGCGTCGAACACGATTTTCCAGGAGCGCTTTCCCCATGCCGCCGATCCCTCCATCGATCATTCTCTCCCGACGTCCGCGGCGGCTCGCCGGCGAGCGCCCGCCGGCCCGCAGCCGTCTCGGCGGCGCGCCCTGTCTCGGGAACGCGCCCTGGCCCTGCGACGAGTCCGGAACGCCGCTGCATTTCATGGCCGAGATCGATCTCGGCGAGGTCGCGGCGGCGGTCGCGCAGTCGAAGCCGGCGGCGGATCTTCCGCGAGCCGGCGCGCTCGCCTTCTTCATCGGCGCCGGCGGCGAGGAGGCGATCGGCAAAGTGGTCTATGTTCCGCCCGGCGCCAGCGCTGGCGAGACGCCGGCGCCCGGTCCCTTGCCCAGTGTCGAGACGATCGGCGGCGACGCGCTCCTGCTGGGCGATGGCGCGGGGCCGTGGTCCTTCCCCCGCTGGCCCGTGGATCTCACGGCTTTCGAAGCGCCGGCGGCCGGCGATCACGATGCGCGCGAGCAGGCGCAGGCCGAGGCGATCGAGCGATGTTTCGGCGCCCGCGACGACCTTCGGCCCGAGACATTCGTGGAGAGGAAGCCGATACCGAATTGGTGGCGCAACGCGATCCATTATTCGCAGCATCTCGTCGCGCGGCGCGCGGAGGCGCCGGCGATGATCGCCCTCGAGCGGCGGATGCTGGCCGATGCGCAGGGCAAGCTCGCCGCGGCGCCGGCTCTCGGCGCTCGCGCCGCCGCCGCGGTCAAGAAGGCGCAGGAGCGCGTCGACCTTCATCGCGGAAACGTCGCCGAGATGGAGCGTGCATTGCCGCTGCTCGACGCATCGACGGCGGACGTCTCGGCATGGGTCGAGGGTCGGGATCCATGGCGGATCATGAGCGCGGAGGAGTGGGCGCGGCTGGAGGAGCTCTGGTCGCGATGGCGCGAATTTTCGAGCTTCATGCATATTCGGGGAGAAGCCGACATCGACAGGTTGCGCCGCGACATGTTCGACGCGCTGCCGCGCGAAGGCGGGGCGGAATACGACGCCTTGCCCGAAGAGGTGCGGGCCTTCGTTCGCGACCGCCGCGCGCCGGGGCCGCAATGGTGGCGAACCGCCATCGCTCTCGTGCGCCGCCTCCGCGAGATCGACGCGAAGCGCGTCCCCGAGGTCTTAGCGCGCGCGACCGCGGCGCGCGACGCGGCCCGTGACTCTCAGGAACGACGGGCGGGCGGCGCCGGGCCGGGCGGGACGCCGAGCGATGGCGCGGCGAAGCTCGCCGAGGCCGAAGCCGATCTCGCCGCGCAGATCGCGCTCGCGCGCGCGTTCTCCGGCTTCGTGGCCGAATGCGACGCCTTCGTCGCGCATCGCGATCCCTGGAGCCCGATGACGGCCGAGGAGCGCGCTCGTCTCGTCGCCGTCTTCGCGGACAGCAGGGAGCGATTCGCGACCTTCACACGCTTCCACATTCCGGCGTCGCTGGGATATCTGGAGGCGGCCACGCTGAGATTATTCGCGGCCGCGGACGAGGCGACCTATTCCCGGCTGCCCGAGCGCATAGGGCGCTTCGTCGATGAGCGCTGCCGGCTGCCGCTCGGGCCCTGCCACCAGATGTTCGGCGTTCCCGCCGCCGTGCAATATAATGCGCTCGAGGCGCATGAGGGCGATCATCTCTTGTTGCAGCTCGCCTATGACGGCATGATGTTCTGGCCGTTCGGCGACAATGGCGTCTACCAGTTCTGGATCGAGCCGGAGGCGCTGGCGCGCGGCGAGTGGGACCGTGTCGAGCTGACCTTCGAATGCCATTGAGTCCCGCGTCGGCGATGCGCGGCGCCGCGTTCCGCTCGAGCGCGGCGCGGTCGACGGCGATCGTTCGGCGCCGCCACGGCGTGGAACCAGAAGCCGCAACGACTGCGAGGAACAGTAGATATTCGAGCCCGGCACAAAGTCGAGGCCGAGGATCGCGGCCCGCTGTTCCACAGCCCTTCTTCGACAAATCCGCAATAGGCGCAACAGGCGCTTGCGCGACGCGCCGTCAGCGATTATACCCGCGCCACTCGCAGCGCCGCTCTGTGCGGCGCCGAGGGCGCGTAGCTCAGCGGGAGAGCACTACGTTGACATCGTAGGGGTCACAGGTTCAATCCCTGTCGCGCCCACCATTGAACCAGCTGAAATCACAGGAAAATTCTGCTTCGACGACAAAATCGTCGGCGTCGGGGTGACACGCGAGCCGGAACGGGCGTGTCATAGGCTCAGGGCGAGGTCGGCGAAATGGGCGTCGATTGCCTCGCGCCCTTGCTCAGATAGTCGGGAGCGAACTCGGCGTAGGTTTCCGTCATGCCCGCCGGCGATGGCCCAACAGCCCCGCGACCTCCCATGCCGGGACTTCGGCGACGAGAGGCCGCGAGAGACGGCCGCTTTCGACGGCCGACGCCCTTTGCCCAACCAGCGACCTCGCTCCGCGCCTCGAACCGGCGTAGAGTGCGACTCCGAAGCGCTCGCCGCCCTGCCCTTGCCGCAGGCGCCGCGCTAGATGTCGCTGATCGCCGCCGCCGGCGGGACGGGCCAAGGAGCAGGCCTCATGGAGTTCGCGCCGAAACGAGCCCGATCGCACGCGCCGGAGCCGCAGAGCGCCTCGCCGGCGTTGGAGCGGCTCGTTCGGCGCTCGCTCGCGGCGCTCGCGGTCGAGCGCGCCACGCGCGTCGGCGCGGCGGCCGTCACCCTCGCCCTCTTCTTCCTCGCGCTCTCCTTCGCCGGCGTCTGGCTCGAGCTCGGCCCCGATCTGCGCATGGCCGGCGTCGCCGCCTTCGCCGCGGCGGCGCTGTGGATCATCCTACGCGACGCGGCGCTCGGCCCGCCGCGGCGCGCGCAGGCGCTCGCCCGGCTGGACGCAGCCCCCGGCGCCGAGCATCGGCTCGCCACCTCGCTCGAGGACAGCCTCTCCGGCGAGCGCCCCGACGCCGCCACACGCGCGCTGTGGGAGCTGCATCGCCGGCGCCTCGAGCACAAGCTCGCGGCGCTCCCGGTCGCCCGGCCGGACCCCAGCCTGCCGCGTTTCGATCCGCTGGCGCTGCGCGCCGCGGCTCTCGTCGCCGCCATCGCCGCCGCCTTCGCCGCCGGACCGGAGCGGACGGCGCGGCTGCTCGCCGCCTTCGATTGGGACGCCGCCGGCGCCGGCGCGGAGGCCGCCAGGGTCGACGCCTGGCTCGATCCGCCCGCCTATACGGGCCGCTCGCCCATTGTGCTGCCGCGCGGCAACGCGCAGGCGTCCGCCCGCATCGCCGCGCCGATCGGCTCCACGCTGGTCGTGCGCAGCTTCGGCGGGCGCGGCGTCGCCTCGGCCGGCGCGGGCCTCGCGCCGCTGCCGCAGACGGCGGCGCGGCCGGGCTCGAACGAGCGCGAGGAGTCGTTCAAGCTCGCCGCCGACGCCAGCCTGTCGCTGCGCGGCGGCGGCGCCTATGACATCGCCGTCATTCCCGACCGCCCGCCGAGCATCACGCTCGTCGATCCGCCGCGCGGCTCGGTCCGCGGGTCCATGACTCTGTCCTACAAAACCGATGATGATTACGGCGTCGTCTCCGCCGAGGCCACCGCCGCCCTTCCCGCCGCCGCCGGACGCCAGCCGCGCTCGCTCTATCCGCCGCCGCGTCTGCCGCTGGCGCTGCCGCCCTCCCCCGCCGGCCTCGGCGAGGCGAAGGCGACGGTCGACGTCTCCGATCATCCTTGGGCCGGCGCGCGCGTTCTTCTCAGCCTCGTCGCCCATGACGAGGGCGGCAATCAGGGCGTCTCCGCCCCCGTCGAGACGGTGCTGCCGCAGCGTCGCTTCACCAAGCCGCTCGCACGCGCCCTCGCCGAGCAGCGCCGCAACATCGCGCTCGACCCGGACCATGCCGCGCGCGCGCTGGTCGCGCTCGACGCGCTGAAGCTCGGCGCCGCTCTGTTCGAGACGCCGTCTTCCGTCTATCTCGGCCTCGACGCCGCCAAGAGCCGGCTCGAGCGCGCCCATGACGACGACGATCTGCGCGAGGTCGCCGATCTTCTCTGGGCGATGGCGCTTCACCTCGAGGAAGGCGACGCGGGCGAGGCCGAGCGCGAGCTGCGCGCCGCCCAGCAGGAACTGCGCGAGGCGCTGGCGCGCGGCGCGAGCGAGGAGGAGATCGCCCGCCTCACCGAACGCTTGCGCAGCGCCATGCAGGCGTTCCTGAATGGCCTCATGCAGGGCAGAGACGCCGAGAGCGCGCCGCCGCGCGGCCACGATCCAAACGCGCAGACGCGCTCCATCGGCGCGGACGAGCTGCAATCCATGCTGAACGAGATCGAAAAGGCGGAGCGCTCGGGCGATCTCGCCGAAGCGCAGCGCCTGCTCGACGAGCTGCAGGACGTGCTCGAAAATCTGCAGCCGGCGCAGGCCGGCCGGCCCGATCCGCGTGGGCAGGCGATGAGCCGCTCGCTCGACGAGATCGACAATTTGACCCGCGAGCAGCAGCAATTGCGCGACGACACCAGCCGCGGCGCCGAGCAGAAGGGCGCCAAAGGCCGGCCCTCGGCCGACGCCGAGGCGCGCGGCCGCCAGCGCGCGCTGCGCGATCGGCTGGAGAAGGAGCAGGAGCGGCTGCGGCGCGCCGGCGAGCCGCCGCCGCAGGATTTCGCCGACGCCGAGCGCGCGATGAAGGAAGCGGAACAGGCGCTGGGCGCGCCGGGCGAGGGCCAGGGACGCGCCGTCGACGCGCAGGGCCGCGCGCTGCAGGCGCTGCGGCGCGGCGCCGATCAGCTCGCCGCAAGGATGCAGGGCGAGGGTGAGGACGGAGAGAGCGGCCCCTCGCGCTCCCGCCGGGCCGGCAGCGGCCAGGGCGAAGATTCGGACCCGCTCGGCCGGCCGAGCGGCCGCCGCCGCGCCCAGGATTCGCGCAACCGGCTCGATCCGCTGGGCCTGCCCCCTGCCGTGCGCGCCCGCCGCGTGCAGGAGGAGCTGCGCCGCCGCCTCGGCCAGCCGGAGCGCCCGGCCGAGGAGCTGGATTATTTCGAGAGATTGCTGAAACGCTAGGACCTGTTGACGAATAGGATTCCCAATCGCTCAGATCGGTGATTCAAGATCGCTTTCCGAGGGAGGTGATCTTGATTCGAGGCCTGATGAGCGACGACGAATGGGCATTCTTCGAGCCCTTCGTTACGACGCGCGGGGCGCACAGCGGCCGCCGCCCTCGTGATCACCGTCGCGTCCTCGATGGTATCTTCTGGATTGCCCGAACCGGCGTTCAATGGCGAGACCTGCCGGATTTCTTCGGCAAATGGTCCTCTGTCTATCGGCAATTTCGTCGATGGACCCTGTCAGGCCTCTGGGATCTGCTGCTCGAGGTGCTGAACGACACCGAAGGGGTCGGCGAGACCGTTCAAATGATCGACAGCACCGTCATCCGGGCGCACCACTGCGCCGCTGGCGCAAGGGGGGGACTCCGAAAAGACAGGAGAGTGAGGAGCTACTACACGTCCATCGTGAACGATCTTTTGGACCGCGGCGTGATCGACCGGGTTTCCGTCGTCGCGGAAGATCGATTGAACCCGTGCATGATCGTGTCCCAGAGCGTGGTGTAGCTGGATCGAGGCGGACACTGGGATTTCCGGCTTTGGCCGGCAGGATCAG
>NZ_JAINDZ010000051.1 GCF_019802345.1 Methylosinus sp. Sm6 | reverse complement strand
GGCTTTCGAGATCGGCGGCAAGAAGGTTTTCGCGAAGCGCGTCGTGATCCCGGCCCGGCCCTTCGTCGGCGTCTCCGTGGAGGACGCGGCGAAACTGGAAGCGCAGGTCACCGACTTCTTAGGGCGGCTCGCGCAATGACCCTCGCTCCCGTCACCACCGCGCAGATGCTGCAGGCCGGCCGCGTGTTCGCGATGCGCGACGCGATCGTCGCCGCCTTCGCCGCACATTTCCCCGACCTGGCTGTCAAAGCCCATGTCGGCAAGCTCGACATGGGCGACGTCCTCGAGAAAGACGTGTTCTCGCCGCCCTGCATCCTGATCGCGGCGACGCGCCTCATCGACGAGGACAGGCTCTCGGGCTCCGACGATCTGCTCGTGCATCTGACGGCCTATGTCGTGACCGAGGACAAGATGATCGGCCAGGGAGACGCGCGCCGCCTCGTCAAGCGCGACGAGCTGGCGCTCGCCATCTGCGAGGCGGCGCTCGTCGCGCTCTCGGACATCGATTGGACCGGCTGGGGCCTCGAGAATGTCTCCGACGTCGACGGCGCCGAGAGTCATCCGCTCTTCACGATGAAGAGCTTCGAGCGGGGCACGGTCTATTACGCGGTGACCTGGAGGCAGCGGCTCTATGCGCTCGGCGACGCCGACTTTTTCACCGGGGGCGAGGCGGCATGAGCTACATCGCCCAGGAGCTGCGCGAGGCGCGGCGGCAGAATGTGCGCATCAATCGCCGGCTCGCGCTCAGTGAGCTGGAAGGCGTCGTCGCCGAGCGCGATGAGCAGACGTGGAAGGTGCGGCTCTCGCTCGGCGAGGACCCGGCGACGGGCGAGACGATCCTCAGTCCCTGGGTCGCGACGCTGTCCGGCCAATCGGGCGCCTATAGAGTGTCGTCGCCGCTGCCGTCGATCGGCGACCGCATGCGGCTGATCTCCCCTTCCGGAGTCGTCGGCGCGGCGTCCTACGCCATGCCCGGCACATTCGACGACGAGCTGCGCCGGCCCGACGGCCAGGGCGCCGGCGAGGCGGTGAGCGAGCACGGCAAGACGCGTGTGTCGCAGACGGCGAGCGATATCGTCGCGAAAACGGAAAAGACGCGCATCGCGCAGACCGGCGACAAGATCGCCATCGAAGCGGACGAGCCGACGCTCAAAGGCAAGACCACGCGGCTCGCGGCCGACTCCATCGGCCAGCTGAAACTGCGTCTCGGCGGGCAGACATTCGCGCTGCGCCCCGAGGCGCTCGTCCCCACCAGCGATTGAGGTAACGATCATGAGCGAGAAGCACACTTACATCACCACGGACCGCGCCGGCTTCACGGTGGCGGGGAGACGCATCCCCGGCGAGTATCGGCCCGATCTCAAGGAGGATGGGAAGCCGAGGCTCGACGAAGACGGCAAGCCGCTGAATGGCTTTTTCCCAAAAACCGGCTTCGAGTTGGAGTTGACCGAGGTCGAAGCCGAATATGAGCTGCAGCAGCGCACGATCGTTCTGAAGCCCGCCGAAAGCAAGAAGACGAAGGGCCGCGCCGAGTCCGACGCGCCGCCTTCGAACGCTGTCTGATCGCTTTTCGAAAAGGCTTCGAGCCGCGCTCATGATCAGATATCGCACCGGCATCGACGCGAAGACGGGCAAGGTTCTCGTCGGCTTCGCGCATCTCGAGCAGTCTGTCGCGAAGATTGTCATGACCGCTCCGACCGAGCGCGTCATGTTGCTCGACTTCGGGTTGGAGCCGGCGCGACGCCTCGGCCGCAACATCAGCGCGGCGCTGGCGGCGACGCTCTATCGCGACCTTATCGTCGCCATTCACAAATGGGAGCCGGAATATCGGATCGCGCGGCTGCAGCTCGCGAACCTCGACCGCATCGGCGGCATGGGCGTCGTGCTCGCGGGGCTCTATTACCCCGAGGGGCGCTTCGGCAATTACGACATCTCCGAAGAGGCGAATCTCAATATTCCGCTCGCCCTCACCCATAGGGGCGTCGCATGAGCCGGTTCCCCTTCGCGTCCTTGGACTTGTCGCTGCTGCCGGCGCCGACAATCGTCACGCCGGCCGATTATCAGGCGATCCTCGCCGCGCGCATCGTCGACCTGGTCGCGCGCTTCGCCGCGATCGGAATCGCGTTCGATGTCGAGTCGCTCCAGACGGACCCGAGCATCATCCATCAGCAGGTGGACGCGTTCCGCGAGAAGCTCGATCGGCAGGCGATCAATGACGCAGCCAAGGGCGTCATGCTGGCTTACGCGGTCGAGGGCGATCTCGACAATCTGGTGGCGCTGCTCGGCCTGCGCCGGCTCACCATCACGCCCGCCAATACGGAGACAGGCGCCGCGGCGGTGATGGAAACGGATGATGATTTGAGGCGCCGCGGGCCTCTCGCTCTCGACGGCACGGCGCCAGGATTCACCTCGCGCGGCTATCGCGGATATGCATTGCAGATCGCGCCGGAGATCCAGGACGTGGCCACCATCAAGCGCGGCGGCGGGCGGGTCGATGTCATCCTGCTCGGGCGCGGCGAGGACGGCTCGGTCGCATCGGATGTCGTCGCCCGCGTCGCCGCCGCGCTCTATGCCGACGACGGCGCGCAGCTCACGGATATCGTCACCGTGCGCTCCGCGACACCGAGGCCCTACGACGTCGTCGTGCAGGCGCTCGTGCCGACGGGGCCGTCGATCGCCATGGCGCGCGCCGCATCGCTGGCCGCGCTCTCGAAGACGCTGCCGAGGCTGAAAGTGATCGGCGGCACGGTGCGGACGGATGCAATCATCGCCGCCGGACGGGTGGAGCCGATGACGGAATTCACGCTGATCTCGCCGGTGGAGCATGTCGTCGCCGCGCCTGACGAGGCGCCGTGGCCGCGCTCGATATCCGTCACCGTCGAGGCGCGCCAATGACCGCGCCCGCCGCGCTGCTGCCGCCCGCCTCCTCGGATCCCTGGGAGATCGCGCAGTCGCTGACATCGGCGGCGCGTCGCCCGCTCGACGCCGATATCATCCGGCGCTTGTGGACCCCCGCCACCTGTCCGGAGGAGCTGCTGCCCTATCTCGCATGGGGGCTCGGCCTGGAGATTTGGCGCGACGATTGGATCGAGGCCAAGAAGCGCGACGTCGTCGCGCGCATCTGGCAGCTGAAGAGCCGCAAGACCACGCCGGCCGGGATCCGCGATTATCTCGCGCTCGTCGACGCCGAGCTGGTGGGGATGCGGCGGCCGCGCGACATCGTGTTCGCGGTCGATCCGTGGAGCGACGAGGAGCGGGCCGCGATCGAGGCGGCGATGCCGCAGCTGCACATCTATGCGCATGCGCGGTCGTTCCCGGTGTGGGCCGGGATGAGCTTCGCCGGGTCTTTCGCGGCCGATTGGGATTGCGCGACGCAATCCGATGCGGCGGAGCGCTATGCGGAGCGCGCCGTCTATGTCGTCGACGGCGTCGAGACGCCTTGCACAGTGCGCGGGATCGACGGACCGCTCGATGCGAGCCTGCGCGTCGAGCTCGCTCGCAGCGGCGACGTCGCGCGCTGCTTCGCCGACCGCTGGACGGTCGATTGGGGCGCGCTGATCGACAATGATGCGGAGACGCAGGTCATATCCATCACGCCGGATCGCAGCGCCGCGTCATTCGCCGTTCCCACCGGGCTCGTTCCGGTCACGGTGCGACCGGAGCCGATCGTCGAGACCGTCGTCGCCGGCGGCGATATGGCGTTCGCGGATCATTGCTGGGCGGGCGCGGCGACGCTCTATATCGATGACGCCGACAAGCATGTCTACGACCGGCTGCGCTTCTTCGATCCCAGGCGGCCGCCGGTGCGCGGGCAGGCCTTTTCGTTCTGCGATTGGTCGCAGTTCGGCACAGAGCCCTACACCGCGGAGCTGACGATCTCCGTGCGGACGGAGGGCGTGCCCTGGGGACTGCCTGGACCGCTCGGTCTCGGTGTCGTCCACGATCCGGACTTCACGTCCGTCTTCGACGCGCTGGCGGCCGTCTCCGTGGCGCAGGCCACGCGCGACGACATCCTCGTGTCGCTGCGGACATTCGAGCCGATCGCATTCGCCCCCGCCCTCAGTTTCGGCGATTGGGAATTCGGCGACTATCGCAAGGTGATTCAATGAAGCGGGTCAACTTCTCGAACAACCAACAAGTCTCGTCGGCGAACCTGAACAACATGCAGCTGTTCGCCGAAAAGTCGCTCGACGCCGTCGTCGAGGACACGCTGATCCCCGAGCGCGGCTACAGCGGATTCGGCGCCTCCAAGACCGGTCCCTTCGAGCTGACCGTGGATGTCGGCCGACTCTATGTCGCGGGAAAAGTCTACAGCCTCGAGACCGTCACGCGCATCGACCTGTCCGCGAATCTGCCCGGCGCCGACAAGAAGATCGTGCTGATCTCGGCGTCCGGCTCCGAAGCGGACGAGGATGTCGACCTGGTCAACTTTCTCAACCCTCTCACATCGACGCCGCAGGCGCCGGTCTATGTGGCGCAGCAGATCGCAAAGACGCATGTGCGCGTGGCGTCGATTCAAAAGACCGTTGGCGCGCAGGCGCCGGAACCGATCGCGCCCGCTCTCGATTCGTCGCGCCTGCTCATCGCGACCGTGATCCTCTCGCTCACCGGGATCGATTCCGTCGAGATGCACACGGCGGCGCGGGTCCCTAATCTCGCCGATCACGAGGGCCGCATCGCAGTGATCGAAGAGTGGAAGGATGTCGCGGAGCCGGCGCTGCTCGCCGTGCAGGATGATATCGCGCGGCTGTCCAGCCAGGCGCGGCCGGGAGATGATGGGCTGTCCGCGCGCCTCGCCGCGCGTCTGGCCGTGGTGGAAGTCAAGCTGGGAGTGCCGTCCAATGCGACGGACAGTCTCGCCGACTTTCACTTGGATCCGGCGACGAGCGATCTCACCCACGCGGGCTCTTCTTGCAAGATCGCCGAAGGCGTCAGGTTCCCGGATGCGGCGGCGTCCGACGCCGCCCTGCAGCTGTTGAATCCACTGAATCCGGATATCACCCTGCGCGCCGGGCTCCTGTTCCCGGCATTCACGGCGCGCCGTCGCGTGTCGAGTGGCGTTCGCAACGCCAGCGTCTCGCTCTCATCATTCGATTATCAGACGACGGAGCTCGTCAAAAAGACGACGACGCGGCATCGCATCCGCACGGGACCGTCGATGAGAGTGTGCTCGAACAGCCGATTGTGGAAATCGGGAACCGTGGATGAAATCAGGCATATTTTCACGTTGCCGAACGGCGAGACGTTTCGCTACTCGCTGGCCGCGGATCAGCCGGCCTGGGCCGACCTGGCGAAGAATCATGTGATCTATCGCATCGAGCAGTTTTGGGAAGATACGGTCACAACCGACTATTGGGATCGTGTCGCCACGACGGAGACGATCAGCGGCGCCGGTTGCTATGAGTCGTGGCTGTGCGGCCAGGACATGTGGGTGTCGTCGATCGACGTTCCTTTCACGTCGCTCGACACCACCGGCTCGATCACGATGGTGGTGACGGAGTGCTTCCAGAATGCCACGATGAACACGGGCGCGGTGATCGGGACGTCGACGGTCGCGCGCGCCAATCTGCAGCTGGTGCCCGACAAGACGAAGTTTTTGTTTCCTCGGCCGCTGCACTGGCAGGCTGGCGCGCGCTATGCGATCGCCCTGGTCACGACGGCGAACCACCACGTCGCGACCACTCCGGGAAACGCCTTCCCCGGCGGAATGTTCTACTCCCGCATCAGCGGCGTCGACATCGCCGATCCGAGCAAGCACATCTGCATGATCATCAATGCCTGCGAATTCGCGCAGGCGGTGACCTATGTCGAGATGCAGCCGCTGCAGCTCGTCGGCGGGATCGTCGATATCGACATTCTCGCGGCGCGCATCGTGCCGCCGTCGACGGGACTGACTTATGAGATCCAGATCGCCGGCGTCTGGAAGGCTCTGGGGCCGGACACGATCTCGCAGCTGTCCGCCGGCGGCAGTCAGCCGCCGCTGGTGCGATTCAGGCTGTGCTTTTCGGGCTCGCAATACAGCCAGCCCGCGGTCGACCTGCTCGCCTCGAATGTGCATGTCAGCCGCGCCGCGCTCGCGCTCGAGCATTATTGGCCTCACGATCCGATCACGCCGCCCGCGCCGACATCGTCCATCCGCATGATGGCGCGCTACGAAGCATGGGAACCGGCGCATCACAGCGTCTCGGCGAAGCTGCTTTCTGGCGCCGGCTACGCAACCGAGACGTCGCCGTCCTCCTATTCCGACGTGCTCACCGAGGATGGCGCGCTCGAGCGGACATATGTCTGGAACTTGGGGTCCCTGATTTCGTCCATGAAATTCAAGGACTCTGCCACGACTGACACGCCGCTGGTTTTGACGCATGTCGCCAATCGAACGATGTGGGTGCTGTGATGATGTATGAGGTGAAACTGAAGCGGCGCGTCGAGGTGGAGGGGCATGTCTACATGCCCAATCTGACCGGACGCATCCGTCACGTCGTCGATCAGGCGACGCTGGACGCGCTCAGCGCGGCAGACGCGGAGGCCGTCGTCGAGGCGCGGCCGATCGCCGAGGGGGGCGCTTAGTGGCGAGCCTGCCGCCGGAGATCGACTTCGAGCGCGACCGGCGCGCCGATCCGGCGCGCATGAACGCGGCGATGCGCTATCTTTTCGACAATCTTCAGAGCTTGAAGGCTCTGCAGACTGTCGTCGACGGCTTCGTCGCGCAGGGGATCGTCGCCATCGCGGAAACGCTGCCCGCAAAGCTCGACCAGTGGTTCACCACGAATTTGGGCGTCGGCGTGCGGGACGCGCTGTTCACCGAGGCCCAGCGGCGCGACGGCGTCGTGCTCTATTCGGATTTTTTCTTCACATCGCAAGGAATCGACGTCCGGCTATGGCCGGGCGTCGTCTTCGACGGCGTCACGCCGATCGCCTCCGCGCTCCAGAGGGTCGAAGATTATGCCAGCTCGATCGGCGCCAATCTCGTGCTCCCCTCCGGCGTCGGCATGCTGGAAGAGATGATCGTCAAGCGCGTCGGCGTCCGCTGGATCGGGCAAGGGCGCGACAAGACGATCTTGATGCACTATCCCGGCCCGGCGCATCATCTCGTCGGCCCGCCGGACCCGACGACGAGCGTATCGCATATAGGGTTCGAGAAAATCTGCTTCGACGGCAACAGGAATCAGATCATCGGCGACGGTGTCTCGGCGCTGCATTTGGAGCGCGACGGCGATCCCGGAAATTCCTTCCCCGCGGTCGATCTGATCGTGCGGGATTGCGAGATCCGCAATTGGAGCGGAAACGGCTTCGGGCTCGTCAGCACGGGATATCGGAATGTCGAGGTGTCGGGGACCTATATCCACGACGGTGGCGGCGCCGTAAGCCTACGACATTGCCTATATGTGCGGCGATGCAAACTGGCTATCGTAAAACACAACCACATGTTTCCGCTCGGCGCCGCTGGCGGGATCAAGGTGCAGGGCGTGGAAGAGCGCGCCATCATAGAGGGCAATTTCGTCACTGGCGGCGGAATCGGGATCGCCCTGCAGGACGGCTACGATGATCGGATCATCGGCAACAGCATTGTCCTCGCCTCGAGCTACGCGATCAAGATCAGCGTCGAGGAGGAGTCGCAAACCAAATTCGTGGTGGTCGACGCGAACACCATGTCGGACTGCACGACAGGCATCTGGGCCTCGAACGCCAACGGGTTGATCGTCGGGGACACCAATATACGCGACTGCCGTATCGGCATGAGGCTCCGAGCGTGTCGAGCCAGGATTTCGAACACGCGCATGGAGGTGACGTCCGCCAGCTCGGGCGATGTCACTTTCCTGCTGTTCCCGTCAGGCGGGACGACAGACCAGCAGATCACGTTTTCGGATTTGGAGATCCGCAACAGCCGCTCGAGCCGCGACGGCGTCACGATCGCGGTCAATGCGGGGACGCTCGACGACGCCGATCGCATTCGGTTCGACGGCATCGACGTCTACGGTCAATTCGCGGCGACATGGATCAATCTCTATCCGCCGTCAGAGCGGCCCAGCGAAGGCAGCTTCACGCCGTCGCTCGTCGGCGGCGATGTCGCGGGCGCGGCGACCTATTCGGTGCGCTCCGGGCGATATCAGCTGGTCGGCAATCGCGCGTCGATCGAGCTGTCGCTGACCTGGAGCGGCCATTCGGGGAGCGGCGGATGCCGGGTCACCGGCCTGCCGCTCTACGCGTCCGTGGTCATCGCCGCCTATCCGGTCGCGATCTACTGGCGCGACTTTTCGGTCGCGGCGGGCGCGCAGCTGATGGCCTATGTCGATGGCGGCGAGGCGAGCATCAGGCTGCGTCTCGTCGCCGCGTCTGGCAAACCGACGGACCTGGCTCTGCCGGCGAGCGGGTCGCTGTTCTTGAGCGGGTCATATCTGATCCACGGGGGCGCGCAACCGGCGCAACAGGCCGTCGTCACGCTGTCGCCGGACGAGGTTTCCGGCCCGATCATCGAGCTTGCGGCAACGCCACCCGATGGATTCGCCTGGGTCTCGGTGCATGAGGGCGACAGCGATCATCTCATCACCTCCGACGCGGCCGGCGTCCATCACATCTATGCGAGGGTCCCCTCATGAGCGCGGTATTAATTTCCGATCAATCGCGTGCTTTGGACGATGTCATCGGCGCGGCCTCTTTCGTCGCCGCCAATTCGGCGACGCCTCGAGCGCTGGCCGATAGGTTCGCCGACGCGGTCAACATCAAGGATCATCTCGCCGGCACGGCCGATTTTTCCGCATCTTTCGCACGGGCTCAGACAGCGTGCGCGAGCTCTGGTCGGCGAGCCATCTACGTGCCCGAGATCGTGCTCGATGCGGCGACCGAGGCGACCATCTCGCTCTCGGGGCTGGCTGTCCGCTTCGATCCCGGCGCGCGAATCCGATGCACGAATGTCGTCAACGGCATCATGAGCGTGCAGGGATGCAGCGACGTGCTGATCGACGGGATTTCCGGCGTCGGCGTCGGCGCGCGGTCAAACCAGGTCGGCTCCTATCTCGGCGCGCCTCTGCGCGAGCGCAACGCCGTCGTCTATGTCGTCGACGCCGAGCGCGTGACGGTGCGCAACGGCCGATCCGAGGCCATGAATGTCGGCGTGCGCAACCGGGGGCTGTCGGCCGACAATGTGACGCAGGTCGCCGGCAACCAGGTGGATGGATGGGACGCGATCGAGACCGACTTCGGCGTGCTCTTCGATTTGCAGGACGATTACATCATCAGGCGACTGCGGGCGCGCCATACGACATTCACCACGACATCGCCGCCGCATGCGATCTATGGCTCCGGGCAGATCGGCCGAACCTGCGGTCGCGTGACGATCAGGGACTGTGACGACGTCGATAATCAATATGACTGCAGCTTCAAGTTGAATTTCATCGCGGCGCTGGTGGTCGACGGGGTGCGCTCGAAATCCTCGTTGCAATGTCTCGAGATCGGCGACTGCGACGAGATCGATGTCCGGAACTGGCGCGCCGACGATGTCTACAACAGCGCCGTCTATGGCGGCGGCACGGGCGGCGTCACCAGCTATGGCTGCGAGCGTGGGCGGATCGCCAACGGACTCGTCGTGCTGCGCTACGGCGAGTCCATTCCGATCGCGGTGTCGATCCGCCCGTCAAACTCGCGCAGCCTCGGCGCCGGCGGCGACGGATTCGATATGCTCGTCGAGAATGTGCGCTATTTCCGCGATATCGGGACGGCCGCCGCCCCCTATGAGAGCGCCTTCGTGACGACGGCGACCGGCCGGACGCGCTTCATCGATTGTCATGTGGTGGACAAGACGCCGGTGACGCGGGCCGCGTTCAATCTCGCCACCGGCAGCGGGCATGTCGTCAAGGACTGCACGGCGAAGGGCACGAGCAAGCTGGTCGATATCCAGCCGGGCTCCGGCGGCGGGCATTATGTGATCGTCGACCCGAAGCTCACCGACACCGCTGTCGTGCGTGATTTCGCGACCCCAGCGTCGACGATCTCGACGCCAGTGGCCGCGAGCGCCGCCTATCCGATCGGCTACACGATGTGCGTGCTCGGCGACTCGCGCGAGGATCGCGCGGTGACGACGACGGTCGAAAATCCGGCCGTCAATGCGCATGAAATGGCCGGCTCGTCGACATGGATACGCTTTCTGTCGCGCGGCGCGATCGATCATGAAATCACAGACAATTACGCGCTGTCGGGCGCCAAGACCGCCGATCTCGGCGGCCAGATCGATGCGGCGCTCGCCAGTGGCCGGCGCTATGATCTGGCCTATATCCGCATCGGGACCAATGACGCGCACGGAGATGTCGCGACATCGACGAGCGTCGGCCACCTCAAGACCGCTGTCGACCGATTGGCGCGCGCGGGGATGCGCGTGTGCCTCGCGGTGGAGACGCCGCGACCCGCCGGCGGCTGGGAAGGGGACGCGCAAACACAGATAGACAGGAGTCGTCTCGCGCTGGCGCTGGCGACCTACGCCCGCGAGCTGTCCGCGCGACTGCCCAATGTCATATTGGCCGACGCCACAAAGCTCTACCTCGATCCGTCTGCGACTGACGGGTCGGCAATCGCGACCCTGTTCGCCGACGCCTATGTGCACGAAAATCCGACAGGCGCATTAACGCTCGGCGCCAAAGCATGGGCGGCGTTGAGCCCGATCGTGCCGCCCCGCGACATCCTGGTGTCATCGCCGGCCGATGTGTTCGACGACATCAAAAACCCCTATGGGAACAAGCTGACGAACAGCCTGTTCACGGGCTCGGTCGCGATCTCGTCGGGCGTCGCCACCGGCGTCAAGCCGACAGGTTGGACATCCACCAACACGAGCGGCTTCACCATCACCGGCGGCACAGCGGTGTGGTCGAAAGTCCCGCAAGCATCGCGCACCGATGGCGGCTGGGGCGATCAGGCGGTGCTCACAATCACGGGTCTGCAGGGATCGAGCGGCCTGTTCCGTCTCTATCTCTACCAGACGCTCACCGCCGCCAGTGGCATGTATGCCGTCGGCGAAACTCTGTTCGCCGCCGCCGAGCTGTCGGTCGCGGCGGGCAGCGCCGGCCTGCTGCACGCGAGCATGCGCATAGACGATTACGATGGCGCATTCACCTCTCAGCACATCGACCTCAATGGCGGGACCGCGAATCCGGCTCCGGCGACCGCCTACGCCGGCGTGCTCCAGCCGCCGAGGTTCCAGGCGATGGCGGCGTCGCAGACGATCAGCGTCGTCTGCCAAGTCCTCCTCGATCTGACGCGCGCCGGCGGCGCGTCGGCAGTGGTGCGCTTCGCCACCCCCTCGCTGCGCCGCGCGCCGGCGATCTGAGGCGAGGGCCGCGCGCCGGCGGGCGGCGGGTGAAAGCTTTCACCCTTCGAGCCTCGACGCGCGACGCATAGCGTGCCTCGATATCATCACGCGCAAGCGAGGAGCCGATGCCTACCGCCACGCCTCACGTCGGAGTCCGCGCATTTCTCAATCGCGCGGACGTCCAGCCGCTCATCATTGCCGATCTGTCGACGATCGGCGGCGTGTTCACCCCCGGGACCGGCATCGACCGGGCGCTGTTCCCGCCCGACACGCCAGTGCATTTCACGACGGCCGACGCCGCGATGGTCGCGGGAGCAGGCACGGGCACATTGCGTCAGACGATCGACGCGATCATCGCCGAGGGCGTGACGGCGTCAGTCGTCGCCGTCGTGCCGGATATCCTGGCCGGCGACACGGCGGACCAGGCGATGGCAAAGATGGTCGGCTCGGCTTCGGCGCGGACCGGCGCGTGGGCGCTGCTCGACGCCCAGGCGGAAGCCGGCACAGTCCCTGATATATTGATCGCGCCGGGCTATGCGCATCTGCGGCCGGCGAGCGCCGCCAATCCGATCGTCACCGCCTATGACGCGATCTGCGAGCGGCTCATCACGCCGATCGTCGTCGCCGACACGCCGTCCGCCGATAAGACCGTCGCGGCGGAATGGGCGGCGGATTTTTCGGAAAGCCTCAATATCGTCGCGATCGGCCAGGGCGTGCGCGTCTCGGTCGACGGCTCGCCTGTCGTGCGGCCGGCGGCGCCATCGGTTGCGGCGCTGATGGTGGCGACCGACAAGTCGCTGGGCGGGCCCTATTACAACCCAGGAAACCAGGGGTTGAAAGGCATTCTGGGCCCCTCGCGCGCCGTCGATTTCTCGATCTCCGATCCAGACAGCGAGGCCAATTGGCTGCTGCAGCGCGGCGTCAATTCGATCGTGCAGCTCGAGCGCAATCGGACGTCGCGCTCGGTGAACAGTCCGCAGGGCAAGACATTCTGGGGCTTCTTCAACACGAGCTCCGATCCGCTGTGGCGGCTCATCAATGTCGTGCGGACGCGCAAGGCGGTGCGCGAGGTCATTCCGCGCACGCTGGTAAAATATATCGGCCAGAACCTCGGGCCGCATCTCGCCGTCGTGCTGCGCCAGGCGCTCGTCGGATTCCTCAATGAGCTGGCGGCGCTGCCGGAGCCGGCGATCCTGCCGGGCGCCGAGGTGATGTGGGATCGCAACCTCAATGACAACGCCACGCTGCGCGTGGGCGGATTCGTGATTAACGCGGCGTGGGAGGAGTCTCCCGCGCTCGTCGATCTGCAGGTCTACACCGGGCGCCGCGAGGCGTCCTTCAACATCCTGGCCTCCGAGATTCAGGCGGCCATGTCGCAATTCAATGTCGCCGGGCAGCTCGGCTGAGGAGGCGTCATGGATAATGTCGTTCGTGGCTGCAATTGGTGGTTCGATCTGCTCAACACATGGCGCGTGCTCGACGAGGTCACGCTGCCGGAAATGACATTCGCCACCGATGATTTCGGCAGCGGCGGCCATGTCATGGATGTCGCATGGCCCGAGCAGCTGCAGGCGCTGAAGGCGACCATCAAGCTCCGGACGGATGATCCGCGCATTCGAGGGCTCTGCGGGCGCCAGCCGGGCGATTATGTGCAGGCGACCTATTACGAGAATCTGCGCTCGTTCCGGACCGGCGAGAGCAAGGGGCGCATCATCACGCTGAAAGGTTTGCTCAACTCGGTGAAGGCGGAAGCGCGAAAGGGCGTGAAGGCCAGCGGCACCGAATATGAGTTCTCGACGCTCGTCTATTACGAGGACATCGTCGACGGCTCGGTGGTGCATCGCTTCGATTATTTTTCCGGCGCGGCAGCGACTGTCGTCGGCGGCGTGAAGCTGTTCGGCGATATGGCGGCCAATCTCGCCATCACCGGGGGGACCGTGCTGTGAGCGACATTCGAAAGGCGCTCGAAGGCGCGCCGAAGGCGGATTTCGTCAATATTCCGCTGCCGCCGGAAGAGGCGGCGGCGGCGGAGGTCGCGGCGCCGGCGCGCGAGGCGCCCGCGCCGCCATTGGTGGCGGTGCTGGATTTCCTGGAGCCGGAGGCGGTCCGCAAGGAGACGCCGTTCCAGTTTCCTTTTCGGTTCGATGGGCGCGAGGTGCGCAGCTTCACGGCGCGCCGGCTGCTGCTGGTAGAGGTCGGCGGGCTGGTCGCGCGGGCGCAGGCTGAGGGCGACATCGACCCGATCGAGTTCTATGCGGTGATGACGGGGCTGCCGGCGCCGGTCATCCGCGGGCTCGAGGCGGATGACGGGGAGCTGCTGGTCGAGACCTGCTACCCTTTTTTGCCCCGCATCGCGCAGGCTGCCATCTCACTGCTGACGCCCGCGAGTGGCGCCGCCTCGGCCTGATCGCGACGCGGCTGCTCGGCGAGCCCTATAGCCGCGTGCTGCGCTATCCTTGGGACGAGCTGCTGCTGCTGATCACCGACGGGCAGGAGATCGAGGGCGAGCGCGGCGACGGCGCCGCGCTCCGCGTGCTTTCGGACATTCTGGAGAGGCTGTAGGCGCCATGACCGATCTCGACGTCGCCGTCCGGCTGCGGCTGGTCAATCTCCTTTCCAAAGAGGCCAAGGTCGCGGCGAAGGATATCGCCGGAGTCGGCGCCGCCGCGGGCAAGCTCGACGGCAAGGGGACCGGGCGATTCGCGGGCGAGCTGGGCAAGGCGTGGACCGCCTCCGCCAAGCTCGGCGGCTCGCTGGAGCGGACGGCGGCGGCCGCCGGCAAGATCGACGGCAAGGCGGCGAGCCGCGTCGCCGAGGCGCTGGGCAAGGCGTCGAGCGCTTCCGACAAGCTAGGCGCGTCGCTCGGCAAGACAGGCGTTGCGGCCGAGAAGATCGGCGGCAAGGCGGCCGGGCGATTCGCGGGCGAGCTGGGCAAGGCGTGGACCGCCTCCGCCAAGCTCGGCGGCTCGCTCGAGAAGACGGCGACGGCGGCAAACAAGGCGGCGCAGGGCGTCGCGAAGATCGGCCAGGGATCGGCGGCGATCGACAGCACGCGGCGCCGCATCGATCAGCTCACCAAGTCCAACATCGCGCTCGGCATGAGCCAGCGCCGGCTCGTCTCCGCCAATATGATCGCCGGCATGAGCCGCAGCGGCGGAATTGGCGGCATGGCGGCCGCCGGAGCGGCCGGCGTCGCCTTGGGGCGGCACGGCCGCGGCAAACGGCAAGAAGCCCTGCGCGAGGCGGCGTCGCACATCACGCCCAACGCCTATTTGATCGGCGCCGGCGGAGCGACTGTCGCCGGCGCGGCGATCGGAGGGACGGCGGCAGCCGGGGTCGCCGGAGCGGCCCTCGCGGTGAGGGAGTCCGTGAAATTTGAAAAGGCGATGGCTGACGTAAAGAAGAAGGTCACGCTCGATGAGGGAGCGACTTGGGCCGACGTCGAGCGAACGATCAACGCAGTGTCACGCGAGATGGGCATGGCGCGCGGCGATACGGCGGCTTTGACGGCGATGGCCGGACAGGCGGGCATCGACTACAAGGATTTGGCCGGCTTCATGATGTTGGCCGCAAAGGCTGCCGTCGGATGGGATATCGCTCCAAAAGACGCGTCCGAGCGTCTTGCAAAGATCAAAGCGCAAACGCAGTGGACGATTCCGCAGCTTGAGGAGTTCGCGGACAAGGTCAACGCGCTCGGCGATTCGTCGGCATCCGCCGAGAAGGATATCGTCGAGATGTTCCAGCGCTCCGCTGGTGCGGCGAAAGCGGCTGGCGTGCCGCTCGACACATCGCTGGCGGTAACCACCGCGCTCAATTCGATTGGAATGGCGGAAGAGGTCTCCGCCCGCTTCTGGAACGCGTTCTCCAGCAAGCTGCGCACGGCCAGTGATCAACCGGACAAGGCGGCGGAGGGCTATAAGCTGCTCGGGCTCACCGTGCAGCAGGTAGAGAGCGGCATGAAGGCCGACGCCACCAAGATGATCATCGACGTTTTGGAGCGTCTGGAGCAGAGCGCGGACAAGGCGCGCGCGGCCGTCAAAATTTTCGGCCAGGAGTGGTGGGACGAGGCGGCTCGCAGCGGCCAAGCTCTACCGGAAATCCGAAAGAATCTGGAGCAGATCGACAGTGGCAAATGGAAAGGATCACTGCAGCGGAACCTGCAGATCGACCTCGCGACGACCGATAATCACCTGAAACGGACAGGCGCGCTGGTCTCGGAGATCGGCGATCGGCTCGGGCGCTGGGCTCTGCCGCCGATCAACAAGGGACTGGAGCTGTTCATACGCGCCGAAGAGAGGCTCGACGAAATCGAACGCCGGCGTGTCGAGACCAGGGCCATCCTGGACAAGGGCGTCAATGACCGGCTCACCCCGCGGGAGGTCGATCGGCTCGCCAGCGATCGGGAGCTTCTGGGGCGCGCGCAGCGGGAGCGAGCGGTCGAGCGCCAGGCGCTGGACGCGGCGAGAGGCGAGCGGAAATCCCTGGCGCAGCGAATCGAGCGGACGCGGGCGGCAGGATCGAAGAGTGGGGTCGATTATCTGACGCCCCTCTATGATCGGATGCGGGCGCTCGATAAGCATATCGGCGAGATGGAGCGGCGTGTCGAGCCCGCCAAAGCCAAGGCGGACGATGCTCCAAGGGAGCGACATGAGGGGCTGAGAGGAGCGCCGGGCGCCGCCGATCCGGCGAAGGTAGAGGAGCTGAAAGCCAAGTTTCTGCAGCTTGATCGATTGATGAAAGGCATGCGGCTGTTTCCGGGCAGCGAGGAGGCGCGTCAGCAGGCTCAAAAGCTGGTCGAGGAGCTGGCCGGCGTTTTTCAGCGCGGAGACCTCGGCCCAGCGGCCCAAAAGTTAATCGACACCTACGTGGCGGCCATCGCCGCCCAGTCCGGGAAGGTCGACGCCGAGGCGCAGGCCATCCGGGCGCGGCTCCAGGACATCCTCGGTGCGCCGATCGTCGTCAAGATCGAGCCGAGGCTCTCGGGCGCGCCCGCCGTGGGAGGCGGCGCCGGCGGCGGAACGGGCGGCGGCGCGCCTGCGGCGCCCGCCGCTCCGAAGAAGAAGACGTCGGCGCTGCCCGGCGGAGCCGTGCATATTCGCGAGGCGCATTTCCACGGGGTCAAGGACCTCGCCGGGCTGCATCGCGCCGTCATGGCGACGGCCGACCGCCGCGCCCGCGCCGCGCGCGACGACGCGCTCCACGACATCGACGTGGGGTGAGACATGGCTTTTCCCCTCGCCGTGATTGGACCCGCGGTCCTCGAAGTCATCGGCATCAATCCGCAAGGATTCGATCGGAGCGATTCCGCGCTCTGGCCATCGCATCCGGTGTTCGACGACGATCCATTCATCCAGCCGACGGCGGGCGGCGAGTCCACCGAGACGGCGCATCTCGCCTGCCGGCCGCATGTGATGGGCGGGCTCGCCAATTACGAGGCGCTGAAGGGCGTGCTGCGGGCCCGACAGCCGGTGCCGTTCCTCCGCATGTCCGGCCTGGTCGGCGGCTATATGGGGATGGTCGGCGTGCGGCAGATCACACGCGAGGAGCGCAAGCTCGCGCCGGACGGGACCGGCTATCGCTGGGAGTTCACGGTCGAGCTCGTCTATGTCGGCCGCAGAGCGGGGGGCATTCTGTGGTGACGACAATGCGTATCGCCGAGCCGCTCAGGCTCGACATTCTCGCGCGGGAGACCATGGGCAAGGCGCAGGATGGCGCGTTCGAGGCGCTGCTCGCCGCCAATCCCGGCATGGCGGCCGAGGGGCCGTTCCTCGTCGCGCCGCGCGACGTCGTCGTTCCGGAGACCCCGGCCGCGCCGGCGGCGCCGTCTGTCAATCCGTGGGATTGACGCGATGTGGCGGCACCCCGTGCTGCAAATCCTCAACAGCGGCGGCCGCGACATTCTGCCGGGTCTGGCTGGACTGTGGATCGACTGCACGGTCACGGATGGCGCCGGCGAAGAGAGCGACGGGGCCGAAATCAGCTGCGTCGGGCCGCCCTCGCGCTTCGGACTGCCAAGCAGAGGCGCGAAATATACGATCCTGGGCGGCTGGGCCGACGAAGGGCCCGTGCTGCAGGGCGTCTATACAGTGCAGACGATCACGCTGCGCGGCTCGCCCGAGGAAGGCGATCGCATCGCGATCAAGCTGCGGGCCGCCGACTATATCGACAAGCTAAAGGCGCACGGCTCCCGCCATTATGATGAGGGCAGTTTCGGCGAGCTGGTGGGGAAGGTCGCCAAGGAGGCCGGGCTCGAGGCGGCCGTGTCGCCGGAGATCGGCGCCATCAAGCTGCCCTATCAGCTGCGATGGAGCCAGAGCCCGATCGATTTCCTGCGCGACATCGGCCGGCGCTATGGCGCAGTGGTCAAGCCGGCGGGCGGGAAGCTGGTGGTGTTGAAGCGCGGCTCCGGGCAGAGCGCGAGCGGGCTGGCGCTGGAGCCGATCATCATCAAGCGCCGGGGCGGCTATGGCTATGAGATCGAGACCGAGCCGCGCCCCGATGTCGGCCATGTCGCCGCCGCATGGCACGACGGCAAGAGCGGCCGGCGCAAGCTGGTCAAGCGCTCCACCGGCCGCGACGGGCCGATTTTCGTGGCGCCGCATCTCTTCGCGAGCGAGGCGGAGGCCCAGGCGGCCGCCGATGCCGAAGCCTATGAGCGCAGCAACAACTCGGGCTCCGGCCATTTCGACAGCCCCGGCCTGCCGCGAGCGCGCGCCGAGGCGCCCGTCATCGTCAGCGGATACGGCTGGCCGATCGACGGCCAGTGGAAGGCCGAGACCGTGACGAAGCGGTGGACCGCGCAGGGCGGGTTCGAGACCACGGTAAATGTGAAGGCGGGGAAGGAGCGGAAGGACAAGCAGATGTGATGGTGGCGGGGCCGGGTCGCCCCGGACGCGGGTGAGCCGGCCAAGCACCGCCCGCGCAGCGCATCGACCGATTAACGCTCCCCGCCGCCGCCGTCGACGGCACGGCGCGGGTAGCATGCTCGGGCTTAAGATATGGTGGAGATTTTCGAACGCCGGTCGGTGCGGCCTGTGCGGCCGGCCGCAGGCTATATTGGCGGCAAGCGGCAGCTGGCGGGGCGGCTCTGCGAGCTGATCGCCGAGACGCCGCACGGCATCTACGCGGAGGCGTTCGTCGGCATGGGCGGCGTGTTCTTTCGCCGCGACGAAGCGCCGCGGTCGGAAGTGATCAACGACCGCAGCCGCGATGTGGCGATCTTCTTCCGGATCTTGCAGAGGCACTATGTGGCGTTCATGGACATGCTGAAATTTCAGCTGACCAGCCGCACGGAGTTCGAGCGCCTCTCGGCGCAGGCTCCAGACAGCCTCACGGACCTCGAGCGGGCGGCGCGGTTCATCTACCTGCAGCGGCTGAGTTTCGGCGGCAAGGTCAACGGGCGCTCTTTTGGGATCAGCCGCATGGGCGGCGGGCGCTTCGACACGCGCAAGCTCGGGATCGTGCTGGAGGCGATCCATGAGCGGCTCGCCGGAGTGACAATTGAATGCCTCGATTGGGGAGAGTTCCTGCGGCGGTGGGACCGGCCCGAGACGCTCTTTTATCTCGATCCGCCGTATTGGGGCACGGAGGGCTATTATGGGCCGGGCCTCTTCGCGACCGATGACCACAGCGCCCTCGCCGAGGCTTTGAAGGGCCTTCGAGGCCGGTTCATTCTGACCATAAACGACTGCCCGGAGGCGAGGAGATGCTACCAGGGGTTCGCGCTCGAGACCGCCGAGCTGTCTTACACCGCTGTCGGCCAGGGCCGGGCGAAGCCGGCGGCGGAGCTGATTATACGGGGCGCGTGAGGAAATCGAGTTGCTACAGATTCAAGTGTCCGCTACTCCGATTTCATGTGTCCCGCTACACTCACCCTCTCCCGCGCAGCCGGGGAGGGCCGGGGAGGGGGCGGGCATTCGCCCCCAGGCCTGGTCAATAGGCGTTCTGGTCCTCGCCGACCCAGCCCTTGTCCGAACGGACGAAATGCAGCGTCCCCTCGCTTCTGAGCACTTCGCCCTTCTTGAAGCTCTGATCCTGCAACAGGCCGAGATAGGCGCAGCGGCCGCGCTGCTTCTCGTCCGCGCAACGGGCGTCGTAATCCTCGGGGAACTGCAGCTCGGCCTCGTACCAGAGCTCATAGGCCTCGGCGCTCGGCGTCTTCACGTCGCGCCCGTCGACCTTTTTGAAGGAGATCAGCTTGGCGCCGACGCCTTGGCTGGAGAGCAGATTGCGCAGCACCTTGGCTCCAATCGCGTCATTGGGCTGCCGGCCGCCGCTACAGGCGCCGAGCGCGATCGTCGCAGCCGCCGCGACCGCCAAGAGAAGGCCTCTCATGTGCATCGATGTTTCCTCCCGCGCCCTCGCAGCGCCGTTTTTCGCCGGCTGTCGTCGTGGGTCGCGGCTCCGGCCGGGCCGATTTGCCACAAAGCGCCAGTTCGAGCAAAGGGCGAATCTGCTGCGTCCCGCCGCGGCGAAGACCTCGTTCGCCGCCCGCGACGGCGCAGGCGCCGGGGATGGGCCTGCAAGGCGTTGATTTTGCGTCTTTACGTGGATTTTTGTAGAAAATCTTGCTGGAAGGTTGCATTTTTATGCGGCTGAGCTAACCTCATCTCCGCCAAAACGAGGTGCGCGTCTGGCGACGTCAGCGGCCTAGAAGAAGAAAAGCCCGCGGCGTGACAGTGCGTTCGATGCGTATCGGCAAACAACTTCGAATACCCTGCGGAGTGCTCAGGTCCGCCGCATCTCCTGGGTCCGTGGGGTTGGCCGGCTGGCGTTGGTTGGAGTGGCCTCCTTAAAGCCAGCGCCAGTCGGCCGCCTTCGTTTCGCTCCCGAACGAAGGCTGGACGAGCGATGGGACTTGCTCGCAAATCGGGAGCCGACCATCCGAAGAGACGAAAATTCTCCGCCGCTGGCGGAGCGAGCCTTTGCTCGGCTGCGAATTCGCCGCCTCCGCCCGCCGACTTTGAAAAGCGAAACGCCCAGGAGGCTCGCGCGAGCCTCCGGGGCGTTTCGCATCACGCCGATTCGGGCAGTGTCACTTGATCTTGGTTTCCTTGAACTCGACATGCTTGCGCACGACCGGGTCGTATTTCTTGAACACGAGCTTCTCGGTCTTGGTGCGGGCATTTTTCTTGGTGACGTAGAACGTGCCCGTGTCGGCGGTCGACAGGAGCTTGATCTTGATCATGGCGGATTTGGCCATCGGGCTCGGTCCTATGCAGTATAAGGGGACTGGTCGCTCCGGTCCCGATCCCGAACCCGGCGGCGAATTGCGCGGCACCATACGAAGGCGCGGCGCATTGTCAAGACGGCGCGGGCGCTGTGGCCGCGACGAAGAGGAAGTCGACGAACTGTCGCAAAGAGGGCTTGGCAAGGCGCCGTCGAGCGGCTATATCGCCGCCACCGTTCCCCGATAGCTCAGCCGGTAGAGCAAGCGACTGTTAATCGCTGGGTCGCAGGTTCGAGTCCTGCTCGGGGAGCCAGCCGCCTGTTCGCCGGTGTCCGCAGGCGTCCAAAACAACCCAGAAAATCAGCAATTTAAGCGCCATGTTGGACGATCGGTGTCCGATTTTGTCCGCCCGTGTTCGCCCGTGTCCGGACTTTTTGTTGGTAACTGTGCTGGTATTCTCCTCCGGCTAGCCGGAGATACCAACACATGGCGCTTACAGCTAAACAGGTTCAGCACGCCAAGCCCGATCCTGCCAAAAAAATCACGAAGTTATCGGACGCCGGCGGCCTTCAGCTCTGGGTCAGCCCAGACGGCGCGAAGCGCTGGCGTTTCTCATATCGATTCGCCGGAAAGCAGAAGACACTCGCCCTGGGCGTCTACCCTGACATGACCCTCGCAGAGGCCAGAGAGGCCCATGCCGAGGCGAAAAAGACGTTAACGAGCGGAAAGGACCCTTGCCTCTCCAAGAAGCTCGACAAACTCGCCAAGGTCACGGCTAACGCCAATACCTTCGACGCTATCGCCCGGGAGTTCATCGACAAAAAGCGGGCGGAAGGAAACAGCGCCGCCACGTTGGAGCGGGACGAGCGATTCTACCGATATACCGGCAAGGCCTTTGGTCCTCGGCCAATCTCCGATCTGGAAAATGAAACCCTCGAGCTTCTGGAGTTTTTACGGGTCCGGGCAAGAGCGCAGAATCATGAGACCGTCGCGAAGCTCCGAACCTTCATCGGGGGCGTGTTCCGCTACGCGATTCAAACAGGCCGAGCGAAGCATGATCCTACGGTCGGGATGCGTGGAGCGCTCCCCAGGGTCAAGGCCAAGCCGATGGCGGCCATCACCGACCCCAAGAGGCTAGGCGATCTGCTGCGGGCCGTCGACGGCTACAAGGGCGGCGTAACCACGGCACCAGCCATCAACCTCCTAATCCTGACGTGCTCTCGGCCCGGCATGGTCTTCGGAGCGAGGTGGGCGGAAATCGATCTCAAAGAGCGGAAGTGGAGCCTGCCAGCCTCTCGGATGAAGGCGCGACGCGAGCACGCCATCCCGCTATCTCCACAAGCCGTGACGATTCTAACCGACATGAAGCGCGTGAGTGGTCATACGAATTTTGTTTTTCCACATATCAGCAATTCGTCGAAACACATGTCAGAAAACACAATGAATCAGGCGCTCCGAAACCTAGGATTCTCTAATGAGGAGGTTACGGGGCACGGATTCCGGTCAACGATCTCGTCATTTTTGAATGAAACAAAGCAATTCAGCGAGGATGCGATCGAGCTATGTCTCGCACATCTCGACAAGAATACAGAAAGGCGCATCTATAACCGGACCCAACGATGGGAGGAGCGCTGCGAAATCATGGACTATTGGGGAGTCCTTATCGACGATCTCCGGGCCGGAAAAGAGATCACGCTCTATAAACGAAAGGCCACGGCTGTCGCAGACCTGAAGGCACAAACGCCGATGGCGATGCTGGAAGCATTGAAAAACGTGGCGTTGTCGCGCCGAGTTGAGTGAATGCATACGGCGGCGACGAAGAGCCCTCTGGCCCCGACGTTAGCCCGACTCTTGCGGTCCTCTCACATCCCCCACTCGACCAAGATCGCCTCGGCGGCATACGGATCATGCTTGATCCGGTAGACCGTCTGGCGGGACAGGCCCGTCTCTTTGGCGACAGAGCTAATCGTGTTCGTTCCCATGTCGAGCAGGCTGCGGACCCGGTTGAATTGCTCCCGGTTGAAGCTCGGCTTCCTGCCGAGATACTTGTGCGGCTCGTTTGCCTTTGCGTAGGCGACTCCAGCTCGCTGAGCTTCCTTCGTGGCCTCGGCTTGGGCCTGTGCCGTCGCCGCCATGAACGCTATCAGCGCGTCCCTCACGGCCTGTTGCATCGGGTCTTTCGTCGCGCCGTCGAATGTCAGGCCATTGATGACCGTGCGGACGATGACGCCTCGGCGCATGAATTCGCGAATGGTGTCGGTCACGTCCTGGTAGTCACGGCCGAGACGGTCAACCCAACGCACGACCAGCACGTCACCCGATCGAAGCATGTCGAAGAGGCGGCGACCCTCGGAACGGTCGCGGAGTCGCGTGGTGATCCCGCTTACGCCGTCATCGGCGAGAACGTCGTCGATTTGGAAGCCGGCGGCGCGCGCCTGTTCTTCCTGGTGGTCTATTGTCTGTTCGGTCGTCGAGACGCGGCAATAGAGGATGGTCTTGGTCATGGGAGTCGGGTCCAGAGCGTCCGTAAGGGCAATGTCCGAATAGAGCCATGTCCGTTGAGCAGAGTCAACCCTAGCGGACGCATTCTTGGGCGTCGCTAGGCGTGTCCGTTAGGGCATACCCAAACGGACGGACTGGGAGGGCTGAGAAGGGCGCGCGATCCAATTTCACATACTAAGATTGTATATTAATAGCCTATCTAATTTATGGTCTGTATATATCGTTAAGGAGTCCCTCGTATTGATGTCGACGCGTTAACGAATATGAACGACAGATGAACGGCACGAGCCGGAGTGCGATCGGCCGCAATTGGGCGATGTAGCCACGGACGATGTGTGAAATGACCGATCGTCTGTTCGGCCCCACTTCTGATCCGCCGTAGCGGCCTTTCAACTCCTCAGACCGAGACCATCACCCGATCTTCATTCCGAAAGGCTTCGGGGAAGCCGATGCGAAAAAGCGGACATGCCAAGCGCTCCAGTTTCGCTATAGTCTGGACGTCGGAACAAGCTGAGCTGATTCGGGTGCGGAGTTGATCAACGGCGGCCTTTTCACGCATGATTTGATTTTGATCGTGTCCCAGAGCGTGGTGTAGCTGGATCGAGGCGGACACTGGGATTTCCGGCTTTGGCCGGCAGGATCAGGC
>NZ_JAINDZ010000050.1 GCF_019802345.1 Methylosinus sp. Sm6 | reverse complement strand
TCCAGAATCACTCCGCCGATAGGGAATCACGCCTGAGCCCATCCGTTAACCGCCGTTAACCCGAATTCGGAGCCCTAGAAAGGCCGACGACCTCGCGACGAGGAGCCTGTCGATGTTCCACACAATTGGTCCCGGACGCAGAGCAGCGCGGCGCGGGAGGTCTTCCTCGCCGTCCTGCGGCTCGGGCTGATCGGCTTCGGCGGCGACATCGCCGCCGGCCTCCGCTCATGGCCGAGGAAGGATTGACTGCGCCGCTGCGCGTCAGAGCTCGACGCGCATTCCGTCGAAGGCCGGCGTCACATGCTCCGGCAGCGTGGCGGCGAGCGCGCGATAGTCGAGATCGACGTGCAAGTCGGTGAGGATCGCGCGGCGCGGCTTGAAATGGGCGATCCATTCGAGCGCCTCGGCCACCGACAAATGCGTTCCGTGCCGCTTGTGGCGCAGCGCGTCGATGATCCAGACGTCGAGGCCCTCGAGGTGGCGGAAGCTCTCTTTGGGCACGGAATTGAGGTCCGGCGTGTAAGCGAGATCGCCGATGCGGAAGCCGAGCGCGTCCATGTCGCCGTGATCGAGGCGGAACGGCATGGCCTCGATGGTCCCGCCCGGCCCCTCGACGGCGATCTCGCGGCCGAGATGGATGCGATGCTCGTCGAGCAGCGGCGGATAATAGCTGCCGGGCGGCGTCTCGAAAATATAGTCGAAGCGCGTGGTCAGCATCCTGGCGGTCGGCTCGTCCAGATAGGCCGGGATGCGGCGGCCGCTCTCCAGCACCAGCCCGCGCACATCGTCGACGCCATGGGTATGGTCGGCATGCGGATGGGTGAACAGGATCGCGTCGAGATGGCCGACGCCGGCGTCGATCAATTGCTCGCGCAGATCGGGCGAGGTGTCGACCAGCACATTGGTGCGCGCCTCGCCCTCGGTCCGTGTCGCCAGGATCGAGCAGCGGCGGCGGCGGTTCTTGGGATTGTTCGGGTCGCAGGCTCCCCAGCCCTGGCCGACGCGCGGCACGCCGCCCGAGGAGCCGCAGCCGAGGATGGTGACGGTGAGGCTCATTCGGCCGCCCGTTGCGAGCCTGAAGGGACGCGGTCCAGGTCCGCGCCCGGACCGCGACCCGTCAGGCTCGCCTCGTCGGGCCGCGTCATCTTGGAGAACAGCCGCAGCGCATTGGCGGTCGTCTGCGCGGCCATCTCCTCGAAGGCGACGCCCTTGACCTCCGCCAGCACGCGCGTCGTATCGGCGACATAGGCCGGCTCATTGCGCTTGCCGCGATGCGGCACCGGCGCGAGGAACGGCGCGTCGGTCTCGACCAGCAGCCGGTCCATCGGCACGTCGCGGGCAATGTCACGCAGGCTCTGCGAGTTCTTGAAGGTCACGACGCCCGAGAAGGAGATGAAGAGCCCGAGCTCCACCGCCGTCTCGGCGAGCGCGCGCGAGCTGGTGAAGCAATGGAGCAGGGCCGGGAAGGCCGCCTTCCCCATTTCCTCGCGCAGAATCGCGGCGCAATCCTCGTCGGCGTCGCGCGAATGGATGACGAGCGGCAGCCCGCTCTCGCGCGCGGCGGCGATATGGGTGCGGAACACGCGATGGGCGAGATCGCGCGGCGCCTTGTCGTAATGATAGTCGAGCCCCGCCTCGCCCAGCCCCACGCATTTCTCGTGACGCGCCAGCTCGACGAGCTCGGCGACGCTCGCCTCGCGCTCCTCATGCGCGTGATTGGGATGCGTGCCGACGGTGCAGAACACATCGTCATAGCGCTCGGCGACGGCGCGAATCTGCCCGAACTTCTCGACATGCGTGCAGATGGTGACGAAGCGCGCGACGCCTTGCGCGCGGCCACGCGCCACGACCTCCTCCTGCTCGGGAGCGAAATCGGGGAAGTCGAGATGGCAATGGGTGTCGATCAGCATTTTCGTCTAACGCCTCGTCAGGGGCAGTCGGTCATATGCGCGTCGCTGCGCCCGGGACGCAGCGAGCGCGCGATACGGGTGACCAGCGGGTCGAGCTTCTTCTTGATCGAAGCGGGATAGTCGACGGATATGGTGTTCCAGACTGCTCCGTTACAGGAGAGCAGCGATTTTCGATAAAAAATTCGATCGCCTTTCGTGCCGGAGACCGCCAGCCAATCCTTGCCCTGCCGGCGATAGGAGACGGTCTCGCCCTCGCCCGGCGCGAGCCGATCGGCGAACTCCTGCTCTTTTTGATCCGTCCGAAACCCACCATAGACGATGACCCGTGACTGCTTGTCGGGCGAGGTGAAGACACGGCCGTCCTCATTCTCCGGCGCTTCGCCCATGGTCCAGTCCTTCGGCACATCGGCCGTCGTGCCGAAGCGCGCATTGCGATAGCTGCGCCAGCCCTCGGCGTGCAGAGCCCCCGCCCAAAGGACGGCGGCCGCGCTCGCCAGAATTCCGAGCCCCATCCGGCGCGATCGCCGCTCGCTCACGATCCTCTCCGCTTCAGCCTTTCTCGCCCGCCGCCTCCGTCTCTTCCACATAGCGCGGGAAGACCGGAGCGGGCGCCGGTAGCGGCGCGCCGGGCGTGAGCGCATGCGCCTCGCCCGCATGGGCGAAATCGCGCGCGTCCTCGGCGACGCCGAGCAGTCCTAGCAAGCTCGAGGCCGCGCCCGGAATGAACGGCTGCAGCGGAATGGCGAGGCGCCGCAGCGCCTCCGCCGTCACATAGAGAATCGTCTCCATGCGCTTTGGATCGGTCTTCTTCTTCGCCCAGGGCTCCTCGCCAGCGAAATAACGGTTCGCCTCGGCGACGACGCGGAAAATCTCGGCGAGCGCCAGATGCGGCGCGTAATCGTCCATCGCCTCGCGCGCCTTGCCCAGAACGGCCGCCGCCTCTGCCAGCAGCGCCCGATCGGCCTCGGTCAATTCTCCCGGCGCCGGGACCGCGCCGCCGCAGTTCTTGGCGATCATCGACAGCGAGCGCTGCGCCAGATTGCCGAGGTCGTTGGCGAGGTCGGCGTTGATGCGGTTGACGATCGCCTCGTGCGAATAGCTGCCGTCCTGGCCGAAGGGAATCTCGCGCAGGAAGAAATAGCGCAATTGATCGACGCCATAGCGCTCGGCGAGGTCGTTCGGATCGACCACATTGCCGAGCGATTTCGACATCTTCTCGCCGCGGCTGAACAAAAAGCCATGCACCACGATCTGCTTGGGCAGCGGCACGCCGGCGGACATCAGAAAAGCCGGCCAGTAGATGGCGTGAAACCGCGTGATGTCCTTGCCGATGACATGGGCGTTCGCCGGCCAGAAGCGCGTGCGATCCCCCTCCCCGGTCACATAGCCGGTCGCGGTGATGTAATTGGTGAGCGCGTCGACCCACACATACATCACGTGTTTGGCGGCCGTCTCGGGCTTGGGCGGGACGGGAATGCCCCAGTCGAAGGTGGTGCGGCTGATCGAGAGATCGGAGAGGCCGCGCTTCACGAAGGCGACGATCTCGTTCTTATATTTCTCCGGCGTGATGAAATCGGGATGCGCCTCATAATGGGCGAGCAGCCTGTCGGCATAGGCGGAGAGGCGGAAGAACCAGCTCTCCTCCTCCACCCATTCCACGGGCGTGCCGGTGGGCGCGAGCTTCCTGCCCTCGACCTCGGCGATCTCGCTCTCGTCGTAATAGGCTTCGTCGCGGACCGAGTACCAGCCGCAATATTTGGCGAGATAAATGTCGCCGGCCGCCTCCATGCGCCGCCAGATCTCCAGCACGGTCTCGGCGTGGCGCGGCTGGGTGGTGCGCACGACATCGTCGGCGAGCGCGTTCAGCGTCTCGCCCATGTGCTGGAACTGCGCGGCGGTGCGGTCGGCGAGCTGGAGCGGGGTCAGCCCCTCGCGCTCGGCGGTGCGCTGCATCTTCTGGCCGTGCTCGTCCATGCCGGTGACGAACAGCACGTCGAAGCCGTCGAGCCGCTTGAACCGCGCGAAGGCGTCGGTCGCGATGCGCTCATAGGCGTGACCAATGTGGGGCGCGCCATTCGCGTAAGGAATGGCGGTGGTGATCATGAAAGTCGGACGCTCGGCCATGCCGCTGGTCTAGCGCGCTTTGCCGCGCCGCGAAAGCGCGGAGAACAGCCGAAGGCTCAAACGAGCTCGCGCAGCGCCTCCCGCCACAGAGCGAGCTTGCGCTCGAAGGGCATGGCGGCATGAGCGGGACTCGTCGAGGGCAGCAGGATCGTGCGCGGCGGAGGCGCGGGCAAGGTCGGCGCGACCTTGGCGCGGAACAGCGTCGCGGCCGTGGCGCCGTTGAAGGCGACGAGGCCGATTTGCGGATGCGCGTCGAGAAACGCAGCAAAATCATTGGGCGCGACGCTCGAGCGGTCGATCTTCTGATCGAGGCTGCCGGGCCGGCGCCCTTCCGCGCAGACATCCCACAGCGCGACTCCGCGCGCGACGAGGCGGGCGAGCCGTTCCTCATAGGCCAGTTCCGGCGCCGCGCCGAACAGCCGTCCCATGATGGGCCAGAAGGCGTTGCGCGGCTGTGCATAATATTGGACGCGGGCGAGCGAGACCTGCCCCGGCAAAGAGCCGAGGATCAGCGCGCGGGCGCCGGCGCCGGCGACCGGCGGAAAGCCTTTCGAGATCGGTTGATCGAACAATCGAGCGAGCCTATCTTGAACCCATGAGCAACTCTGTCCCTTTCGATACGCTGAAATTCGTCGAAACGCTGGAGGCGGGCGGTTTCAGCCATGCACAGGCGAAAGCGGCCGCAGAAGCTTTTGCCGCGGCGACGAGCCAGGAATTGGCGACAAAGAGGGATCTGAGGGAGACAGAGCTTCGGCTCGACGCGAAGATCGAGACTGCGGTGCGCGATCTGAAAATCTGGTTCGGCTCGATCATGGTCGTCGCAGTCGGCGTCGTCCTCACGGCGATTCGCTATCTTCCCGCCGGACATCCATAGCCCCGCCTTCGAGGCGAAACGAACCTGAAGGCTCGCCGTAAGAGCCCGCGCGTTAGCCGCGTCGATTCGGCGCTCCTCGTCTATCGACCGAACGTCCTGGGTCGCAATCTCATGCTGTCATTCTCGCGCAATGGTCGATAGTCCCTGCATCGGCGTCTGCCGCATCGATCCGCGCGCCGGACTCTGCGTCGGCTGCGCGCGCACGACCGCCGAGATCGCCGTTTGGCGCGACGCCTCCGAGGAGCAGCGCGCGCGCATTCTGGCCGAGCTGCCACGCCGGCGCGCCCGCCTCTCCTCGGTCTGGGTTCCGCGCAAAGCTCCGGGCGTGAAGCCGCCGAGCGGCTGAGCGGTTCTCACCGGCCGCCCCGCGCCGCCTCCTCGAGATCGGCGAAGACCGCCAGGATCAGCCCGCGCTTGTCGAAATTATAGATCTCCGTGTCGCGCGCCGCCTCGTCGATGCGCTCGAAGGCGCGGGCATAGGGCACGAGCGTCGCGGCGCCTGCCCCCTGCTCCGCTCGTGCGCGCACGGCGCGGTCGAGGAAGCGGAACACCGCGCTCATGAAGGTCTCATAGGCGTCCTCATTGTCGCGGCCGGTCAGCCGGTCGGCGAGCGCATGCACGGCGAGCCAGTCGACCTGCGGCAGGCGCGCGAACATGGCGCGCAGCGCGGAGTCGAAGGCGACGCCGTCGCCGTCGAGCAGCCGCAAGGTCTCGCGAACCGACCCTTCCGCGCGGGCAGCCGCCGCGGCCAGCTCCGCCTGCGGCCGCGCGCTCCAGGGCGAGCCGAGCGCACGAACGGCGTCGACGATCTCGCTCTCGGCGAGCGGCGCGAGCGCGAGCTTGCGGCAGCGCGAGCGAATCGTCGGCAGCACGCGGCCGGGCCGATGGGCGATCAGCAGGAACAGCGAGCGCTCGGGCGGCTCCTCGATCAGCTTCAGCAGCGCATTGGCGCTCGAACGATTGAGGTCGTCCACGCTGTCGACGATGGCGACCCGCCAGCCGCCGGCCCCGGAACTCTGCTGAAAGAGATGAATGAGCCGCCGCACATCCTCGATGCGGATCTCCGTATAGTGCTTCTTGCTCTTCTCGTTCCAGGTCCGGCGCAGCAGCGAGACGTCCGGCAGCGCCAGCGCGCGGATGCGCCGCGAGACCGGCGAATCGGGCGGCACCTGCAGCGAGACGGCGGCCTGGGCGGCGGCAGCGGAGGGATCGGGATGCGCGATGAGAAAGCGGGCGAAGCGCCAGGCGAGCGTCGCCTTGCCGATCCCCTCCGGCCCGCCGATCAGCACGGCCTGCGCCAGCCGGCCGCGCCGAAAGGCGTCGAGCAGCTCGCGCTCGGCCTCCGCATGGCCGAAAAAATCGTTGGCTTCTCTCGGATGTGGGGCGTCGGCGAAGCGGTCGCTTTCCGGCAGGCCCTCCGTCTCGTCCTTCACGCGGTCGCGCTCGCGGCGGCAAGCGCCGCCTCCGGCCGAAAAAAGCGTGCTTCGACAATGTGCCAGATCGCCTGAGCGACCTCCTGCTCGGGCGCGCGCGCATCGACGACGCAGCAGCGGCCCGGCTCGCTCGCGGCAATGTCGAGATAGGCCCGGCGCAGCCCCTCGTGAAAGGCCAGCCCCTCGCTCTCGAAACGGTCGGGCGGCTCGTCCGGCCGACGCCGGCGCTTGGCGCGCTCCAGTCCCTCCTCCGGCGGAATATCGAGGATGATGGTCAAATCCGGCTTGGCGCCGAGCAGCGCCACGCGCTCGAGCAGCGCGATCAGCCGCGGATCGACGCCGCCGCGCGCGCCCTGATAGGCGCGCGTCGAATCGGCAAAACGGTCGCAGATCACCCAGGCGCCGCGCGCCAGCGCCGGCTTGATGAGGCGGTCGAGATGATCGATGCGCGCCGCCGAGAACAAGATCGCTTCGCCGAGCGGACCGAGCGGCGCCGCCCGGCCGCCGAGCAGCGCCTCGCGCAGCGCCTCGGCATGCGGCGAGCCGCCGGGCTCGCGCGTCGCGATCGCCTCGACGCCGCGCTCGGCCAGCGTCTCCTGCAGGAGGCGCATCTGCGTCGACTTGCCCGCGCCTTCGCCGCCTTCGAGCGTGACGAAGCGCCCGGGGCGGCCCTTTTCCCGCCCGTGCGAGCCGAAGGGCGGTTCGGCGCTCATTGCTTCTTCGAGAGCTTGCTGTGAATCGCCGCGGCCGCATATTCATAGGCCGCATCGAAGGCGCGGCTCGGCAGCGAGCCCTTATCGACGCTCTCCGCCGCCTCCAGCGGCTGCTCGAGAACGACCGTCGCGCCGCGACGAATCTCCAATTTGGCGACCTTGGCGCCGGCGGCGACCGGCGCGATCAGCGGACCCTCATAGACGATCTTGCCGGCGAGCTTCTCGGTTCCGCCCCTCTGCAGCAGCACCTTCACATCGGTCGGCGAGACGACGCCGACCGAGCCGCGCTCGCCGCCATAGATCTGCGCCTGGCCGATCACCTCGCCCGCCTTGAACAGCGGCTTCTCCTCGAAATTGCGGAAGCCCCATTGCAGCAGCTTGCGCGCTTCCTCGGCGCGCTCCTTCGCGGTCTTGGCGCCATAGACGGCGACGATCAGCCGGCGGCCGTCCTGCACCGCGGAGCCGACGATGCCGAAGCCCGAATTGTCGATATTGCCCGTCTTCAGCCCGTCCGCGCCGAGGCTCATCGTCAGCAGCGGATTGCGGTTCTGCTGGCGGATCTTGTTCCAGGCGAACTCTTTCTCGCTGAAATAGCGATAAAGGTCCGGATAGGCGTCGATCACGTGAGCGGCGAGCTGGACCATCTCGCGCGGCGTCACCTTCTGATCCGGCCCCGCCTGTCCCCAGGGATTGCCGAACACGGATTTGACGAGGCCGAGCTCCGAGGCGCGCTTGTTCATGCGGCCGACGAAGGCCTCCTCCGAGCCCGCGACGCCCTCGGCGATGGCGATGGCCGCGTCATTGCCCGAGACGATCACGAGTCCGCGAATGAGATCCTCGACCCGCGCGCGGCTGTTGACGGCGAGGAACATCGCCGAGCCGCCGGCCGGCGCGCCGCCGCTGCGCCAGGCATGCTCGGAGACGGTGAATTCGTCGTCGAGCTTCAAGCGGCCCTCGGCGATCTCGTGAAAGACGATCTCCGCGGTCATGATCTTGACCGTCGAAGCCGGCGTCACGAAATCGTCCGCCGCCTTCTCGAGCAGCACGGTGCGCGTTCCGGCGTCGACCAGAATGGCGTTCGGAACGCTGGTCTGAAAGCCCTCGGCGAGAGCAAGGCCCGACCCCGCCGCGAATGCGGCGAGAGCGAGGACGACGCGAAGGAGGGGACTGGGAAGGAGAAGAAACACGCGCGCTCTCGCTCCGTTCGATCGCGGTCGGCGCGCGGGAGCGCCCGATGCGAGCCTGTCCGCAGGAATGTGGCGCGTCCGTCTTCAGAAAGCAACCACGGGCGCCGCGCGTGACGCGCTCAGTTGGCGGCCTGCTTCGTCCGGCCGTGCGAGGACGCGCCGAGATCGAAGGGACGCGACGGCGGCAGCGGCGCGCTCCTCGCCATGGCCAGAGCCTTCGCCGAAACCGGCACGGAAGCGGCGGCGACCGCCTCCTCCGGCTCGTCGCGGCGCGAGGCCGACGCGCGCTCCATGCGCGGCGGCGGAGCCTCCAGCATTGCGGTGCGCACCGGCTCGGGCCGGCTCGCGACCAGGATCGGCGAAACGCCCGGCAGCATGGCCGGCGCATCGTCGCGCAGCGTCGCGAGCAGCTTCTCGTCGTCGGAGCCCTCGAGAGCCGCGCGGCCGACATAATCGACCTTCACACGCGCCGTGCCGACTCGGTGAAAATCGAGCGCCTCGGCGACGCGCTGCGATACGTCCATCACGCGGCCGCCGTGATAGGGGCCGCGATCGTTGACGCGCACGATCATCGAGCGATGATTGCGCAGATTGGTGACGCGCGCATAGCTCGGCAGCGGCATGGTGGGATGGGCGGCGCTGATCGACTCGAGGTCGAACACCTCGCCATTGGCCGTCCTGCGGCCGTGGAAATCGGAGCCGTACCAGGAGGCGAGGCCGATCGAAGAATAGGGCCGCTCGCTCGGAAAATAGGTTTTGCCGGCGATCTGATACGGCTTGCCGACCATGTAGGATCCGCCGCCGCGCGGCACCGGCTCGCCGTCGGCGACGACGCGGGGGCTCGGGGCGACGCCATAGCGGGGGTCGACCTGACCGCGATGATGGGCGAGGCGTTGAACGGGCGGCGGCGCCGAGGAGCAGCCGGCCAGGGCGCAAAGGCCGATGAGGGCGAGGAAGCGGCGAAGAGTCGGCAGTCCGGATCGCAGAACCATGATGTCTCGCGCATTCGCTCGTGTGAGAAGCAGGCGCCTCGGACTCGTCGAATTCGGAATAGCGCGGCGCGCGCGCGCCCAAACATCGCCGGTCCTCAGCAATCGCATTCCTCCAGTGTGGCGCGAGGCAATTACGTAAAAGTTAACCCGCAGCCGCCGCCCCCGTCGCAACTCTCGAGCTTGGCCATGAGAGCGGCCAATTGCGACCAAAATGCGACAATCCCCACCCGGCCAATCGGAAAAGCTCCACTCTACAAAGGGGGTAACGCGGCGTTCACGATGATCGCCGATCGGGCCGCGCCAGATCGACGATCCGCGTTTCGGCCCGCTCGAGCCCACGAAAGACCCGCGTTCCGACCCGGGCGGCGACATGCAGGACCTCGCCGCGGCCGCGCGTCAGCGCGTCGCCGATCTCGGTTCCCGCAGCGCGGAACGCGACAGCCTCGAGCCTTGCTCCGTCTCCGGACTGCAGCCGAACCCGCACATGATCCGAGCCGATGACGCCGGCGTCGACGACGCGATGGTCGGGAAAGACGAACAGCGGCTCGGGATTGCCCGAGCCGAACGGCCCCGCTCTCTCCAGAGACCGGGCGAGGTCGACGTCGGCGCCGCGGGCGGTCAGCGCGCCGTCGACGAGCAGCGCGTCGCCGGCTCGGGCGCGCTCCACCTCCTCCTCGAGCGCGTCGTTCATGAAAGCGCGAAAGGCGTCGATCCGCTGCGGAACGAGGGTGACGCCGGCCGCGAGTCGATGTCCGCCGCCCTTCTCGATGAGCCCGTCCTCGACCGCGCGGCGCACCGCCCGGCCGAGGTCGACGCCAGTTGAAGCTCTACCTGAACCTGAACAAATTTCTCCTTTATGTCCAATGACAAACGAAGGAATCTTAAACTTGTCCTTCAACCTCGAGGCGACGATTCCGACGATCCCCGGATGCCAGCCCTCGCCGGCCACGACGAGGCAGGACAGCCGGTTCGAGCGCATCAGCTGGCGGTCGGCCTCGGCCTCCGCCTCCGCCAGCGTCGCCTTCTCCAGGACCTGCCGCTCGCCGTTCAGCCGGTCGAGCTCGGCGGCGATCCGCGCCGCCTCGATCGGGTCGGTCAGCGTCAGCAGCCGGGCGCCGAGAGCGGCGTCGCCGATCCGTCCGCCGGCGTTGATGCGCGGTCCGAGGGCGAAGCCGAGGTGATAGGGACGCGGCGGGCCGTCGACCCGCGCCGCGTCGAGCAGCGCCGCGACGCCGACGCGCCGGCGCCCCCGCATCACCGCGAGCCCCTTGGTCACGAAGGCGCGGTTGAGGCCGCGCAGCGCCGCGACGTCCGCGACGGTCGCAAGAGCGACGAGGTCGAGACCGGCGAGCAGGTCCGGCTGCGGCCGCGCGCTCGTCCAGAGGCCGCGCTCGCGCAGCGCGCGCGCGAGCGCAACGAGGGTCATGAAGGCGACGCCGGCGGCGCATAAATGACCGAGGCCGGAGAGATCGTCGGCGCGGTTCGGATTGACGACGATCGCCTCGGGCAGGCGCTCCGGCGCCTGGTGGTGATCGATGACGATGGCGTCGAGGCCGATCGCGCGGGCGTGGGCGAGAGCCTCATGGCTCGTCGTGCCGCAGTCGAGCGTGACCAGCAGGCTCGCCCCCCGCGCCCGCAGCTCGGAAATCGCCTCGGCGTTGGGACCATAGCCCTCGAGAATGCGGTCGGGGATGTGCAGAAAAGGCGGCGGACAGCCGGCCGCCGCCAGAAACTCGACGACGAGGGCGCTGGAGGCCGCGCCGTCCACATCATAATCGCCGAAGACGGCGACCTGCTCGCCGGTCTCCGCGGCGCGGGCGAGGCGGTCGACCGCCGCCTCCATATCCTGGAGCACGAACGGGTCGGGCATCAAGGAGCGCAGGGTGGGCTCGAGAAAGGCGGGCGCGCTCTCCGGCGTCACGCCGCGTCCCGCGAGCACGCGCGCCAGCAGATCGCCATGGCCATGGATTTGGGAGATGGCGAGCGCCCGCCCCTCTTCCGCGGGCGCGAGACGCGGGCGCCAGGCTCGCTCCGAGATCGAGCGCTCGACCCCCAAAAAAAAGCGGCGCTCGTCGCGCAAGGCGATCGAATCGGACATCGACGGCTCTATGAGACTGCGAATCGCGCCGTGACGGCGAAGGCCGGACGCTACAATCCGCAATAGGCGAAAGCGAGCCGCCTGGAGCTGCGCCGCGCAGTCGTCCACAGGCCTGCGCGAGGCGGCGGAGAAATCCCGAGCAGGATCGGCGACCTTGCGCTAGCTTTTTTCGACTTGGAGCGAATTCTGATCGATCGAACGATTCCGTTCGATCGCAAAGCGCTCTAGAAAGCGCGAGGCCATGGACAGCGAAAGCAAGAGATGAGCGAAGCAGAGCGAAGGCCCCGCCCGCGCGCCTTTCGATTGGAGGGCGAGCAGATCGTCCCGCCCAAGAGCGCGCGCCCGCAGGAGCCCGAGCGCGCCGCCCCGGCGAGCTTCATCGAGCCGCAGGCCGACATCTTCGCCCTCGAGCTCGAGGAGCCGACGCGCGATCCCGTCGAGCAGGAGAAGGCGGTGGAGGCGGCGCAGAAGAGCGGCGTGCTGCGCAGCGTGCTGTTCTCCTGGGGCGGTCTGTTCGCCTCCTCGGTCCTCGGCCTCGTGACGCTCGCCGGCGGAATGTGGCTCACCAATCTCGTCGAGGACCTGTTCGCGCATTCGGCGCTGCTCGGCGCGGTCGGACTCGCGCTCGCCGGCGTCGCGGGCGTCGCCCTCGCCGCCCTGCTCGCCCGGGAGAGCTTCGCGATCCTGCGGCAGAACCGCATCGCCCAGCTGCATCTGGCGCTGGCCGAGGCGCGCAGCCGCGACGATGTGAAGGCGGCGCGCGAGCGCGTCGTCGAGCTCTGCAAGCTCTATGAGGACCGCCCCGAAACCGGGCGGGCGCGGGCGCTCGTCATCGAATTCTCCAAGGAGATCATCGACGGCAGCGATCTCGTCGACCTCGCCGAGCGCCATCTCGTCGTGCCGCTCGACGCGCAGGCGCGCCGCGAGATCGCGGACGCCTCGAAGCGCGTGTCGATCGTCACGACAATCAGCCCGCGGGCGCTGCTCGACGTGCTGTTCGTCGCCGCCCAGGCGATCCGCCTGATGCGCCGCATCGCGGAAATCTATGGCGGCCGGCCGGGCCTGCTCGGCTTCTTCAAGCTGGCGCGCTCGGTCGGCGCGCATCTCGCGATCACCGGAGGCTTGGCGATCGGCGATTCGCTGCTGCAGCAGGTGGTCGGGCATGGGCTCGCCGCCAAGCTCTCTGCCCGGCTCGGCGAGGGCGTGCTCAACGGCCTCCTCACCGCTCGCGTCGGCCTTTCCGCCCTGGCGGTGTGCCGGCCGATGCCCTTCTGCGCCGAGAAGCCGCCCGGCGTCGCCGATGTGGCGCCCTTCTTGTTCGGCGACAAGACCAAGAGCTGACCTTTCGCCTTTATGCTGTCCCTCGTTCGAGAAATGTCGGTCGGATGAAGATCACCACCTGGAACATCAATTCGGTTCGCCTGCGCATTCCGCTCGTCGTCGATTTCCTGAAGCAGCATGCGCCCGACGTGCTCTGCCTGCAGGAGACGAAGTGCCGCAACGCCGAATTCCCCTATTCCGACTTCCGCTCGATCGGCTATGAGCATTTCGCCATCAATGGGCAAAAGGGCTATCACGGCGTCGCCGTCGTCTCGAAACAGCCGCTGGAGCTGCTCGACATCCGCGACTTCTGCGAGACCGGCGACGCGCGCCATGTGTCGGTCGGCCTGCCCAATGGCGGGACGCCGCTGACCATCCATAACTTCTACGTGCCGGCGGGCGGCGACGAGCCCGATGTGACCATCAATCCCAAATTCGCCCACAAGCTCGGCTTCCTGGACGAGATGAAGGAATGGGTCGTGCGCGAGCGCGTCACCGACGGGCGCGTGGTGCTGGTCGGCGACCTCAACATCGCGCCGCTCGAGCATGACGTGTGGAGCCACAAGGCGCTGCTGCAGGTCGTCAGCCATACGGAGGTGGAGGTGCAGAAGCTCGGCGCCGTGTTCAGCGCCGGCCCCTGGGTCGACGCCATGCGGCGCTTCGTGCCGGACAGCGAGAAGCTCTACACATGGTGGAGCTATCGCGCCGCGGATTGGACGAAATCGGACCGCGGCCGCCGGCTCGATCATATCTGGACGAGCGAGGCGCTATCCGGCGCGCTGCAGGAGATGACTGTGCTGCGCGAGGCGCGCAGCTGGCAGCGGCCGTCCGATCATGTGCCGGTGACGATCAGTCTGGCCGTCTGAGCGTCAGACGCCGACCTGCGCCTTCAGCTCGGCGACCGAGGCGAAGCGCCGGGCGCCGCCGGAGCCGCGCAGCTCCACCGAGCCGTCGGAGAACATCACATAGACCGTTCCGCCGCTGCTGTAGCGGTCGACCTCGATGGGCGCGTCCTCGGTCTGAGCGCGCAGCCGCGACACGAGACTTTCCCGCGCCGCCGCGCTCTCCCTGGCGGCGGCCTGCTCGGCCCGACGTTCGGCGCTGCGGATCCAATGGTCGAGCCGCGACAGCACCGCGCCGAGCGCCAATGTGACGAGTCCGCCCGAGGTCGCGACAGCGCCGGCGATGAACAGGCTCCAGCCCCGCTCGATCTGTATCGTCTCCCAGCCCTTCCACATGGCGGCCGGGCCCCAGAGCGCGAGCGCCACCCCGCCGGCGATGACCGCCCAGCGTGAAACAGAGAATAACCAGCGCCGCATTGTCGTCCCTTCATGGTCGCCGACGACAAGCGGCTCGCGTAAGCGGCCGAGCGCCGATCGAACCTCATTCCGCGCGAAAATTTCGGCGTGAATGTGGAGAGCGGCGATTCGTTCGGCTGGCGGCGGATCGGCCGGCCGGATCGCGGCGCAGCTGCGGCGCCAAGCCGCATCGTAACTCAAAAGACGAATGACGACATCGAATGGAGAGACGCATGTCTCTTCACGAAATGGCGCCGGCGGCCCGCCCATAGAGGGGAGTCGAAGACAATGGATACGCGCTCATCGAGGCGTGGATTATTTATGCTTGCTTTTGCATCCGCTTTGGCGATGGCAGGATCTGCTCTCGCCCATGGCGGCGTCAAGCTCGAGCAGGACACATGTGTGGTGAAGGTCGGACCCGTCAAGGTTCATTTCATCGGCTATCAGCGCAAGGGCGAACCGGAGGAATTCTGCGAGGACATCGCCAGGGTCGGTCCGACCGTGATTGCGCTCTCGGCCATGGAGCCTGACCGCTTGCCCGACTCTTATATGGCGCAGAATAGGGCTCCGGCCGCCGCGCCGGCCGAGCCGAGCGTCGATCTGCGTGAGATCGCGATCGGCGTGCGAATCGTCGAGGATGTCGGAGAAGCGACGGAAAAGGCCGACCTCGGCGCTGTCACGCGGTTCTACGCGCCGCCGAAAACCTATCGCAACGCGACCATGACCTTCGAGCATGATTTCCAGAAGGCGGGGAAATATGTCGCGATCGTCACCGTCGCCGACCGCGACGGACACGAATGGAGCTCTCGCTTCCCCTTCTCTGTGGGCGTGTTCAGCCTGTGGAACTCGATCGAGTACATTCTCTATGCGATCGGCTTCCTGGCGTTGAGCGCTGGCCTCTGGCGCATCGCCTGGCGCAAGCGGAAACAGGCCGAATCCGCCGAGGCGGTCGGCGCATTGCATCAAGCCGAATGACGGCTGCGCCCGCTCCGATCCGATCGGGGCGGGCTTTTTAATCGGGCGGGCGGCTTGTCGTTCGGCATTTGCATGAAATTTGTAAGACTGCGGACGTGCGAAGTTGCTTGGAGCCCTGCCGGGTTCTAGGTAGAGGCGAGCGCCAAGGACCCCTGCCGCGCTCGCGAACCCCAGTCAGGAGCATGGATTATGAGCTTCACCCTCCCCGACCTTCCTTACGCCTATGACGCGCTGCAGCCTTATTTGTCGAAGGAATCCTTCGAGTATCATCATGACAAGCATCATGCGACCTATGTCGCCAACGCCAATAATCTGATCAAAGGCACGGAGTTCGAGGGCAAGCCGATCGAGGAGGTCATCGTCGCCTCCTTCGGCAAGAACGTGCCGATCTTCAACAATGTCGCCCAGATCTACAACCACTCCGAATATTGGAAGTGGCTGAAGCCCAATGGCGGCGGCGCGGTTCCCGCCAAGGTGGAGAAGGCGATCGTCGAGTCGTTCGGCTCGGTCGACAAGTTCAAGGAAGAGTTCCTGGCCCAGGGCCTCGGCCAGTTCGGCTCGGGCTGGGTGTGGCTCGAGGTCAAGGACGGCAAGCTCGCCGTGCGCAAGACCCCGAACGCCGAGAACCCGCTGGTCCATGGCGCGACGCCGCTGCTGGTCGCCGATGTGTGGGAGCACGCCTATTACATCGACTACCGCAACCGCCGCGCCGACTTCCTCAAGGCCTTCCTCGACCATCTCGTGAATTGGGAATATGTCGAGGCGTGCTACGAGGCGGCGACCAAGTAAGGCCGGCGTTTCGAACGCGCACATACGGCGGCGACGCGGCGACGCGACGCCGCCGTCAAACCAGAATATCCCGTGGAACCCGCCGCGCGTTCATCGGTTCGTGGGATTGTAGAGCTTCGCCGGAGCGAATTCCTCGCCCTCCTGCGTCAGCTGGAGCAGCGCCTCGAGATCGCTGGCGGGGTCGTAATCCTTGTCGTCCAGCGGCTTCAGCAGCTCGACGATCTCGAAGGCGAAGGCGTCCGCCCCGAGGCGGTTCCAATCGTCCTGCAACGCCCTGTTGCGATGCGAGCCGAACCGCAGCTCGGTCATGTGCCGATTGAGGCGCGCGTCGACGTCGCGTCCGCATTCGAGCAGCGACTGGCCCGATTGCCGGTTCACGACCCGGTAGACGCCCATTTTCTTCGGCGTTTCCTTGTACGTTCGCTTCAGCTCGCTTTTTCGATTCATCTCGCGCTTCCCAATCGCTTGTCTGAATGAGATCGCCGATCGGACATCACTGTCCGCCAGTGAAATAACGCATCGCCGCGATGAGGACGCCGGTCGCGCCGATGATGAGACCGCCGAGCTTGACCGTCATGCGCATCTCCAGCTCGCGCAGGTCCGCTTTGGTGGCGAGCTCCTGGCTCGTCGCCTCCGCGAAGGCCTCCGCCGCCGCCTTGGCCTGCTCGTGCGTGAAGCCGCCCGCTTCTAGCTTTTCGACGAATTTCAGCGTGTCGAATGCGACGCTCATGGGAGGGGCTCCTCGGAGGCCCAGGAAAAGCCTTCGCTCTTCGCTTCCCAAAATAGCCTGCCTCCGGCCCTCAGTCGAGGCGCAACTGCCGCTTGCCCAGGGCAATCGGGTGAAGGATAAAATCCCCAGCCCTCGTCCTGAGGAGCCGCCGTAGGCGGCGTCTCGAAGGACGGCCGCGGGGCGAAATCAAAGGTTTCTCCCCATTGCCATCCTTCGAGACGCCCGCTTCGCGGGCTCCTCAGGATGAGGCGATGGGGCTGTAGTCCTTCACCCGATTACACCGTTCGCGATCGTCGGTCGGACGTCAATGTCCACCGGTGAAATAGCGCATCGCCGCGATGAGGACGCCGGTCGCGCCGATGGTCAGCCCGCCGAGCTTGACCGTCATGCGCAGCTCCAGCTCTCTCATTCCACCGCGGACGGCCGAAATGTCAGAGCGGATGACCAATAAGTCGGATTTGGTCGCAAGCTCCTGGCTCGTCGCCTCGGCGAAGGCCTCCGCCGCCGCCTTGGCCTGCTCATGCGTGAAGCCGCCCGCCTCGAGCTTTTCGACGAATTTCAGCGTGTCGAATGCGACGCTCATGGGAGGGGCTTCCGCGCCGGCCAGGATCGGCCTCCTGCGTCAAGATAGCGTGGATCACGCTGATTTGCGAGACGCCGCCCGCGGCGTCCCGTCATCGCGATGGCCGTTGCTTTATTTCAGGCTCGCGCAGAACCTCTGAATCTTCCCGCAGGCGTCCTCCAGCGTCGCGTTCGACGCCGCATAGGACACGCGGAAGTTCGGTCCCGTGCCGAAGGCCGAGCCCTGCACCACGGCCACCCCTTCCGCCTCCAGCAGCGCGGTGACGAAATCCACGTCGCTCTCGAGCACCTTGCCTTCGGGCGTCTTGCGGCCGATCGCCTCCTTGCAGGAGGGGAACACATAGAAGGCGCCCTCGGGCGAGGGACATTGCAGATATTTGGCTTGGCCGAGCATGGACACGACGAGATCGCGCCGTTCCTGGAACGCCTTGCGGAAGGTCGCGAGATGATCCTGCGGGCCTTCGAGCGCCGCCACCGCCGCCCATTGCGCGATCGAGCAGGCGCCGGAGGTCTGCTGGCCCTGCAGCATGTCCATCGCCTTGATCAGCGGCGCCGGGCCGGCGGCGTAGCCGATGCGCCAGCCGGTCATCGCATAGGCCTTGGAGACGCCGTTCATCGTCAGCGTGCGCTCGAACAGATTCGGCTCCACCTGCGCCACGGTGGCGAATTTGAAATCGCCATAGACGAGATGCTCATAGATGTCGTCGGTGAGGATATGCACCTGCGGATGGCGCAGCAGCACATCGGTGACCTGCTTCAATTCGTCATGCGTGTAGGCGGCGCCGGACGGGTTGGACGGCGAGTTCAGCACCAGCCACTTCGTGCGCGGCGTGATGGCGCGCTCCAAATCCTCCGGCTGCAGCTTGAAGCCGTGCTCCATCGTGGTGTCGACGAAGACAGTGGTTCCGCCGCAGATCGCCACCATCTCCGGATAGCTCACCCAATAGGGCGCCGGCACGATCACCTCGTCGCCGGGATTGATCGTCGCCAGAAAGGCGTTGAACAGGATGTGCTTGCCGCCGGTGGCGACGATGACGTCAGAGGCCTTGTAGTCGAGCCCGTTCTCGCGCTTGAACTTTTTCGCGGCCGCTTCGCGCAGCGGCGGAATGCCGAGCACCGGCGTGTAGCGCGTCTCGCCGCGGCGGATCGCCTCGACCGCCGCGTCGCAAATATGCGTCGGCGTGTCGAAGTCCGGCTCGCCGACCGAGAGCGAGATCACCTCCCTGCCCTGCGCTTTGAGATCCCGCGCCTTCTGCGTCACGGCGATCGTGGCGGAAGGTTTCACGCGGGACAAAGCGTCGGCGATGAAGGCCATCGGCGGGGCTCCTCTCTAGAGCGGTTCGATGCTGCGACAGGCGAAGTGTGCGCTGCACAATTCAAGCCCGGACCATAGACGCCGCCCGCGCGCCGTTCAATCGAAATTCACCACGCGAGGTGCGACAGGGCGGCGCGACCTGCGTGGATTTCCGGATTCTACACGCATGCGCCCTAGCTTCCGCGCATGGCTCCGCTCGCTCTGGAGCCCATGGGGAGAGGCAAGATGTGGCGGAGCCTGCGAAATGGGGCCTGGCTGGACGAGCAGCGCCTCGCCGTCTATCCGCCGATGCTCCTCGCGCTCTCCGTCGTGACGATCATAGCGACGCTGTCCCTCGCGCAAGGCCGCTTCGATGCGAACGGGCATCCGCTCGGCACGGATTTCTCGCAGGTCTGGGTCGCCGGCCTCGAGGTTCTGCGCGGACATCCCGAGGCTCCCTTCGACCTCTCCCGCCACATCGCCGCGCAACGGGCGGAATTCGGCGCCACGAGCGACGTCTATGGCTGGCATTATCCGCCCTTCTTCCTCGCGCCCGCGGCGGCGCTCGCCGCCCTGCCCTATCTGCAGGCGCTGGCGCTCTGGCAGATCGCGACGCTCCTCCTCTATCTCGCTTCGGCGCTGGCGATCCTGCGGCGGATGGCGATTCCCCCCTTGCGCGTCGCGCTGGCGGCGCTCGCCTTTCCGGCGACACTGGTCAATCTCGGCCATGGACAGAATGGGTTCCTGACCGCGGCTCTGCTCGGCTTCGGCTTTCTGCAGCTGCGCCCGCGCCCGCTCGTCGCCGGAGTCTGTTTCGGCCTGCTCGCCTATAAGCCGCAATTCGCGCTCGTGCTGCCGGTCGCGCTCATCGCCGGCGGGCGCTGGAAAACCATCGCCGCCGCGAGCGCGACGACGGCGCTGATGATCGCCGCGAGCGCCGCCGCCTTCGGCCCGGACACATGGATCGCCTTCGCGCGCAGCCTCGCCGACACACGTTCGATCGTGCTCGAGGACGGAGCGGCGGGCTTTGCGAAAATTCAGAGCGTCTTCGCCGCGGCGCGCCTGCTCGGCGGCGACGTGGCTGCCGCCTATGCCGCTCAATCGGCGACGACGCTGCTCGTCGTTGGCGCGATCGCCGTGCTGTGGCGCTCGGCGGCGGACGAGCGCGCCAAGGCTGCAGCGACCATCGTCGCGACCTTGCTCGCGACGCCCTATTGCCTCGATTACGATATGGCGGCGCTCGCGCCGGCCCTCGCATTGCTGACGGCGCTCGGCATGGAGCGCGGTTTCGGGCCCTTCGTCAAAACGACGCTCGCCGCAGCCTTCGTCGTCCCGCTCGTCGCGCGTCCGCTCGCGAGCGTCGCCGGCCTTCCGCTCGGCGCGGCGACGCTCGCCGCCCTGTTTATCGTGGCGCTGCGAGAGGCGGCGCGCACGGACGAAGTGGCGAATAATCGCTCGAATTCGATCTTTCGCGCATTTGGCCTCGCCGTTTTCACGAAAAAATCACGATTGCTTCGGCGCGCCGATGAAACTTTCCCCCGCATGTCGCCGTTATCGTCAGGTCGAGCAATCTGGCGGCGGATCGGTCGCTCGACGTGCGCATTGGCGGCGGATGGGGGCCGCGGCGACGCGCATGGAGTCGAGAACAGCGTCCCGAAAGAGGAAGCGTCATGTCGTTAGTGGACAAATTCGAAGATCGGCTCGAGCCCGCCTTCACCCGCAGCTTCGATCCCGAGTCGGCGCGACGCCAGTTCCGAGTGTCGCTGCTGCTCGTCGCCGCGATGGCGCTCGCCGCCTTCGTTTTAGGCTTCGCCCTGCCGCTCAACGCGCCGCGCAGCTCGCCGCCTCAGCCCGTGTCCCTGTCCGACAGCGGCGATTTCTCCGGCCGGCTCGTCACATTCGAATCCGAGAATAGAGAGAATTGACCCCGCCAAGCCGAAAATGGTGACGGCCCGTCGCGGGACGAGCCGTCGATCCCGCGCGTTACTTCTTCGCCGCATCCCCATGATCATGGTGATGATCGCCATGATCGTGATGCTCTCCCGCCGGCGCGGCCTTATAGCCGTCGGGATGGTCCTTCTCCCAGCGCGCCAACGCCTCGGCGTCGTGGGCGTGCTTGGCGTCGGGCGCATCGACCGCCGCGTCGACGGTAACCTCGCCCGCCTTCTCGAACACCAGCACGAGCTCCATTCCCCAGCCGACGGGATTGATCTTCTTCACTTCGGAGAGGACGACATGGGCGCCCTCGGGCGACAACGTCGTCGTCTTTCCGGCCGGTATCGCAATGCCGCCCTGCGCGATCTCATGCGTTGCGCCGGCGTGCAGCGCCACCTTGCCGACATTGGGAGATTTGACGGCGATGAGCTTGTCGGCCACATCGCCCTTATTGTGCACGAAAGCGTAGAAATAGGCCGTCGTGTCGCCGTCCTTGGGCGCGCGGACCCAGGGATGCTCGATGGTGAGCTTGCCGAGGTCGTATTCATGCGCCCGGGTCGCCGTCGCCGGGATCAGCGCGCAGAGCGCCGCTCCGCCCGCCAAGAGGCCCGCCGCCAACAGATCACGCCGCTTGATGATCATCTGCATTCTCCCTTGCATGGCCGACCGTCTCGTCGGTCCATTCATGCGTCGCATTTTCCTCGACGAGAGGCTGGTTCGGCCTCGTCCGCCACATTGCGACCCTGCGGCGAATGACGCGCCCGCGCTCCCGAGAGCGGCATGCGCTCGAACGGAATTGTCGGGCGATCAGAATTCGCTCCGAACCAACCGCTGGGGCGGCTTCCGATCCGATCGGAAGCCGCTCTAGTGCTGGTGCGGAGAAACATAGACGATCGGCTCCGAAGCGGTCAGCGCGATTTGCGCCTTCAGCAGTGAGACATTGCCATCCTCGGCGCCGAAGTGGCGGAAGCGGGCGCGCACATAGCCCGAGCGGTCGATCAGGAAATGGCCTTCCGGAATCTCGTTGATGACCGGCTCGTCCAGATAGTGGTTGATGATCGAATAGGTGAGCTCGACCGCATCCGGATGGCTCGTCGGATAGGCGCGCGGATCGGCGGGGCAGGCGCCGAAATAGACGGTGACGTGATGCGCCTTGGTCGCCGCCGCCGTTTCCGCCGCTGTCGCGAGGCTCGCGGTCTTCTCTGCGAAATCGGCGTCCTCCGCCTTGCAGCGCGCGAAGGAGACGAGCGTCGGCGTTCCGCGCAGCTTCTCGACGTCGACGATTTCGCCCTTCGGATCGTCGATGGCGAAATTGGGCGCGACCAGCCATTGGATGACGCCCTTCGGGCTCAGGAAGCGCGACTGGTTGGAGTTCGACAGGACCGTGAGATAGTTGATGAGATCCCAGCGCTCGTCCTCGCCGATCGCGTCGGCGAAGGGCGGCATCACGCCGCTCTGCCCGCCATAGGTCAGCCAGTGAAAGATGTCGCCGAGCGTATGCGTCGCCACATGCGGCGCGGTGAGATCGGCCGGCGGAACCTTGAGTCCCTTCGCCATCGGGCCATTGCCCTCGCCGGTCACGCCGTGGCACGCGACGCAATTGGCCTGGAAGGTCTCATAGCCGCGCTTGACCGACGCTGCGACATAGGGAACCGGCGGATCGGTGTAGGTCTCCGGATAGGCCTGCACCGACACCGAGACGAGGCCGCAGACGAGAGCCGCGCCGGCGACGACCGGCGTCGCCATCACGCGCCATCGGCGCAGCCGGGGGACGAACCAGGCGAGCGCGGCGACCGTCGCGAGGGCGAGCCCGGCGACGCCCCAGTTCCAGGTCGGATCGAGCCAGGGAATGACCTTGAGCCCCCAGGTGCCCGCGTAAGTGAAACGGAAGGGCAGCGGCCAATAGACATTGGTCTCATGCGCCGCCGGGGTGATCGTCGCGATCCAGCCGGCGAGGAACAACAGCGAGACGGCGCAGCCGGCTTCATATCCGCCGATCCTGGCGTACCAGGCGACGTCGAAGCGCTTCTTGCTGTGCGGCAGAGTCAGATAGCGCGCGAGCGAGAGGGCGAGCAGCAAAGCCCCGCAGAGCAGCGCCAGCTTCAAGGTGAGCAGCCGTCCATAGGGCGTCGCCAGCATGAAGCCGAACAGCCCGACCGTCTCCCAGGCGATGACGAGGCCGCTGAGCAGCACCACCAGCATCGCGCCCTTGGCGACGCGCGACCAGCGCTCCGCAATGCGCCAGGCGACCTCCGGCGGCTTGTCGCGGCCCGTCAGCATCCAATAGACGAGGCCGAGCAGTCCGCCGACCCAGGTAAGGCCCGCGAGCGTATGGAAGGGGAAGCTCAGCTGCGTGTAGATGGGCAGGCTGTCGTCCACCGCATGGCCGGTGACCGAGACCACGGCGACCGCCGCGAGGCCGAGCGCCAGCGTGGCGCGGTCGAGCCAGCGATTGCGCACGAACAGGCGAAGCAGCGCCACAGCGGCGAAAGCCGCGGCGAGAAGCTGCGTCGCCAGCCACGCCCTGCCGATCACCGTGCCCGAGACGAACTGGGCGAGCGTCGGCCAATCGAGCGGCCGTTGCGTGGGAATGATGTTGCGCGCCGTCGCCACGATGAGGCCGAAGCCGAACAAGACGCGCAGGACCGCCGCGACGGCGATCGGCTTTTCAAATCGCTTGCCGTCTTCCTCGATGAGGCGCGGCAGCAGCAACAGACCGACGGCGAGAGCGGAGAGCAGGCTCTCCACAAAGCGAAGCGTCGCCAATTCCATGGGTTTCGACTTCCGTTACGCTCGCGAACGCGGCGCGGCGCCCCGCCCGTCGGCGCCGCCCGATGTTCTCGGCTCGAGAGCTCGGCTCGAGAGCTCGCGCTAGTGAGGATCGACCGTGAACTCGTATTTCCCCTCGACGATATGGCCATCGGACGAGAGAACACGATATTTCACCACATAGTTGCCGACCGCGAGCTCGGGCGCGTCCAGCGTCAGCTCGCGCGGCTTGTCCGCCTGTCCCTTCGCCCCTTCCACGACGAGCTTGCCGGTCGAGTCGAGGATCGAGATCGAGGAATAGGCCGGCTCGACGCCGCCGCCGAACCGCAGCTTCACGAGCTTCGGCGAAGCGGCGACATGGTCTTTCGCCGAGGGCGACGCATCGACGAGAAACGAATGCGCGAGCGCCGTCGCGGCGCCGAGGCAGATCGCCGCCGCGAGGCCGGCGCCAAATATCAGCTTCATTCTTCGGCTCCTCCCGTTCTCATCGCGCCGTCACGATCGCGCGATGCGCTTTTATGATCTGATCTGATCTGGTCGGCCGCGAGCCGCGTTCAAGATGACTTCAGCGCATCGGCGGCGTCGGCGGTCTTGGTCTTGGGATGGCTGTGGCGCCAATAGGCGGCGACCATCAGCGCGATCAGCACGGCGCCGAGCACTTGCGGCACGAACGACCACCAGGTCTGCCCGACCATGAATTTATACAGCTGGGTCTCTTTCTGCCCGTTCGGCCGCGTGAGCGTGACGAAGCCGATGAAATGACCCTTTTCGGTGAATGTATGCTCAAAATTGAACGTGCCCGTTCGATAGAGCTTCGGCGGAAGATGAATGATGGTGAGCGGCTCGAGATCGGCGTCGGCGGCGAGCGGCACGAGCGGATCCCGGATGATGCGCACCTCGATCGGATAATCGCGGAATTCTGGATTGGTGATATCGAAGGTGAAGATCGTGCGGCCGACCACCGGAATATGGTCGCAATATTGGTCGCGGGCGCCATTGGCCTCGTAAGCGGTGATGTGGATCATGTCATAGCCGAACATGACCATGCACATATTGTCCATGACCATCGCTTCGGGACCGTCGCCCCCGGCCATGGCGGGCGTCGCGCTCGCCCACGCGAAGCACAGCGCTAGCGCCGAGAAACATGATTTCATAGCCCGAACGATCATCGCTTTCCTTCCTCTCGACGATGCGGCTCCTCGATCAGAGGAGGGCGCCGCTGCATTTTCGTCACGCGCCTCGGCATCCGCGCAACATCGGCGGCCCGCGAGGCCATTGGCGCATCGTTTCATAGTGCAAAAGCGATACGAAATGAAATCGCCAGCCGCCGCCGACGGCAGATCGGCGCGAAGGATCGGAGCTTCCTTCGGGCACATTGGAATTCTATGCGTGTTCGGGCGCGGACGCGACCTTTGGACCTGCGTCCAAACGCCGCATTCTATCGCATTGCGATATAAACGCGCTCTTTCGCTTTTCCTTGTCCGTTCATAAGAAAACCCGGCCGGACCTTTCGGTCCGTCCGGCTGGTGTTCGGTTCGATCTCGAAGTCGATCAGGGCATGTC
>NZ_JAINDZ010000004.1 GCF_019802345.1 Methylosinus sp. Sm6 | reverse complement strand
GCGAACTATGACGCCGCATGGCAATTCGAATCGTGGATGGGCCCAAATGTGCTTTGGCTCGCGGAGTGGACGAGCCAGGCGGTCCCCTTGCGGCCCGGCATGCGCGTTCTGGACATAGGCTGCGGCAAGGCGGCGAGTTCGATCTTTCTGGCGAAGGAATTCGGCGTCACGGTCTGGGCTGCGGATCTATGGATCAAACCTTCCGACAACTGGCTGCGAATCGAGGCGGCCGGGGTCGCCGACCGGGTTTTTCCGATCCACGCCGAGGCGCATGCGCTCCCTTTCGCGCACGACTATTTCGACGTCATCGTCAGTTTCGACGCCTACCATTATTTCGGCGCGGACGATCTCTTCCTTGGGTATGTCGCGAAGTTCCTGCGTCCAGGTGGCCGCCTCTGCTTCGTCTCGCCGGGCGTAACGGAAGAGCTGCCGGACGGACCACCTGAGATGCTGCGCCCCTATTGGGAGTGGGAGTTTTGCAGCTTTCACAGCCCGGCGTGGTGGCGGCGGCACTGGGAGAAGACCGGGCTCGTCGAAGTGGAACTGGCCGACCTGCTCCCCGACGGTTGGCGACACTGGCTCGAATGGAACGAGGTCTGCGCCGAAGTTGGTGCTGGCTTCGATCTGACCAAAGAGAGCGAAATGCTTCGGCTCGATGCGGGGCGGACGCTCGGGTTCACGAGGGTCGTCGCCGCCAGACGACCCTCAGGAAAATAAATTCGGCACCTTATTCCCTCTCTCCGTCAGCGGAGAGAGGGTAGCAAATTTATGACCCTCGCAAGGCTCGAGCAGTTCATCGGTTCGAAGCAACCTCACCCTCGCGAATGGCAGCGGTGGGTCAAAAGTAGGCGTCACCTCATCACCAGATATCGTCGAGCAGCCGGAGCGGCAAGCGCAGGTCGGCTCATAGCCGCCGTCTTTGCTCTCGGGTAATGGCTTGGTCCAACGCTTGAAGGAACTGCGACCGGTTAGCTGAAGAAAATGGCGGAGGGCCGCCGGTGATTTCGCCCGTTGAGCGGATATGCTCCATGAGCGAGCGTTGCGCGAGAGCCAAACCGATCGAGTCCTGTGTAAAGGCGCGACCATAGGGTGCGATAGCATGCGCGTCCTTTGCCAATATCCGTCCGGCCAAAGGAATATCGCTGGTGACGACCACATCTCCAGCAACCACCTGCTCTACGATCCAATCGTCGGCCACGTCGGCTCCGGCGTCAACGATTATCCTGGCGATCAGCGGCGACCGCGGGATTTGTATAAAACTGTTGGATACGACGAAAGTCTGCAAACCATAGCGAGAGGCAACTTTGTAAGTTTCATCTTTCACGGGGCACGCGTCGCCGTCGATGTAGATCTTGATCGTCATGACGCATCCTAACCTATCGGGCGTCGGGTCGTCGCCGCACGGAAGAAAGTCCCATTCATTCTTTCCCGTTCACGAACGGCGAGGTCGTGCCACACTTACACGTTCCTGGATCGTGGCCTTACGCGCAGAGAAATATCCGCAAGCCCGTCCTCTTGACTCCCGACCTCGAATGGGAGAACATTTAGAGAACATGACATTGAGCCCACACCCAGAGGTCGAGAAGGCGATTGCGGCACGAGCCCGCCATAGAGTCGTTGCGCGCGCAGATCGAGAAGATCGAAGGCCGAGCCCGGCGCGTCAAATCGGTCCTTCCGTTCGGAATCGCCGACATCGATGCGCGTCTTCCGGGCGGTGGCCTCCCCCTCGGCGCGCTCCATGAGATCGCTGGCGGCGGCAACGGCGCCGTGGACGGCGCGGCCGCGGCGCTGTTCGCCGCCGGGATCGCGACGCGTACGAAAGGCAAGGTTCTCTGGGTCATCACGCGATCCGACCTCTTCGCCCCGGCGCTGGCGCAGGCGGGCTTGCCGCCCGATCGCGTGATCTATGTCGAGGCCGGCAACGACAAGACCGTGCTCGCATGTGTCGAGGAAGGCTTGCGGCACGGCGGTCTCGGCGCGGTCGTCGGAGAAGTCGCGCGTCTCGACATGACCGCGTCCCGGCGTCTCCAGCTCTGCGCCGAGGGAAGCGGCTCGATCGGGCTCGCGTTGCGGCGCTGGCGCCGGCAATCCGAAGCCGTCGACTTCGGTCAGCCGACCGCCGCGGCGACCCGATGGCGCGTCTCGGTCCTACCCTCAGCGGCCCTGCCGATCCCCGGCGTCGGCCGCCACCGTTGGCTCCTGGAGCTGATCCGCGTCCGCGCCGGTGAAAGCGCGGATTTCGAAGTGGAGGCGTGTGATGGCTCGGGTCGCCTCGCTGTTCCTGCCGAGCTGGCCCACGGACCGGCTTCGAAGGAAGGCCGGCGAAGCGGCGTCGCCGGCTGAGACGCCGCTCGTCCTGATCGGCCACGACGGAAGGAGGCAGGTGGTGCGGGCTGCGGACGCCTCGTCCATAGCTGCGGGCGCGCGCGTCGGAATGTCGGCCGCCAAGGCGCGGATTCTCGTGCAAGGCCTCGTCGTTCGAGATCACGACGCCGCGGCCGACGCCCAGGGCCTCGACCGTCTCGCGCTGTGGGCGCTCCGACGCTACGCGCCGATCGTCGCGGCTGATTCCCCGGACGGCTTGGTGATCGACTCCACCGGCGCCGATCATCTCCTCGGCGGCGAAGAAGCGATGCTCGCCGGCCTGATCGACAGGCTTTCATCGTCCGGCGTGCGCGCTCGCGCGGCGATCGCCGACAGCTGGGGCGCGGCGCACGCCTTGGCTCGCTACGCCGGGCGGCCCGCGCTGATCGCACCGCTCGGCCATGGCGGTTCCGTGCTGACGGGCCTTCCGCTCGCCGCGCTTCGCCTGCCTGCCGACATGGTCGCGGCGCTCCATGTTCTCGGCTTCGAGCGGATCGGCGATCTCCTCGCGCAGCCGCGCGCGCCGCTTACTCTGCGCTTCGGGCCGCAGCTCGGGCGACGCATCGATCAGGCCCTGGGAATTCTCAGCGAGCCGATCGAGCCGATCCGCCCCGACGAGCTGATCGAGGTGAAGCGCAATTTCGCGGAGCCCATCGGCGCGGCCGAGACCATCGCCCGCCATATCGGCGAGCTGGTCGTCCAGCTCTGCGCCGGACTGGAGGCCGAGGGACTGGGGGCCAAGCGCCTCGACCTCATTTGTCACCGGGTCGACGATCGCGTGCAGGCGGTCCGTGTCGGGGTCGCCATGCCGGTGCGCGACGTGAAGCGCCTCACGCGGCTGCTGACCGACAAGATCGACACGATCGAGCCCGGCTTCGGCATCGAAACCCTCAGCCTCGCCGCGACACTGGCCGAGCCGCTCGCGGAAAAGCAGACCCTGACCGCAATGGTCGATGACGGAGCGCCGGACGTGTCCGATCTCGTCGACACCCTCGTCAACCGCGTCGGTGAGCGCAGCCTCTACCGAGCTGCGCCGGTCGCCACCGAGACGCCCGAGCGCTCGGTGCGCCGAATTCCGCCCATGGCGCCGGACACAGGCGCGACATGGCAGGGGCGCTGGCCTCGGCCGTCGCGGCTGTTGCCGTCGCCCGAGCCGATCGAGACAATGGCCGCCCTGCCGGATCATCCGCCGGTCGCCTTCACCTGGCGCGGCGTCCGGCGACGCGTCCGCCGGGCCGACGGCCCCGAGCGTATCCGCGGCGAGTGGTGGCGGAGCGATGCAGAGCTGACCGCCGTGCGTGACTATTTCCGCGTCGAGGACGACGCCGGCGAACGCTATTGGATCTTCCGCTCCGGAGATGGCGAGGACCCCAACAGCGGCTCGCAGCGCTGGTTCCTGCACGGAGTGTTCGGATGAGCGGCCCATTCCGCTACGCCGAGCTGCAGGTCACATCGCATTTTTCGTTTCTGCGCGGCGCGTCATCCTGCGATGAGCTTTTCGCCCAGGCTGCGCTTCAGGGCGTCGAAGCGGTCGCCGTGGTCGACCGCAACTCGCTGGCCGGCGTCGTGCGCGCATTCGAAGCCGCCAAGGCGACCGGCGTGCGCCTGATCGTCGGCTGTCGCCTCGATCTCATGGACGGCATGTCGGTGTTGGTCTATCCGACAGACCGCGCCGCCTATGGCCGCCTTTGCCGGCTGCTTTCGCTCGGCAAGAAACGCGGCGGCAAGGCGAAATGCATCCTCGAATGGGCCGATCTCGTCGCCTATGGCGAGGGCCTGATCGTCATCCTCGTTCCGGACGAGCCCGATGAGACCTGTGGCCTGCGATTGCGCCGGCTGCGCGACGCTTTCGGCGACCGCGCCTATCTCGCATTGACGCTTCGTCGGCGCCCCAACGACCAGCTTCGCATCCACGAGCTCTCGACCATGGCCGCGCGGATGCGCGTGCCGAGCGTCATCACCAATGACGTGCTCTATCACGCGCCCGACCGGCGCATGCTGCAGGATGTCGTGACCTGCATCCGCCACGGCGTCACCATCGACGAGCTGGGCGATCGGCGCGAGCACGGCGACCGCTACATGAAGCCGCCCGAGGAAATGCGCCGGCTGTTCCCGCGCAATCCCGAGGCGGTCGCGCGCACGATCGAGATCGCGGCACGTTGCCGCTTCGACCTCAGGGAGCTTTCCTACCAATATCCGGAAGAGCGCGACGATCCGACGCTCACTCCGCAGGAGACGCTGGAGAAGCTCGTCTGGGAAGGCGCAGAAACGCGCTATCCCGAAGGCGTGCCGGAGAGCGTCCGGGCGTCCCTGCGGCACGAGCTGGGCCTGATCGAGAAGCTTCGATACGCGCCGTATTTTCTCACGGTGAACAGCATCGTCCGCTTCGCCCGCTCCCGGGATATCCTCTGCCAGGGTCGTGGGTCGGCCGCCAATTCCGCCGTCTGTTACGTGCTCGGCGTCACCTCGATCGATCCCGGCCGCAACGACCTCCTGTTCGAGAGGTTCGTCAGCGAGGAGCGCCGCGAGCCGCCGGACATCGATGTCGATTTCGAGCACGAACGGCGCGAGATCGTCATGCAGTGGGTGTTCGACACCTATGGCCGCGACCGCGCGGCGCTTTGCTCGACCGTCATCCGCTATCGCGCCAAGGGCGCGATGCGCGACGTCGGCAAGGCGCTCGGCCTCACCCAGGATGTCGTCGAGACGCTGTCGAGCCGTGTCTGGGAACAATCGGAGGGCGCCGAGGACGTACACGTCGGAACCCTCGGCGACCGTCGCTTGCGCTTGGCGCTCGACCTCGCGCGTCAGCTCATGGGGACGCCCCGGCATCTGTCGCAGCATCCCGGCGGATTCGTGCTCACCCAGGACAGGCTCGACGAGCTTGTCCCGATCGAGCCGGCCGCGATGGACATGCGGCAAGTGATCGAATGGGACAAGGACGCCATCGACGCCTTGAAGTTCATGAAGGTCGACGTGCTGGCTCTGGGGATGCTGAGCTGCATGAAGCGCGGCCTCGACATGCTCGCCGATCACAAGGGAATCCATCTCGATCTCGCCGCCATCCCGGCCGAGGACCCGCGGACCTATGCGATGATCCGGCGCGCTGACACGCTCGGAACCTTTCAGATCGAATCCCGCGCGCAGATGTCGATGTTGCCGCGGCTGAAGCCGCGGACCTTCTACGATCTCGTCGTGCAGGTCGCGATCGTCAGGCCGGGACCGATCCAGGGCGACATGGTCCACCCCTATCTGCGCCGCCGGGAAGGGCTGGAGCCCGTCGTCTTCCCGAAGCCGGAGCTCGAAAAAGTGCTCGGCAAGACCTTGGGCGTTCCGCTCTTTCAGGAACAGGCCATGCGCGTGGCGATCGAATGCGCCGGCTTCACGCCCGGCGAAGCCGACATGCTGCGCAAATCCATGGCCACTTTCAAATTCACCGGCGGCGTCTCCGGATTCAAGCAGAAGCTGATCGAAGGGATGGTCGACCGCGGCTATGAGCGCGACTTCGCCGAGCAGACCTTCCGCCAGCTCGAAGGCTTCGGCTCTTACGGCTTTCCGGAATCGCACGCGGCCTCTTTCGCGCTCATCGCCTATGCCAGCGCCTGGCTGAAATGCTGGCATCCCGATGTGTTCTGCGCGGCGCTGCTGAACGCTCAGCCCATGGGCTTCTATGCGCCGGCCCAGATCGTCAGGGACGCGGTCGCGCATGGAGTCGATGTGCGGCCGGTCTGCGTCAACGCCTCGCGCTGGGATTGCTCGCTGGAGCCGACCGAGGACGACAGCCGCTTCGCGGTGCGCCTCGGCCTGCGCATGGTCAAAGGTCTCGCCAACGCCCATGGGGGCGCCATCGTCGCCGCACGGGCCGACCGGCCCTTCGCCTCGGTCGATGATCTCTGGCGGCGCGCTGGCGTCCCTTCCGCGGCTCTGGTCCATCTCGCCGAAGCCGACGCCTTCCGTCCGGCCCTGGGGCTCGCCCGCCGCGAGGCGCTATGGGCGATCAAGGCGCTGCGGGACGAGCCGCTTCCTCTCTTCGCGGCCGCCTCCGCGCGGGAGGCCGAATTCGTGCCCGAGGTGAACGAGCCCGTCGTTACGTTGCGGCCGATGACGGCGGGCGGCGAGGTCGTCGAGGACTACGGCCATGTCGGACTGACATTGAGGGCGCACCCGCTCAGCTTCCTCCGCGAGGATCTCCGGCGCCGGCGCATCGTCACCTGCGCCGAGGCCATGGCGGCGCGCGACGGCCGCTGGCTGGAAGCCGCGGGCATCGTCCTCGTCCGCCAGCGTCCGGGCAGCGCCAAGGGGGTCATGTTCGTCACCTTGGAGGACGAGACTGGCATCGCCAATCTCGTAATCTGGGCGAAGGTGCTCGAGGCGAACCGGCGCGCCATCCTGTCGGCCGGCATGATGGCGGCGTACGGCCGCGTCCAGCGCGAGGGCGACGTCGTTCATCTGGTCGCACAGCGCATCACGGACCTCTCGGCCGACCTCGCCAGCGTGGGCAGCCGGGAAGCGGCGTTTCCTCTTCCGCATGGCCGGGGCGACCAGCTCCGCAGCCGGGGCTCGATACGCGTGAAAAGCCGGGATTTTTGCTGATCGAAATCTCTACAGCCGCCTCGCCGCGACGGCTGCGTCGAGATAAGTCGACGCAGCCGCCAGGGTCGAGAGCGCATCAGCGATTTTGGAGCGCGGATGTCTCCTCGACGGGCGATGACCCGCGCGCCGAGAAGCTGGAAAGCTGCGGAGATCCGCTCGCCCTTTCGTGACGCGATCTTTTATCGAAAGATCAATGTCCTCGGCGCGGCAAGCCGACGATGAGCTGCTGGTCCGCGGCTTGGGCGGCGCTCGAGATCACCCGTTCGAAATTGTGGAACGCCGGTATTTCATCGAGACCCGCTCCGGGCGAGACCGACTCTCGGAAGGACCGGAAGTAGCTCTCGAGCGTCTTGATCTGATAGGAGAGGGCGACTGCGTCGCTTCCCGCAGCAATGTCGTAGGGAAAGAGACCGCCGGGGCCGGCGGGCCAAGCAGTATTGAGCTGGCGACGATCGAACGCGAGCGCATAGAGAGCCGCCTCCGTGATTGCTTCGCGCTCGGTCGGCCCACCGCCGAAATCGACCGTGACGAACCCTTTGGCCAGCGCGGGAAGACGCCCGAGGGCGGCGTCCTTATTGCCGATCCCGAGCGCCTCGCAGGATTCTTTTGCGAGCAGCGGGAAGCGCTTGTCGCCGGTGTAGGGGATATTTCCGACGAACAGGATTTTGAGCAGGTAGTCCGGGCTGATGAAGTCGCCGGAGTAGATATCCTTGAAGCGCCGGCGGCAGTGCTCGGCGAATTCCGCTGACGCGGACAGGGGCTCCCCGGAGCCGCCGGCGCGCTGGAGGCCGAGCTCGGTCTCCATGGCGTTGAACGCGTCGATGTATTTAATTTTCCACTCCAACGCTTCATCTCCAGTGAAGCCGAAGGCGAGAAGCGCGAAGCCGTCGCGGGTCATCGCGAAAGAGCGAATGGCGCGGTCCTGCACGGTTGGATGAGGGTGAGAAATCTCCCTAAACCAATGTTTTTGCGCATCCCTCAATTTTGAGGACTGGAGCAACCCGTCGATATCGCGCAGGACGTTGTCATGGCGTTTGCCGAACACATCGGCGACCTGTCGGCTGTCGGCGAGGACTCTCCCATCGGCGACGGAGACGAGGATTTTGACCGGCAGGTTTTCGGCCGGAGCGCCGGCATCGTGGTTTTGATGTTCTGACATTTTCCACTCCGTATTGAAATATCAGCTGTTTTCCAAACAGCCGCTATGCGCCTGGGGCTGTGCCCGGGCACCACGAGAATCAGCTTGCGAGTGGTGTGTGCGAATATGAAGCGCTGCGGCGGCCGGAAATTCGCGCAAGAGGCCGCTCAAAAAATTCATCGGACCGCGCCGCGCGCGCCGAATTCCGCGCCGGCACCCCCTTCGAATTCAACTTTTGCGTATTTTTCTGCGCGCCAGCGCGTTTTGCGTGTGATGTTCGCCGGTTCGGCTCTGAGCGCCCCGGAGGGGCGTCCGGCACCAACGGTGCAATGGTCCATAATGGTTGTTTTTGAGTGTCGCGACATTGACTCCCGACTGACGCGGGAGTGTCGCGAGAGTGCTGCCGAGCCGCGGCGCGCAAGCAAGACTGGGACCAGCATAAGAGGACGCGCCAAAAAAAGATAGTGACGGGCCGAATTTCAAATTGGGGTTCGCGCACCTTCCGACTTTCATCGCGAGACGAGAGCCGCGGCGAACGGCGCCCTGGGCCTGCCGGGGCGGTGGCCTGTGGCCGCAGGAGCGCGAGGAATGGGCGATGACAGAGCGCAAAAAATCGCTGATCGAACTGAAGGCCTATAGCCGACACGGCGACATCTACCGATGGCTGCGGGAAAATTATGCCCGCGTCGAGCCCGAGATCGTCGGATTGAAGCGGACTTGGGATTCGATCGCCGCGGACATCGGTCGAGAAGGCGTTCAAGGGCTGCGAGGCAAGACGCCTTACGGAAATTCGGTGCGACGAATCTGGCCGCGCGTCTGCCGCGACGTCAACGCGGAACGCGAACGACAGGCTGCCGAGGCTCGTGAACGCGAATCGAGGGCGGAGCAGAGGCGAAGCTACCCGTCACGACAACCGGCGGACTTGCGGCCGATGGTCGCGACGAATGGCGCGGCGAGCGCGGTCGGGAGCAGCGCCGTGGGCGGCCGCGTGCTCGCCCTGCCGAAAGCGGGGGCGCCTGGGGTTCGCGAGGGGCTGGTGCGACATCCGATCGAGCCCCAGCGGGCGGTGCAGCAACGTGTCGCGGCCGAGGCGGACATTCGCACACGCATGAGCGAGATCGGGGAGGACGGGCGTCTGACGCCGCGCGCGATCGAACTGACAATGGCGTGGAGCGGGATGCAGGCGCGCCGGGCGGACAAGTGGACGGGCTTGGCGCAGGGACTGCTCGTCCTCGAGGACGAGGTGCTTCTGGTCGAGTTCGAAACGGCGAGGCGACCATGACGAAGGGACAAAAAAATCCGAGTTCATATTCGCGCACGGTCGGCCGACGTTTGCGGCGTCGGCGCGGCCAAGACGGCGGCGGTCGAGAAGCGGAGGCTATCACCATGGCAAAGGTCGAAAACCAAATCGAAGACACGGGAACCGCGGTCACTGGCGCGTCGAAGGCGGGCGAGGCCGCCGCGCTTCCCGTGCTGATCATGATGCTGGGCCGGGGTCGAGTCGGGAAGACGGCGACGGCGACGACGCTCATTCAATACTATCGGTCGGCGGGCGGGCAGTTGCAGGTCTGGAATGCGGACCAGCAAAACGAGACGCACAGCCTGTCGCGTTTTCATATGGACGCGCTCGAACCGCGCCCGGGGAGCACCTTCGAGGACCGAAAGCGCTGGCTGGAGGATCGGATTCAGGATCAGAGTCGGGGGCGATTTCACGCCTTGATCGACTTTCCCGGCGGGGATTCGACCGTGCTGAAGCTGGCGCAGGAGACGCGTCTCGTTCGATTGCTGAAACGCATGGGCATTCGGCCGGTGGCGGTTCATGTCGTCGGGCCGGAGAAGGCCGATCTCGATTATCTGCGACATATGGCGGCGGCCGATGTGTTCATGCCCGAGGCGACGCTCATCGTTTTGAACGCGGGGCTCGTCCAGTCGGGTCAGTCGATCGCTCAGTCGTTTGCGGAGATCATGACGGATAGCGTCGTTCGGGACGCGGTTTCGAAGGGCGCGGTGGTGATCACCATGCCGGCGCTTCCGTGCATGTCGGAGATCATGGATCTGGGGATCTCGTTCCGCGACGCTGCGGATGGGAGGTTCGAGGGCGACGAGGAGCTGCTGTCGCTGTTCGATCGTGCTCGGACGGAGATTTTCTTGGAGGAGGAGCTTGCCGAGGCGTTGAGCGGGATTCCGCTCGCATGGACGCCCGCGGCGAAGGAGGCTTGATGATGTTGGATCACAGCAATCGGTCGGGAGGCGCTCAGGCGTCCGAGGCGGCGACGATTACGGAGCCGCTCGAAGGCGCGATCCGCGAGGTCGAGCAGGCGGCTCACGGCTGGGGCGTTCGGACGAACCATCCAGAGGGCCGGTTCATCGCGGTGTTCATGGCGGCGCTGCGGGCGCTCGGGTCGCTCGTTGCGGGATCGGTGGCCGAAATGCGGGAAATCGTTCGTGGCGCGCAGAGCGCGACGGATGCGGAGATCGCGCGGCTTCGAGAGGCGAACCGGATGGCGGCTCTGGCGATCCGGCAGGCGGAAGTGGTGCAGGAGACGATCGTCAGCAACGTCTGCAAGGACTTGGTGAAGAATCTGACGAGCGAGTCGCAGCAATGGCTAGTGCTGGCGGAGAACAATATCCACCGTCGCCGGACGCGCATTTTCGCGATGAAGATGAGCGCGGCGGCGTTGGCGCTGCTGAGTGTGAGCTTCTGGTCCGGTTATCAGATTCGCGTATTGCAGGACGAGCCGGCGCTGCAATCGCTGGCGCGCTGCGCGAAGACGCCGATGCGAGTGGCGATACAGGGTCAGCCGACGGGTGACTGGGTGTGCAAGCTGGAGACGCTGGCTCCGCGGGAGTGGCGAGATTTGCCGGACGAGCTGAAGCGTCGGTGGCTGACATGGTGGCCGTTTTCGGGCTGAGGCCGAGCCGGCGGGTCTGACACGGAGGAGGGGCGAATGCGCGGCGCGCGTCTGCCCCTTTTTTTCCGAGCGGACTGCTCGGCCTGCAATGTTCAATCGCATGTGAAGGCGAGCAATTTCTCGACGCGGTCTTTGATGAGATCGCCATGGCACGGCTTGTCGAGCGGGGCGCCGTGACACCAGCACATGAGGATGAGGCGCTCGCCGGCGCGCACGCGCTCGGCGAGCTTTTCGGTCGCGGCGGACATCGGCCCGCCGCGCGCGATGTCGGCGTCGTATTTCTTCTTGTAGAGCGCGATGACTTCGGCGCGGCGGGCGTCGTCGCGGTGATTTTGGAGAATGAAGGGATTGCCGAGGATCGGATTGCATCTGTCGATATCGACGACGGATTCGCCGGGGCGCGGCTTGGCGGCGGCGCCCTTGCGCTTGTTTCCGAGGCGGAGGCTCCCCGAAGCGGCGCGGATTTGGTCGCGTGCGGCGGCCGCTGCGGAGGGGTCTCGTCGGGAATCGAGGGCGTTCATTCGCTTGTCTCCTGTCAGAGTGGCGAATCCGAAGCGCTGAGGGCGTTCGGTCATTCGGGGTCGGGGGGCTGCTGACTGGCGCGGCGATAGGAGGCCTTGCCTTTTTTCGGCGCGATGATTTTGGGGCGGGCGTCGAGAGCAGTCTCGGCGCCGGCGTTGGCGGCGCGTCGGCGCAGGGCGCGGGCGGCCTGGTTGATCGGGCGAGCGATGCGCCGCCGGGAGAGAGGCATAGCGATGACTTTCGTGGTGGCGAGGCGAGCGGCGAGCTACCATTCACCATAGAGTTCGCCGTCCTCTAGGCGCCAGACGTCCCAGTCGAATCCGGAGGACGTCCCGTCGCCGTAGAAGGCACGGCCGGTCACTTTCAAGACGGCTCCTCCTTCGAGCGAGGCGACCTCGTCGTCGATCTCGATGTGCACGCAATTTTCGGATGACGTCATGAGGCGCGCGACATAGCCTTTTGCGGTTTCCGCGGTGAGCTGCATTGGTCGCTCTCCTGGTCGGGTGGATACGTTACTGAAATGCGGAAGCCTTGTGGCTGCTGCAGGTCGTGCGTCAAGCGTCGAAGGCGGCGATTTCGGCGTCGGGCGATTTGCGCTCTGCGGGCTCGGCGCGATCGGCGGCTTTCACGAACTGGGCGACGAAGGTGAAGCTCGTTCCCGAATTGCCATTGAACGGCTTCCAATAGCCGCGCAGGTCGAGCGTTGCGCCGATCGCATATCCGGCGACGATCGTGTCGAATTCGTCGCGGCTCATGTGATCGGGGGCATACCAGACGGCGCGGGCCTCGCGGCCGTTCGGCTGGTCGCCATAGAAATGGATGGCGCGGTCGCCGGCGATGGTGAAGCGGGCGTCGGGGTGATCGGTGAGGGTGACGCGGAGGGCGTCGCGGGATCGCAGGAGGCGACGGGTGTGGTCGGCGGCGATGGCGTCGGCGCGGCGGCGCTGTTCCTGCTCGCGCTGCTCGGCTGCGTTCGGGCGGCGGAGCTTGGTGAAGTCGAACATGTCGTTCTCCATCGAGATCACGAGATAGGGAGGCGGGGACCTTTCGATCCCCGCCGCTCGGGCTCAGCCGAAGGCTCCCAATTCGGCGGCGGCGGACTTACGCTCGACGCTTTCGGTCTCGCTGTGGGCGACGTAGGGCTTCCAATCTTCGCCGGTGATTTGGAGATAGGCCTCGACGGCTCCCTCGGCGGCGGCGAGGAGGGCGTAGGCCTGGATGGCGAGATCGGCGGCGAACTGGCGAGCGCGCTGGGCCTTGGACTCGAAGCCGGCAGGTGCGTCGCGATCCTCGTCGCGGGCTTCGTTGGCGAGCTTGGCGGTGAGGGTTCGGGCCTCCGTCACCTTTTCGGAGTAGAAGCGTCCGGCTCCCTGGGCGGAAGCGACGTAGGTTCCGACAAGGCGCTGAAAGTGCATTTTGGTGGCGGTCTCGTTGAGCGCTTCGTCGAAGGCGGTCCAGGTCTTGCGGAGCAGCGTGTCGTGGGCGTCGCGGATCCCGGAAAAGTCGGGCACGGAGAGGGCGAAGGCTGCGGCGACGTTTGTCGCGATCGCGTCGTTGGGGCAGAGGAGGCGCGCGCTCTCGAGGGAGATCGGGGGACGAGCGGGCTTATTGCGTTTCGCAGCGGACGTTTGGGGACGCTTGGTCATGATCGTGATCCTGATTTTCTGGGCCGCGGGTTTCGCCGGCCCGATGCCGGTTTGTTCCCCTCGGTGCGGTCCCTGAAAGCCTGGCCATGAGAGCGGGCCTGCACCCACGTCCGGCGACCATCGGGCGGCGGCGCGGGCCGTAGCGGAGCGAAGGACGGCGAGACGCCGACTTTTTTGCTTCGCGATGCAAAGATGTCCGGGGCGAGGAAAAAAGATCCGGCGCTCGCGCCGGTCAAAAAATGAACTGCCCCGGCATCGGCGGAAAAAAGTCGGGGGCCGCCGTTGCGGGGCCGGTCGGCCAGGCTTAGGGACGCAACAAAACCGAGGGGGCAAACCGACGTATCGGGCCTGCCGAGCGAAACGCCCCCAGAGAAATCAAGCGATCTTCGAGACCGAGCGTGATCTCCCGACTGCCGCGACTGCGAGACGCATCCCGCCGAACCCTCGATCGACCGGAGCGCGCCGACGACTGCCGACGCGCGCGACGAACCGTCGATACCGCGGCCTCGACCTCGATCGCCCCCGACGATCGCCCGCGGCCCATGACGCGCGCCGCGACCGGACCGCCCACGGCGCTCGACGAGACTGGCGCCCCAGCACATCAGCGCATCGGACGGACCGAGGCGCGCACTGCCGGGAGCCCGCTTTCTCGGAGACAGCGACGAGGCTCCCACCCCGACAGCGCGCTCGCCATCGACAGCGACGAGGTCGCGCCCGCCGTGCGAGAGACCCTTGGCCAGCGCTCGCCTTCGCGCCGAGCCATGCAGGGCTACGCCTGCCGCCGGCCGTGGCGCCCACTCGCCGATCACAACGGCGAGATTGGCTGCCCACGGCGCCGCGAGATCGCGGCGAGCGCAAATCCGACGCGCTTCCGAAGGGGCGCCCGGCCCGAGCGGCGGGATTGAAGGGCGCCCGCCTCTCCGCACGCCCGCCTCTTCAAAGTGAGGGAACCGAATCTTCGTTCTGAAAACCGCATGCGGACGCATGTGCGGAAACTCGTCCCGCGCGCGGGAGCGCGCTGGGGAGAAACAGCCGTCGTCAGGCCTTTGGCATGCAGGGATTGTTCGCGCGTCGGATCGGTTCGCGCGAAAGCGATCGTAACCGGAACGGCCGAGACGTCGATTGCGACGGCTCGGTGAGCGCCGCGCGCGGCGCGAGTAGAGCGCGGTTCCGATTTATCGGAATTCGCCTATTGGTGGAGAATCGGAGCGGCCGGAATGAATCTCGTGAGGGCGGCCACGGCTCCGACGATGGTTCCGACCAAGACGAGGGTCTGAAATCCGATTGCGCTGATGACCCATTTGAGGGTGTTGGCGTTTGTCTCGGTGATTTTCCGATCGAGGCCCTCGATTTTGAGCTCGAGGCGGTGCTCAGCGCTTTCGATTTTTTGGGCTTCGAGATTCGCACCGATTTCGCGGAGCCTCTCGGCCGCGCGTCGGAATTCCGGCACGGGCTGGAGCGACGCGCGGCGAGGATTTGAAATGGCGATACATTTTTTGAACGTCGGCTCGGTTCGGCGGTCCGAAGGGCGCAGCGTGATTTCGGCGGCGGCGTATTGCGCGCGATCGAGGCTGAAGGACACGAAGACACTTCGCGAGGTGGACTTCTCCGCCGGGAACGATCTCATTCATTCGGAGATCTTGCTGCCTCTCGGCGCAGATGCTCGGTGGGCTGAGCGAGAGATCCTCTGGAACGAAGTCGAAGCAGTCGAGACGCGCAGCAATGCGCAGCTCGCGCTGGAAATCGAGGCGGCGCTGCCCGACGATCTACCTGCGGGCGACGAGGTGGGGCTCTGCAGGGAATTCGTGACGCCGCTATTCGTCGAGCGCGGAAGGGTGGTGGACGTGAACCTGCATCGCGCCGTCGGCGCCGATGGACATACCCGCGTGTATCTTCATGCGCTGTTGTCGATGCGGGAGATCGGATCGGATGGTTTCGGGAAAAAGCTGGATGATTGGCATGGGCCGAAGCTCCTCATGCAATGGCGCGAGCGCTGGGCGATACTCTCGAACAAATATCTTCTCGCCGCGGGCCGGGATCGGTTGATCCGGGCGGGCGCGGATGCGGTGCGCGGCCGAGGGCTCGAACCACTTTTCGACGACGCCGAAAGCGAGCGCCTGGCGGAGAACTATGAAATCGCTTGGCGCAATGGCGAGCGACTGCTCGGTGAGCCCGATCTGGCGCTGAGGGCGTTGACCAATGCGAGCGCGACGTTCTCGCACCGCGAGATGATCGCGTTTGTGAGCAAAAATACTGCAGGAAAAGAGCAATTCGAGACGGCGCGGGCGCGCGTGGAATGTTCGGTCGAGCTTGTCCGGCTCGCCGACGGCGAGAGTTTCAGCACGCGCAGCCTCGTCGCGACAGTGCAATGCGCGCCCAGCCAACGCGGAGCCGTTGCTATGGCTTCCGGCGGCCTCGACGCGACGGAGACGAGCCAGACGCTGGAGGAGGCGATTTCTCAATGGGAGCGCGCAGGCCTACGGCTTCGCGGGGTGGGCTTGACATATGAGACGGCGAAGGCGTTTGAGAAGAAGTCGGGCATCAAGAGCGTCGGTGTTCACGGACTTCTCGGCCGGTGGAAGAAGAAGCAGGATCGACTGGCGTCGACGGACGTACTGGTCGTGAATGACGCCAAAGGCTTGAGCGCGCGGCAGAAGGAATGGATGTTGCGGGCGACGCGCGCGGCGCGGGCGAAGCTGGTGTTGGTCGACGGAACCCGACTCGTCGAAATCGACGGCGGCGCGACCGGACTGAGCCCCGAAGAAATGACGGCCGTGAGCTGTTGACGGCGAGCGAACTGCGCACATCCTTTAAGCACAGGCCATTGTCGAAGCGATAGTAAGCATTTGGAGAGAAGTGTCGATGAACGCCCTCATTAAATTGACGGATATCGATCGCCCGCGCGAACCGCTCGAGGTCGAGGTCGTGGAAACGAACGCGCGAGCGATGATCGTGGGGGTTCCAGGCACGATCATGGAATTCGAGTTGCGACGCTCGCTGGATGGCGCGTGGTTCGAGGGAACGATCGGCGGGCGGCATTTTCGCTTCGATCCGAACGCGTCCACGACGCGCGAGAGAGCGAGCGCGGCGACAAAGGGAAGAAAAGTCGCGGCTGCGTGACTTTTCCTCTTATATTCAATAGGTTGAAGTTGCATCCCGAAGCCGCGTCTGATTTGATGAAACGATCGGCAAGAGGAGAGTGGCCATGCGCATTGAATTGACGCCCGGCATGACGAATGTCGTGCGCTTTCCGATCGAGCGGCGAGCAAAGCCCTCGATAGACCTCGTGCGCGATATCGCGCCGGATTCGCGAGAAGTCTCATTGGTGATCGAGTCGTTCGGATTCGACGACGACATTGATGACGTTCGCGACGCCGCCGATCGAAAAATGACGGAATTCATCGCGGTTACGGTGCGTCGGGAGCCCGGCTCGCAGCGACAGGCGGAGCTCGACCTGCTGCTGCAGCCGATCGTCGAACGCGCGGTGTCGCTGTGCCGTGAGGCGCATGACGCGTCGTTGGCGGCGGTGAAGGCGCAGCGCCTGGTGGTCGAGGCGCAGTCGGAAGGTTGCTATTGGCTGACGCCGCTCAGCGAGCGGGCGTCGGCGCATACCTTCTACGCTGCGCGATTGCTGGTCGACGCGCATGTAGCGTGTCAGCGCGCGGCGGGCGCGTCGCGTGCGATCGAGATCGCGAAGCGCGGCGAGACCTGGGCGCCGTTCGACTTGCACGCGGAAGCACTTGCGTTGTGCGTCGACGAGCTCGCAGCGAGGTCGTCGAATCGCTGAAGCTTTCCCGGTTTACGGCGCTCTAAAATCGGGACGAGGGGAGGCGTCGAACCTCCCCTTCGGGCGATCGATCAGTAGGGAATGGCGTCATCCGGGGAAGGAGATGCGCTCCTTTGCCGGCGCCCGAAGGAGCCGTCCCGCGCATCGGCGTCGCGGTGCTCCGCGTCTCGATTGTCGGCGGCCTGCGCGAGGCGCGAGAAATCGTTGCAGATGAGATCAACGGTGAACACGCGCTCGCCATCGTCCCGCTCATAGCTGTTCTGGCGGACGCGACCGCGTGCGTGAACGAGATCGCCTTTGCCGATATGGTTTTCGATGTGTCGAACGATCGAGGTCGAGAACACGACGAGCTCGTTCCAGTGCGGGTCGTCCCGCCACTCTCCGCCCTCGTCCTTGTAGGAGTAGTTCGACGCGATGGTGACGTGCGTGGTTGAGCCGACCTTCTTGACCACGCCAACGCGTCCGATGATCTGAAATTCTGCTATGTTTCTCATTACATTTCTCCGAGCGGGGCCGCAGCCCGTTGCACGGCGTTCACGAACAGCCGGAAAGGCGATCCGGAGCCTCCGGCCGCAAGGCCGGAGGTCGAGCTTCAGCGCTGAGCTCCTGGAGACCCTGAATTTTGCGCCGCGAGGAATGTCCGCGCTCGGGCGCCCCGCCGTTCGAGGCGGGGCGGCGCGGACAGGGGAAAATTCTGCGGCGCCTGGAGCCGAAGGAGTCGACGACGACTGTAGAACGCCGACGTGCAATCGGGCTTTCGGCTTCTCGCTCGATTCGATTCTTCATTCTTCCCTTTTTCGAAATTCCTCGCATCTCGCGGGGGCGACGCTGCGGCGCGCCGGCATGAGCGGCGGCCGGACTCCGCTCCCGGAAGCCCGTCGCAATCAGGAATTAGCCAAAGGCGAAGCGACGACACGGCCGGAAGATCCCCGACGATGATTTCGCGGTTGACAGGAATTTCACATTCGCGCCGAGGAGAGCAATGTTGAGAGCCTTCTGCAAAAGGAGGTCTCATGTTGCGAAAAATGAATGTGTCCCCTCCGCGCGACGGCGGTGGTGGAAACGGCGGTCGGCGCAGTCGACGCGGCGACTCATGCCGATTGATCGTGGCGGCGCTGGCGGCGGTCGCTGGATGGCCGCTCTTGGGGAGGGCGCCGGCAAGCGCCGATCCGACTCCCGTCGTCGAACGCGGATTGCCCGCGACGGTGATCCCGACCTATCGCGAGAAGGGAGCGCCGAATTTCAGTTACCCGACCGGCGGCTCGGATACAGGTCCCGGAAACGGAGGAGGAGGAGGAAATGGCGGCGGCGGCTACAATGGTGATGGCGGTATTGGCGCGGGCACGATCGCTACCGACTACAGCCAATACAACGGCCAAAGCGTCGGAAGTGGGCAGTGCGTCGCGCTGGCGCAGGTCACATCGGACGTCGGGCTGACTTCCACCTGGGTTCCAGGAGAACAGGTTCAGGGCGCGAGCGACATCGCAACGGGGACTGTGATCGCGACATTCGGCGAGGACGGAACCTACACGAACACGACGGGCCAAAGCCACACGGCAATTTACCTCGGTCAAAATGACCAGGGCATACAGGTAATGGACCAATGGCTGAATCAGCCAGCCCATTACCGGACGATATATTGGACAGGGAACAATCAATATGAGACGGGGGACAAATTCTATGTCGTATCACACTAGGGCGCTCGCCATCCTGATGCTGATGGCTCCGACGGCGGCCTTCGCCGTCGAACCTTGCAAGAATAACCTATCGGGGATCACGATCATTTCGGGACTGGCGGACCCGCCGGGGACACTCACGCCGGACACGGAATCGCTGACGCCCGACGGCTCTCTGAAGGAGCAAGGATGGCATAATCTCAAGAAGGCGCATCAACCGCTAAAACTGGTGTGCCGATATAAGGATGGAACGCGCGAAACTTTTGTTTTCAAGAGTCCGATTGACCAATGCGTGTACACTCCTGGGCATGTGGTGTGCAAATAGAGCTGCCCGTCGACTATCGAACTACGAGGGAGGGTCGAGTGCAACCGCAGCATTCGACCCTCAATTCATATTCGCGCACATGGAGCGCACGGTTGCAGTGCGGACGATCTTGGAGCGGCCGCCTGCAATTCGGGAGCCTTTCATGAATAAGGAATCGTCGGCGTCACGTCTTCATCCGAACGCAAGTCGGGTTTCGAGCTCTCTCGTCGGATTCCTTGTGGACGCCCTTTCGATAGCGATCGGAGCGGGTGCGCTGGGAGGCGCTGTCGCCGGCATTGTCGTGGCTCTGTTGGACGGTCCGAGCGCAATTCGAGGGCGTATGCTCGATGCGCCATTCATTCATCCTGCTTCGCGCGTGAGCGACGACTTGGCGCGACTATTCGAAAGAAGTGCGGGTGAGCGAAGCGAAGCTTCGGAATCCCAACTCGCGGGCATGAATCTGTCGCAACATAAGCGGATGGCGCCGCGCTCGACTTTTCGGAGCGATGGAACTCGGGAGCATCTGCCGCTCGCAAGCGGAGAGTGAGGCTGCGAGCGAGTGCATTCTCGACACACTCCGGCGCCCTCTGCGTCCGATTTCGTTGCTGGCGCAAACGCCGGGCATATCCACATTACGCGGCGATAGGTCGAAGCCGTAAATTGCGATCAGACACCCACGGCAGAGACGGATATTCGGTCGCTTGCTTGCACATGCCGAGATCGTCGTGAAGGATCAGTGTGCGGACGGCGATCTTGCGGATGCGCCCATCACGGAGGGACCGCACGATGGCGAGATCGGAGCGGCCGCTCACATAGACGTCTTCCCATTTCCCTGTGGCGACGCTGCGGCGGGAGGCCGCGACAACGCCGTTCAAAAACGCCAGAACAATCCAGGGATCGCGGCACACAGGCGTGCCGCGAAATCGATCGCGCCAATAGCGATCGTTCTGTAGATAGTAGATGGATCCGACGGCGATGACGCCGACGCCCTTCGGATTGTCGCCGCCCTGACGGCGCTGTGCATAATATTGCCGAATCATATCGAAACTCCGAAGCTGGGGACATCCGGTCGCAAAGCCTCCGTGTCAGTCCGCCCAGGCGCCGACATGAAGAACGGACCCGTCTTTGAAAGTGACCCGAATGCCGACGCCGCATTCGATTTCGGTCTTCGCGTGATCGATTTCGAAGGGCCAGTCCCTTTTGATCAGCCTCATGGCGTATTCGACGGTCATCTCTTTGCTGTCTTCGCCGTCGAATGCGAATTGCGCCAGATGCGCGATGCTGGTGGCGCTCCCGAATATTTCGGCGGCGACATCGACGTGTGTCCTGGCCATCGTCGTGTCTCCTGGAGTCCGCCAACCGAATGGGCGAGGCGGCGAGAATGGGAATGACCGCCGCCTCGGCTCTCGAGCACGATCAGGCAGCCCTGACGATCGTGTTGTTGGGGAATTGGACGGTGGGATGACAACGCCACATCATGGACCATCTTCCGCCGCCGTCGTCTTGGAAGGCGGCTGAGCAGGAGAGGGTGGTGTATTGAGATCGATCTCCTCGACTTCGTTGCCGTCGTCGTCCAGCAATACGCAATAGACGTGCGTTCGAACGAGATTGTCGGGCTCGATGCGGGCGCTCTGCCCGTCCGGCAGAGAGACCCAATTGGAGGATTTCTCACGAGCGCGCGCATGGGCGTCGACGAGAATATTTGCGCCGTCTCGGGGCGTGGGTGCAGCGACTTTGAATTCTGCACAGTCGCTTTCCACCTGCTCTTCGATGAGAAGGATGCGGTAGGTCGGCATTCGGGGGCTCCATAGGTCGAACGGCTATGAACGCGCGGGGCTTTGCGCCGTGATCTCGGTCGCCTTCGTGAGAATGCGAACGAGGTTTCGTGTCTCGTCGAAGGTGAGACTCGCGTGCCCGAAACTGTCGCCGAACCGAAATTGCACGGCGACGATACGCGGGGACTCGTTATAGACGCGAATGCAATCTTGTGCCGTCATTGGTCTCTCGGTCTTGGGAACGCGTTTCAGAAGTGGAGCGCGCCATCGCGACGCAATTTGCAGTATTGCATCCATTGTCGGGCCTCCTCCGATTTCGGTTAGTCCTCGGCGTCGGCGCCGGAATGCCGAATTGTGAACGGTTCGCTGCGGTCGAACAGACTCGCGAAGGCGTGCGCTTCTCTGGCCTGAAGCGCGAACTGATCGGCGAGCCGCAACGCCGAGTCTCCCGTCGGGAGCAGCGATTTTGTCTCCAGCGATGGAGGAGCGGCCGCCAGCGTGCGGAATTCCGCTTCATGCTCTTTGAAGCGCTCCGCGGCGACGCGGCAGATATTGGCGAGCGTGGCGAGATCGTGTTCGGTGATGAATTTCGATTTCATCGGGGTTCCTCATGTTTGCGTCGAGAGTCGTCGGAGACGAGCGCGCGAAGTTTTTCGATCGCCGCATTCGCGTCACGGCGGCTGAGGTAGGACGCTTCATAGAGATCGTAGGCCTCCGTCCTCGGCTGAGGAGGAGGTGATCGACTGTTCGTCAAGAAATCGATGCGCCAGCTTCCGTCCTGGAATTGAAAGGCGTACATGGTCGGACCTCCCGTCTTCGGCTGGTAATTCGCCGTGTTCGGCCTGACGACCAAGTCGCTGGCGCCTCTATGGGCGCGGCCGGCGTCAAGCCGGCCGCGCCGTCGCCGCGCTCAGGCGAATTCCTCCGCTTGGTGATCCTCTTCGGGATCGGGGTCCTCGTCGGAGGCGCCGATCTCCGGATCGGGGCCGTCGACATTCCCCTCTTCCTCCTCGGAGCATTCGGTCGCCCGGGCGAGCTCGCTCGCGATCTCCTCCTCGGAAAGGGCGAAACGCGCGGCCGGAAGCACGAATGTTCCGCCGGAGACCTCCTCGATGAGAGCGGCGCGCGTCTCCTTGGCGCGCGGACGCGGCAGCACCGAGTGCAGCGCGGCGGCCTTTTCGAGCGCAGCCTTCGAAAGCGCCGACAGAAAATCGTCCGTCGCCATATTGGGAAGATGCGCATCCGCGCCGATCGCGTCCCCGACGAGGCGGGCGGCGACGCCGCTCGAATGATAGCCGGGGCGGCAGTTGAGAACATGGGCCAGCATGTCGCGCGCGGCCTTCCGAACGAGGGCGGCGTCCTGGGTGATGCGTCCCTCATTGGCGAGCCGGTGCGCGAGGCCTCGACGCATGCGCGAGGAGTAGCCGCTGGCTTTCACATCGACATTGTCGGCCGCGAAGGCGAGGACGAGCAGACTGAGAAGCGTGAAGTCGTCGATTTCGTTTTCCGCGAGCGCTCTGACGAGGGCGTCGGTGCGGAAGTCGCCGATGATCGCGAGACCTTTTTGCGTGATCTCGGGGCGGGTGCGAGCGGGCTCCGAGAGCGTCTCGGACGTCGCGCCGGAGGCTGCATTCTTTCCCTTCTTCGGCTCCTCCTTCGGCAGGCGGTAGAGGATTTCCTTCACGGATCCGTCGCGGGTGTCGACGTAACGGCCGATTGTGTCGCTCTTTCTCGGCTGTCCCCAATTCCGCTCGGCTTTCGGCGGAAGCTTGCCCTGGCCGTATTCGTCAATCTGCAGGAGAACGCCATTCTTTGGCAGATTGGCTTCGATCCATGCGGCTTGTGCGGCGAAGAACGCCTCGACCTGGGTGGTGTAGCGGCTGTCCTGATCGCCCTGCTCGAACAGATCGTCCTCCCAGACGATGCCGAAAGCCTGCTCTTCGTCCGGGCCGAACTTCGCATTCTTGGCGTAGATGCGCCGTTTGTCGAGGGCGCGAGAAACTTCGTGCCAACTGACCGTCTCCTGGCCCTTCTTGGGCTTGTGCTTCTTCCAGACAGATGCCTGCTCGTCGGCGCCGGCGGCGGCGATGATACGCAGGTGGCTCTCCTGCGGCATGTCGCCTTTTGCGATATGATCGAGGATAGCTGGATGGACGTTGGCGAGCAGGCGCAATTTCTTGATCGTCCGTACCGGCAGGGCGAGAGCATCGCCGATCGCCTCTTCCGTCCAATTATCGGAAATGAGCGCTTCGATGGTGCGCCATTGGTCGACCGGCCCCATCTGAACTCGGACGACGTTCTCGGAGAGCGCGCGGAGATTGTCGGCGCCGTCGTCGGGGCCGCGGACGAGGACGATAATCTCTTTCAAGCCGGCGCCGATGGCGGCGCGCACGCGGCCGTGGCCGGCGACGATGACGAGATCGTCGCCGTCGGGGCGCACCACGGGCGGCTGTGTGATGCCCGTCGCCTTGATATTGGCGATCATTTGCCGGTCGGCATGCTCGCTGGGAGCGATGCGGCGGGGATTGCTGGGATTGGGCTTGAGATTGCGGGGGTCGACGTGACGCAGTTCCATGTCGATGAACTCCTCTTTCAATTCGAATTGCCGTTCTTCTTTTCGAAGACGAGGATCGAACGCCCCGATCGCGGACGGCGGGGCAAGAGCGCGCGGAACGCGCGGGAGCAGAGCGACGCACTCTTGCGGCGACGGCCGCGCATGGGGCAAATCGCCTTTTTCTTCATTCTGATTTTCGTGTTTGTTCCTCTCGGCGCTCGCCTATCCTCGACGATCGCAGCGCGCAGGAGCCGCGTCGTTCATTCGGAGAAATCAAACAGCGATCCTTGGCGCAGGACCGTCGGCGGCTCGGGCGCTGTGGCCGGCGACGCCAGACCGGAGAGCGCATCCGGTCGGGGCATCGGCTCGTATTTGGCTTTCAGACGCTCGAGCAACTCGCGCTCTCGGCGAGCGATGTCACTGTCGCGCTGCGCCTTTACGATCGCGAGAAGGTTCGCCGTCGTGATCCGCGATTGGACGAGGATCTCCACGTCGCAAAATGTAAATTCCGCGGAGCCATAACAGGGCCATTGCAGCGTTTGTTCGAGGAATTCTGCCTTCGTTTCCAAAGCCAGAAAGAAGTGCTCGAAGAAGCCTTGCCTATCGTAGTAGGCAATGTTTCCAAAGCTGTTGGAGAGGCGCACATACAGTCGGTCAGTGAAGCCGCTCTTCGGGCAGTCGTCGGCGAGGAATTTCAGCAGCGAGTTGGCGAACTAGGCCTTGTCGTCGACCGTATGGAATTTGGTCGGCGTGAAGTCGGCGGCCGTCAGTTGCGGCATTCGGAGAGATCGAGTGATTGCGGTCGGGAGCATCGAAGATCTCCTGATTGGAATGGGGCGGGCGCGGCGCGTGGCGATGCGGGCTCCATGGGATCGCCCGCGCCGAGATGCTCAGACCAGCCTGCGCCGAAGGTCCGCGCGTCAGGCCGCAGAGGGGGCTTCGGACTTGCCGTCGTCGTTCGCGGCGAGCGAAGCGTCGAGCGCCGCCAGCTCGTCGCGCTTCATGTCGAGCTCGTTTTCGTAGGCGAAAGCTTTATCGAGACGCCGGCGATAGGCCGGGAGGCGTTCGGCGGCGTCGTGCATGGCGCGCTTCTGCTCGGCCAACTCCACTTCGAAGCGCGAGAGGCAATATTCGAGGCGTGAAACGATTCCGAGCGGCGTCAGATCGTGCGAATACTCGATCTCCATATGTCGGCCGGCGGGCTGCATCGTCAGCTCGACCTGCGCGAGCTTCTGGCGCGCGACGGATCTTGCCGTGACGGACAAATCGAAGCCGCCGATATTGGCGATGCGCCATTCGCCGCCCTTGCCTTCGAACTCCCTGGCGCGGATGCCTCTGAGGAGGGCGGCGCCGGCGTCCTTGCGTTCGACGAATCGCTCTCCGTTCACCTCCATGCGGAAGGCGTCGCCGCGGGTCGGGGTTCGTCTGGCGATGTCCTGCTCGATCTCGGCGATCCGCTTTTCGGCGTGACGGAGCGAGGCCTCGGTTGTGGAGATCGTGCGGCGGACGGCGTATTGATCGTCGAAATGCGCGTCGCGCAGGCGTTCCAGGCGAGCGATCTCGGCTTCGAGCCCGGCCTTCTGCATGAGCCTCGGGTCGCCCGATGCAATGGCCTTCGCCATGGCGAATTGATTGACCTGCGATCCGGCGTCCTCCAGCCGACGGATGCTGCGGTCGCCGGACATGGCCATCTCGATGAAGCGGGCCTTCCGTTCGAGCAATTGCCAGCCCGTGGCGTCGACACTGCCCTTGGTGGCATAGGCGTAGAGCTCGATCTCCTCATTCTCGTTGCCCTGGCGCTCGATACGGCCTTCGCGCTGTTCGATGTGCGAGGGGAGCCAGGGAACGTCGAGGTGATGGAGCGCGACTAGACGGCGCTGGGCGTTGACGCCCGTGCCCATCGTGTCGGACGATCCGATCAGGATGCGGGTCTTGCCGGCGTTGATGTCCTGGAACAAACGCTGCTTGGCGCTCGACTTCTTGTAATCCTGCATGAAGGCGATTTGCTCGGCGAGAACGCCGAGCGCGACGAGCCGCGACTTGATCCAGCGGTAGGCCGAGAAGCCGCGCGTCGCCTCCACATTGAGCGTGCCGAGATCGGAGAAGATCATCTGCGCCGCGCCGGGCAGGAGGTAGGGGACGCCGTCGGCCCTTGTGTAGCGGCGGTCCGCCGTCTCGCGCCAGATCGCAAAGACGTTATCGATCAGGGCATTGAGCTTGTTGCCGTCCTCATTCGCATGGCCGGGGAGGACGAAGCGCAGATCGATGGCGGCGTGGCGGCCGTCGGTGATGACGGAGAGGAGAATGTCGTCGCCCTTCTCAGGCTTGGTCTTGCGCTTCTCGATGACGGCGATGCGCTCGGCGAGGATTTTCTGGTAGGCCTTGAAGGCGGCGGTCGGCTCGGCCGTGACGATCTGGCGCTTGCCGCCCTTGACGCTCGGCAGACGCAGATAATGGCGCAGGTCCGATTTGAGCACGACGTCGGCGACCGAGCGATACATGGCCATGAGATCGGCGACATTGACGAATTCCGAAAAGCGCGTGACCGGCTTGTAGAGGCCGGATGGCTGCAGCTCGAGCTCGGTGCGCGTCTCGCCGAAGGTCGCGGCCCAGGCGTCGAACTCGTGAATGCCCCGCTCTTCGAGCGTCTCCGGCTGCATGAAGCGTTGCAGGGTGAACATCTCGCCGAGCGTATTGGTGATCGGCGTGCCGGAGGCGAGGAGCAGAGCCCGGCCGGGGTTCTTCTCGTCGACGAAGCGGGATTTGACGAAGAGGTCCCAGGCGCGCTGCGATCCGTCCGGATCGACGCCCTTCAGGCTCGTCATATTGGTGGCGAAGGAGAGCTTGCGAAACTCCTGCGCCTCGTCGACGATGAGCTGGTCGACGCCCATCTCGCCGATGGTCAGAAGGTCGTCCTTGCGGCTCTGCAAGGCTTCGAGCTTGGCTTCCAGGCCTTCCTTCATGCGCTCGATGCGCTTGCGCGAGATTCGGTCGTCGCCATCGATTTTCTCGAGCAATTCGGAATAACTGGCGAGGTGGGTCTGAATGAGCGCCTGCTCGAAGGCGGCGGGCGCCGGCACGAATTTGAAGGCGCTGTGGGTGATGATGATGCAATCCCACTGCGCCGTGGCGGCGCGAGCGAGGAAGCGCTGGCGCTTGTCCTTGGAGAAATTCGTCTCGTCGGCGACCAGAATGCGGGCGTTCGGATAGAGCAGGAGGAATTCGCGGCTCGCCTGCGCCAGGCAATGGCCAGGAACCACCAGCATCGCCTTGGCGACGAGGCCGAGCCGCTTCTGCTCCATGATGGCGGCGGCGATGGTGAAGGTCTTTCCGGCGCCGACCGAATGGGCGATGTAGGTCTTGCCGGCGCTGACGATGCGCCAAATGGCGCGCTTCTGGTGGTCGTAGAATTTGATGACGCTGCTCGCGCCGGGAAGCTGGAGATGGGCTCCGTCGAAATGCCGCGGGACCAGATTGTTGAACTGGTCGTTGTAGATGCGGGTGAGCCGCTCGGCCCGTTCGACATTGGTCCAGACCCAACGCTCGAAAGCCGTCTTGATCTTGGCGAGCTTCTCCTTGGCCGCCTCGGTCTCGGCGGCGTTCAGCTCGCGCCGCTCTCTGCCGTCCTCCTTCCAGACGTCGTAGATTTGCGGGATCGAGGAATTGAGCGCGTCGCCGAGCAGCAGGCCGGCGTTGCGCCGCGCCGTGCCCCATTCGGAGGTCGCCTCGGCGCGACCGGAGAAGGCGGAGAGCTCGACGGTCCAGGAGGCGATCTCGATGGTGTGGCGGATCGAGGCCTCCACGCCGATGACCTCGGCGACGAAGGCGGTGACATCGGCGGTCGGGATCCATGGCGCGCCGAGCCGCGCCGAAATATCCGAGGGCTTCAGATCCTCGGGCTGGACCGGGCCTAGCGCCTCGACATTGCGCCGATAGCGCGCATCTCGCTCTGCGGCGATGATCGCGGCGGCGAGCTTGGTGCGCACTGGGCCGGACAGATAGGCGTCGGCGGTCTGCCAGCTTTCGAAGCCCTCGATCGTGGTCTGAGGATCGAGGAAGACGCGATCCCCGAGCTCGGCGAGCGCTTCGTCGCGCGAGCGGCCGAGGAGCTCGGCGATGCGGTCGATGTCCACATGGCCGAGCTCGTGCAGGGTGACGGCGAGGGCGTCGGCCGCGCTCTCGATCGTCGGCGTCGCCGGCGGATGCAGCACGCGCTCGGAGAAGATCGGTCCCTTCTTCGCCACGCCGGTCTCGACGTCATAGTCCTCGATCGAGGCGACGAGCCAGACGTCGGGGTCGTCGAGGAAGGGCTGGAGATTGGGGCGGCGCTGGGTCTCGCGCGCCTCGCCGGTTTTCGGATCCGTCGTCTCGCTGATGGTGGTGAGATTGATCGCTCCGAAATTGCGCAGGAAGCTGTTGTAGGCGATGCGCAGGCGCGTCTGGGCCGGACCCCAGGGCTCATTGGCCTCCTGGGCGCGCAGGACCTCGCGGATGGCGTCGCGGATCGGAATGAGGGTGCGAATGATGCGGGCGTGTTTTGCGGGAATGCCTTCGCCCCCCTTGCCGCCGCGCACCTCGATCTTGCAGGGCGCGCCGTCGATGATCTGCATCAGCGCGTCGTCGACGATGACGAAGCTGCCCTCCTTGATCGTCGCGCCTTCGGCCGCCGTCCCGACGCGAAGGGCGGGCCGGCTCGGCGCGGTCGCGGCGACGCGCTCGCTCGGCTGATGGATTCCGCGCGGCAGGCGCGAAACGGCGGCGTCGATCTCGTCGTCGAGCGCGGCGCGGTCCTTTCGCAGGCAGGTGTAGGTCGGCCCATAGGCGCTGCTGGTCCGCGCATGGAGCCCCATGACCATCTCTGGATGATCGATGAAATATCGATTGATCGAGAGAGCCTCCTCGCCATCCTCGGCGGGGATTGCCTCGGCGAGGTCCTGCCAGAGCGCGCCGGCGGGCTCCTGGTCAGCGGCGCGCCTCTGCAGGAACAGGATGTCGATGACGACGTCGGTTCCTGCGGCGGCGTTCATGGCTCCCTCGGGAAGCCGGATCGCGCCGACGAGATCGGCTATGACGGCGATATGGGCGCGCGCCTTGTCGTCGACCTTGTCCATGGTCCAGCGGCTGGTGACGAAGGCGGCGAGACCGCCCGGCTTCAACCGTTCGACCGACCGCGCGATGAAATAATCATGCAGCGAAAGGTCGAGGCGCTCTGCCCCCTCGAGACGCGCGCGCCGGTCGCTGAACGGCGGATTGCCGATGACGAGCTCGAAGCTCTCGGAGAGGCGCGCCTTCGTAAAATCCTCGCGCCGGATCCAGGCGTTCGGAAACAGCTGCGATGCGATGCGTGCGGTGGTGGCGTCCATCTCGACGCCGGTGAGGCTCGATTTGCCGGCGAGCGCTTCCGGCATGAGGGAGAAGAAGAGCCCCGTCCCGCATCCGGGCTCCAGGATCGCGCCGCCGGCAAAGCCCATGCGCTGGACGGCGCGCCAGATGGCGCGAATGATGAATTCGGGCGTGTAATGGGCATATTGCGTGGCGCGGGCGAGGCTCGCCAGCTCTTCGCGCGGGACGAGCCGCTCCAGCTCCTCGCCAAGATCCTCCCAGCCCTCGGCGAAGCTCTCGCCGGCGCGGCGGAACATTATATCGGCGAGGTCGCACGCGCCGAAGCCGACGAAGCGGCTCAGGACGTCCTGCTCCTCCGAAGTCGCATTCCGCTTTTCAGCCTCGATTTCGAGGGCGAGCCGGATGGCGGCGAGATTGTCGGCGGCGCGGGCTTTCCAGCCGTGGGCGAGCTGGCGGTCGCCGCGCAGCACGAAGTCCTGCGCAGGAATGGCGGGCGGCGCCAGGACGGCCGGCGCTTCGTCCTCTTCGGGGACATCGGTCGAGGGACGGAAACCTCCGCTGTCGAGCGTCAATCCTCCGGAGAGGCTGGTCGAGTCGAACAGAGAAAGCGTCAGCTGATTGCTGTCCTTGGCCATGGCGAGAAGTCCTTTCGGCGAGCACGAAAAAGCCCGGCGCGCGATGGGCGGCCGGGCATGGGCAGTCGAGCGAATGATCGAAGGGGAAGGCTCGGGAGCCGGCGGTCGGCGGACTCACCAGTGTCCGAAGGCGGCTTCGATGGCGAAGCGCTCGCGGCGATCGACGAGATCGAGCGCTTGCATGTGAAGCGCGGAGCCCGCACGCACCCGCGCGACGACATGCGCCCAGGCCTCTCTGTCGTCGCGAAAACTCGGTGAACCTTGCTCCGAATTGTCGAACTTCTGCAGCTCGATGCGGGGTGCGCCGTCGCGATAGCTGCCGCAATCGGATATGACCCAGCCGTCGCGGCGCGCGGCGTCGTGGTCCAACGCGTCGAGGCCGAACGCCGCCGCGGTGGCGGCATCACGAGTTTCGGATTCAGTCGTGCTGATCTGTTGCATCGGAGTCTCCTCTCGATCTTCTTCTCGAAGACCCCGATCACGCACCGAGGACGAACGGCTGGGGCAAAGGCGGCGCTCGTGCGCCGGGATTGATCCGGCCCAGCGAAGCGGCCGGAGCGACCCACCCTTTGCGGCGGCCGTTCGTTCGCGGTAACGACTCCTTTTTCTGCTTCTTCTTTTTGGATTTCCTTTTTTCGAACCTACGAATTGCGCGGCGTCACGAATGGAGCCGAACGAGCCGAGCCGCCGGCGTCTTGTCACGCGCGATACGTTCCGAGAGCCAGCGCCGACAATCGATCCTGTCGACGACGCGCTGCTCGCCGAGATCGAGCAGGCAAGCTGCGCCACCGAATGCGTCGAACGAGGGGAACACGCAGCCCTGACTCCAATGGAAACCCCATAGGCCGGTCAATCCGAACGTTCTCGCACAGCGCTGAACGAATGCGATCACTTGTTCGGGATCGCCGTCGTCCCCGGAGACGATGCGAAGACATCCTCTATCGGCGTCGCTGGCTTTCACTGTGAAGCAGACGTGCTCAAATCTGGCGTCGAGCTCCTCGGCATATTGCTCATAGAGAGCAATCGCCGGTGGCACGAATTCGGAACGGCCGAGGGGAAGGACGCAGGAAAAATGCGTGTAGGAGCGGGACATGTCGATGTCTCCTCTGGGAGGCGAGAAACGGATTGTGAAAAAGGGGAAGCCGAGACCCGCAGACGTCAGCCGGGACCGGCGGCGTCGCCGAAGGCGCCGGCGGGCAGGCGCCAGCGCTCGGGAGATGTGCGTATCGCCGGCGACCAATGCTCGGACATGGCGAGCTGCACGAGATCTGGCCGAGCGAGCGCGGCCGGATAGGGTCTGCCGCGATTGGCAACGGCATGGATGGAAGCATCGCGTTTGACGGTGCAGCCGAAGCGCCGTTCGTATTCGGCGATCATCTCGAAGCGCTCCGGCGCCATCCATCTGACCGTCGCCAACTGATCGGGCGAGGCGAAGATGCAATGCATGCAGGAGACGCGTCCAAAGCCGAGTTGATAGGCGACATGCGGAACGACGCCGTGACGCCGGAGCAGATCCCAGACTTGTCGTTCCTCCAAGCCGTGGATCGGACGCCAATGATCGACGTGGCGACGCCGGCGGGTTCCGCCGCGCGTATCGGTGCGATGCGGTTCGAACGTCAGATAGCGAGCCCTCGCTGGGCTCTCCTCGGCGCGCTCGCCGGTGACGACGAGCGTGCGCTTGCCGAGGAAGCGGGGCGAATTGCAGATCATGCTTCGCATCACGTCGATCTTCGCGACGGAACTGCACCATCGAAGCCGCAAATCGGCCGTGACCTGGGGGAAGCGCAGACGCGTGCCAGGACCGCCGCGGCCGCAGAATGTCGCGATACTTCCCTCGGGCGTTTCGAACGCCACGCAGGCGGTGGGCTCGTGATCACGCAACATCTCGCGGCGCAGGCCTCCGTCGCGCCAGGAAAAGTAAATCTGAACGCCGAACGCCGCGGCGATCGCTCGGCAGTAGCCCGCGGTGATCGGCCAATCGAACGTCGGCGGCCCGCGACCGTCGACGTCATGATGATGCAATTCGATACGAGCGGGATCGGCTCCTTGATCAATGAGATGGATTAGACAAGCGAGCGAATCTTTGCCGCCAGAGCAAGCGACAAGAATGTGATCGTAGCTCCTGAGATCGGGAGCAATGGAGGTTTCGGGGCGAGAGCGAGCGTGCGGATGCTCGCCGCCTGCGGGGTTCGTCGATATGGCGCGTGTCATGGCGATCACGCGGCCTCGACGAGGGGCGCGTCGCTATCAGCGGCGTCCTGTTCATCCGAGTCGCTTTGGCTTTCGGCGAAGTCCGGATGAAAGGCGAGGCAATAATCCGCGGCTTTCTGCGCCGCCGCCGCAGCGCGAAAGATTTCGCGTTTGTCGGTCTTGAGTCTCTCTAGCCAAAACGCTACATAGCTCGCGTGGTTCTCTATGTCTGTCGGCAGACCGAGTTCTGTGTTGACGAGACAACTTGTAATATCCGCGATTAGTTCCTCGAGCGCGTATTTCGCGGAGCCGAATTCTCCTGTCAGATCTCGGTTCAGACGGCCTGGCGCCGCACTCCAATGGGCGAGTTCATGAATCGCGACCGACGCGAGTCCTTCCGGCGAACGGAACGCGTTTTTCGGCGGCAAATGAATGCTATCGGTAGCCGGACGGTAGAAGGCGCGATCACCGCCGATGCGGATGACGGCGCCGCTGTTGCGCATGATGATGTCCGCCGCGTCGAATCGACGCCATGGCGCCTCTTCGATCGTGGGCGGCGTAAAGGCGGGAATGCCGTCTATCTGCGAACCGTTAAAAACAGTGAAGGAGCGAAGCAGCGGAATGTTACGCGTGTGCTCCTTGCCATCCGCGGGAGCGTCGCGATCTTCGACGCGTAGGCTCTTGTAGAAGTAAACGGTTGTGCCTCTCTCGCCCGCTCGAACCTGCCATCCTCGATCCTTCGCCTGCTTGTAGCTGCAAAAGCGAGGATCGCCGTTCGCGAATGAAAATTGCGACAAGCCGAGCAAAAGGACGTTGATCCCGTGATAGCGACGCCCCGTGACGGCGTTGATCGGCGAGAGCGATCCTCTCGATTTTTCGGGATCCCAGGGTCGACGCCAGGGAGGCGTGCCGGCTTCGAGAGCAGCGACGATTCGGTCCGTCACTTCTTGATAGTGATCGCGGCGCGTCGGCACATGGGCTTTGTGCTTCTTGAAATTGCTCATTTGGTTCGTCCTTTCCATTCTGGTCTCGAAACGAACCTGGACGCCCCGCATCACGGCCGCCGGGGCAAGGGCGGGCCTCGGCCCGGGCGCTCGCGCCGGACCCTTGCGGCGGTGGGCGGGCATGCGGGATGGAGCCTTCAAATCTCCTCTCTTGGCGTCTTCCCTTTTGTTGCGACCCTCGCTGTCCTGCTGTGCCATCCGCTCATGTCGCCGAGGCGCCCTGGACACATGAGCGGCCGACGTCGATCACGACTCGACCACAAGTCCCATGAGCATGATTTCTTCCGCGCCGTAGACGTGCCGCTTGCCGCAGTCCTCGCATTCATACCGGCGGGCATCTGGTTCACAGCAGTCTCTCACCGCGCCGCAGGCGACGCAAAAGCCCTGCATCAGCTCCGACGCTTCCTCGATCTCTTCGAGGGTGAATCGCGTGGGGATGATCTTTCCGGATTTTGCATACTGGATAGCCATGGTGGATGCTCCTTCGATGAAATTGCAGAAAGGGGATATGTTTCGCGGCCGCCAACTGTCGTCACGGTCGCGCTAGTTGCTCGTCGTCGTCTTGGTCGGAATTCGATTCTCGCGAGCGCAGCGCGATGTCGTCGTCGCGCGCATACTCTTCGACCAGATTCCTCGCCCACCGACGGGCTTCATAGAGTTCGTCGCCGAAATCCTCTCATTTGTATGAGACCCGCGCGCAAGCAGCGCTGACGAGTTCGGAGAGGGACGGGTCGTTCTCGAAATCTTCGTTCAGCTCTTCGAGCACATCGTCGTCTGAAAGCATCAAAAGCGGATGCCAGCCGGCGGGCGTTTGACAATCGACGAAGATCAGCCTTGCCTCTTCTTTCGAGAGACGCCCGATGCCGTAGAGAAGTCCTCGGCGGAGGCGCAGAAGGAGCGATCGCACGCGAAGCCGCCACAGGCGAACGCGCTGGCGAAGAGGAGCGTCGCCTATCCATGATTGGTCAGTCATGACAATTCTCCTTCGCCGCGGGAGCGTGTCGGCTCGCCCCATCGAGCCCCGCTTCCAACACGAGATCGTCGAGAATATCGTGCGTCGACTTGCCGACGACGGTGTCTTTGGTGATGAGGACGGCCATGCCGCCGAAGCCGTTGCGGCGCATCCTCGTGCAGGTGAAGGACGACACGACGGTCGGATAGGACAGAACGTCGACGGCGTTGATCGGCGAGAGCGGTCCGCCCGATTTTTCGGGATCCCAGGGCCTGCGCCAGGGAGCCCTGCCCGCTTCGAGAGCAGCGACGATGCGGTCTGTGACGCCTTGGTAATGATCGCAACGCGCGGACGCGCGTCCATTGCTCTTCATGTTGTTGTTCATGGGATTCGTCTCCGTTTCATGCTTCGGAACGAACTCCCACGCCCCGCATCACGGCCGCCGGGGCAAGGGCGGACTCGCCGCTCGTGGCGAGAACGGGCGCGCGCGCCTTCACCCTTGCGGCGGTGGACGCGCATGCGGGAACGCCGCTTCGCGCTTTTCGATCTTGTTTCGCTTCGGCTGTCGGTGTTTTCTACTTGCGCCGATTATCACCACGCCGAAGCCGCTCGGCGTGGTGAGGAGCAGTCCATTCGACCCGTCCTAAGAAAAAGTCGCTGAAAGCGCTTGCGCTGGTATCGAGGAGCGGCCAATAGTTACGAAATCTTATTCGTCATGAACTTCGAGGAAAATACGAATGACGGCTTCCGAGGCAGAACCTTCTCATTCGACCACGCTCGCGGCCGAGGTCGTCGCGGCCTTCGTCGCCAATAATTCCCTGCCGATCGGAGATCTGCCTTCGCTGATCCACGCTGTGCGCGGTGCGCTGGAGAACCTCGGCAAAGCGTCGATCGATACAACGCCGCCACTGGTGAAACGGGAGCCGGCAGTTTCGGTCCGCAAGTCGATCACGCCCGATTTCATCATATGTCTCGAAGACGGAAAGAGCTTCAGATCGCTTCGACGCCATTTGAGGGCTCTCGGCATGAGTCCGGAGGAGTATCGGGCAAAGTGGAACCTTCCGGCGGACTATCCGATGGTGGCTCCCAATTATGCGGCCCAGCGATCAGAAATGGCAAAGAAGATCGGGCTTGGTCAGCATCGCGAGAAGGCCGCGCCGCGCCAGAAGGCGGTCGCCGTCGCGCCGGTCAAGCGTGGACGCCCTGCTAAAAACACGAAGGTGTAATCAGCGACTACTTCGCCTCGGCGACGCTCGTCATGGAGGCGATAGGCTTCGCACGCCCAAGGCGATGACTCCGCCTCGACCTGAGCCCCATTAACGGATCCGACACGAGTTCGTCGCTGGAATCACACGTCCCCGATTCGGACATTGTCTGTTCGACATACGTACGGAAATTCCAAGAATGAAACGCCGCCATGACGGTCTCTTGCAACTTGTTTGAAAGAGGCTGAGCCGGTCCGCGCGGGACCAAGTCGCCGAGGGTCATTTCGAGCTGATCGAAGCGATACCGATTTTGCTCGAGACTCCTGGTCGCCTTCGCCGATCACGCCGCGGCGCCGCAGCACGTCTCGTATTGCTTCCCACGACTCGCAGGAACGAGGATCGTAATGGCCCCCGGCCGCGCTTTCCGGACAACGGGCGCGCGCTTGCGGGACCGCCTTCGACAATCCGTCACTGATCCGCCTCGTAGAAGCGAAAGCAACAATTTTTCCCGGTGCGTCTGACGCCGCCCTCGACGATATATTGGGCCTTCGACGCGGCTCCGACGACCGCGCTCTTTCGGCGCGAATTCAGAGATGCTTGCCGAAAAAGCCCTGGATTCTCTCGCGATATTCGGCGTTGGTGCGGAAATAAATGTCCTCGTGGCCGACCCCTTCAACAGCCCAGAAGGCCTTCGGCTCTGGAGCGCGGGCGAAAAGTTCGCGCGCTTCGTCGATATGGGTATTGGGGTCGCGAACGCCCGAAATGACGAACACCGGCGCGCGGAGCTTCTCGATCCGGTCGATCGGACGCAGAAACGCCGGGTCGAGGCCTGTCATTGTCCGCCCGACGACGAGCAGCGCCGGCGTCACGAGATGGCCGAGCGGACCGAAAGGCGCCGTCAAACGGTCGTCGATGGCGCGGCCGATGTCGGGATAGACGGATTCGAGCACGAAGGCGTCGGCCGTGATCGGTCCCTGTCCCAGGAGCGCCGCGGCGCCGCCGAGCGACTGCCCGATCACGGCGATCTTTCGACCCGGCAGCTTTTCTCGCATATAGGAGAGCGCCGCGGCTGCATCGGCGCTCTCTTCTTGACCGAAAGTGATTTTGTCACCCGTGCTCTCGCCGTGCGCGCGAAAGTCGATCGCGGCGACGGAATAGCCGGCCTCGTTCAAAAAGCGCATTCGGGCGATCATCGCGAGCCGGTTGGCGCGCACGCCATGCAAGAGCAACACGCCGCCGCGTTCGGGTGCGCCCGCCACGAATGACGAACTCCCGCGACTTTCGAAATGGCGGATTGCAACAGATGTTGTCCGGCGCCTGCCTTCCGGCGTCCTCGGATAGGAAGTCGACGGCGCGATCACAGAACATGGATCGAGAAACCAGGTCCTCGCCCCGGACGTCATTGTAGCCCGCGGCTCTTGCGGCCTCGACGATGCGTCCGAGCCCGCAGGCTGGATCGTAGATCGAACCTTCGAAGGCCTCCTCTTCGAAGAAGCGATGATCGACCCAGCTCTCCTCCACGTACCAATCCTGCGGATGCCGCACCCAGAGATGGGCGTTGAGCGCGCGATCGGGCACGGCTGAAAGGATTTCTACTGGCTGGGGGCGGTCGTGGCGCTGCCGGTGTGACTTGCGGCGCGCAGGCATGATCGGGCGGTCCAGCTCGACCGAGATCGAGGACGGCCGTAGGGTCAAGTCATTCATGAAACGTCTCCTCATACGAGGCTGGCGATGAGACCTCAGCCAGAGCATTTCGACCAACCGCAGTGACGGCAGGTCAGACAGCCGTCGTTCTTGATGAGGCCCGGCTGGCTGCATTTCGGGCAGAGCGGGCCGAGCGTCCGCGCCAGCGGATGTTCGTCGGAAGCGTGCGCGACAATCGCTTCAGACGGAGCGAGAAATCCGATGTCGATCATGTGTCGCTCGATGATCGAGCCGAAGGCGGCGACGAGGGAGGGGACATAGCGCCCTTCGCTCCAATGCCCGCCGCGCGGGTCGAACACGGCCTTCAACTCTTCCGCGACGAATCCGACGTCGCCGCCGCGTCGGAACACCGCGCTTATCATGCGCGTCAGGGCGACGACCCAGGCGTAATGTTCCATCGACTTCGAATTGAGGAACACTTCATAGGGCCGCAGCCTCCCATCCTCTTCGATGTCGTTGATCGTCACGTAGAACGCATGCTCGCTTTCCGGCCAGCGCAGCTTATAGGTCGCGCCGGCGAGCTTCTCTTGGCGTGGCGTGATCGCCGGATGCGGCTGTTCCGGGGGAACGGTTGCTGCGGGCGTCGTCGTCGACAGGATGGAGCCGGTGATCTCATTCGGACGATAGGTCGTGCAGCCCTTGCAGCGGGAGCGATAGGCGTCCACGTAGATCGTCTTGAAGTCCTCGAACGAGATATCGGCCGGGCAATTCACCGTTTTGGAGATCGATGCGTCGACGTGGTCCTGAATCGCGGCCTGCATGCGAATGTGATCGGCGGGCGTCAGGGTCTGCGCGGTGACGAAATATTCCGGTAGTTCCGCGTCGACGCCGAATTTTTCGCGGTAGAGGCGTACGGCGTAGTCTTCGACCTCCTGCTCGCCGAACGAATTGTCGGGTTGGCGTGTCTTGCGGAGATAGGTGAGATCGAAGATCGGCTCGATTCCTGATGACACATTTTCGGCGAACAGCGAAATCGTCCCCGTCGGCGGGTCCGAGGTGAGCAGGGCGTTGCGAATGCCATTCTCGAAGATTCCGGCTTTGATGTCGCTGTCCAGATTGCGAACCGTCTCGCCGGCCAAATAGGCGTCGCGGTCGAAGAGCGGAAAGGCGCCCTTCTCTTTGGCGAGTCCGATCGACGCGATATAGGCGTGTCGATTGAGCAAGCGATTCCAGCGGGCCGCCATCGCGGCGGCCTCCGGCGTCCCATAGGTCAGCCGGCACATGGCCAGGGCGTCTGCGACGCCGGTGACGCCGAGACCGATGCGCCGCTTGGCCAGCGCTTCCTCACGCTGTTCGGGGAGCGCGAATTCCGACACATCGATCGTATTGTCCAGCATGCGCACGGCGACTGCGGCGAGGCGTGCGAGGCTGTCCTCGTCGAGGTGGGCGCGCTCCGTGAAGGGGTCGCGCACGAGCTTGGCGAGATTGATCGAGCCGAGGAGGCAGGCGCCATAGGGCGGCAGCGGTTGCTCGCCGCAGGGATTGGTGGCCGCGATCGTCTCGCAATAATAAAGATTGTTGCGGGCGTTGATGCGGTCGATGAAAATGACGCCGGGATCGGCGTAGTTGAAATTGGCGCGCATGATCTGGTCCCAGAGGTCGCGAGCCCAGATCGTGCGATACACCTCGCCGCCGAACACGAGTGGCCAATCCTTGTCTGCGTCGACCGCCGCCATGAAAGCGTCGGTGACGAGGACGGAGAGATTGAAGTTGCGCAAGCGCGTCTTGTCGCCCTTCACCGCGACGAAGGCCTCTATATCGGGATGATCGCAGCGCAGGACGCCCATCATGGCGCCGCGCCGCGTGCCGGCCGACATGATCGTGCCGCACATGGAATTCCACACATCCATAAACGACAAGGGGCCAGAGGCGTCAGCGCCGACCCCTTTGACGAGAGCGCCCTTCGGGCGGAGCGTCGAAAAATCATAGCCGATGCCGCCGCCGTACTGCATGGTGAGCGCGGCCTCACGAAGATGCGAGAAGATGGCGTCGAGATCGTCCTCGATCGTTCCCATGACAAAGCAGTTGAAGAGGGTCACTCGGCGCGAGACCCCTGCCCCGGCGAGGATGCGGCCGCCCGGCAAGAATTTGAAATCCTGCAGCGCCGAATCGAAGGCTCCCTCCCATTGCGCGGGATCGTTCTCGACGCTCGCGAGCGCGCGCGCGACGCGACGCCAGCTGTCTTCGACGGTCAGGTCGATCGGCTCTCCGGCGGGTGTTTTCAGCCTGTATTTTTCGTGCCAAATCTGTTGCGAGATCGCGGGCAGCGTCGCGCCTGTCCGGCGCGATGGGGTTGCGGATATCATATTCATGATTTGCTCCTCGAGCAGCGAATGGTTTTCTCCGATAAAACCCCGAAGACCGCCTCACGCCCGTCGGGGCAAGGGCGCGCGGAACGCGCGGGAGCCTCAGCGACAACCCCTTGTGGCGATGGGCGCGCAGGCGGCATATGTGTCTTCAATGATTTTCGGTTCTCGTTCCTTCTTGCGGCCTCGGCTCACGGCCGCCGCAAATGGCTCGGGAGCTTCCGCCAATCGACCGGTTGGCGTGGCGTGCCGCGGCGCCGCTCTGCATCGCGCAGGCGTCCTCTGACGCAGTGCTCCTCGGGTATGTCATCGACGTATAGAGACGGCGCTCCGAAGCCGCGTCGGAAAGCGCAGTAGGAGATGCTGACGCGGCGCATACCGCGCGTCAGCGCGACATAGGCCAGCCGGCGCTCCTCATCGGCGTCACGATTATAATCCGACGGAAACACCCCGGCCTCCCAGGCGGGAAGAAACACATGCGGGAATTCCAATCCCTTCGCCTTGTGCAGCGTCATCAGGCGTACGCGGTCGGTTTCGTCCTCGCCGGGGCGGCTGGTGGCGAGCGCCGCATGATCGAGGAGCTCGCGCGCCGTGTGGAACTCGCCGGCGAGCGAGATCAGCTCCTGCAGGTTTTCGAGCCGATCCTCCGAACTCTCGGCCTTGCTGTCACGCAGCATGGCGCGATAGCCGCTCGCGTCGAGCAGCAGCGAGATCTGATCGGCGAGCGTGTGCGAGCGATCCTCGCCGATGCGGCGCAGTTGGTCGGCGAACTGCAATCCGGCCGCGCGGCATTTCGTCGGTAGCTCGGCGGTGTCCAGGGCGCGCAGCAGCGAGACATTTCGAAACGAGGCCTCCGCCTCGACCGTCTCCATGGCCTTGGCGCCGAAGCCGCGGCGCGGCTCATTGATGACCCGGCGGAAGGCCTCGTCCGATTGGCGATCGTCGGGCGTCGCCGCGAGACGCAGAAGCGCGAGCGCGTCCTTGATCTCTGCGCGCTGATAGAAGCCGACGTCGCCGACGATCACATGCGGAATGCGGGCGCGCATCAAGGCTTCTTCGAAGCCGCGCGACAGGAAGGAGGCGCGATAAAGAATGGCGATATCTTGCCAACCCGTTCCCTCGGCGTGGCGGGCGAGGATCTCGTCGACGACGCCGGCGGCCTCGGCCTGGGCGTTGCGGTAGGCGACGATCTCGATCTTGTCGCCATGCTCCTTTCGTGTGTAGAGTGTCTTGCCGAGACGTTTCTGGTCCCGAGCGATGACCGCATTGGCCGCGGCGAGTATGTGTCCGGTCGATCGAAAGTTCTCTTCGAGCCGGACCTGCACAGCGCCGGGAAAGTCTTGGTGAAAGCGACGAATATACTCTATATCAGAGCCACGCCAACCGTAAATAGCCTGATCATCGTCGCCGACGCAGAAGACACGTCCATGCTCTGCCGCGAAAGACTTCAGCCAACTGTATTGAGCGAAATTGACGTCCTGATATTCGTCCGCGGCGAGCCAATCGAAGCGCGACGCCCAGCGCGCGCGATAGGCGTCGTCCTTGCGCATGGCGAGGGTCGGCCACAATAGCAAGTCGCCGAAATCCGCGGCGTTCGCCTTGCGCAGGGCGCGCTGATAATCGGCGTAGACGCGCGCGGCGGCGCGCAGTGTATGGGGATCGACCGGCTCGCGAGAACGATCGCTTTTGGCGATCTTGGCTTCGACCCAGGCGGCGGCGCCGGCCGGCGTGATCAGATTGTCTTTGAACTTCGCGATGCGGTTGCACATAATCTTCAACGGATCGCGTGCATTGGCGTCGCCGCTCTCCTCGCCATCGAGGCCTTGCGCCTTCATGACGCGCTTGACGAAGCGGCGGCTGTCGTCGGCGTCGACAATGTCGAAATTCGGCCGTAGCGCGGCGATCTCCGGCGCGTCGCGGAGCTGACGGGCGGCGAGCCCGTGATAGGTGCCGAGCCAGGAGGGGGCCGCCAGGCCGTCGAGCGCGGCGCGGATGCGCGACGCCATTTCGGCGGCGGCCTTGTTGGTGAAGGTGACGGCGAGGATGCGCGAAGCGGGAATGCGCTCGACGGCGATACGATGCACGACGGCGGCGGTGAGCGTCGAGGTTTTTCCGGTTCCGGCTCCCGCGAGGACGAGGATCGGCCCGAAATGCGCGGCGGCCTGCGCTTGGGCGGGCGTGAGCGTCGCTGCCGTCTTGTCAAAAGCGTCGGCGGGCGGCTGCGGCTCCGAGGGTTCGTCGAAGCAAGGCTCGTATCGGTCCCACTCCTCCATGCCGGCGAGCGGGTCGATGTCAGAGTATCTCGACATGGCAGTTCGCTCCATTGCAGCGGATGAGTTCTCCGCGTTGTGTGTCGACAGTGGTGAAGACGACGAAGTGATCGTCGAAGTAGAAGGCGCCCGTGTCGTTGCGTTCGCCGTCGACGACGACGCCCTCGACGATTTGCGAACCGTCGTCGGCTTCGACCTGGACGAGCGTGTCCAGGCCCCGTTTGCCGGTCGGGATGTGTCGGCAACGACGGCGCGTCGCCTCGGGCAGATGGGAGAAGGCTTCGGCCAGTTGCGCGAGCGTGTGGTCGATGGCGATATCGTCGAGGGTGTCGGTGACGTCGATCGCGTCGCCGAGCTCACCGAGCCTTTGAAGGAAGAGTGCGCTGGCGAGCTTCGGCGGCCACGGCTCCCAGGGCGACATGCCGGGCGGCAAGGGCAAGGGATCCTCGTCGAGCGGCTCGAGCGTAATCTGCAGGCTCGCTCTTATGTCGTCTCGGCTCCAGCCGACGACATGATAGGCTTCATTCGCCGCCGCCTGACGATCGGCACGCTTATGGAGGGCGTAGCTCTCGTCGGACCACGGCGGCAGACCGTAGCGTCGATCGACCGCTTGTTGCAGGCGCCGATCGAGCCGTGCGAAGCCCTCGCCGAGATGCGGCTTCAAAGGCATGAGCACATCGAATCCGACCACCCCCTCGGTCGCATCGTGCAATAGCTCGCGCAGAGACTCACGGGGGGTGAGCTTTCCTTCGCGTTCGCGCAAAGCCAGAACGGCGAGGCTATGCTGGGCGACGCTGAGCGGCAGGTCCCATGCCGAATGTCCTCCCCAGCGATAGGCGCGCGACAGCCCGATCGCGAGATCCTCGTCGGTCCAGGCATCCGGCTTCGGATCGAGCAGGTCGAGCCGACCGCCCGATTTGAGCAACATCCAGGCGCGATGTGATGTCATGGTTTCGTCCTTTCTCGTTGGTCGAGCATGTCGTTCCAGTCGCTGTCCTCGACGGGCGGCCGTAATCGCTCGAAAGCGACGCCGGCGGCCGCGGCGATCTCTCGATGGCGCGCCGCGTAGCGGTCGCCCGCGGGATTGGCGTCGGTGGCGCTGCAGAAGCGCGAGTCCGGGATGTGCGCGAGGCGAGCGACGATCGCCTCGATCTCAGAGATCGTTTTCTGACCCATGCCGCCGCCGGTCGCCGCATACAGCGTGTCGGCGCGAATGTTCTCCAAGGCGGCAAGGCTGAGCGCGTCGATCGGCGCCTCGGCGAGGGCGAAGCGCGTCGGCGGCTCCGAACCGCCGGGCAAGCGGAACAGGATCTTGTCGCCGCCTCGCACCGATCCTTTGAAATCCGGTCCGCGGATTTCGATATGGGTGACGGTTCCCCGGTCGTCGTGATGGGCGAACCAGGCGCTTCCGTATGGCCCTTCTCTCACGACGTCGGCGGCGCGAGCCGTCTCCAGGACGCTCGGAGGAAGGCGGCGCTCGTCGGTAAGATATCGCCAGACCGGCGATCCGCGCCGAAGCCGGGAGCGGCGCGCCCATCTGATCGGGAGCGGGCGATCGGGAGAGCGTCCCCTTTCAATGTCGGCGGCAGGAATAGTTGGCTGTATCCCGGTGAACCGGCGGAGCACCTTGCGGACCTCGCCGAAATTCAGGCGGGGTTCGAGATGCTGCACGAGATCGAAGACGTCGCCCTTCGCGTCGCTCTGGGGATCCCACCAGCCGCGGCCCTCGTGGTTGACGATCAGGATTTCTCCCCGTCCGCGGCGATATTTGAGGCAATGCTTCGTGCTCTCTCGGCGGTCGAGCCGCCACGGCGGCGTCGATCGCTCCAGCAGCGCGGCGCAGTTCGTGCGCGCGCGCAAGATTTCGATCTCCTCGTCATGTCTCATGGTCTCTCGGCGCTCCCTTCGGGTTTCACGGGAAGGGCCGGAGACTTCGAATCCTCCTTTTCCTTTCCCAAAACGCCGTCGGCAGACCGCGAGGCGGCCGCGCCGCAAGGGCGCGCGGAACGCGCGGGAGCTCGGCGACGAACCCTTGTCGGCGTGGGCGGCGCTAGCGGTAGCCATCTTCCCTCTTCCTTTGCTCCAGATTCCCATTCGTGATTCACTTGTGTGCGAATGCGAAGCGGGCGGGCGTGGAGGGCCGGCATGGCGGCGATGGACGAGATCGCGATCCTGTTGCAGGGCCGCAATGCGGAGGCGAACCGCCACCGGGCTTGGCGCGTCGAAGCCGGGCGCGATCTGTTCGGAAAATGGATGGTGCGCGTGTCCTTCGGCCGGATCGGCTGCCGGGGGCGGACATTCGCGCGAGAATTCGCGTCGGAGGACGATGCCTGCGCTTACGTGCGCGACGGCCTACGCCGTCGGAAAGGCGCCGTTCGGCGCTGCGGCGTCGAGTATCGCGTCATCGACGCGTCGCCGGCGGCGCTGCCTTTGCTGGCGACGCTCAGAATATCGAGCGACCCGATGAAATTCGAAGCGGCGGGGCCTCGCCGTGAAGCCTGAACGGCCCTCGGACGCCGCCGCGTCGCGGGAAACGCTCGTCGGCTCGGTCGAACGTGTGACTTTTCACAATGAAGAGAATGGGTTCGCCGTTCTGAAGGTCAAAGCGCGCGGCAAGCGCGACCTCGTGCCGGTCGTCGGCCACGCCGCTTCGATCTCGGCCGGCGAATATATTCACGCTGTCGGCGTCTGGGTCGCCGATCGCACTCATGGTGTTCAATTCAAAGCGGATTTTCTGAAGACCACGCCTCCGACGACGGCGGAAGGCATCGAAAAATATCTGGGCTCCGGCATGGTCCGGGGCATCGGCCCCAAGCTCGCCGCGAGAATTGTCGCCGCATTCGGCGTGGCGACCTTCGAAACCATCGAAGCGACCCCGGAAAAGCTGAAAGAGGTGTCCGGAATCGGGGAGTTTCGCGCCAATAAGATCGCCTCCGGCTGGGCCGAGCAGAAGGCCGTCCGCGACATTATGGTGTTCCTGCACTCGCATGGCGTCGGGACGTCACGCGCCGCGCGCATCTTCAAGACCTATGGGTTCGACGCCATTCGGGTCATGACCGAGGACCCGTATCGGCTCGCCCGCGATATTCACGGAATCGGCTTTCGGACTGCCGACGCTATGGCCATGAAGATGGGCGTCACTAAAGAAGCGCCGCAGCGCGTGCGCGCCGGAGTGTCGTTCGCGCTGCAGGAGGCGACTGACGACGGTCACTGCGGCCTACCGGTCGAGAGCCTGCTCACGCTCGCAGTCAAGCTGCTCGACGTCGACAAGGCGATCGTGCGGACGGCGCTCGATCACGGGCTCGCCGGCGCGGAAGTCGTCGGCGACACGATCGGCGGGGAGCCCTGCATCTTCTTGCGTGGGCTTCATACCGCCGAGCGCGGCGTCGCCGAACGGCTGCGGGCGTTGGCCGACGGCGCGCCGCCCTGGCCGGCGATCGACGTGGTAAAGGCCGCGCCGTGGGTCGAAAAGCGGACGGGAAAGACCCTGGCGCCGTCGCAGCGCGCGGCGATCGAGATGGCGCTCCGATCCAAAGTGGCGGTGATCACCGGCGGCCCCGGCGTCGGCAAGACGACTCTTCTCGACGCCGTCTTGCGCATATTGGTCGCCAAGGGAGTGAAAATTCTGCTCGCCGCGCCGACCGGCCGCGCCGCCAAGCGCATGGCCGAACAGACCAGAATAGAGGCGAAGACCATCCACCGTCTGTTGGAGATCGATCCCAAGACCGGCGGATTTCGGCGGGGTCCGGACAATCCGCTCGACTGCGACCTGCTCGTCATCGACGAAACCAGCATGGTGGACACTTCGCTGATGTACGCGCTCGTCAAGGCGATCCCAACGCCATCAGCGCTCCTGCTGGTGGGAGACGTCGATCAGCTGCCCTCCGTCGGACCGGGGCAAGTGCTGGCGGATATTATCGAATCCGGAGCGATACACGTAGCGCGTTTGACCGAAGTGTTTCGGCAGGCGGCTGAGAGCCGCATCATCGTCAACGCCCACAAGATCAATCGCGGTGAATTGCCGGAACTGCCGCGGCGCGGTGAGGATTCGGATTTCTGGTTCGTCGACGCCGCAGATCCAGAGAAGGGCGCGGCCAAAGTCGTCGAAATCGTTCGTGACCGAATTCAGCGGCGTTTCGGTCTCGACCCTATCCGCGACATTCAGGTGCTCTGTCCGATGCAGCGAGGCGCGCTCGGGGCGCGAGCACTCAATGTCGAGCTGCAGAAGGCCCTCAATCCCGACCCGCCGGCGAAGGTGGAAAAGTTCGGCTCGATCTTCGCGCCGGGCGACAAGGTCATGCAGACCGAGAATGATTACGATCGCGACGTGTTCAATGGCGACCTCGGAACCGTCGTGCGCATCGACGAGGTCGAGGGCGCGCTCGTCGCGAGCTTCGACGGCCGCGAAGTGGAATATCCGTTCGGCGAGCTCGACGCCTTGGTCCCGGCCTATGCGACGACGATCCACAAGTCGCAGGGCTCGGAATATCCCGCAGTCATCATCACGCTGGCCACCCAGCATTACACCATGCTGGCGCGCAATCTCCTCTACACGGCGGTCACGCGCGGCAAGCGTCTAGTCGTCATCGTCGGTCAGCGCCAGGCGCTGGCGATGGCCGTGAGACGCGGCTCCGGCAGAGAGAGATGGACGAAGCTCCGCGAGTGGTTGGCGCGCTGATGCGATGCGACGCGTTGAAACTCGGAACGCCTTCTGTTCGATGTGCCAGAAGTGGCATTTCCCCGCACGCATCTAGACATGCGGGCGGCAGGGGAGCAGGCTGAAATTACCCGATGGGACGTCCAGGCATTCTGGCATCCTACAATGGCACCGCCATGCGCGCGGTCATTCACAACATCATTCTCGCATCTCCTCTTCGTGAAGGGCGGCGACAGTGATGCTCGCGGACAATGTGGTTGCAACTCTCGCCGATGCGCGAAAGTTGATGGAGTATATGGAAACTGGGTTTGGCATGTATTACGATGAGTTTGACAACCATTAATGTAAGCCTTGAGTGCTTTGACCGCCGTAAAGTACACGAGTATTAATGCAAATATTCCGACACCGATATGACGTAGAATGCACGAGACGGAGCCGGTATATTTGGTTTTATGCGAGATCTGGCGAAGTCGGTTCTTGAGCGCATCGAGGCGCGGCCTGCTGAGACCCTCCACGCGGCAGTCGGCGAAGCGCTGCGAAGCCCCACGCCATCTGAATGTTCGAACTATTTTGCCGCATGCGGCACGATGCAACTTGATCGGATTCTGCTTGCCTCGTCGAGGTGGGTTTGGTCTGCGGCGTTGTTATGGGTACACGCGCTCGGTTTTTGACCGCTGCCGAGCGCAGAATTTCTAAGCTAAAGGACGTCGATCGGCGTCAAGACCCCGCACTGATTCAAATACGGCATCGCAGCAAGGGAGCGCTCTCCGGGGAACAAGTCATCGAAATTTGGCTTGTATTGCGTCGCTTTACAGGGCACAAAAATAGCGGACGAATCGGATAATGCACATGGCCCGCACCCACATTAAAGACCCCGCCCATCCGGGCGGATTCGTGAAATCCGAAATCATCGAAGCCCGCGGGCTATCGGTGACAGATGCCGCGCACGTGCTCGGCGTCACACGGCCGGCATTATCGAAGCTCCTGAACGAGCGCGCGCACCTTTCTCCTGAAATGGCGCTCCGGATCGAAAAAGCCTTCGGCGTCTCGATGGAAACGCTGATGCGGATGCAGAGCAGCTTTGACATCGCCGAGGTCCGGAAGCGGGAGGCGGAGATCATCGTTGCGCCTTTCAAGGACAAGCCTGCCCCCCAACCAGCGCTGGCCTGAACACAGAAGTTTTTCGAGGAAATGATGGCGCTTAAGATCGAGAAGAAGCCGCCTGGCACCCCCGCGGCAATCCCATCGGCCCCGGCTGTCGATCCCCTAGAGCTGCTGGACCGCGACGAGCTGATCCAAGCCGTCCGCGCAATGCAAGGCAATGGCGTTGCGCTCAGCTTCAGCGGCAAGCGAGCTGCCATGGAAATTGCCAAGCGGGTGCGTCCTCGCGTCACCCGGCGCATAACCGAACTGCACGTCGGCTCGGCCGAGGAGCAGTCGCGGAATACTCTTATAGAAGGCGAAAATCTGCAGGCGCTTGCGACTCTCTACCAGCATCGCGGGCAAGTGGATCTGATCGTAACCGACCCGCCCTACAATACGGGTAACGACTTTCGCTACAATGATCGCTGGGACAGCGATCCGAACGATCCGGATTTGGGGCCTCTCGTCTCGCTGGAGGACGGTGCGCGCCATACGAAATGGATGCGGTTCATGTGGCCGCGCCTTCAAATGATGAAGGCGATGCTGAAGCCGAGCGGCGTACTGGCGATCTGCATCGATCACCGGGAGCTTTTCAGGCTCGGCACAATGCTCGATGAGATTTTCACCGAGGAAAATCGCATCGCAATCATCAATTGGCAGAAGAACTATGCGCCCAAGAACAATGTCGGCAAGCGCGCGCACGTATCCACGGCAACGGAATACACTCTGGTCTATGCCAACAATATCGATGTGGCGAAGACACGGCTGCTTGATCGCACCGAGCGTATGAATGCTCGCTATGAGTCCATCGATGGTGATCCCGAGCCTTGGTCGCCCGGCGATCTAAGCGGTCCCGGCGCAGACACCCATGCCGGCCAAGTTTATGCGATTCAATCGCCATTCTCCGGCGACATGATGTATCCGCCCGACGGCCGTTGCTGGGCGGCCGAGCGAGCGCGCGTAAAGTCCATGCTCGAAGCCTGGGGCTCAACCTACGTGTCGAAGGACCTCAAGGACGGGAAGGCTCCGGCTTTGGCAATCCAAGGCTCCTTGGCAACAGCAAAAAAGAAAGCGGAAGCCATCCTGAAAAAGGGAACCTGGCCGGTCGGCTATTGGCGTGACGGCGGCTATGGGGCTTTCCGTCTGAAAAAATACCTGAAAGATGTCCGCCGCGGCGTCATCCCCATGACCTATTGGGCCGATGAAGAATACGACTCGCCGGAGATCTTAGGCGCGACGTCGTGGAACCATGAAGAGTCCGGTCATAGCCAGACTGGCGTCAATGAGCTGAATGCCATTGTTGGCCGCGGGCACAGCTTTGAGACGGTGAAGCCGCTCAAGCTATTTTCCAAGATCATTCAGATTTGGTGCCCGCCGAAGGGACTGGTGCTCGATCCCTTCGCGGGGTCCGGCACAACAGGCCACGCGGTGCTCTCGATGAATGCGGCTTCAGGTTCCGAGCGGCGGTTCATCCTGGTGGAGCAGGGCCGCCCTGAACGCGGTGACAGCTATGCCCGGTCTCTCACTGCGGATCGCTTGCGACGGGTGATCGAGGGCGATTGGGCAAACCAGAAGGGAACGCCCCTCGGCGGCGGCTTCGAGTTCCGGGCCCTTACGCGGCAGATCGATGCCAAGGCCGTTCTCTCGATGAAGAAGGACGAGCTGATCGATGTGGTTATCACCTCGCATTGGGAAATGGGCCGGCGCAACAGCCCGACGCTCATTCGTCTCGACGATCCTAAATTCACCTACCTGGTCGGCCGCAACGAGCAAGGAGAGGGGTATTTCATCATCTGGAACAATGGAGGGCCGGTGGGCCAGCTCGACCGCGATAGCTACAGGATCGTGCTCAAAGACGCGGAGAAGGCGGGACTCAAGCCGCCATTCCATGTCTATGCCCGCTATGAGGTTTACCAGTCCCGCAACGTCCAGTTCTGGAAGATCCCCGACAAGATTTTGGCGCACCTCGGGCTGAACGAAAATAGCGACCCCTTCAACGATGATGAGGCTCGCGCTTAATGGATTTGCTGCCATTTCAGGCCGATGCCTCCAGCCAAATCGCCGACCGATTTCTTGCCTATATGGAGGACCCGCTTACGGTGCGGCGCACCCAGATCGTGCCGTTCTATCAAAACCTGTCCTCGATCACGGGAAGCGGGAAAACCCTCATTCTCGCCGATACGGTCGAGCAAATTCGCAGCCATCTTCCTTTGGAGCCGATCGTGTTGTGGCTGTCGAAGGGCCGGGTGGTGGTCTGGCAGACCTATGCCAATCTCTCGACCGGCAAATACTCCGGCCTCGTCGGGGGGTTCAACGTCAAGCCGCTTCTCGAATGCCGGCCAGCCGACGTGGAAAGCGGTGATAGTGGCCTGCTTCTCGTCGCCACCGTGGGGAAATTCAATCAGCGCGACAAGGAAGAGGGCGATCGGAAGATTTTCCGCGTACAGCTCGATGTAGCCGATCGGTCTTTGTGGGATCTTCTGAAAGCGCGAAAGGACACTGCTGGCAGACGCCGGCAGCTTATCGTCGTCTATGACGAAGGACACAATCTGTCGGACCTACAGACCCAGCTCCTCCTTGAACTGCAACCGGATGCGTTGATCGCCGCAAGCGCCACTATGCGAATCCCGGAAGCGCTGGCCGGGACCATTGGCCGCCTTCGGCATGACAAAGAGTGGACGGACGCGGATTTCGTCACGACCGTTCGCAGCTCGGAGGTCGTTGCTTCCGGCCTAGTGAAGAAGCACATCCTTCTCGGCGGCTACGTGACGCCGATGGAAAGCGCCGTCGACGACATGCTGGCCGAAATGAAGGCGGCGGAGCAAGCGGCGGCCGCTCTGGGCCTGCCGTTCCGGCCGAAAGCAATCTATGTCAGCACGACGAATGCCGCTGATGGCGTATCTGTGCGCGACGACGTAGAGCGCCCCTTCCGGGATCGGCAAGCGCGGCCGATCCTGATCTGGCGGCATCTTGTCGAGCATGCCGGCGTCGATCCCCGCACGATCGCGATCTATTGCGATCTCAAGTTCGATTCGAAGCTTCCACCACCGTCCAGCTTCAACCTGTTTTCCAAAGGAGACAGCGATTACGACGATTTCATCGCCGGCAAGTTCAAGCACGTCATTTTCAATCTTAGCTTGCAGGAAGGATGGGACGATCCCGAATGTGCTTTCGCCTATATCGATAAGGATATGGGCTCGGCCGACCAGGTAACGCAGGTTGTCGGTCGGGTCCTTCGTCAGCCCGGCGCGCAGCACTATCCGTCGCCCATCTTGAATACGGCACACTTCTACATCCGGACCGACGAGAAGGGCGTTTTCGAGGCGATACTGGCCGACGTGAAGCGAAAGCTCGCGGCCGATAGCCCCGAAATCTCCCTCACGGTCCGCAGAAGCACGGGCAGCGGCAGCCGTCCATACCTGGAGGCGTTGAAATCCAGGACGCTGCCGACCGTCTCGATCGACAGCACTCACGCCAGCGCGCCGATCAAGGCCGTCGTCGATGCGATCCAGGATTACTCCGGCGGCGGCGTGAACACTGTGGGGAAGGGCGGCCGCATTCAGGTCCTGCAGACGATCGGCAGCGGCGAGAGCGCGGTCGAGGAATGGGTGGAATTTTCGCATAGCAACTCGGTAACAGCCCGCTGGATCATGCGGCGGGAAGTGCAGCGCCTGTTCCCTAGCCATGGTGATCGCCAGCGCAACCCGATCAATCTCTGCGACATCGAGCATCCCAAATTCGATGCCCGCGTCGAATATAACAGCTTGGCCGCGGATCATATTCGGGAGCAGGCCCGGAAGGTCGTCGAGGCCTATATCGAGCATTCTGCAATCGTACAAAACGCTCTCGATAATCCCTATGAAGTGGGCTCGGTGCCGGTCGACGAGAAGAAAATCGTCAAGTTCAGCAACGCCCTGCACGAGGGCTATAGCGATCTCAACGGTTTCGAGCGGCCCTTCGCCGAAGCCCTCGATAAGACCCGCCGTGTGTGGTGCCGGAATCCTTCGCAGGGTGGATTTGGCATTCCACTCCTCGATCGTGGCAATACACGAACCTTCAATCCCGACTTCCTAGTTTGGGCGGATAAGACGATCGCCGCAATCGACACAAAGGGCGATCACCTCATCACCGAAGATGCGGGGCGAAAGCTCTTCTTCATCGAAAAGATCGAAGAGGGACCGGAACTCGTCATTCGATTGGTTACGATGGGCGAATGGGAGGTCGCGGCCAATGGTGTCTATGGCAAGCGCAGTGGGTCGACCGGACACACCGTATGGGTGCTGAAGCAGGGGAAGCCCTTTCCAACGCATTGCAAAAACGCAACTGACGCAGTTCATCTCTGCCTCCGAAGTTAATCGTGACCCCGCCTCCAGTTCGGCGATGATCTTGCTGGTGATTTGGTCATCCAGCCGACCACAAGAGCCGCCGTGGCGTCGCGAACCCGCTCGCCCGAATGCCGCTCGGGCAGCTCGGAGAGTATCTCCGCCCGACGTTGCGCCGCCTCGCACTCTCGCGGGTCGATGTTATCAAAATCATGGACAGTCTGGCCGTGTCGCAGCAATCCGGTTCCACAAATTACGAATCAAACTCGACGCCAATCCCAGGAATTGGGCATCAATCCTGCAATTGTGCAACAGGAAAGTCCCTTAATTTCAATGCGCTGGAGTCCCAAAAATTGCGACAATCTGACACGGATGTCGGACTGTCGGGGGATATTGAGACTGGGCATACTGGTTGTTTAAACTGTTTAAACAATTGAGTTGGAGTGAGCGCAGTAGCAGTCGTTCGGGACAAGAGATGACGATTCGAAAAAGACAGGGAAACCGCCCCGATCGCCGGATCGCAGCAGCAGGCTTTGCCGACTGCGCTACGAAAGAGAAGTTGGTCGAGCGGCTCCGTTATGTCGGATCGAGCAACCATAAACTTCATCCGGGGAATTATGGATTTGCCCCTCCGCAAAATCCTCGCCCTTCAAAATCGCCTTGTGACGAAATTCGTGCGATGTTGTTGGAGGAGGCGGTCGAATTGTTCCGCTCGGGGATAAGGCATGGAATGTTCAGCGAGTTTTCCGCTGGCGGCGTGCCTAAGTATGTCTGGGCGGTTGATGACGCCGGGGTGGCCTATGAGGCAAAGACTCGCCCGGAGCGCGAGACGGACTATCATGGATATCGTCTCGGCGAAGATGACCGGCCTATGCGCGAATATGTTCGCAAAGAATGGAAACTGCGATGTCGATGACCCTGGAAATGGCGCTTGCCCCGGAACGTCTCGGCGAGGGATCTCCCGAAGAACGCGCGGCATTCGGCCTTTTCACGATCCGCAGCGCTCATGGATTCCTCACCGAAGGGTTCGATACTTTTATCAACGGCTACCGGTCGGGACCGCTCGTTTCCGGCTACCATGTGGCCGAGTGGCTCGCCTGGAACTGGTGGCGTTTGAGGTGGGAGCCCCGATCAACCGTGCCAGGCTGGGATAACGCCCACCGAATGACAGCCATCGGTGAAGGCTATGTCTGGCCCAATGTGACCATTTTCTCGGACGGTTTACGAACGGCCTTGCTTTCGGCGCCTTCCTCTCGCTCCGAGGCAAAACCCTTTCGGTATGTCGGAGCCCTGCCCACGGTGATTCCGTCGACCGCCTTCGAGGCGGCTAGCGATGCGTTCATCTTGCAGATTCTGGGACGTCTCAAGGCGGAAGGCATCAAGGACTCCAATCTGTCTCGCCTGTGGGACGACCTCTCCGCCGAGCGAAACAACCCGTACATCGCCAAGCGCCGCAAGCTCGAAGCCTACCTCGGACGCGACCCGGACGCTGTCGAAGACGATGCCGTCGAACGACTCGTCGCCGACGCTGCGGCGATGGGCGATACCGCCGTAGAGGAGATCGCGGCGGACAGCCGCGCCGAGAAAATATTCACTGCTGCCGATATTCGCGATCTGGCCGGAAGATACGGACATCATGGATCGCCGCGAGACGCCGTGAGACTAGATTCCGCGCACAAAGTCCCGCGGGGAGCGGACACCGCGGCATGGTTCCTGGGCGCCCGGCTTGCGCAAGAGCTCCGCGCACAAGAGAAGCTGGGAGCTACAGCTATTTCGGATCGGCGCCTGGCCGAGCTTGCTGGAACCAAGGTTACGGCATTAACCGCGAAAGATGACGGGCGAAGCGCCAAACTGTCTTTCGTTTTGGACGAAGGCGCTATGGATTCCCGGATCGTTCTGTGGTCGGTTCGGCGAACGAGCCGGCGGTTCAATCTTGCCCGGTTGATCGGCGACAGACTAATCGACGCCAGCGGCACGCTGCATCCCGCGACGCGAGCATCAACATACCGCCAGAAGGCGCAGCGAGCTTTTGCGGCGGAATTGCTCAGTCCCTTCGACGCCGTGGACGAGTTTCTGGCCGGCGACTATTCGGCGGAAAAGCAGGACGATGCGGCCGGAGTTTTCAACGTGTCGGAGATGACGATCAATTCCCTACTGAAAAACAACGGCCGCATCCCCCGCGACGACAGAGACTTCGAATTCGAAAATCCATCGGCCTGAAAGTCCGCTGTCCCTGTTGTCGCGTTGCCCTTAACTGCGCGAACACAAACACTAAATATATCATCCTACTAACAGAAATCTCGATTGCCCCTTATTCGAGAAATTGCTCTTAGAGGCACCACGGATTCGACGCTTTATTGCTCCTAGTCTTTGCCAAGTTGCACGGTTTCACCGGATCGGGAACGGCTCCGGAATCAGCCGTCCTCCAGACGAAAGGCGTCCGTGAACCACTGCCTCCAGACCGTGTCCATCTCCTCGCAACAGCGCGACGTCGAATGGGCGTAGACTTTCGGGGTGGAAAGCGGATGCTCGACTGGGCTCCAGACTTCACAGACCATGAAGGCATGGCGCGGCCGCTCAAGCTTTAGGAAGCCGATGTCGCCAATGATGGTGTCGGAAAGGTCGATCTTCTTGACATTGTCGAACGCCGCCGAGAGCCTGTTCAACTCGTCGACGAGGTCGACATTGCGGACCGCCAGTCCTTTGGGACAGAGCGGGGCCGCGCTGCTCGGGTCCCTAATGGTTATGCCGCCGGCGTCCAGGCAGTGGGCGAGGAAATGCGCGCAGTCCGATTTGTTGCCGCCCTGCAAATAGACGCCGCAGGCGTTTGATTGCTGACCACACCATTGTCTGGCGTAGCCGATCGCTTTCATGTTGTCGTAGGCGTGGCGGGCCATGATAGGGTCTCCGGGAGCGGGTTGCCGAGGGACTGCCTGTCTGTCAGCCGGGAATGGACTCGTTGTGCGAAACGACCGGGATCGGCGGCGAGACGGCGATGATGCGAGCCTGAGCTTCGACGGCCTTGCGCAGCGCCAGAGGCAGGACCTCGCCTGCGGGATCGCCGCCGCCGGTGCGGCCGAACAGCCAATCGAAGTCGAATTCGCCCGAGACGATCTTGGTCCCGTGCAGAAGTGAAACGTCTGTCCAGAACTCAGCGCCGCCGCCGCCTTTCGCATCGACGCGCAGGAACAGGCCGGGATCGGCGGCATCGGCCTGCGGAAGCGTGAAGCCGTTCGCGACCGTCGCCGCCGGCGTCATGCGGCCGTCCGCGCGCAATTGCCGGACTTTGACGCTGTCGGCGCAGATGTGCAATTCGAGCGCCTTGGCGAAAGGCTTTCCGTCGTCGACGGCGAGCAGCGTCTCGAATTGCAACGTTATGCCGGCGGTCGTGCGCAGGGTGAATTTCACGCTGGCGAACTTGCGCACATGCGAGTCAGGGCCGACAAGCCGCATCAGCAGCCGTAAGGCGCCTCCCTGGCGGAACCCGGTCGCCATCAGATCGAAATAGGCCTCGCGGTAGGTCGGCGGAGCCGCGAGGCTGTGATCGCACAGGATCGCGGCCGGCGTCTCGAACTCGACGATGCGCACGCAATCCTCCGCCGGATATTCCGCCCCTCCTTCGTCGGGCGGGGTCAGCGGCGTCGCGTTCCCGGCGAGCACCGCCGAGCGGCAAAAGGTCTCGACCGGCCGCCCCGGCTCGCGGATATAGCGCGTCGTCAGCGCTGCGAGATGGCGGTGGACGTACAGCGGGTACTCGCTGAAAAAAGTCGAGGACACCGGCCAAGTGGCGGCGGCTTCGCCTTCGCGCTTGAGAACGATGCGCTTGTGGTCGGAGGTCAGCATGGCGACGACGCTGTTGAACCGCGCCGGCTCGGCGGTCAGGGTCTGCCCGACTTCGGCGGGTTTATGCGCCGCGGTATGCACGAAGTCGAAGTCGCGGCTGATCCGCGTCCAGGCGAGGAACGTCGGGGCGCTCGACGTGGCCGTTCTCACCCGAGCGTTGGCCGCAGGGAAAAGCTTGACGAAGGCGGGCTTGGTGCCCGGCCCCTCGCCGGTCGGCGGCGACCATTCGAAGCTCGCCAGCATCACCGTGGCGCTGCTGCGGCCCTTGGCCGTGTCGGCGGTAAGGCTGGCGTGCAGAGAAAGCGCGTAGCGTTCTGGCGCGATCGGTTGATGCAGCAGGATCAGCCGCTTTGACATCGCGGGGTCCAGCCGCGCGACGGCGACATCTTGCTCCTCGGCTCCGGCGACGTAGCCGTCGACAGGGAGCTTGGTCGCGCGCGCTTCGAAGACGCCGCCCACTTTCGTCACGAACAGGAGCCGCGCCGAACTGTCGATCGCGGCGCCGAATTTCAGCAAATCCATCTCGCCTATCGGCTCGAACTCGATCCACCAGGCCCGCTCGGCGTCCAGTGCGTCGGTAATGGACTGCGGTTGCTCGACAGTCCATTCGGGATCAATGTGACGGCGCAGCGACACTCCCAGGAAATGCTCTTCGAGCGGCTGCTTCTCCGTCACGCCGCCGACGGCGAACGGCGCTAGCGTCACCAGACTGTTCGGGAAGGCCGGCGCGCTCGCCCCGCCGGTGTCGAACGTGAGCCCGACCGGACCCTCAACGGTCAAAGTCATTCCGAGCGCGAGCGTCTCGTCGAGCGGACGATAATCGAGGTATGGAGTCGGACCGATCTCCTTGCGCGACCGCAGGATCTCCACGGGTTGGTTGTCGTCGGCGAAACCATAGCCGAAGCCGATCTTGATCTCGGCGTCGATCCGGTCGGCGAGGCCGCCGCGCGCGAACGGCGGCTCCTGCAAGACGGCGAGGATCGGCGGCGCCGTCCGTTCGTCGTCCTCGCCCTGCGGCGCCGTCGTCAGCGGAATCAGCGCCCGCAGTTGCGGCCGCGTCAGGAGGATGCGCGCGGGTTCCGCCAGCATCGCGACGCGCATCGTCCAAGCCGTCGCCGGATCCCTTGGCTGGGCTTTCCAGGCTTCGAGTTCGGATCGGACGCGCAACGCGCCGGCGTAGCGCGAGCGCAAAGTGAACCGGTGGCGGAAATAGGTCGCCGAAGGCGCGTCCCACATGTGCGTTTGCAGCGATGTGCGCGAGGGCAGGGGCAGAAGCGCCTTCGTGACGGTTTGCGCGTCGAAGTTCGAGCGGTCGAAGAAGGCTTCGGCTTCGAACTGGACTACTTCGCCGTCGTCGTATTTGAGAGGAAGCGCAGAATCAATCGGCGCATCCGGATAGGCGCGATGGTCGCGCGGCGCGATGTGGCGATAGATCGGCCGCCCCGTCGGGCGCCAGCGCTGCGAGGTCACGTCGATCTCGCCGATGAGGCGCCAGAAGCGCGTTCGCTCGCTCCGGTTGGCGTCCGGCAGACGATCGTTCGTGACGATCTCGTAGCGCCGCGAGCCCGTAACCGGCTGCGAGACGATCATGTCGCTGGCGAGCGACGGCGCTCCGTCCTTCTGCGCGTCCGTAAAGGCCAGCATCGTCTCGATCCTGACGGCGGCGGCCGGGAAGGCGACAAACTTGTTCTCGAGGCAGCGGGTCGCGAACTGCAGCAGGCGCGAGTCGAAAACGGCGGGTCGCGGGGGATGCGCAGCAAGATCCCCTTGGAAATCCTCGGAGCGCACGAGCGCATCCACAGACAGCCGCGCCACATGACCGTCCGGGACCTTGACGGCGAAAGCTGCACCTTCAGACGGTTGAAGAACGACAGCGTCGCCGCGGGACAGTTCGACCGTGCAGAAGAACGCCTGTTCGATCTTGTTGAAAATCTTCTGCTTGAGGTTATCCACGTCCCAGTCGACGTCTTGCGTCAGACTATCGACAATGCCCTTGAGCCGCCCGAAAAGGTTGAAGGTCGCGGTTTTCGGCTCGGCAGCCGCTCCCGCCAATTGGTCGAGCACGACAAGCTCCAGCCGCAATTGCTCCACGGCGAGATCGGGCAGCCGATCGAGCGCGGCGGCGAGTTCCTTGTCGAGGTGGCGCATGACATAGGCGGTGAGCAGCGCGCGTTCGAAGCGGTCAACTTTGGCGGCGTCGTCGCCCGGCAGCAGGCGCTGGCGCAGATCCGAATTGCCGAGCCAGCGGTCGAAGTCGAGATAGCCGACGCGCGGCGCATGCACCCTGACCGTCACCGCTTTGCTGAGCCCGGCAACCCAGTTGTCGCCGCCGGGCGCCATCAGCAGCACGGGCGCTTCGACGCCGTCGGGCGAGCGCGCGCCGACGTCCGCGCAGGTCATGACGGATGGGGAATTCGCTTCAAGGACGAGACGCAGCCAGAGCGCGTCGGACTTTGCATCGAACTCCTGCGTCTGGGTCTGGTCGCCGTAGCCGATCGTCAACGCGACGCGTAGTGGACTGACGGAATCGTGCGGATCGCTGCGCTTTGCCGTGGAGGCGATGCGGATCGACGTCACCTCGGCGAGCGTGAGCGCGTTCGTGTTTTCCAGGAGAAATGGGATTCCGGCCGCATTTGGGTCGGACGCCGGCCCGTCGAAGAAGCGCAGACGCAACCGCTCCGGCGCCCCGGTCCACCGCAGGTCCGTGAGGCTCGATACATTAGTCATTTCGGCGACGGTGGCGCTGCCGATAACGAGCGCCCCGCGCCCATCCGACTCGCGAAAAAGGTCTCGCGCGCCGTTGAAAGCGCGATCCGCGAAAAGGCCGATGCGGGGATAGTCGGACGCGAGCGGCGTAACGCCCGTTATCGGCGCTCCGATCCGCAGCGGGGCCACGCCGGCGCGCACTTCCTCCATCGCCGCCTGGCCAATCGCGGTGCGGCGGCTGTCGTCGGTCTCGGCGATCAACGCGCTGTCCGGCGCCTCGAGGTCCGCGCCGGGCATCCATGGATGTTTTCGCGGGCCCTGTACTTTCAGGGGCAGCGAGCCGGCGTTGGTCGTGACGAAGGCGAAGCTCTGGAACCTGCGCCCGTAGGCCAGACGCGGAGTGCGAGCGAAGCCCGCCGCCGAGGAGGACCCCACCTGGTAGAAGGGCGGGGCGCGGCCGCCCGCGTCGGCCTCGCTGTCCGGCAGACGGGTCTGCGACAATTCGCTGCTGGCGAACGGAAAGCCCTGGTATTCGACAAACATCGGCGCGCGGCCCTCGACCGCCGCTGGCAGCATCGGATGGATCACGCCGCTGGCCCTGCCCCCGGCCCCGTCTTTCCACGCGAGATCGGCGAGATTGGCGTGTGCCCACGGGTTGTCGCCGTCCGCGGCCCTGTCGAGGCGCCGGATGCCGACTGCGACGCCGTTCAGATGCTTGGCGAAGGCGTCGATCCGCGATCCGTCGATGTCGCCGGCGATCTGGATGGCGAGCGGTGGCGGCGCAGTGTCGGGCGCGAAGCGAGCGGTGGCGTCGAAAAGCGTGTCGAGCGGCATGACAGCAGCGAGATAGGCGTGTTCGAGACGCGTCGCGACGAGCGTCTTCTGGCCGGCGTTGCCAGGGAATTCCGGCGTCGGGGCGACGTCGAGCAGCGGACCGAAGACGCCGAGCTGCGGTGGGCGCGCGTCGTCGCCGAGCAGGCGTTTGACAAAGTAATTGGCCTCCCTGACGGTCTTGCGGAAGTCCTTCGATGCGTCGGCCGCCGCGGCGTTCGCCGTTTTCAGCGCCGCCTTCAGGAACTCGCCGCCCGCCGCGACCCGGATCGCCTCGGCGCCGTTGAACGGTCCGGTGAGCCGCTCGCGGAATTGGCTCCAGGCGATCGGCGTCCCCTGCATCGCCACGGCCTTGATGAGCGCGTCGTCGCCGCCCCGATTGATGGCTGCGGCGTAGGCCTCGGCGAATTTCTGCGCTGGTGGACCCGCGAGGTTCGGGGCGCTTGTCTCGATCCATCGCAAAATCGCTTCCTCGGCTCCGCCCTCATCCTGCAGCCGCTGCTCGGCGTTGAAGAGCGCCCGCACCAGCAGGTCGAGACCATTGCCCTTGATATCGCCGTCGAACTCCGTCGCGTCGCCGTCAAAGCGGCGCAGAAGCGCGTCTAAATACCGGATCTGGAGCGGCGCGTTGGCGGCGATCGCCTCGAGGCCGTGCACGTGGCGCAACGCCTTCACCAGCGCACGGCGGTCGGGCGTGCTCTGCGCGAGCGGGCTTTCCCTCATGGCCTTGCGCAAGGCCTCGGCGACAATCGATCCCCGCACGTCTTCGCGCTTCAGTTGCAGAACTTCCGGAAGGCCGCCGAGCGCGTCGAGCAGCGCGCTGACGAACGGCTCAAGCAGCGGCCCTTCGGAGGTCGGCTTGAGCATGCCAATATCAAGGTTGTCGAGCGCCGCGCAGAGGCTCGCGGCGGCGGCCCAGGCGGCGACCGGAGACACAGACACGCCGCCTCCTTCCGCTGGCGCCGGCTCGAAAAGGTCTCCATATTCGGCCTCGTCCGTATCCTCGCCGGGACGGAGGGGCAGAGCCAGCGCCAGCGTCGGCGCCGTGAGAGAGGCCGCGCGCGCCTCGAACCAGCGCGTGGCGCGTCGCAGATTGTCGGCGTCGGGGTAGACCTTGAAGAAGCCGTCCGCGGTCAGGGCATCCTCCACCGTCGTCAGGTCGAGCGGTTTCGGGTCCGTCAGCAGGTCGACGCGACAAATGATTTCGCCGAAGCCGCCGAGCGGATCGTATTTGACCTCCCAGACCGGGTCGCCGGGCGCGTTCATCAGAGTGGGCGCATGAGGGCGCTCGCTGGGATCGGCGAAATAGGGGAGCAGCATATAAGGCTTGCCGACGACCGGCGGCCTCAGCAGATGGGTGAGCGCGAATTTGTGCGCGATGGGCGCGTTCCAGGCCTGCGCGGCGCGCAGCCGGTGCGTTGCTCCGACCTTCGTCGAATCAACCTCGGTCTCCTTCCCGGCCTCTTCACTCTCCGCGCTCGACCAGTAGCGGCGCTTCTCCTTCCTCGGATCGAGCTTATCCAGCCAAGCGAACAGATCTGCGGGATCGGCGAACGGAGTTTCGGACTCCTGGTCGGCCTCCGGCCTGACGATGGCGAGCGCGGGACCCGGGTCGATGGACCAGACGTAGAACTGGACCTTCTGAACGGCCTGCAGAAACTTCTCGAAGAGGGCGCGCGCATCGTGTTCCTCGCCAGCGCCGGGCGTGCCGCCCGTATCGGAGCGGCATTCGAAGCTGAGGTTGATCGCGAACAGGGGTTTCGTGCTGTCGCCGGGGTGATAGGAGGCTGGCTCGGCGTCCGCTAGACAATGGACAATTTTGGTAAGCGCCATCGCTCAGCTCCTTGCGCCTTGCAGCGACTTCGCCTTGTTCCGGAGTTCCTGCGAAACGTCGGCGGTGACCCCCGTCTGCGTCATCGTTTCGGATCTGCCGCCGCGCAGCTTGTATCTGACGCCCGCGCGCGCCGAGATCTTGAACAACCGGCTTATGCGTATCTCGACCGTGAGTGATCCGTCGGCGTCGACCTGACCACTGTCGCGGTAGGTCATGCGCAGCATCACCACGATGCCGACCGTCACAATGCCGACGACGTCGACGTGCCCGGCGATCACAAGTACCGCGGCGACGGTAAGGCCGCCGCCGGGCCGGCCCAGCGTCTTGCGATAGCTCAGCGCCGCCGAGAGCGTGATGAACACCTGCCCGGAGAACGGGCCGAACGCGAAAGCGAGCGAGGCCGACCCGCCGGCGCTCGCCTCCACCGCGACCGAAAGTTCGCTGTCGAACGGCCGGTATTCGGCGTCAACCTGAACGTAGCCAGCCCCGCCGATGATGAAGATCGAGAAGATAAACGGCCGCTCTATCGTCGAGAGGTTGAAGCGGTTGGCGAGCACGAATTCGGGACAGGCGGCCAGCTTGAAACGGTTGCCGATCGCGATGTTCGAGACGCCGCTGGTGCCGAAATTCAGCGCGATCGGCGGCATCGCGAATTCGTGCTCGACGCCGACAGGAATGCCGTCGATCTTGATGACCTTCAGGCCGCCGATCTCGTCGGGGAACAGCGTCGAGAGGAAGTCCTGGATGAACTTGAAGCTCGGGTTGAGCCTGATGTTCTTGGGGTCAAATTCGACCTGCAGGCCTTTCTCGCGCGTGAAGGCGAGCGCGAATTTCTCGAACCGCACCATGGACTGGCCGCCGACCACGGTGTCGATGGTCGTGTCGATGCGGCCGAAACCGCTCTCCGTCACCTGACTCTGATCCTTGGAGGCCTCCAGCCGCACCTGGCCGGTGACGGTCATGTCGATGAAGTCGGCGGCAAAAGGTCCGACAGCGAACAGATTGCGCCGGCCGAAGATCGGCGCCTTGATGTCGACCTGCACCCAGGCGCGCGCCTGCGCCTTGTCGAAATCATGCGTGACCTTGATGGCGTCGGCCATACCCGTTGGGAGCTTGCAGCCGCTGAGGAGCTTGTCGAACTTGACGCCGCCGAGATTGCGGAAGACCGAGGCGAACTCAAATTTCGAGAGGTCGACCGGCAGCAGGCGGTCCCCGATCTTGTCGAAATTGAGAGAAAGGCCTAGCGCCTTCAATTCGTCGCCGAGCACGTTGAAGAGCGCCTTGGTCTCGGTCGTGTCGATGATATCGGACAGTTCGTTGTAGCCGGAGCGGATGCGGTCGATGTCGGCCTTTAGGCTTGCGATCTCCGGCGCCGAGCTGACCGCCGAATAGAGTTTCAGCACGTTCGATGGTGCCGCCATGAGGCCGCCGTCGCCGATATGCCCAGCGGCGGCGAACACGCGGTCGGCGTACATGCCAGCGGTCTCGACGGACCGGCTCAGGTCGTTCTGCAGGCCGCGCACCGTGCGGTCGAAGGCCTTGACGGACTTGATTAGCTTTTCGGCCTTGTTCGGGAGGTCGCCGACCGCTTCGTCAATCGAGTGGTTCAGAGCTTGGTGCGCAGCTTGCAGCTGCTCGTCGAGATATGTCTGAACGTCTCCCGCGAGCGCGCCCGCGTATTTGCTGACCCGGTCGAGATCCTCGTACACGGCGCTGCACGCCTGTGAAACTTCGTCGACGCCCGCGAGTTCGGCGACGGTCAGTTTGCGGATGGTCCGGCCGACGGTCTCGCTCAAGGACGCGATGGCGTTGCGCAGACCGGCTTTCGCCAGCGCTGGCTGGCCGTCGAGGTCTTCCGGCAGGCCGCCGAGAAGTTCCACAAGCGCGGGCCTCACTGCCTTTTCGATCACCAGCTGCTTCATCAAGCCGGAGGGCGAGAGAGCAGTCGAGGCGTCTTCCAGCGCCTCGGCGACGTCATCGGCGACGGGCGCGATCCGCTCAGGGACGACCCGCGCGTCTCTCTGAATATCCGCGAGCGCGCTCTCCAGAGCCTGGCGGGTCGAGACGACCAGGGGCTCGATGATGTCGCCGAGCCTGATCAGCTTTTCCGCGAGAGCTGTGGTCAAGGCCGTCGCCTGCTGGTCGACGTCGGGCCAGATCGCGGCGAAGGCCGCCTGGACTTCGGTGAAGCCGGCGTATGCGAATTCCGCCGCGAGCGCCAATAGCTCCGCGTCCTTTCCGGCGGCAAGCTTCGCCAGTTTGGCGAGCTCGGAGCCAGCCATGGCAATGGCCTCGCTTATCTGAGTGAGCCCGTTGTCGGCCGCCTGCTCCACGCTCTCGAGCGCCGCGCGCGCCTTGGGGGCCTGCGCGCGTGCTTCGAGGGCGACCTGACGCAGCGCAGCGAGCGCGTCCTGGCCGCGTTGCTTGAGTTTGATGAGCCTTTCGTCGTTGTTGTCTTTGATCGCGGCGACAGCCTGCGACGCCGGATCGAAACGGGCCAGGGCGTTGTCGATCAGACCGGCGCCGGCTTCCGGCGCCAGCGCGTCGAGCGGCGCGTGGAAGTCGTGGAAGAGACAATCAACAGCCTTGCGCGCCGAGACCAGGCCGGCGAGAGCCTGCGCTTGGTTGCTGGAAATCGCGGCCAGTTCCTTTGCGAGATTGCCGGCGATCGACTGGCTGACCTCGCTGAGTTCGACGGCGAGGCGCTGCCTCGCTTCGCCTACGGCGCTCTCGACCTCCCCGGCGACGTTGCCTACGCAGGCCTGCAGGCCAACGAGGAACGCCCGCCGTCTTTGGTCCGACCACGGCTTGTCGCGATCGTAGGCGCTGGCGTATTGCTCGACGCGCTGCCGTGCCCGCGCGATCAGCGCCTCGAATTCGATCTCCGCGTCCACGAGTACGGCGCGCGCCTTTTCGACGCCCTCTCGGACATTGCCAAGGTCGTGGCTGATGTCGGAGAAAAGCGGGCTGATGTGAGCCGACACCTGGCCAACCATATTTTCGATAACGGCGGTTTTCTGGGATATGTGCGGGAGACCGGCGATGATCTTGTCCGCGTCCGCCGCCAAATCGCTGATCGCCGTGCAGATCAGCATCTCCTTGCGCCTAATCTGTCCGACGGCGTCGGTTTTCACCTTTTCGCAAAAGGCGACGCCGGAGGTGAGCTTCTTTATGTCGATGTTCGCAAGAGCTCTCAGCCTGTCCTTCAGCGGGTCCGGCCGTTGCTTCAGGGCGGTGACGACGGCGCCTGAAAGGTCGGGCCATGCAACGTCGAGCTCGCGCTTGATTCTTTTGACGTCGTCTGCGTTATGGGCGCCGGCGGCGGCGATCAGTTCGTCTTTCAGAGCCTTCAGCTTTGTCGCGCTGTCGTTCCCGATCGCCGCATTCTGCCCGTCGGCGCTCCAGTACTCGAGCGAGTTTATTTCGGGGGCGACGATGGCGCCCTGATTGTTGAGATTGAGCGCCTCCTTAAGGTTGGATTGCAACGGCTTCGCATCGGCATAGGACGCGCGCATGAAGGTCACGGCCTGGAGCCCGACGAAAACCGGCTTGCCGGCGCGGCCGGCGTTGATCGCCGTCTTCTGCGCCGCCGGGGCAAGGCGCCAGGTGAACCGGCGCAGTCCCGGCAGGATCCGGCTCACCGACTGCTGCCGGGCGTCGACCGAGCTGGCGGGGTCATCGGTCCGCTTGGGGTCGAAGCGCTCGTAGATCGCCTTCGCATACGGCATGTTGACGAAGTCGAGACCGAGGCGGGAAGGCCATTGATTGGTGTCGCTCGTCGTGGCCTTCAGGTCGGCGAAGAAGAAGAGATAGTCGAGATCGAGGCATTCCTGCGCGGCGGTCGGCCTGTCGCCATCGCCTTCCGCGACGGTGACGAAGGCGACGTCCGGCATCGGATAGACCTGCGGCCGCTCGCGCGCGCTGAGTCGGTTCCAGAGCGGAATCCGCCAACCGTAGTCTTCGACGTCCGTGCTCCAGGCGCTGTCGACGTTGATGATCTTCGAGTTGAAGCGCACGCGGTCGAGAAAGCCGGCGCTGCGCGGCGCGGCGTTGGGAAAATCGGGATAGGCCCGTTCCGGCTCGAGGATTTCGACGTATTCGCGCACCTTGCGCAGGATCGGCCGTTGCGAGCGGCTCTGTTGGGGATCGTCTTGCGCCTTGGGCGCGAACTGCGCCGAGGCGTTGACGGTGCGCTCGTAGATGACGACATGTTTGGCGCGGTGCCAGTGCGCGCAGATGCGGCCGAGCACCTCGACCTTCTGCCGCTCGACATGGCCGTTGCGCGTCTCGCTCAGGATGGTGACGAGGCCGTTGAGAAATTCCGCCTTCTGCGAGGCATCGCCGCCGAGCGGCGAGAGGGCGATCGATTCGATCGCGCCGCCGCGTGAGTCGGGCCGGGCGAGCAGAATGTTGAACAGATTCGCGGATTCCACGGGCCAGAGCGCGCCGCCGCTGAGGCCCTGCGGATGCTTGCGCGGCTTGCCGCTGTCGTTCTGAGGCTGCGGCGGCTTTCCGTAATCGGCGGGGAGTTCGTCCGGGCCGTCGGCGGTGCGCCGCAGCACGGCCGGGCGGTGAAGCGCCGTCGCGCGAAGCGCGAAGCTGACGCCTTCGGAGAACCGCGCGGGGGCGAAGTCGACGGGCGATTCGGGATCGCGCGCCCAAAGCTCCAGTCTTTCCTGCCGGCGTGCGAGCACGCGGGAGAGCTTGTCCCAGCGTCCGCTCAGCGCGCGATCGGCCGCTTTTTCGCGAGCGGCGCCGACGACACGGCCAGTCAAGGCCTCGATCTCGGCGACGCGCGCGAGGCGCGCGACCGAACTCTCCCGGGCAACGTCCACGCCGACCGTCAGGCCATAGAGGAACTCGGCGCGGAAGAAAGCAAGCGACGCGCCGAGCCCGTATTCGCCGCGCTGGCGGAAGATGTCGTAGCTCGCTTGTTCCGGCATGAAATAGCCGCGCGCAACGTCGCTCGGCCGGATCCAGATTTCCGCCGCCGGGATGAGCCGGTACTCGACGGCGCGCCGGCGCAGGTCTTTCTTGGCGTCGTCGGTGTCGTCGACATATGGCCTCGGCGGCGTCTCCGCCGAGGTCTCGAGGAGATCATGGATTTCGAGCCGGCGAGGCTTGTCGGCGCTTTCTCCCACCGCCTGCGGCGGCAGCACGTAATGGTAATAGTCGGTGACGCGGCGAAACTGCCAGATCCGGTCGTTGCTGCTATAGTTCGCCACGGACGCGCTTTCGAGGTCGCCGCGCGCGCCGAGCGCCCGCTGCGTGAAACGCAGCAGCGAGAACGGCTCTTGCGACAGCACGACATAGTCGCGGTCGGTTTCCCGCGCGGCCGTTTCGTCGAGGATTTCAACTTCAAGCAGACGGTCTTCCGTGGGCCCGATCGTTTCGGTCGCGATCAGGTGGAAACGCGCGTCGCCGCCGGAGCCACTGGAGCTCTGGGGTATCAGCAGCGGCGCCGGCCGGCCGCTGCGGTCGGCGCGTCCGACGTCGACGCCGACCGGCTCTATGCGGGACAGAGGCGCGGTGAGACGGAGCTGGACCGCCACGCGGCCGTCGGAAATTTCGATCGGTGCGGCGCCATAATTCACGCCGTAGCGCGCACCGGGGCCGCCGACCCTCAGACTGCCTTCGCCCCAGGACTCCCATACGCCGCCGCTATTCGCCGTCCGCTCGAACTGCAGCGACGATAGGTGGCCGCTCCAGCGGACCGGTCCCTTCGCGTGGATGAGATATGAGGCGAAGAAGGGCTCGCCGCTTTCAATCGCCGCCTCGTCGTCCCGTCGCCAGTTGTCATCGCTTCTGAGGATGAACAGGCAGCGGCGGCGGCCGGTCAGAAAGTTCGGCCCGTCGGCGTACACCTCAAGCGAAGCTGAGACGCCCATGTCGATTTCGCTGATCACGTCGGAGAGGGCGGCGAGGCTCAGTCGCAGCCGGCGGCGCACGTACACAGTCTTGGGCGTCGCGCTCGGCTTAGGCCCCGGCCGCCCCCACTCGACCAGATTGTCCTTGTTGCGGAAAGACGCGGGAAGCTTGGGCGAGAAGAGAACGAATCTCGCCGTCTGAATCGCAGCGACGCCTGTGAGATCCGGCAGGAAGGATTGCGGCTGGCCGGCCTCCGCCGTCTCAAGTCCCGCGCGCGCGGCGCTCATCGCGTAGGCGCCCTGCGCCAGCGCGCCGGCGGTGAGAATTTCCCCGTCGACGGGACGCCCCGCGAAAGCGTCTCCGACACCTTCGTCCCACATGAGCTTGAACGAGCACTTGAGATCCCACGTGGCGTCGCGGTCCTTGAAGATCGAGGCGTCGTCGATCCCCCAAGTCAGGCGGCATTCCACGAGGACGGCAGAGGCGGTTCTGAGCCAGCCACCCGTCTCACGAGCAAGACAGAGCCCCAGTCCGCCATACGAGCGCACGTCCTCTTCGCGGGGCGGGACGGGATCGCGATCGACGGCGATCCGCATCCGGTAGATCAGCTCGTTGCCGGTCACGCGCAGGAACTGATCGGAGGCTTTGACAGCTTCCAGCCTGAGCCACGCCTTGGATTCGGGGACATTGAATCCGCTTCGCCACAGGACGTCGAACAGGAAGGCCTCTCCGCCCGTCGGCCAGAATTCCTCGGGTGTGACGCCGCGATTGCCTTCGAACGGAACGAGGACGCGCCCGGCGCCCGCGCGCCGCGCCGAGAAACCGAACGCGCCGAGGCGCGGCGGATGCGGGAGCTTGTCGTCGTCGAACTTGAAAGAAGCATTCCCGCCGCCGAGCCAGCCGCCGACGAGCGTCGTAAAATCGGTGATCGCGGCAGCCGGTCGGCTTGTCAGATAGACCGCACCAAACGGAAAGGCCGCGGGGTTGTTTTCCCCCGCCGAGGTCAGGGTGCTGCGCCGGGTCGGCAAGGGGAGATGCAGGTTGAAGCGGAAGAGCGAATGCCCCTCGTTCCGGAAGACGACAAGCTCGCTGTGCGTCGTTGAGCCGGCCCGATAGACGCATTCGCTCACCAGCGGCCAGCGCAGGTCGAGCGACGGCTTGCCGTCGCTGTATTGATCGATCAGAAAGGCGCCGCGAAAGGCGACCCCGTCGGGCTTGTCGGTCTCCTTTTCCTCGTCGATCCAGATGGACGCGGCCTTGTCTCGGTTGTCGGCGAACCATTTGGGCGCGTCGTCAACGAGATAGAGGTTATTGTCCGGCGTCTCGGGCTCGGCGTTGACGCCCTTCGGTAGCCAGTGCACCAGCGCGCGCAGATCGGGAAAGCCAGTCTTCAGCGCGAAGTAGATCTCGATCGTCCCCAATTGCTTTGTCGAACCTGGTTGCGGCGTCAGAGTGGGCGGCCAATCGAAATCGCCGTAAAGCCTGAATGCGAGACGCATGGCGAGCCGCCCTCAAAATGGAGGTCCTCACTGCGAAGACGCTTGTGGCTGTTCAATGCACGGAGCGCGTTCCGGTTGCTTGGATGCCGACTGACGCTCCGCCCGAGATAGCGTCGCGTTAGTCAGTGCAAATAACGCTCAATGTCTAAAGAGCTCCCCAAGCCCAGCGCTGTCACAAGGTCAATGCCGAAAGCTTGCACAGAGTGTCGCACGTGGCAAGTAGCGTTGTCGCCCATGATCGATGTCAACGCATGCTGTGCAATTCGCCTCACTCATAAAGCCGACTTAGCTGCGCAGCTTCGCTCTTCCCTCGATTTTGAAAAGGCGGCCCACGGCGTAGGGATGCAGCTCTCAGCGACTACAGCTGCCTTCTGATCCACCCGCCGCGTCCTTCGATGCCCCGCGCCCGTGATGATCTCGATCTGCCGAGTCGGCGCCACTTCAGGCTCCGATATATGTTTACGCTCTGAAATCGACATGTATCCGACCCCCTAATCTGCACCTCCGGGGGGCACCTCGCGCGCGCGCTTCACGTGAGCCCTCGCTCGTCTTTCTAGATCGTCGGCGAGTTTAAAGCGTTTCTGGCGATTGCCGTGTAGAGAGAAGATTTTCTCACCGATATGCCGGCCAAGCCGCCGATAGCTTTCAAACTGGGATTCGACAAAAAACTGATTGAGGGTGGTCTCGTGCGGAAAGCTCGAATGCGCCGTAGCGTAGCTCCAGATATCCTGCGACTCGTCGCCATGAATCGCGGGCTTTACGTAGATGAGCACGCCCGAATTTTCGCCGCCCTCCGGCTGTTCGCGATAAGTGATTTTCGCGACGGCGCAATATGGCCAACGGCCGCGCGTCTTCGGCCAATTAATCAGGCCAAGGCCGCGAATTTCGTCGCCGAAATCCGCCTCTGTCGTCTCGAACTCTATCTCGACGCCAAAGTCGACCCGGGCCTTGCGAATGGCTCCGCCCAGCTCCGCGAACTCGAATTTCTCGTCCTTCCCAGCGTCGACGACCACGATCGTGCGGCAGCGGCGGCGCAACATTTCATAGACGCCGAGGTTATCAAAATGGCCGCCATCGCTGAGATGAACGAAAGGCGTCTCGTCACTGGACCAGCCGAGAAGCTCTGTAGCTAGGTAGCGGAGCGCGAACTGCGGGCCCGCCTTCTTCCATGCCGTGTCATCCTTGGGATTGCCCAACCACCAACCGAGACGCGCATTGAACAAGGTCATGAGAAAGGCCAGCGGCGGCGACGAATTATAGCCCATGGAGGGGCTGACGGCCGCTCCTGAGATCGCCATGGCGGTGCCGAGAGTAATCCCCGCGCCGTATTCCTTGGTGGGTCGGTATCCGAGGTGCGGATTGCCGACAGCGAGAGGCGTCACGGTAAACGATGACGCTTTCCGCTCCTGCCGAGCCAGACTCGGTGAGCGCGCCAAATTCAGACATAGATTAACGACGTGGAGCGGCTTGTGCGTGTCGAGCTCATGCATTTTCACATTGTCGCGGTCGTCGAGGCCGGTGAATAGATTCGGCCAACGATCGATGTTCGAGGCTCCGAGATAGGCGCGCACTAGGCGATTGCGGTAGCAGGCGTGCAGCGAGAAAACATTGATATTGATGACGATGCTGGCGAGGGCGATCCATACGAGAAGGAATACGAAAGTTAGTTCCCAGTCGGTCAGCGTTAGCGTTGCGAACATCTTCGAGGCTGCCCATTCAAAGATGCTCGTCAGAGCGATTGCGAGAGTCACGAAGAACAAGATTGCCCCAGCGAGGGCGAGGCGCGTCCATTTTATCTTGTCCACCGGGCCCGCGTTTACGCTTTCGCCTTTTCCCGACGCCGTGCTGAAGCCGAAATAGGCGGCGGCGCCTCCGGCAAGCAGTCCCGGCAGAGTCTTAAACAGCCCCGGTAGAGCAGTGAAAGTCTTGAGCGGCTCTGTCAACCAATCGGTTTTTAAGGCTTTGATTAGGTTCGACCAAGGCGTCAACACGAGCACGGCCGTGATCGACCAAACGAGCAGCACCACCATGAGCAGCCCGCCAGCACGCGCCATCCACTCGCGGACGACCTCCCGATCGACGTGGTCCCAACTGATGCCGGTTACGCCGGTGAAAAGAACGCTTCCCGCGAGATGCGCGAGAACGGCTCCGGCAACGCCCAAAATCAGGCAATACTGGGCATCGAGGGAGCACTTTCGGAACAGGACGAAGGCTAGCGTTAATCCAACGCCCGCCCCGAGCCCGCCGACAAAGCGGGCGAGGACGAGCCACAGCCAAGACGAATCGAAATCCCAACCACGGTCTCGCCAACCACGGTCTCGCTTGTAGAGGAGCCAAACCACCTTGTAGAGGAGCCAAACCAGCGGAAACGCTAGAAGGAAGGAAAGCGTCCAGACCAGAGCGGATATTGCCGCGAACCAGCCTAGGGCGGCCGTCCATGTGATCTCAGCAGCATTCACGTCGACAGACAGGGCGGAAGCAAGGAAGGCCGAGATGAAAATCAAAGGAACATTCAACCAAGCGACGAGGATTTCGCTTGCGCCGAAACCACCGTGCGCTTGCGCCCGCCCTGCGAACCGCGATGGGGAACCCTGTAATGGCGCATTGTCCCGCCTCTGCGCGCCGATGAGTTGCGTGCTTGTGAACAACTCGGACAGGGCGTAGGCCACGCCAGCCAACAGGAGCAGGTTGGAACGGCCCCCGCCCCACACCCAGTGTTCGGGCACGGACAGGGCTCGGACATACCCGAAGAACACTGCGGCGGCCGTCACAATACCGATCAACAGCAGGAAGGCGGGTAAGAAATGCAGCCAATTCAGGAGCAGATTGCCGAGATAGGTGGCGAAGGTCGTCCAGAGGTCCAGCGACATGAGGCCGCGACGCGGCGTCAGATAGCTGGTGTAGCTCCTGAGCATCTCGACCTCGATAGGCTCACGTCTGAATGGGGGCGCCGCGCCGTCGTCACCGGCGAGTTTTGGCTCGATTTTTTTCATCGATGGGGCGATGCACTCTTCCCTCTCCTCCTCCTCGCTACCGCAGCGGGACGCGAGTCCCTCGTTACTGTCCGCGATGTCTGCGAGCTTGGCCAAGGCGCTCTTTTTGGCTTCGGCAAGCCCCTCGCACTGCTTGACCTGGTCACGAGCGACTTCTAGGGATCGCTTTAGATCTGGCCGGTTCAATGCGGCGGCTTTCTTTTCCGCCTGTTCAAGGCATTGCAATACGACAGTGGTGGTCGCAGCGGTTTTGACGCCTCTGTCAGCCTCATGCGCCAGTTGGCCGGCGGCGCGCCTCCTATCTTTCTCATGTTTGCGCCAGGCGGAAAGCCATGCGCCGATGTAGCCGCCACCCGACACCGTGGAGATATAGTCGAACCCCGACAGCAGCTTATACTGCGCCAGCGCTTGTAGAACGCCTAGGCAGAAGCTCGCGCTGCGAATCCCGCCCCCGGAAAGACACAGCGCCGTGAGCTCCTCCTGAAAGAGCCGCCGCGCGAAGTCCGGTGAAACGTCTTCTGGGGGAAGCCGAGGCCCGGCCTGCGACAGGGTTGCAGGCGGATAATAAGCTGGATGAATAGATATCGGAGGCCGCCGCTCGAAGTGGCGACCTAGCGCCTCCAGCTCTTCGAGAATGGCCCCCTCGACGCCCTGGTGCGTGACTTCCACGTCGTCGAACTCGGCGCAAGGCCCGATTGCTTTTTTGCTCGATGTCTCGGACATTGGTCGCGTTCCCCCATAAGGAATAACAGGGCGCTCTGGACGAGCGGAGCAGAGGTCTAAGCCGAAGCGAAACGCGTCTAGAACGCCGCTCGACGGTCATCAGCGGTTCTGCGGTAACACCGATTTGCAACTCGCAACGCAACCATCGAAACTGCCCCAGGAGAAATTTGCCTGGCTGCGCCTGCCCACCGGTACGGAAGAACTCGAACACACGATCGAGTTGGACGAGGGCCTTCCAGAACCTATTCCTATATTAGGGATCATAGGCCGATGATGGGGAATTTCAGCTGGAGTTGTCGAGCAGGTGTCTTCCCACCGCGTGTATGGGACCTTCGGCCGACATTCTCGAGTTCCGTCGTGCGACGTCATGTCGGACTCTCACGATGACGACAAGAAATGCGACCTCACGTAGGGCGAGTTGCGCCGACGAGAAGGGCCGGGATACGACAACAGTCGCGCTCTACATTAGATTGCAGTCGGAGTTGGCGCGCCGTCTCCAGGCGTCGTCAACTAGAGCTGATAGATATAGGATTTCCTGGAAGGGATCCTCGGTGACGCCAATTGTCCGGACAAACGCAATGTTTTTGCATTATCCCACACTTTGACATGCTCTCCGGAAACTTCGTTATCAGCGACGCCAAAGGGACAAACGCTACATGACCACGATTTTCAAACCTTGCCTGAAAATCCCGACATTACAATAGAAGCCACCAGGGACGTCCGAAATTTTTCGCCGCGCTGCGGTCCAGCACCACAACGGAGAATTTCGAGTATCTTTCGCTCGGATCTTTCGTCATTGTCATCGGCCGGCTCCATCATGTCTTCGCCAACTCCGAGCGCTGCGTCGAGCGCAGCCTCACTCGCCGCCGGCTGTAACAGCCACTCCCCTTCCAACCGTTCGAGATCGGGCAGCTCGCCAGGCTGGCGAGGCCGAAGGCTTCGAGAAACCTCTGCGTCGTCACATAAGCGAACGATCTCCGCGGGCGTCGCCTGCTGCAGACAGGCGATCGCCGCGAGCACCAACGGTTCGGTCGGCGTCAATTCCGGCGCGCCAGCGGCGCGCGGTTCGCCGAAATTCGCCGCTTGGATCATTATCGCGCAATCCGGCGATCGCCGCCGCCGCCGCGGCGGTCGAGGCGCACAGCGCGAGTCGGCGTCGCCACGCGCTCGCGCAGGGCGGCTCGGTCCGCTCGAAGAGCGCCAAGCCGACGCCGACGACGGCGCCCGGCGGAAGCCGCGCCCAGCTTGGAAAAACAATGTCGGATAACGTGTTAGATGGGTTCGTCGATGCCGCAGGATAGCGGGGGCTGTGAATCGGCTCGACGCGTTGACCCCCAATCGGCAAGGGGTTACAAACCTAAGCCGTTGATTTTTCTTGTATATTATTGTGGCCTCCACGCCGATTGGGGGTCAACGTGCCGCGCCGAATGACACTCTACGGCAGGAGGGTCGTCTATCACGGCAAGGTCGAAGGCGTCTCGCCGGGCTCGGGCAGCGTGTTCGCGCTGCTCGCGCTCGACAACGCCGCCGGCAATTTCATCCACATCGTGCAGCGCGTTCCCGTGCGCATCGCCTTGCGCGCCGATGAGCTGGAGCAGAACCCGCGGCGCCCCGGCCTGTCGACCGTGACGACGATCGACCTGCGCGACGACCAACCCCCTGCCGACGACTCTCGAGTGACGACCACATCGGCCGAATATGCGCCGACGATTTATGACGACGATCTCGCGCAGGGAAAGGCGATGGCGGAAGAAGTCGTGAAGCAGAATCTCGTCGGCGGCGCCGTCGAGGCCGAGCGCGGCTGCGTACTCGGCGAGTGACGCGACGGTGGCCGAGCGTTGATCGTTCGCCCACCTGTATGCGTCAGGCCGGCGAAAAGCGCTCGCTGAAGATGCGATCGTGTGGGACGCCTCCTGCGAGAGCGACGGCCTCCGTCGCTTCGATGAGCTTCGGCGGTCCGCAGACATAAATGTCGGGACGCGTGGAGCTGTCGGCGAGGGCGGCGGCGAGCGCTTCCGCTGGCGTTCCGGCAAAGCCGGACCAATCCGGCCCCGGCCTCCAGACGCAAAGCGTCGCGCCGAAGCCGGGCAGCGACTTCGACAGCTCTTCCACCACATCGGTCGCGAAGAGTTCGTCCTGCGTGTTGACGCCGAAAAACAGGTGCGACTCGCGCGCATCGCCGAGCTCTGCCATTTGACGCAGCATGGACAATATCGGCGCGACCCCCGTGCCGCCGGCGACGAACCAACGCGGCGCCTGGCTGCCGTCGTCGACGATGAAGCTGCCTTGCGGACCTTTGACATGAAGAACGTCGCCGATTTCGGCGCGGCCCGCTAGATAGGCCGAGAAAGCCCCCTGCGGATGCAGCCGAATCGATAACTCCAGCGTTCCCTCCCAATTGGGCGTGTTGGCGAGCGAATAGGCGCGGGTGATCGACGTTCCTGGAAGCGTGAGCTCCATGAATTGCCCGGGGATGAATTCCGCCGCGCGTCCATGCGTGGGATCGTCCTCATACCGAAGAACGAGCCGGACGGCGCCGGCGCCCGCGGGCCCGACATCGGTGATGCGGGCGCGGCGCTCGGGAATGCGAGAAAAGCCGATGACGGCTTTGTCGAACGGCGCTGTCAGCTCGAGATCGCTATGCGCCGCGGCGCGACACAACAGAATGTCGCCGGCGGCGCGGTCGGCGTCGGTGAGCGCCGACCGGCTGTAAGACCCGAGCGCCACGACGCCAGCTTTGCGCGTCACGCGGCAGGTTCCACAGCCGCCTTCGCGGCAGGCGGCGGGCAGAAAAATATTCGCCTTCGCGGCTGCGTCGAGCAGCGTGTCGGAGGGATCGGCGTCGAAAACGAGCGACGCGCCATCGCGCGTGACGAGATTGACCTTGAACATGCGGGAGATCCGATGTGGGATTTCGCTTCGCCCGGGCGTCTCTCGACGCCCGAGCGCGAGGCTGCGCTCGGGCGTCACGCCGCCCGCGCGAGTGAAGCTTCGATATCGGCCTTGGCGTCCGTGATCGGCAGCACTCCGAACTTCTGGACCAGAACATCGACCAGCGCCGGCGTCAGAAAGGCCGGCAGCGTCGGGCCGAGCCGCACATTGCGCACGCCCAGCGCTAGCAGGGTCAGCAGCACGGCGGCGGCCTTCTGCTCGAACCAGGAAACGATCAACGACAATGGCAATTGGTTCACGCCCGCGCCGAAGGCCTCGGCCAGCTTGGTCGCGACGACGAGAGCCGAGTAGGCGTCGTTGCACTGGCCCATGTCGAGGAGGCGCGGCAAGCCGCCGATCGTTCCGAAATCATGTCGATTGAAGCGATATTTGCCGCAGCCGAGCGTCAGCACCACCGTGTCCTGCGGCGCATGCTCGGCGAAGTCGGTATAGTAGTTGCGTCCCGGCGCCGCGCCGTCGCAGCCGCCGACCAGGAAGAAGTGGCGGATCGCCCCCGCCTTCACCGCCTCGATCACCTTGTCGGCGACGCCGAGCACCGTGTCGCGGCCAAATCCGATCGTGATGGTCTCCTCGGCCGCGTCCTCCGCGAAACCCGGCAGAGCGGCGGCGGCTTGCGCGACGATGGAGAAATCGCCGTTGTCGATATGCCGGATACCCGGCCAGCCGACCGGCCCCGCGGTGAAGATGCGGCCACGGTAGCGCGGCTGCGGCTCGATCAGACAGTTGGAGGTCATGACGATCGGACCGGGGAACTCGGCGAACTCCCTTTGCTGATCCTGCCAGGCGCCGCCGTAATTGCCGGCGAGATGCGGATAGGCCTTGAGCTTGGGATAGGAGTGCGCCGGCAGCAGCTCGCCATGCGTATAGATGTCGATTCCCTTGTCCTTGGTGGCTTCGAGAATGGCGCAGAGATCTTTCATGTCGTGGCCGGAGACGAGCACCGCCTTGCCCTTTTTGGGCGTCACACGGACTTGCGTCGGCTCGGGCGTTCCGAAATTGCCGGTATTTGCAGCGTCGAGCGCCTCCATGGCGAGGAAATTGGCGCGGCCGAGCGCCAGAGCTTCTTCGAGCAGAGGGCCGATTTCCTCGGGCCCGCTGGCGAGAAGATCGAGCGCATGCTCGACCGCTTCGTAGATGGCGTCCCGCTCCTCGCCGAGCACCTCGGCGTGATGCGCATAGGCGCAGACTCCCTTCAGGCCGTAGAGCACCAATGACCGAAGCCCGACGACATCCTCGCCGAGCGCCGCCGCGTCCTTCTTGACCGAGGCCTCGGCCGCCTGGGCGAGGAGCCCATTCAGCTCGGCGGCAGGAACGAAAGCGGCGGCGCCCGCGAGCGCTTCGGGCGCCTTTCCGGCGCTCGCCGCGGCGGCTTCGTAGAGCGCCTGCGCGCGTTCCTTGATTTCGCCGGCAGTTTGGATGAGGCGCACGAATTTGGCCGCGTTGAAATTGACGTTGGTCAGCGTGGTGAAGAAGGCATAGAGCACGAAGCGATCGGCCTCGACGTCCGTCGCGCCGAGCGCGCGGGCGCGATGCAGATATTGGCCGATCCCTTCGCAGACATGCAGCAGCACGTCCTGCAAATCCGCAGTCGCGGCGTCCTTGCCGCACATGCCCTTCGACCCGGCGCAGCCTGCGCCCTCGTCCGAACGATAGGTCTGCTCGCATTGATAACAGAACATCTGCGCGTCCTCCGGCCTTTCGATGCCGATCGAGCGCTCCGGGCTCGGGGCGCTAAATCGGTATCCCAGTTACCTATTAATCGGCGCGCGCGTCAAGAAGCCTTCCAAAGAGCCTCGCCGTCTTTCGGGACGCCCGCCGTTTCTATTCGGCGAGATCGGGAATCGAGGCAGCTTCCGTCTTTTCAAGACAGTCGCTGATGGTGAAGCGATCGAGCTCCCGCAGAAAGCCTTGCTGTGCGCTCGCCAGCATGCCCTTCAGCCGGCAGCGCGGCAAAAGCGCGCAGTCATTCCACCCGTCGCGAAAACAGTCGACGAGCGCCTGATCCTTGTCGAGGGCGCGCACGACGTCCCCGATGCGGATGTCGCGCGGGTCCTTGGCAAGACGAACGCCGCCCTGCGCGCCGCGGATTCCCTCGACATAGCCGGAAGCGGCGAGCTCTTGCAGCACTTTCGCCATGTGGTGCCGCGACACGCTGAAATAGTCGGCGATCGCGGCGGCGCTCAACACCTCGTCCTTCCGGCTGGCCAGAAGGATCAATGCCCGCAGGCCGAAGTCGGTGAAGGTCGTAAGTTTCATGGAACGATTTTAACACGGTATCAGAAATTCGTAAATTCGAGCAGCAGCGCGCCAAAATCGAGGCCACGCCCAAGAGTGGAATGCTTTCAACGCTCTTCAGCTCGCCGTCGCCGTTTCAAATCGATTCAGCCTAGATAATTCCCATTACGAAAATTGTCGATGAATGAGGAGATGCCCAACCCAACGTTGAAGGCATCCCACCACATGTCGGGTGTCGGAACAATCGTTCCCGACGGGTCCACGGAATTGACCGGGTTGTTGTTCGCGTAGGCGTAGGTGTTGATCCCGCCCTCGAGCCCGATCGGATCGCTCTCGACATAGCGGCCGAGGCGCGGATCGTAGTCGCGCTGCCCGTTGCTGAACAGGCCCGACTCGGCGTCGTAGACCTGCCCCGGGAAGCGCAGGCGGTGCGAGAAGCCCGCCGCCGCCGTCGGCGCGCCCATTGCCGAAGGGGTCGTGATCCCAGAGCCAGACGCGCGTGTTCTGCGAATTGACGATCTGAAGCGGCGCGCCGAGATGATCCGGGGCGATGGAATAGGCCGCCCCGCCTTGGATCGTCCCCACTGGCAGATCGCCGTGCCAGACGATCTCCTCCAGCGCGGCACCGCTCGCGCCATAGGTCCCGATGATTGAACAGGCACCTGCCGCCGGGCGCCGCGCTGCGGTAATTGATGCGGAAAGTGATGAGGGAAAGACGGGACACGGACTCTCGTTTTCCGACGCAGGGCCACGGTCATTCTACATAGTCTTCGAACTCCCATTTTCCGTATCGCCCTAGCTGCTCAGCAACTTCCTCCCACGTCGCCCCACTGCACTCTTTGGCCACGTCTTCCCAAAACGACCGAATTGCACGAATATCGAAACTGCCAACAATAAGGTGGTGCCGACCTGAGAATGCGCCCCGCTTGGATTGATCGGCAACCCAGAGAGGATTGCATACGAGCATGTCGAACGATTCCTCACCGTCAACACCTTCGGGGCCAAACATTGTTTGGACAAGTACACAGAAGGGTTGATCCTCCGGCAATCCCGGGGTTTCCAAGTCGAAAATGTCTGGACTATGGATGCGCTTTAGTTCAGGCCTGATCGTCGTCATGGCACGATATCCAAATGCCCGTTGCTCTGCCACTGGCCCGTAGGTTGGAGCCGCTGTTCGAAATTTGCCTGTGAGATTCCTAGCCGTGGCTTATAGGATGGAGGACGGAATTGGCGAAGTCCATCTGCGCTAATCAATGTTTTTCCGTCAGTGGCAACGGTGAACCCTTTCCCAACCCACGCTTCACCCAACCTTGCGGTATCTGGTGCCGTCGCCTGTCCAAGACCGAAGTTGCCTTTACCGCGTGCCGCGTCCCTAAGGATACCGATTTCATTCGCTAGACCCGAGAGAGTCCGGTACGACCGAAACGCGATCGCCGAAATTCTTGCAGCGCATCCTCGCGCCATGGCGACCATCGCCGCCTATGGCAGCGCCAGAAGATCGTCGAAACGACGAGCCGACGCCTTGGCCGAGGCGCTGACGAGCCTCGGCGTCGACGCCTCCCGCCTACGCTCGAAAGCGCTCGGATCGAAGCCTTCCCTCGTGACAGGATCACGCAATGGTTCCGAGCCGAACGGCGGCCTGCTGCTCGGTGTCCGCTCGAAATGAGGCTCGATTTTTTCCTTGAGAGCAGCAAAGGTGAAATTTCAGCGCGAGCCGAACGCCAATAGGCGCCCGCCGGGATAGGCCAGGTCCAGCCGATCCGGCCTCGACGAGGCGCGATCGTAAACGAGATTTATCGTTCCTCGATAAGCCCGAACCCGAAGGTCAGCCCACAGGGTTGTCTCTCCGGCATCCAGTCTCGTTTTCGGAACCCATCTCTGGGCGACATAACCCGGAAGATGACTCGCGAGTCGCCGTAAGCACGCGCCCCCCCGACGCCACTTTCGAGAAGGCCGCGCCCCGGGTAGCCATGCGAGAGCCTGAACACGAAATCGCTTTTTTCTCGCGCGCCAGCCAATCGATATTCTCGTGGCGCACGACTTGCGATTCCGGCGCATGATCGTTCAGCATTCGGCGGTCGTCGGGCGTGCCCCCAATTCATCGTCGCGATATGGCAGTGACAGCCATTCTAGAAACCTCGTGTCGCTGCGTGTCGAATAGGTGAATGGATTGGGCGCGACATTGACGGCCCCGCTCTCGAAACCTCGCGCAATGCGGCTCGGGAGACGGATGGGTTCCATGACACCGTCTCGATCCCTCCCGCGTCCGATCCGGGGCCGTCCTCCCTCCGAGTGAGCATTCCATTCACCGATCCGGTGATCGTCGCCAAGCTCGCCTATCACTGCCACGCCGTCGATCACGTGGACAAAGGAATGATGGGCATCGTCGAGGTGACGGCTTGACCGCCGAACCGGTCGCCGTCCTCGGCGTGAGGCATGCGGAAGCCCTTGATCAGCGCATAGATCGCCGGAATGACGACGAGCGTCAAGATCGTGGATGACGCCATGCCGCCGATCATTGGCGCGGCGATCCGCTGCATGACCTCCGAGCCTGCGCCAGTGCTCCAGAGGATTGGCAATAGGCCGGCGATGATGGCCGTGACCGTCATCATCTTCGGGCGCACGCGTTCGACCGCGCCGAGCATGATCGCTTCGTGCAGATCGGCGCGTGTGAAGGAGCGCCCCTGCGCGGCGCGCTCGGCGACGATCTCTTTCAGCGCCTGATCGAGATAGATCAGCATGATGACGCCGGTCTCGGCGGCGACGCCGGCGAGCGCGATGAAGCCGACCGCCGCCGCCACCGACATGTCGAAGCCGGAAAGCCACATCATCCACACGCCGCCGACCAGCGCGAAGGGAAGAGACGCCATGACGATCAGCGTCTCCGTCAAACGGCGGAAATTGAGATAGAGCAGCAGGAAGATGATCGAGAGCGTCAACGGAACGACGATCTTCAGTCGCGCCTCGGCGCGCTGCATATATTCGAACTGCCCGCTCCATGTCACATAGGAGCCCGCCGGAAGAACGATCGAGTGCGCGACGGCCTTCTGCGCCTCCTCGACATAGCCACCGATATCGCGGTCGCGGATGTCGACGAAGACATAGACTGCGAGCTGGCCATTCTCCGTGCGGATCGACGTCGGCCCGCGAACGAGCTCGATCCTCGCGACCTCGCCCAGTGGCACCGCGCCACCGCGCGGCAGCGGCACCAACACTTCTCTCGCGATCGCCTGCGGGTCGGAGCGGAACTCGCGCGGATAGCGAATATTGACGCCGTACCGCTCGCGTCCTTCGACGGTCGTCGTGATCGTCTCTCCGCCGAGCGCGGTGGCGATCACCTCCTGCACGTCGCCGATCATCAAATTGTAGCGTGCGAGCGCCGGATGATCGGGAACGATGTCCAGGAAATAGCCGCCATTGACGCGCTCCGCATAGGCGCTCGCCGTGCCGGGGACGCGTTTCAGCACTGTCTCGACCTGCCGGGCAAGCCCTTCCATCTGCCCGATATCCCGGCCGAATATCTTCACGCCGATTGGTGTGCGTATGCCCGTCGCGAGCATGTCGATGCGCGCCTTGATCGGCATGGTCCAGGCGTTGGAGACACCCGGAAATTGCAGGGCCGCGTCCAATTCAGCGACGAGCCTGTCGGTGGTCATGCCCGGCCGCCACTGGTCCTTTGGCTTCAAGCTGACGACCGTCTCGAACATCTCGAGCGGCGCCGGGTCGGTCGCGGTCGCGGCGCGGCCCGCCTTGCCATAGGCCGACTGCACTTCCGGAAAAGATTTGATGATGCGGTCCTGCGTCTGCAGCAGCTCGGCCGCCTTGGTGACTGAAAGTCCGGGCAGCGTCGTGGGCATGTAGAGAAGCGCGCCTTCGTCGAGCCTCGGCATGAACTCGCCGCCGAGCCGGCGGGCCGGCTCGATCGTCGCAATGAGCGCCACCGCGGCGAAAAGAATGGTCGCGGCCTTCGCCTTCAGCACGCGCGCGATGATCGGCCGGTAGAGATAGATCAATGCGCGATTGATTGGATTTCTCGCCTCCGGCGTGATCTTTCCACGCACGAAGACGACCATCAGCGCCGGAACGAGCGTCACCGAGAGGAACGCCGCCGCCGCCATGGCGAAGGTCTTGGTATAGGCGAGCGGCGAGAACAATCGGCCTTCCTGCGCCTCGAGCGTGAAGATCGGCAGGAAGGACACAGTGATAACCAGCAGGCTGAAGAACAGCGCCGGCCCGACCTCCGTCGCGGCTTCGATCAATATGTCTCGGCGCGGCTTGCCGGGCGGCGCGCGCTCCATATGCTTGTGCGCGTTCTCGATCATCACGATCGCCGCGTCGACCATCGCGCCGATGGCGATGGCGACGCCGCCGAGGCTCATGATGTTGGAGCCGAGGCCGATCGCCTTCATCGCCGCGAAGGCGATCAGCACGCCGATGGGCAACATGACGACAGCGACGAGCGCGCTGCGCATATGCAGCAGGAACAGCGCGCAGACGAAGGCGACGATGGCGCTCTCCTCCAGCAGCGATCCGCGCAGTGTCTCGATCGCCGCATGGATGAGTTGCGAACGGTCGTAGACGGTCGCGATCTCGATGCCTTTCGGCAGTCCCGGTGCGAGGCGGGCGAGCGCCGCCTTCACATTGTCGATCACGCTCAGCGCATTGACGCCGTAGCGCTGCAGCGCGATTCCACTCGCGACCTCCCCCTCGCCGTCGAGCTCGGCGACGCCGCGCCGCTCGTCCGGCCCGGTCTCCACGCGCGCGACATCGCGCAGCAACAGCGGCGTGCCGTTCTCCGCGCGCAAGCCAATGTGTTCGATATCGGCGGCGCTTTTCAGATAGCCGCGGCCGCGCACGATGAACTCGAATTCGGAGAGCTCCACCGTGCGGCCGCCGACATCTGTGTTGCTGGCGCGGATCGCCTCGCGCAGCTGCTTCAAAGAGACGCCCAGACCTCGCAGCCGATTCGGATCGACGACAACGTTATATTGCTTGACGAAGCCGCCGACGCTCGCGACTTCCGCTACTCCTTCGGCCTTGGAGAGGCCGTAGCGCAGCGTCCAATCCTGGATCGAGCGCAGCTCGGCAAGGGTCATCTGCTTGGCGACGAGCGCATATTGATAGACCCAGCCGACGCCGGTCGCATCGGGTCCGAGCGTGGGCGTTACCCCCTGCGGAAGCTTCTTCGCCGCGGCGCTCAGATATTCGAGCACGCGCGAGCGCGCCCAATAGAGATCGACGCCGTCCTCGAAGATCACATAGACGAAGGAGACGCCGAAGAAGGAAAAGCCGCGCACCACCTTCGAGCGCGGCACAGTGAGCATGGCGCTCGTCAGCGGATAAGTGACCTGATCCTCGATGACCTGCGGCGCCTGCCCCGGATATTCGGTGTAGACGATGGCCTGCACGTCCGAAAGATCGGGAAGGGCGTCGAGCGGAAGTGTGCGCAGCGCATATGTCCCCGCTCCGATGGCGAAAGCGGCGCCGAGGAAGACGACGACCAGATTGCGGGCCGACCAGGCGATCAGACGGCCGATCATCGCGCCGTCTCCGATCCCGTGAGAGCATGCAGCGCCGACTTCAGATTGCTCTCTGCGTCGATGAGAAAATTGGCCGCCGTCACGACACGGTCGTTCTCGTCGAGCCCGCTTCTCACCTCGACGAAGCCGTCGCCATGCCGGCCGAGCTTCACCTCGCGCGACTCGAAACGGCCGTCGCCCTTGTCGATAAGGACGAGCGAGCGCTTGCCAGTCTCGATCACCGCGCTCTCAGGCGCCGTCACGACCGCGTCCTGCTCGCCGGCGAGAATTTCCGCCTCGACGTACATGTCCGGTCGCAGGGCGAGATCGGCGTTGGGGAGTTCGATGCGCACTCGCGCGGTGCGCGTCTCGCGATTGATCTGCGGATAGACGACCGTCACATGGCCGTTGAAGACCCGGCCGGGAAGGCCGCGCGCCGTGATCCGCACTGGCTGACCGAGTTGCAGCCGCGCATAATCGTACTCGGCGACGTCGATGAGGACCCAGACGATCGAGAGATCGGCGATGCGGAACAGCACCTGCCCCGCGTCCACCTTCATCCCGTCGACGACGTTGCGCTCGAGAATGACGCCGTCGCGCGGCGCGGGCCAGGAGACGCTCGTTGGCACACGCCGGCTACGGGATATTTCCGTGACGAACTCGGGCGGCGCGTTCAACGTCTCGAGCTTGCGCCGCACGCCCTCGAGCAAGGCCGCTTCGCCGCTCCGAGAGCCCGCGAAAGCCAGATAATCCGCCGCAGCGGCGGCGATTGCCGGTGAATAGAGGCGGACGAGCGGCTGCCCTTTGGCGACACGGGCGCCCGTCGTCGCGTCGGAGACTTTCTCGACGAAGGCCTCCGATCGCGTCGCGACCACGGCGACGCGTCGCTCGTCGACCTGCACCGCGCCGGGAACACGAATCTCGGCGACGAGCGACTGACGCCGCACGGCCTCCGAGCGCACGCCCGAGCGCTGGATTTTTCCCGGCGCGATGCGGATCGCGCCATCCTCCTCGCCTTCGCCCTCAAAGACGGGCGTATAGTCCATGCCCATCTGGTCCTTCTTCGGGACCGGCGAAACGTCCGGAAGGCCCATCGGATTCCGGTAATAAAGGATTCGCTTCGCGCGCGGCTTTGCCCAGAGCGCAGAGAGGATCGCGCGCAGGTCGGCGGCCCCGACAGGCAGATAGTCCATGCCCATTGCGTCCTTTCGGGGCGCAGGGGAAATATCGTCGCCGCCCATCGGGTCGCGATAGAAGAGCGGCTCCTCGCGAGAGGGCGCGGGCGGATCGGGAAGCTTTCCGAGCAGCGGCGCGATCTCGGATCGGCGCACGGGCAGAAAATCCATACCCATGCCGTCCTTCTTTGGTCGGCGCGACAGCTCGTCGCCGCCCATCGGGTCGCGGTAGAAGAGAATGGATTCGTCTAGCGACGCGCTTTTCGAAGCATGGTCGGATCGGGTGGCGCCGGAATCGGAGGCGTGAAGCACAGTGGCGGCCACGCTCGCGGCGAGCGCGAGCGCGCCGAAAAAAGGCGCGTAGGGAGGCATGATGTCGAACTCCGGCCGGGAACGGCGGATTGCGTTGAAGCTCACGAAGCCGTTCCGCCGCGTGAGCGGCGGAAGTCGGCGAATGCGGCTTCAGGCGATCGGAGGTCTAAGGTCGGGAGCGACGGCCAGGGAGGCGGGATCTGCGTCGCTCGTGGTGACAATCGTATCCGAAACCGAGACGACGGGCACGCGGAAGAAAACCTCGAAGGGGCCGCCGACTGCCGGGACCTGCCCGCAAGATACGGCCGCGCATTCGTCGACGGCCGGGGAGTCGTGGCCTCCGACGACCTTGTGGCAGTCTTCCATGGCAGTGGCGGTCATGCCCTCGCATCCGTGGTCGGCGCGCGGCGCCGGACTTCCGCCGACGACCAGCGAAGCCAGCGCGAGAATGGGAAGAAGCGCGCGGAGCAGACGAAGCATGATCCTTTTCTACCAGCGGGAAGCGAAAACGTAAACCCGGCGCCTCCATACGTGGCGAGACGCGGCCGGAAAGAAGTGATCGTTCCCGGATACGCGCGTCGATTGGCAGTCGGAATATGCGAAACTCGCAGTTCGCTCAAAGGCGTGCAACGAAGACGCCAAATCGGATTGGAGAGCCCTAACCATCGATAGCTGAGGTGTCGGGTTTTTCGGGGCAGTTGGGCTGCGTCAAAGTGACTCGGCTTTTTCGGCTTCCCGAACGCGGCAATTGCTGAATCCATCGGTTCTCGACCGAATCGGAGAGGTCGAGATCAGAGCCATGACCGAAATCATCTGCAAGCGCTGTGGCGCGTCGAAGTTCAAGAAGAACGGGATCGTTCCGGCCATCAGCGCTACCACTGCCACGACTGCGGATGCGACTTCACCATGACGCCGCCGCGCGGCCGGCCGCCGGCGATGAAGGCGCTGGCGACGCTGCTCTACGCCATGGGAAACATGAGCTTTTGCTCGATCGCCAGCCTGCTCGGCGTCTCCGATGTGGCTGTGCTCAAATGGATTCGCAGCGAAGCGCGCAAGCTGCCCGAACCGAAAGTCGAAAGCGAGCCGGTGATCTTGATGCTCGACGAGATGTGGCATTTCATCCAAAAAAAACTCGCAAGCTCTGGATTTGGCGGGCCTACGACCCTGTGGCTCGGAGAACCGTCGCCTGGATTGTGGGTGGCCGTGATGACGAAACCTGCCAAAAGCTCCTCGACAAAATCGGCGTCGAAGGCAAGACCTTCGTCACGGACGACTGGGACGGCTACCACCGCCTCATCGAGGAGGACCAGCTCTTCACCGGAAAGGATTTGACCGTTCCCATCGAGCGCGACAACAGCAATGTCCGCCATTTCCTCGCCCGCTTTCGCCGGCGAACCAAGGTCGTGTCGAAATCGCAGGAAATGGTGGACTTGTCGCTGCGGCTCTACCACCATCTGCACGACAATCTGGAGGCCCTCGCCGAAAAACTATCGGCTTTCCGAGCTATCTTCAGTTAGGATTCTCCGCTCGTTTTGCGGGTTGAAATTTCTTCGACAATATACCAAACTAGTCTGATGACCAGTCTTCGAGGAACCGCCATGAAGTCTTGGCCCGTACAGGAAGCCAAAGCCCGTTTTTCCGAGCTCTTGAACGCCTGTGAGCGGGAAGGGCCGCAAGTCGTCACACGGCGCGGCGAGGAAACCGCCGTGCTCCTTCCGGTCGAGGAATGGCGCCGGCTGACCGCCTCCCGGCCCAGTCTCAAAACTCTCCTGCTCGCGCCGCAAGCCCGTTGCGACGACCTGCCGCTCCCAAAACGGGGCGGAGGAAAACATCGGGCTTCGCTGGACTTCTGATCGATGTATCTCCTCGACACCAATGTCGTCTCGGAGCTGCGACGAGCGAAGCCCCATGGCGCGGTCCTCGCCTGGCTCGAATCCGTCCCCGATTCCAGCTTGCGCCTCTCCGCTCTCACGCTCGGCGAAATCCAGGCGGGCGTCGAGAAGCTGCGCTCACGCAATCTGGAAAAAGCCGAAGAAATCGAAAATTAGGCGGATCAGATCGAGCAGACTTTCGCGGTCGTCCCCATCGACGCCAAGATTTTCCGCCTTCACGCCCGCTGGATGCACGCCCGGCCGGATCACTGCTACGAAGACGCGTTGATCGCCGCCACGGCAAAAATCCACGACCTCATCGTCGTCACCAGAAACGCCAAAGATTTCGCCCGCTACGACATTACTTTGTTCGATCCCTTCACGTTCTCAGCCAGAAAATGAATCCCACGTCCGACCTCGTCAACAAGCTCTGGCGCCTCTGCGCGGTCCTGCGCAAGGACGGCATCACCTATCCGCAATATGTCACCGAGCTGACCTATCCGCTGTTCCTCAAGATGCTGGCCGAGCGCAAGCTCGAGGAGGGCAAGCTGCCGGACGGCGCGCTGGCGCGACATCGTCGCGGAAGATGGCGTGACCAGGGTCGGAAGCGGCGCTCGCGCCTCGCATGCGGACAGAAAATGATGACTGACTCGCGGCACTCTGAACAATCATTCCGCGCCTGTCCGCTCTTCGAAGAAAACGTCGATCAGTCGCAGCTGGGATCGACTTCGATGTCACGCTGCACGATAGCAGATCAGCTCGCGCGCGATTATTTCCTCGCCTTCGCATCGCCGGCGGCTTGCATCTGAGGTCGCGATGGCGTGAAGCAGAAGCTTCTTCCGCCGAGTGTTCCCTCATATGCCGCGCCACGGGCGCGACGGAACAACCGGAATTGAACATTGGTATTCGGCACCGAAAGGCTCAGGACGAATTCGTCCATCGCGATGACTTCGACTTCGAGCGGCTCGCCGGGTCGATCCAGATCGGCCAAAACTATCCGTCCGTTCACAATGATCTCTCCCGCGTGCAAGGCGTCGGGGCCGTGCTGGCTACGAGCGCGCGACAACAAGGTCGCTGAACCACCCGGGAGACTTTCGCTCGGGCGATCAAAAAACATCACTTCCTCTCCGCGGCGGGCAGCCCGTGTCGGAGATCGCCGTAATGAGCAGGGTGAATATAGTCGATTTTGGACTAGTCCGAAAGGGACTTTATTCGGAGCTGCCTTCACCGACCGGAGCAGCCCGGCATGGGCCGCTCGGTCCACAGCAAGCCCTACAAGGATCTTCTGGCTCTGATGATCTCTGCGCGAGAACGCGCTGGGCTCACTCAGACCGAACTCGCCGATCGAATCGGTCAGACGCAATCCTTCGTCTCGAAGTGCGAGCGCGGAGAGCGTCGTATGGACGTCGTCGAATTCATCGAATTCGCGGACGCTATGGGCCTCGACCCAACTTCGATATTCGCTCAATTCATTTTACAAGCCTACGGTCGGACAACTGGGAGGAAGGCCTAGGCCCGCCATTCAAGGAGGACCGGGTTCAACATTCAAGAAAAGCATTTTCGTTACCTCGGGCCAACATATTGCACTCTCCGCGAGATCGCGCGCTCCCTGCGCACGTCTTGATCGACCCGATGCCGCCGCAAGCCCGAAACCGCTCGCATCTCGAGCAACCCCGCAGAAACGGTATTCCACGCGGACCCGTGCAGCGCGGCGCGCATCGTCTCCTTTCGGGCTCCTTCGACTTCGGCATTACGTCGAGTCGAGGCGCCCACCCCATTTTCTCATCGCCTCCGACACCCACTTTTCAGGCAGAACTCGAACGTCCGCGTCAATTCGCCGGTTCAGTCACTCAGAATGTGTAACGGGCGTCGTCCCAGCGCAGCAAGACGCGCGCGTCGCGATCCGGCAGTCGGACGCGCTGCTCGCGCAAGCCCGCCGCGATCGCGTGTCCGACATCCGGATCGACCCAGTAGCCGTGCGCCATCAGGAAAAACCAAGCGAACGGACAGCCCATCTCGCGGTCGATGGCGTCGGCGCGCTCCATGAGCCTCGGCGCCGACAGCGTCGGGTCGGCGAGCAAGCGCTCCGACGGAAAGCGCCGCGGCCGCGGGACGAAGCCGACCTCCCGCTCGCCACAATACTCGTAATCGCGGATCTCGAGCGCCCAGTGGTCGTAGACCCGCTCGGACGCCGAGCTCGAGCGCTCCCAATCCTCGAAGAAGCGAAGCTCGCGTGGCGCGACGTCGAACCAGTCCGGCGTGGCGTCGAGGAATGGGACATTCCGCGAGCCGTCGGGACCGATCTCGCGGATGACTCGCGTCTCCAGCTCCGGCCGGAGCGCCTCCCGTCGGTCGCGCTCGATCCGTGCGCAGCGGCCGAGGAAGCTGCGCAGATGCACGACCGCGCCGCTCGTATGGCCCAGCAGCCGATAGACCGGCCCCGCCAAGGGAGCGAAATTCATTGGGGCATCCCGGGACACCCAGGACGGCTCCAGGAGATCGTCGAGGCTATGGGGCCGAAAGTCCGGATCGACGATCGGCCCGGCCAGCCATTCGACCTCGCGGCCGAGCGCGATCTGCACATAATCGGCGACGCCCGGGCCGGTCGCGGCGCAGGCGAACACGCTGGCGCCGCGCCATTCGGCAAATCGAAGATCGCCAGAGCGATGGCGCGCCCAGAATTGCGTCAGATCTCCATCCAGCGCGGCCACTTCCCGGGTGATCCAGGCGCGGTGGTCGCGGATCCGCGTCCCGTCGCCGGCCACGACGGTCCGCGTGTCGCGCCAATAGGGGTCGTCGATCGCGGCGATCGCGAAAGAAAATCCTGGAAACGCGCGGCTGAGTGTCGAAGCGAGATCGGCGTCGCCCGTCGCCGGCGTCAGCCCCGCGAGCACCGCCGCGACCGTCGCGGCGTCGGGCAAGCGAACCGGCTCGAGGGTCATGACAAGCGCCTTTCTCCCAGGTCGCGCGGAACTGTCTGGCGCGTCGATCGAAGACCCGTCCCCGACGGGCCGGACGTGCAGAGCTCAGATTCACCAATCCGCCGATCGATGTCCATCCTCAGCGTCGAACTCGGGCGCAGCAGCACCCCCTCGTCTTCCACCGCCATTCAGACGATGTCGTAGGGACGCCTGAGCGGAACGCACCGTCTACTCCAATCGGGGTCGGCCAGACATGATCTCGCCGGCCACGCGTGCGACTATTGCGTTCCCTTTCCTCAGACAACAGCCCAAGCCCTGTATCGCCCACGCCCGGTCAACTCGCGAAGGTTCGACGAGAGTTCGCCGATCATCGTGGTGGCGGCTTGTTGCGAGACCCGAAGTTCCTTGGCGGCGAAAGGGACAGTGACGACCGGCGAAGCAAGACACAAATCGACGAGCTGCGTCATTCTGGAATTCGCTCTTCGGCCTTTGCATTTTCTGAGCAGGAGCTCGCGCGCGAGCGTCAATCTGTCGAGTTCCTTCGCGTCCGCCTTCGCCATCGTTTCGATTGCACACGCGAAAGCGAGCAATCGAGATTCAAAGTCATCTCGTCCAACTCGGCGATATTTGGCCTGTCGAAATCCCGAATGCAGCGCTGTGAGACAGTGCCGCGTCTTTCCGCGGGAACGTAGCAAGGCCGCGGCGAGCAAGGGGCCGAGCCAAGCGCTGCGCTGTAACGGCTCGATCTCCTCCCAAGCATCGAGCGCGACGCTCGCCGCCATCAAAGGCGGAAGGTTCTGGGTGCGGCCCAGACACTCGCGCCACTCCGCGAGGCGGGCCTCCTCGTCCCAATCTTCGTCGTAAACCAAACCAGAGTCGTCCCGCTTCAGAGGCGCCGGCTCGCTTCGCTCTATCACACGTGACGTTCGCGCCAGCAATTCATCGATCTCGTCGAATTCTCCTGTAATGATCGTCTCGCCGTCCTCATCATCCAGCTCCCCATCCGCCGCTTCGTCCATGGCGCGCGAAGCATTGGTCGGCTCGCACGCCACGCTTTGTGGTCTCCATGCGCCGCGTAGACTGGCGAGGCCATCGGTCGTCAACGCCCACGCCGGTTCGCGATCGGCTATGCCACGGCGTGTCAACAGTATGGCATGGGCTCGCACGAGTTCGTGCGTCGGCGTGCGCACGTCCGTTCCAGCGTCATGAAGCACGAGGTCTTCGAGCTGCACGAATTCGCCCGCGCGCCACAAGGCGGCGCAGGCATCGTGGAAATGCGCGCGAAGAACGAACGCTTCGGCGACCGGACTGGAGCGAAGCCGTTCGTCGAAACGCGCGAGGGCGTCCGACGCGCTGTCGAAGGGCCGTTGCAAGCGCTCGTATGAAATAGAAGCGGGAAGATCTAACCCCATTTTAATTCCGTGCAGATCAAGACAATTATCAAGCTATCTCGATTTTAACTTGAGTGATAGACGATACTTTTTTCTCTTTCGTCGACCGAAGCCGAAATGTATCGCCGCAGCCGCCGAAAGCAAGCCTCGGGACGGCTCCGAAGGCGGGCTTTCGGCCCGCAAATCGACGAAAAGCGCTATTTTTCCAGCCTTTCGGGGCTCGGCAGCAATGCTGCGGCGGCGAACTTTGGCCTTCGGATACGTTTTCAAACGACCGTTTTATCATGTCTTACAATTTTGGAATTTCGGTCGGTGACACATCCCATAGGATGTATTATACGGAGCCATGAAGCGCCTCGTTCTCGACACCTCAGTCGTCGTCTCGGCATTCCGCAGCTCGCGCGGCGCGAGTTTCGTCATTTTAGACCTTGTGGCGAAGCGGCGCCTTATCCCGCTCGTCTCGACGGCCTTGTTCCTCGAATACGAGGACGTTCTGCAAAGACCGGAACAGCGGGAGGTTCATGGGCTCGATCTGAGCGCGGTTTCGAAAGCGCTTAAAGAGCTGGCAGCGCTGTGCGAACCGGTCGAGCCTCATTTCAGCCGGCGGCCGCAATTGTCGGACCCTGCCGACGAAATGGTCTTGGAGGTCGCGTTGAATGGAAGGGCCGACAGTATCGTCACGCATAATGTGCGCGACTTCCACCAAGCGGTCTCAAAATTCCAGATTCCCGTTTTGACGCCCGGCGCCTTGCTGGAAAGGATCAGAAAATGAGCAAAGCGACCTATCCCTTAAAGCTGCCGACCTCCCTCAAAAAGGAAGCGGCCAGGCTCGCGAAGCAGGATGGCGTTTCGCTGAATCAATGGATTGCGACAGCGGTCGCCCAGAAAATCGGCGTCGTCGAAACGACGGCCGAGTTCCTGAAGCGTCGGGCTGGAAACGCGAGCGGTTCCGGTTTGTCGGAGATCCTTCGGCATGCTCCCGATCGCGCGCCGGATCCCGGCGACGAGTTGCCCCCCGATTGGGCTTCGTCGTGAAGAAAAGACTCCGTTGGTCTTCTCGAAGACGATCACCTGATCCATGCCGCTGATCGGCTACGCCCGTGTCTCGACCGAGGACCAGGTCACGGACGCCCAGACCGATGTGCTGAAGGCGGCCGGCTGCGTCGAGATTTTTCGCGAGCATATGTCGGGGGCGAAAGCCTCGCGGCCGGAACTGGCCAAGGCGCTGGCGCGAGTGCGCCGCGGCGACGTGCTGGTGGTCGCGCGGCTCGACCGATTGGCGCGCTCACTGTCGCATCTCCTGGCCGTGATCGCCGAGCTCGACGCCAAGGGCGCGCATTTCAAATCGCTCGCCGATCCGATCGACACGACGACCCCGCAAGGCCGCTTCGCCCTGCAGGTTCTGGGCGCCGTGGCGGAGTTGGAGCGCGCCCTGATTCAGGAGCGCACCAAAGACGGCTTGCGCGCCGCCAAAAAGCGCGGCCGCATCGGCGGCAATCCCAAGCTCCGCGCCGGCGACCGCGACGCCATCCAGCGTATCGTCGACGCCAAGGCCGCGAACTATTTCGCGCGCGTCAATCGAACAGCCGAACATTGGCTGCCGGTCGTCAAGCAAATGCGCCCGGATCACCGCTGGCAGGATGTCGTGCGCGTGCTCAACGCCAAGCGCGATAGCTCCAGCGGCGCTCCCCTGCCCCAGTGGACCGTCGAACGCCTGAAGCGCGCGGTCAAATGCTTCGTCGCCGAAGGCTTGATCGAGCCCAGCCTCCTTCATCAAGCCGCGAGCCGAAAGATCAGCAGCGAACGCCTGGTCACACTGGTCGCCGGGATCAAACGCGCCAATCCCGATCTGACGCTCGCGCAAATCGGCGCGCAGCTCGAAGCCATGTATGAGCGCACGCCGCGCGGCGGAGCCCGATGGTCGCCCTCCTCCGTCAAAAGCCTGATCGACCGCGCAGAAAAGCTCCGATTGCTCGACGCCGAAACGCTGTGATCGAGCGGACTGCCGAGGCTCGTGAAAATCCATCCCCACGTCACCCCGTTTTCTTGCGTTCTCGCGCCGCCTTTGCGGCCTTGCCACGCAACAGCGCCATCAGCACCGGCCCGAGAGAGAACTCCCCTGCCCGCGCCTTTTCGGTCAGGACGCGGAGATAACCGCCGGCGCTCTTGATCTCATCGCCGCGTTGCAGGATCGCGGCGATGACGATCGATGCGTCATGCTCGCCCAAGACCTCCAAGGCCTGCGCCCAAGCGTCCGGCGAAACGCCGAGCGCCGAGCGCACTATCGCCGCGGCCGCCGCCAAGTCTCGCCACGAGGAAATCTCGCCGCCCCTGCCGTAATCGACAATGTCGGGACAGGCATCCAGCACCATGCCGAGCGGATAGGTTCGAAGCTGTGGCTTTGGATCGACAGGTCGAGAACAATCCGAGGATGCTTCAGGGCTCCACTCGATCGGAACTCTACCCTCTTCGAGATTTGGCTCGGACGGATCGGCCCTGCCTTCTCGAAGGCTAGGTTCAAGATCAGAAATATTTGTGGTTTGATTCTGTATGTGCCGCTCAGTTTGAGACTCATTGCCGCTTATATTCTGAGCTTTTACGTGAGCTTCCAACAGCTTGTGGATTTCGGCCGCCAGCGCGGCGAACTCGCCGACCAAAGCCTCCAGATCGCCATGTGAAAGCCCGCGCCCATAACGGCCAGAGAGCGCCGCATAGCGCTGGTGCGCATCATCCCAGTCGCCTGCGACACGCTCCTCCAAGCCGGTCTCCATCATCTTGACGATGTCGCGGCGGGTGAGCGTGATCCGTTCGCGCAGCAGCGCGATCGCGCGGTTTTCGGCCCGCACCTCCTCGGCGAGATTCTCGATTTCAACGGCGCGCGCGACGAGCGGAGCGAGGTCGAAGCCAAAAGCGTCCTCGATAGCGCCCCCCTGCCCTTTTCGAGCGAAGCGCTTGCCGTTCGGGGAATCGCGGCGGATGATCAACCCGGCATCGACGAGGCAGGCGAGATGCCGGCGCAGAGTCGCCGGCGCCATGCCATGGGCGCGGATCGAAAGTTCCTTGTTCGAGGGAAACACGATGATGCCGGCGTTGGCAGATCCCGCGTCCGCCGACTTCGAATCATTCGCCGACAAAGTGAGAGCAGTCTCCTGATGGAAGCTCAGCAGCGCGTGCAATACTGATAGCGCGCGCTCGGTGACGCCTAGCGGCTCTTTGGCTTCGGTGAGCGCCCGAAACAATCGCCATTTGTGGACGACGGTCTCCGATGCGCCGGGCTTTGCGGAGAAACTCTCGGTCGCGGCCTGGCTCGCCACCATGGCGAGCGACAGCGGCCGCCGCCCAAAGGGCGTCGTTGGACGTGTCTGCATGATCCTTTGCCTCGTTCAGGCAAAAGAAATCCGCTCGCCGAAATCGCGCCGACTCTTGACAGTGATTCGCGGAAGTGGGATTCTCTAAGGTGTCAGACTTTGAGAAGGGCTTCCGGGACGGAGACGTTTCGGGGGCCTTTTTCTTTTGCGGTATCTCCGAAGTTTCAGTTGAGCTTGAACTCGTCAGTCAGGTTCGGCTGGCTTCGATATCTCAATGTTGCGAGTTCGCAACATCGGGCGGTTCCGACGCGCTCCCTTCCTGAAACCGTTTGTATAGGTCCGGCAAGTTCTCGGTCAGCCATGTCGAGAACTGACTTTCACTTTTATGAATAGCGAAGGTGTGGCCCTTGGCTGTCCAAGACACATAGGCGATTTGTTTGCCTGTCGAACTAGTGATCTCCTTACGCTCGACATATGTCGCCGAGGCCCGCCCCTCGTCGAGAGCCTTCAGAACAGCGAGAAATCTCTGATCGGACGCCATGCTGGCGAAAGTGCTGCGTGCTATGACGGTAGAAGACCTATCGATGGCGCCTTCTGTGGAAAAAGCGCTTGCGAGGTCTTGCCATCGCGGCTGTCCGACGCCGGGAGCGCGTCCAATTGCTCTAATGATATCGCGGGGGACGGCTTCGACGACGGATCTCATTTTCGAGAGCCCCGTTCTATCGACGCCGAGCGTCGTCCAAACCGCTTTCGAAGTGAGTCCTTGTGCTTCCATTTCCTTTGCAAAAAGCGCGCGTTCGATCCATGTCAGCGCTTCTCGGCCTCCGTTTTCTGCGCCTTGCTCTAGGATCAGCTCGGCGTCAGTCAGCGGTCGAATGAAAGCGCGAACCTTTCGGTCAAGGGACTTGAGAGCCTGAAGGCGGCGATGGCCGTATGCGAGCTGATACCTGCCGTCCTTTTTCGGGTGCGGTCGGACCAGAACGGGGATTTTTTGGCCTTCTGCTTCGATCGAAGCGACGAGCAAATTGAACGCCTCTTGATCCTGCTCGAGGCGATCGCCAAAGGGGGATGGATCGATAAGGCCGGCGTCCAGAGTCGTGACGGAATCCGCTGTGAGATCGTCGAGGCTGCGACTCAGCCCGGTGATCGCTGTGGAAACGACGCGTTGACGTGGTTGGGACGCCACGCTGTGTAGCTGCGGCGGGTCGATGGCAGGTTCGGTGGATCCGAGCTTGCTCAGAATGGAAGGTCTCTTCAAGCTCTCCCCCATGATTTGTGGATGAGCGCCAGAATTTCTGCGTTCACGCTATCCATGCTCTCGAGCGCCCTCTTCCAAGATTCTCGCGGCACATCGCCGGGCTCGAGTTCGTAGAGCGATTTCTTCGCGAGACCGGCCGCAGCGACGGCTGTGCTTTCGAGCGCCGTCGAAACGAAGACGTGTTCGTCGAAAAGGTGTCTCAGTAGCCCAACGATATGTGCTTGTGGCCCGTCGCTGGGCGTATGGCGCGTGACGAGAAAACGTATCCAATTCTGCTCGAGCCGGGCACCGTTCCGTGCGAGCTCATCGGCCAGATCTCGAAGCATAATCAGATATTGATTCATGCTCGCAACATCCAGCATCGCCGGGTGGACCGTGATGATGAGGATTGTAGCGGCAAAGAGACCAGCGAGAGTGCCAAACCCGAGATTAGGCGGCGTATCGAGAATCGCGATGTCGAAATCTCGAGCGACTTGGTCGATCGATTTTTTCAGTCGCATGAAAAACAAGCCGAGCTCGTCGCGTTCACGCGATGCGAGCGCACGTGCGGTATCGTGCTCGAATTCCATCAATTCGAGGTTGCCAGGCACGATCGAGACGCCTGGGATGTAGGTGTCCCGAATGACTGAGCGAAAGGGTTTGTGGTCATTGTATCGAATGGCGGCGTAAGCAGTTTCGTCGGGGCCGACGTCGAATTCGGGTTGCAGGCCGAAGAGACTCGTGAGCGAAGCCTGCGGGTCGAGGTCCACGCAGAGCACGCGATAGCCTTGGATTGCAAGATAATGGGCTAGATGGATGCTCGAGGTAGTCTTGGAGGATCCGCCTTTAAAGTTCGTGCAGGTGACGATTTGAAGTGGCTCGCTCGGCCGCCTCCAAGGTTTGAGGGCGAGGGCGTCCTCTGGCCTGACCTCAGCGAGATAGGACCGCAGCTCGGAGACCTGTTGAAGTGTGTAGACACGCCGATTGTTATCAAGGCGTGCAGGTTGAGGTCCCTTGCCTTCCAGCGTAAGCGATCGGAGGGTCGATTCGGGAACCTTGAGGAGGCGCACGAGATCGTTTGTCGAGAACGTCCGTCCGAACGCTTTTTGGGACGACGGAGGATATAGCCGAGTTCGCAGCGACAGCAGCTCCTGAGAGAGAGCGGCTGTGAACCGATCAATTTTCGCCGTCGTATCCGACATAGCGTCCATGTGGTCCAAATTCCCGTATGACGGATTCGACGTCGTTCGATGAGGAACACCGTCAGGGTTGCCGATTCTGTCGAGAACGGCAAGAAAAAAAGAGTTAACGAAAATTGACAAGCAAGCCCAACTCTCGGAAGCGCAGCATGTTTCGTCTGAAATTGCCACCGCCCCGGGTGAGTGATGCTGATGCTATCGCCGCGGATCTCCGGAGTGGTGTGGTTCCCGATCTGACGAAGCGGAGTCGACGCTGAACGGCCTTTCCGCCAGCCGCGCCCAATCGACTGAAGCAAACAGAGAGCAGACTGGCCAGTTCGGTCAGTTGAAGAATCTTAAGCTGACATTCGCGCCTAGTTAACGTCGCTGCCGGTCCTCGACTCTGAAGCGGCGTTCGTCGTATTCCAATTACAAAGAACCTCTCACGTGGCTTCTTGGCCGAACCGAGTCGACGCAGGGCCTAGACGAGGGCGCCCCGCTGGTTGGCATTCGAAGCATCCACAAAGTGGCGGGCAGTTCATTAGTGAGGCTGCTATGACAATCGGCGATAAGCCTTCGACGCATGTAATTTTCAACATGTCCGCTGCTGGGAGCGTCAGGCAGGCATTCAGCCGGATCGGTCGCCACGAACACGTCCTCGGTTTTCCTGACAATCTCAGTTTCGGCCCGATCGATCCGCCGAGCGCGCGTTTGCGGCATGCCTGGATCGAGAATGAACTCGGTTTGGACTTTGGGGAGGTCATCCAAATGGCCGATCAGTTTTGGGCCGAGGCCGCTTCTTCAGCCGCTCTTCCGGTTGTCTGGGTGTCCCGACTCGACGCCGCAGAATATTCTGGCTTTCTCGAATTCGTCTGGCGAAGGGGCGCCGCGCCATTCCGGGTCATTGTTTTCACCGGTCTCGAATACGCCAATAACGGCGGGACCATCATCGCCGCAGCATCTCTTGGTCTCGTTCCGCCGGATCATATCGTCGAGGCTCGATTATTCGATCGGCAGAAGGTATTGCGGCCGGACAAAATCGAGGTCTTCCGGGAGATGTGGCGCCGGCTCAGGCAGGAGAATGCTCCGCTCCGGGTCGTTGACGAGACCGGGCTCGTGTCCGCGCCAATCACCCACTTCGACGACGCTATCGTTTCTTGCACAAGCTGCGATTGGCAGAAAGGAGCGCTCGTCGTTGCAACCACGATGTCAAAGCTGAACGCTCGCCCGCTTGACCGATGGCCCAGCGATCTTTTGCTGTGGGCGCGCGTTCGGGCGCTCGGAGAGGCAGGCATCCTGGAGATCACGGGAGACGGAACGGAGATGCGGAGCACCCTTGTCCGCCGCAGTGAGGCCCCGCCTCGCTAAATGCCTCGCTGGTGGATCGAATCTAACGCTCGATGCCCGCGCCGTACTGCGGCAATGATTTTGTTGGGATCGGCTCTCCATATGAATGGCTGGGACTGCTGATTTCGCTCGTCGAGGAAGAGCTCGATTGCGGCTTGAAGGTCGGTGACCGACCGAAAGACGCCGCGCTTCTGTCTGCGCTTTGTGAGGGTCGCGAAGAAGCCCTCGACGGCGTTGAGGCACGAGGCGGATGTTGGCGTGAAATGGAATGTCCACCGCAGATGGGGGCCGAGCCAATGGCGGACTTTCGGATGCTTATGAGCTGCGTAATTGTCGAGAATGGCGTGGATCGTCTTTCCCGCCGGAACCTACTCCGCGATGGCGCTCAGAAAGCGGATGAACTCCTGATGGCGATGGCGCTGCATATTGCCACCGATCACCGTGGCGTCGAGCACCGCCTCAGCCCCGAGCGGCTTGATGCGTGAGGGGCGCGTCTTGTCGAGAAGCAAACTCTCGAACCCTTCCTCCATGTACCGCTCTTGCCAGCGCCAGACGCAAATTTTGGATTTGCCCGTTCGCCGCATGATCTCGTTCGTGCCGACGCCATCGGTGGTGAAAAGCACGATCTCAGCCCGCCAGACGTGCTTCTGCGGCGCGTTGCGGTCCCGGATGAGGGGCTTTGAGCCGACGAACATCGGCGGACCAAATGGAGAGAGTTCTCCCTGCGCGCATCGCGCAGACTCTCACATCCCGCGAGAGCCGGGTATCCCTTGTGGGACTCAAATGTCAGGTTCGATCCACTAGGTTGCCAAGGTGCCGGCTTAGGAACGTTGCGAGCTCGCAACATTTGGAGACAATCTGCTCGTGACCGACCAACGGGGCCCATCAAAAGCGAGCCCGAGAGCGCTCATGGATGTTGCTAGCTCGCAACATCCATGAGCTGTTCGCAGTTCACCGCCAGGATCGACGACGAATGTCCTCGAGGCGTTCGTCACGAGTCAAGTGGCCGTCAACGAAAACCTCGTCGAGCAGATTTTCCTCTCCCTCACGGCGCTCCTCCGCGCGAATGGTGCGAGGCGCGCCGTCCCTGAGGACCAGCGCGAGGCGGCCTTTCTTCGATGCCTTGCCGGGATCGCCGATCGGCCGCTTGAACACATCGATCCATTCACCGCCGATGCGGACGGCGCTCGTCTTCATCGCGAATTTGAGCGTGTCCCGATCGAGCTTCTGCAGCAGCCCGCCGCCCATGCCGAATGCGATATTGTCCGCTGCGAAACCTTTCGCGCGCAGATTGGCGAGGATCGCGGCGATCGAGAGTTCGTCGACGCCGTCGCCCTGAATGACGCGGACGTAATCCGGTAGCACGCGAAACCCTTTGGAGTTGGTCCCGGCGCCGAATTTCTCGGCGAGGATTTCGACGATCTCCACCGGAGTCGTGGTCGGATCGCCGGAGTCGGGACGCACCACCAGCGTTCCGCCCGTTTCGCGAACCTGCGAGGCGAGGCTGCCGCCCCAAATCTCCGCCGTCGCGTGATAGACGTCATAGCTGTCGGAGACGACCGCGACGACCTTTCCCGCGCCGCCGAAATTGCGCAGCATATTGGCGTAGGCGTCGGTCTCGCGCTCGCGGCCCCATGAGGTAATCGTCGAATGTTCCGCCGCCGGGATCGAGAAGCCGGCCATGGGCTCGCGATAGACGCGCCGCGCCAGGGCGAGCGCCGCGAGCGTGTCAGTGCCACGAAAATTGACGAGATGGGCGAGGCCGCCGATCGAAGCGCTCTCGCTGCTCGAGGCGCCGCGCGCGCCGAAATCATGCAAAGCGAAAACCAAACGCCCCTGTGGCGCGTCCGAAGTCTCACGCCAGGCGGCGTCGATGATCTTCTTCAAATGCCAGGAGCGCGTCGCCACCGTCGTAGGATACCAGACGGCGCGCAAAAGCGCGGTCTCGAGATAGGAGACGATCCATGGAACGCGCGGGTCCGTGTTGACGATCTGCACGAGCGCGTTTCCGGTCGGGAGCATGCTGCCCTCGCGAACCGCCTCGATACGCACGGGCATATGGCCGCCATGGGCGTTCAGCACATGGTCCCAACCGGCGCGATTGAAAGGCTCGCCATGCTCGAGCAGCATCTCTTCCGCCTCGTCTATGTCGGCGCGCGTGATCGGCTGCGTCAGCACATCCTTCAGATAGATCTGCAAGCCGAAGAACAGGCTCTGCGCAAAGGCGCCGCCGCGCGACTCGATATAGCTCGAGACCAATTCCGTCCCGGGCGGATATTGAAGAAAATGGCTGGCCTTGTAGCTGTCGGCGTCGAGAATTCTGCTGATGCGAGTCATGTCTGGAATCTCCTCCAGCTCGAAACCGGCGCCCGGACTCCCCGAACGCCAAAGTAAAAATCAGTCGATCAACGCGCCCGTCATCTCGCGGATGATGGCGGCGTGGTCCTCGAAAAACTGGTCGGCGCTCAGACGGCCGAGCTCGTGCCAGCATGCGCTCGCCGCATCGTCGTCGCCGCGAACCGAGAACATGGGCTTGCGCGCCGGAAGGTCGAAGAGAAAGGCCTGGGTCACGACACGGCCGCGCTCGGAGCGGTCGGGGTGGTCGAATAGCCGCGTCTTGGTCTCGTCGATGAAGGAGGCGAGCATGGCCGGAGGGATTTCGCCCTTCTGGTCGGAGATTTTGGTCTCCTCCTTCAATTCGCGCACAGCCGCGTCGCGAAAGCTCTCATTGGGATCGACATGGCCGCCGGGCAGGGCGAGCAGCCCAGCGCCGGGACGGCGAGCGCGCTCCACCAGGAGAATATGGCCCGACTGAACGACGACCGCATCGACGCAATTGATGAAGACAGGGTAGGGCGTCTTGCCCCAGGCGGCCTTGTAGTCGCGATAGAACTCGGTCTCCCCGACCAGCCATTTGAAGGCGTCTGTCAGCATGAAGCGGGTGAGAAACTCGCTGGTCTCCGCAGGACAGAGCGGCGCGTCGGGAATGCGCGGCGCGCGGCGCAAATAATCCTCGCGCAGATCGGTCGAATTGAGCGTGCCATGCTGCGTCCGCACATCGACCGCATCCCAATTGGGGAACATGCGCAGATAATAGGAAGACTTGTCCTTGCTGTGGCCGATGAGGCCGACCGAAGCTCGTTCCGAGCTGCCGTCCTCGGCGATGGCCTCGTCGACGCTGCGCTGGACATGGGCGATCCAGGCACGATCGTTGTAGAGAAAATCTGGCAGCGGCCGCACGAGAATGCGATCGCGCGCAGCTTCGATCGCGCCGCGGGCGGCCAGGATCGTGTCGCGCCGCTCCTCATAGGTGAAAGGGTTGCGCGGCGACCGCGCCGCATTCGACGAGCCGACCAGCACGATGAGCTTGCGCCCAGCGGCGAGCGCCTGGCGCATGACATGGAGATGGCCATTGTGAAGGGGCTGAAAACGCCCGATGAACACGAGATAATCGTGTTTTTGCGCCGATGCGCTCATGTTCAGGTCTCCCCTGAAAGATTTCGATGTCTCGGACTCCCCGTGACATGCGGAACTTAGGCGTAGGCTAGGGCGGCCGTCAATGACCTTGTCGCGACCAGCCTCTCGGCTCGATCATCGCGCGGCAAAGCGACGACCCAGCTCCGGAGAACGAATTCCATCGTGGGCGCATCGTCGGTTCGGTCGCTGTTGGTCGAGCCGCGGTTGACCACGTATGCGCTACGCTATATTCTCCTAAAGACAACCGAGGCGCCGATGAAAGCCCCATCTTCGCACGAGACCGCCTTCCGCGACGCCACGAGCGCCGACCATTTGCGCGAGGCGTTTCTCCGTCGCTCCATGGACACCATCACGCGGATTGCCGCGCATGCCGATCTGAAAATACTCTCTGAAGCGCTCGCCGCCTCGACCGGTTTCGGCACTCTCGCGCGCGTGCTGGCGGACACCGCGACCACCGAAGCCTCGCTTGTCGATCTGGACCCGCTCGCCCCGCTCGTGGCGCGGAACGCGGAACATCGCGTCCAGATCCTCGACGCCGCTGGAGGCACGCTTTCCTCGACCGAGGTCGCGCAACAGCTCGGAGTCAGCCGGCAGGCGATCGAAAAGCGCCGTCGCGCCAATGCGCTGCTCGCCGTGCGCATGGGCGGCGATTGGCGCTATCCGCGTTGCCAGTTCGACGAGGCCAAGGGGACGGTTGTCGCCGGGCTGCCGAAGCTTCTCGACGTCTTCGCCAAAGCCGGTCCTTGGGTCGCGATGGATTTTCTGTTGGCGCCCGACGAAGCTCTCGGAAACGAGACGCCGATGCAAAGGCTGCGGCGTGAGGGACTGACCCCAGAGCTGGAACGTCTGGCCCGGGTCGAGCAAGGCGACGGCTTCGCGTGAGCCCGGTCCGAGGCCCTTCGGGTGTCGCGGCTTTCCCGGCAGCTACTCTCGCCACTGCAGCGCTACCGATCGAGGTTCTGCCAGCTCGGATGGAGCTCCACCGCGTCCATCGAACGGAGCATCAACCGATATTCTTCGGTCCAGGTCCGGGAGAGCCGCCGACCTATCGTTTCGACAGCGCTTCCGGCTCATTTGGCGTGCTTTATGTAGCCTTTCACTTCGCCGGCGCGCTGGTCGAGACCTTGTTACGCAATCCACGCAGGAAAATGGTCGCTCAAGCCGACATCGAAGCGCGTGCTTCGAGCGTCGTGCGCTGTCGGCGAGCACTCCGTATTGTACAGTTGCACAGCGCCGGGCTACAGATTCTCGGCCTCGACAATTCCATCTCGACGGGACCTTATGAGCCTTGCGGCGCCTGGGCCGACGCGCTGTGGGCGCATCCTGGCGCACCGGATGGCCTCGCCTTCCGCTCACGGCACGATCCCGACCAGATATGCCTAGCGATTTTCGAGCGGGCAGGGGCCCGCTTTGACGCCGAACCAGCCGTGCGGCTCGTCGACCAGCTTCCCGAAGTCGCCAATATCCTCGGTGCCTACGGAAAATCGCTCGCGCCGACGCCGCGCTGACAAAGAAAGGGAGAGGCCGGTAGTCTTTGCCACGCTCGAGGCGCGTCTTGCCAAATCGGCCGAAGTTCACTCCGGTGCTGAGAGACCCGCGCGGAACGCAATCTGGCGAGGTCACCGCAGCCGCTCGGACGCTCTCGACGGCTATGATTAACTGAACGGTTGAAGACAGGTTCTACAGGGACCATCGGCGGCGCTCGATCCGCCGAGGCGCCGCACAAATAGCCGCCTTTCTAGCTTTTGCAGGCGAGTTCGAGGCCTTCGTCTCGTCCCCGGCCAAGCGGAATGGTCAGGCGCGGCCAAAAGGAGCGGGCTCTTCGATCTCGAAAATGGCTGTTTCGCCCGCAAATTCTCGGACATCGAAATCCGCACGATCGGCGCTTTCAACGGGGAGCTACCAATCAAATCGCCGCGAGGAATCGGCTCGCGTCAAGCGCCGAGCGCCCTTCTGACGGTTTCTGGCTCCCTTGCAGTCGCGCGCAGCAACCTGGCGGTCGGGGTCATTGAACCTGTTCCCATTTACGATAACCGGACAGCTGATGCCCATGAAGAGAGCCATATCCACCTGCGTCAGCCCGGCATGTTCGCGCAGCTCGCGCGGATCAAAGGGAGCATAAACGACTGCCGGCCCTTTGCCCCTCATGTCCGCCAGAGCTTCGTAAACGCGCAACCACCGGGCGTTCGCGAGGTGGGGAGAGCGCAGGCGGCTTTCCGACCGAACCAGCGATAGCGGTTGTGCGCGACGAGGCGATAGAGCGCATCGGCGACGAAGCGTAGCAGCAGGCGGGCGAGAGGGGCGGCGCGCGCCGGTCCGCGCAATTGCCGGGCGAGCGCGAGCAGCGCCTCGGAGTCCTTCATGAGGCGGCCGTTCTCGATGAAGAGGAAACTCTCGGGCGCGTCCGGATCGATATCCGCCTTTCGCGCCAAAGCGCGCCCTTCCTCGGATTGTATCGCGACGAAGCGGATGGACCGCGTGATCTCATTTGCGAGAACATAGCGAACTGTCCAGTCGCAGAGGGCGCAGACGCCGTCATAGACGAAGATCGGCGCATCCTCTGGCGTCTCCGTCAGCGAGCCCTTGTAATGCACGACATGGCCGACGATCGGAAAGACGACGTCTATGTCGAAGGCGAAGCGCTCGCCCTCTGCGCTCTCGAAACATTCGATCATCGGCGTCGTCGCTCGCGGCAGCGGGATTTTCAGCAGGCGCCATTCGGCCAGCGACCAGCGCAGGCCGGCGGGCGAGGCGGTGAGATCGAAATAGAGATCGAAGGGGCCGAAATGCTCGATCAGGCGCCCGTCCGGCGCCGCCTGCATGACGCTCTCATAGCACCGCCCGGCGAAATCGCGCCGCCAGAATTCCCGTTTTCCAGGGAGCGGCGTGAAGCGGACATGTGTCTCGACGTTCTCGCCCGTCGCCGGAAGACCGGCGACGAAGGAGAGCAAAGCGGTGCCGAGGCTTCGGCTCTTTGTGGACACTTTCGCGCGGCCGCCGGTGAAGAGCTCGCGCTTGAGCGTGTGGAAATGGCGGACGGGCGCGGGCAGGAGATCGAAACGCTCGGCGAGCAGTTCTCGGAAGAGAGTGGTCATGTCCATCTCCATCTTTTTCAAAATTGCGGCTTGGCGACCATCAGCCAGAAGATAGCGATCATCGCGGTGAAGGCCGGCCAGCCGAGCGCGAACCACCAGCGAAAATATGTTCTATAGATCGGCGGCAGCGGCGCGTCTTTTTCGAAACAATGCTCGGCGATGCGCGCCATGCGGATTTGCAGCCACACGACCGGCAGCCAGCAGGCGCCGACGAAGAGATAGAGCGCGACAGCCGCGAGCAGCCAGGGCGTATCGAGCGGCCAGCCCTGATCCAATGCGAGCAGCACGCCGGTGACAGGCTGCACGATGACGGCGGGCGTCGTGAACAGCCAATCGGCGAGCACGACATTTCTGTTGCCGACGACGATGGCGCGCAGATCGCCGCGCATATTGCTCGCGAGGCCGTGAAAGGCCGTGCCCAGTCCCGTGCCGAACAGAATCGTCGAGCTGACGATATGAGCCGTCTTCAGAGTGAGCGGATCGAGCATGGGTCAGGCCTCCAATGCGATCATGACGAGGATCGCGGCGGCGATCGGCAGATTCTTGAGGAGCGGCGCGAAAGGATGCAGCCAATAATCGGATGGCAGGCGCGTCGCGATGATGGTGAAGGCGAGCATTGTCGAAAGCTGCGCGGCGCCGACGAGGGCAGGGCGCCAGCGCAGCAGCAACAGCACGCCGAGCAGGAGATCGACCGCCGCGCCGCCATAGAGCGCAAAGTCGGCGAGCGCGTCGTGAACGCCGATCTCGGCGAGCAGCGCATAGCTCTTCTCCTGCGGATAGAGTCCGAAGGAGAGAAGGCCCGTCGCGGTCCACAACAGGCCGAGGCTCCAGCGCAGCACGGGCGGCAGGAAGAACAGTCGCGCCGCCCGCCTGTCCGCCTCGCACGCCGGCTCCAGCGCCAGAGCGTCGTGAATGCGCCGCGGCGGCCGGCCGAGCGCCGCGGTCATCGGCGCGCAATCGGCGACATTGCCGCGCGAGAGAAGCTTTATCACCTCGCGATTGAGCGGGCCGGTCGACACGCGCCCGCCGATCGACGCTGCAAGCAGAAACAGGCGGTAGGGCACGCGAAAGAAAGCTGTCGGTTTCAGGCCGAGCCATTCGCGCAATAGCGCGAGCAGCGCATCCGTCGTCATCGGCTCCGGGCCGACGACATCGAGGCGACGCGGCGAGGGTGCGCCTTCCGCGATGCGCGCCGCGACTTCGGCGAGATCGCCGACATGCACGGGCTGAAAGCGCCATGCGCCGTCGCCGAAGCTCGGCAGACAGGGCAGGACGGCGGTGGCGAGCAGCCAGCGCGTGCTGGCGCCGCCGCGGCCGACGACGAGCGACGGTCGCAATATGCCCCAATCGAGGCGCGCGCCTTCTGGATCGAGCGCCGCGAGCGTTTCCTCCGCGATTGCCTTGCTACGCTGATAGAGCGTCTCGCCGTCGCTCTCGACGCCGAGCGCCGAGATGTGAATGAGTCGCGCGACGCCAGCGGCGAGGCAGGCGCGAAAGAGATTGCAGGCGCCCTCCGCATGGACGGCCGCCATTCTGTTGGCGCCGTCGTCGCGGACGAGCCCGGCGCAATTGACGACGATCTCGAAGCTCGCGACCTTGTCGCGAAGCCGCGCTTCGCTGTCGCGCGCGAGATCGACCTCGCGGCCCGAGGCCGCGACGACTTTATGGCCGCGGTCGCGAAGCCGGCCGGCGATATGCCGTCCGATGAATCCGCTGCCGCCGATGATGAGAATGCGGGCCAAGATCGCTCTCCTCGGCAATGGGGCGAAAAAGCATCGCCTTCGGGAGACCTATGGGCAAAGGCGGCGCCACTGAATAGCTGTCTGTTTTTATGTCATATTAATGGGGTTGCTATAAACGTTAGAGACAGATTTCATTGAACTGCCTATAAACTGAGGATACAGTCGGGCGATGACGCCGAGCCTGCTGTTCACCCTCTCCATCTCGACGACCTTCCTGTCGAGCGTCGCACTTTCGGCGTTTCTCCTGGCTCGAGCCGGCGCGGCGCCGGGCGCTAAGCAGCTCGCGGCCTTCGTCGTGATCGTCGGGCTCTTCGCCCTCGGCTTGATCCTGCCCGAGCGCATCGGCGCGGCTTCGATGGCGCTGGCGCCGCTCGGCTCGGCTATGGCGGTCGATTTCGCGATCCGGCTGACGGGGCAGGGCGCGCGCAAGCTTCCGATCGTCCATGCGCTCGGCGCCGGCGCGACCCTATTGCTTTTCGTCTTCGGCGCCGGCGCCTTTTTCGAAACACATGCAGGCCTGCGTGGTTTTCGCTATGAGGGCGTCGGCCTCTTCGGCGTCGCCGTGGCGATCGGCCTCGCCACCTATGGCAATGGGCTGATGGCCTTCGCCCTGCGCCGCGCCGAGGGCAAGCGCCGCCGCGAGATCGCGATCGTTCTCGTCTCCTCGCTCGTCGGCCTGTCGACCGTCGTCTCCTTCGCGCCGCCGCTGTTCGGCGTGGCGGTCGCGCCCTGGTCCATTCTCGCTCTGCCGATTTATCCGGCGCTGCTCGTCTTCGGGATACTGCGCTACGAGCTGATGGCCGCCAATGTCTGGGCGCGGCGCGCCGCTGCCTATGCGCTCATTCTGCTGTTCGCCGCCGCCGTCGCCGGATTGCTCGCCGCCGCGCCCTTGAGCTTCATCGCGCGGTCCATGGATTTCGTATCCCTGTGGCTCGTCGTCGCCACGGCCATGGCGCTGACCTTTGCTTTCGGCGAGCCCATTCGCCGGGCGGCGGATCGGCTCGTCTACGCCGGCCCGGAGATTTCCGCCGAGATGATCGCGTTATGGCGTGGCGAACTCGCCGGCGCGGATAGGCCGTCCGAGGCGATGGAAATTGCGCGCACGCATTTGCGCGCCGCCATGCGCCCCTTCGTCGATGTGACTCTTTCCAGCGAAGGGCCGGAGCCGGCGCTTCGCTGCGCCAATGACGGCGGCAAATGGGAGGCGACGCTCACGGGTTTCGAGGATTCCCCGCCCGGCGCGCGCCGCCTCGCCATTGTCTACGCCGATGTTCTGACGCAGAGCCTGGACGACATCGACCGCCGAAGAAGCCGCGCCGAGAGCGAGTGGCTCGCCGAGCTCGGAATGCTCGCATCGACGATCGCGCATGATCTGCGCAATCCGCTCAATATCGTAAATATGGCGGCCGCCGCCGCGCCGGCGGAGACGCGCGCCGAGATCATCGAGCAGACGCGGCGCATGAATCGTCTCGTCGCCGAATTGCTCGACTACGCCAAGCCGTGGAAGATCGAACCGGCCGATATCGATCTCGCCGCGGCCTTCGGCAATGTCGAGACCCACATCGCGAGCGATGCGCATTTGCGCGCCGATCCGTTTCGCTTCGCCCAAGCGATGGACAATCTCATCGCCAATGCGCGCGCCGCCGGCGGCCGCGTCGCCATCTTCGTGGAGGCGACGCGCGAGGCGACGCTCGTCCATGTCTGCGACGACGGCCCCGGCGTGCCGGAGGACATCAAGGACAGGCTATTTCATCCCTTCGTCTCGCGTTCGAGCGAAGGCACGGGCCTCGGCCTCGCCATCGTCGCCAAGATCATGGCGGCGCATGGCGGCGCGGTCGCGCTCGGCGCGCGCGAGGGCTTTTCAACCTGCGTCACTTTGAGGTTTCCGAAATGAGCGGCGAGACGATCCTCGTCGTCGACGACGAACCCGCCTTCGCCCGCGTCGCCGGCGCCTTTCTGACCCGCGAAGGCTATGATGTCGTCACGGCGAAGGACGCGGCTTCAGCGCGCGAAATCTTCGCGCAGGCGCGGCCCGATCTCGTGCTTCTCGATCTCGTCATGCCGCCGGAGCGCACGCCCGAGGCTGGCCTGTCGCTGCTGCCGGATTTTTCGAGCGCGGTCGTCGTCGTGCTGACGGCGCATAGCGAGCATGAGCTGGCGCTGCGCGCCGTCGCGCTCGGCGCCTGGGATTTTCTCGCCAAGCCCGTGGAGCCGGAGCTGTTGCTTTTCTGCGCCCGGCGCGCGCTCGCCAAAGCGGCGCTGGAGCGAGAAATTGCGCGGTTGCGCGCGGAGAAAGTGAGGTCCTACGACGGTCTGATCGGCAATGGCATCGCAATGGCGCACGTCAAGGATATGATCCGCCGCATCGGCCCGGCCGAGCTTCCCGTGATGATCCTCGGACCCACCGGCTCCGGCAAGGAGCTCGTCGCGGGCGCGCTGCACCGGGCGAGCGCGCGTCGCGGGCCTTTCGTCTCGATCCATTGCGGCGCGATTCCCGCCGAGCTGATCGAGAGCGAATTATTCGGCCATCTCAAAGGCGCATTCACCGGCGCCCATGCCGATCGACCCGGCCTCGTCGCGACGGCGCGCGGCGGAACTCTGCTTCTCGACGAGGTCGGCGAGGCGCCGCTTCCCTGCCAAGTGAAGCTGCTGCGCTTCCTGCAAGAAGGAAGTTTCACGCCCGTCGGGGGGCGCGAGGCGCGGCGCGCCGATGTGCGCATCGTCAGCGCGACGCATCGCGATTTGGAGACGATGATCGCGTCCGGCGCCTTTCGCGAAGATCTCTATTACAGGCTGCGCGGCGTCGTCATTCGCACGCCCGCGCTGGACGAGCGGCGCGAAGATCTGGGCCTTCTCGCCGCGCATTTCCTCGCGCAGGCGGCAAAGAAGCGCAAATTGCGTTTTTCCCAGGACGCTCTCGCCTGGCTCGTCGCGCAGTCCTGGCCCGGCAATATCCGCGAGCTGAAAGCGACGATCGAATGCGCCGTCGCGCTGGCCGATCCGCAATCATCGACGATTTCCGCCGAGGATTTGAGCTTCGCGCGCGGCGGCGGAGTCTCTCTCGCGGCAGTCACCGTTTCGGAAACGCTTCCCGAGGCGCAGGAGAAATTGGAGCGCCGCATGATCGGCGCCGCGCTCACCGCCACGGATCACAATCACAGTGCCGCGGCCCGCCGCCTCGGCGTCTCCCGCGTAGGGCTTTTGAAGATGATGGCGAGGCTCGGGTTGCGATAGCTCGGCGTCATTTCACGGCGACGATATAGACGACATTCGTGGTGATCGCGTCGCAATGCTGCAGCCGCGCAAGATTTCTGGCGGCGCGTCAATCCAGCGCCCACCGGATTCGAGCACATGGACTATGCCGCTGATGATCCGGCTGTCATCGACTCGCGCCTTACCGCGTGTGTCTCCGCGGGACGGTGAGGTGCAATCATCGAAAACTGCGTGTCCGTCAGCCCGAACTGGTCGAGAATCATCGGCGCTTCCTTTCGGTTGCCGTGAATAATACCCGCCTCATGCAGCCGAGCGAGCGTGTGAGCAGAGCAGCAACCCCACGTCTTGCCCGACGTCGAAGGTCCCGAAATGCGCGCCGCGCTCCTCGATATCTCGATGACGTGCGGCGACTTGCTGACCAAGCACACAAACCGATGGAGGCCTACGCAATATTCAGTCCAAGCTCGATGCGCTTTTTCCGCGAAAGCCCTCGCGAGATCATCGAATGCGACTGGCGGATGTAGTCGCGCAGCGCTTCGTCCGAGAGGCCCGGCTCCGAGAAATGCTGAATCCATTTCATACCGCGCGAGCCGAGATAGGGCGCAGGACGCAAACCTGGCTGTTCCTTCAGAATTTCGTAGGCGATGTCACTGACCTTGAAAGTGAAGCGCGGCTCGCCCTCGTCCCACCCGCCGATCGCAAAAACCTTTCCTCCGACCTTCCAGACTTGCGATCCGCCCCACTGGACAACATGACTCGTCGCTACCAGCGCGCGGCAAAAGGCATTGTACTCGTCATATGTCATGCTCGTCGCCTTTCCCATGAGCGCGAACGGATTACATGCATCAAGAATATTCGCTTTGGAATTGCAGCGAACAGTATTTCCGCGACGCGCGCAGCCAGGCCGATCACGACACGCCGCGACACATCGGCTATCAACGCTGCGCTCATTCTAACAGAAGCTTTTTCGCCATCCACCTCATCCCTGCACATGGTCGATCAGCCGAGTGATAAGCGTCGATAGCCCAAATCCGTCCGACGCCTGCTCGCCGACCCATGATCCCAGCTTCAGCTCCTTAGCGTACGATTTGGCACAGATTCCACGATGACCCCAGCAACATTGCTGATAGTGAGCGCGAAGGGACAGCAACCAGCAAATTTTCATAGGCTCTGGCAAACAGTCGTGCTCCACATTGGATCCCAGTCGGCGTGAGCACTGGCTCCGAGCATCCTTGGCTAGAGCTGATAGACATAGGACTTGCTGACCTTGTGTCGCTTGGCAATATCGGCGACGGGAGCGCCGCTTTTGCGTTCCGCGCGTAACGCCTTGCGGAAAGCTACGAGTTCCTTACCGGACCGTCGGCTGCTGGTCCCGCCGGCAGAAGCGCGGGGAGCCTTTTTCTGCTTGCTCGGCCGAGACCCCTGCTTCTCTTCCGCCGCGAGGATCGCCTGCACGGTCTCGACGATCTTTTCTAACTGGCTAATTTGACGTTTGGTGAGCGGCATAGTTCACTCCCGAATCAGGTCGACGACAGCTACACGAACTTTGCAGCAACGCAAGTTTCTCCTCCGCGTCGCTTATAGCTTCCGGAATCGCATGGCCGGACGACCCCGGGAGTTCGATAGGAAGGCGGCGCACGAGGCTGCGCGCGCTCTATCTTGGGCGCGCGGCTATTAGGGCGCGTTTCGATGGCCGATCTGATGGCCGCTCGCGGCACCGCCTCGGCTCGCTGTTTCGCGAGGCGATCGGCGCTCTACGAGGCGCAAGAAGACGGTTTCGCCGACCGCGCCTCGCGCGGGGAGAAGGATATTCGGTCCATCTTGAGGAATATGTTTCGGGCTGCTTTCACGCGCTACACTATCGATCGGAGAGGCTACAATCATCGTCTCCGTCGCGACGAACTGCGCGCCGGAAAGCGCCGCCCTCGGCGCCTGGCTGCCCGAGCATCGCAAGGCCAAAGCCCAGTCGATCATCGAACGGCTGCGGCAAGCGAAGCATGCCGGCGAGGTCGCGGCCATGTCGATGAGGTCGCGCTCTAAAGACTGCTGCGTCGCCCTGCTTCACGGGCTGTCGGTGCAGGCCCGCGACGGCGTAGATGCGGATCGGCTCGACGTTATGGTAGAAGCGTTTCTCGAGGCGTTCGATCTGATGACGACATGGAGCCCCCAAATCGGTGACCGCGCGTCCAATCGAAAATCGTCCCACCAATGAAAGCGATCTTCGCGCCAATATGAAGCGCCCTCGTTACGCCAGACGGGAGAAAGCCTTGAGGCCTTTAGCCGAAGCCGACACCTCGGAGTTTCGCAACGTCCGCTTCGTGCTGACCGATATGGATGAGACCCTGACCTTTCGGGGCCGTCTCGGCGCCCGCACCTATGATGCGCTCGAACGCTTGCAGAGCGCGGGCGTGAAAGTGATCCCCGTTACCGCGGCGCCCGCTGGCTGGTGCGATCAGATGGCCCGGATGTGGCCGGTGGACGGCGTGATCGGGGAGAACGGCGGCTTCTTCTTCGAGAGGGCTGAAGGCCATGGCCTCGTGCGCACCTTTTGGCACGGCGCGGATGATCGGGCCGCCGTGTCGGGCCACCTCGCCGAGATCGCGCGAGATGTTCTTGCCTCCATTCCGGGCGCAACTTTCGCCGAGGATCAGCCCTTCCGGCTGACGAGTATCGCCTTCGCCCGACCGGAAGACCCTGATGCGCGCGCCGCAATCTCGTCGGCGATGCGTGCCGCTGGAGCCGACGTGACAGACAATAATCTGTGGGTGCTGGGATGGCTCGGAGGCTACGACAAGCTCGCCATGGCTCGTCGCGTTCTAGCGACAAGCTACGGCGTCGACATCGAAGTGGAGCGCGATGCAGTGCTCTATGTTGGGGATTCGATCAACGACGCGCCGATGTTCGACTTCTTCCGGCACACAGTCGGGGTCAGCACGGTCACGCGCGACCTTCCACAGATACCGACTCCTCCGACATGGATTAGCGGGGGGCCGGGGGGCGACGGCTTCGTCGAAGCCGCTGACGCGGTTTTGATGGCAAGGTCTCTGCCGTCACCGCCCTCTCGGAAGACTGCGGCCAACGGGTAGCGGGCACGCGACTTCGTTTCGGTAGGCATCGAATGAAGGACAGTCTCAGAGGGCGAAAGTCCTCTGGACGAGGCTCGCCCCGTGAGGCCATGGGTCCGATTTACATGATACAGCACGATGCTTCCGCACACCTTCACACGTAGGCTTCAAACCGGAGGATCTGTCGCCTTCCATCTCCACAAGTGCAAAGACATGGAGACACGGAACACGAGCAGTGGCGATCACAAGGCCGAAAAGAATTGGTTTGCGAGGCATCATCGAGTTCCGGATCTTTCTCCGCTCAAGCCCAAACCATCAATCAACACATCCACGATCGCGGATGCGTGAGACGCTGGTGGTATCCGCAGATCGAAAAGCGGTCGGGTTCGCGCGGGCGTAAAGCGCGGGTCGGCAAGCACGGCGCGTCATCGAGGTCTGGTCGAATCGACCGACTCCACCCATCGGCGCGAGTTGCCGCCGGCAGCGACAAGGGGAGGGGTCACGAGCGGCCGTCGCACCAAATCGGACGCCGAGCCCCCTCGTGAGGCTCTCGCTTTTTGTTTAATCGCCTTCACGACGAGATCGCAAGTTGGGTGTCGACGCCTGCCTACAACCCGCCCGCATCGACATTGCTGGAAAGCAATCGGTCGCAAAAGGCTCCCGACGCGTTTGCGGAGTCCAGGCGCTCGCGCCAGAGGCGTAGCAACGCGAGTGTAGAGGAAAATAGCATCGTGAATAGCATGACGGCGACGGTGCTTTCACGTATGTCTTCGATGCGCCAAACACGACCGGCGCCGTCGACCGAATCTCCGCCCGGTCCGATTAGCCACGGTGTCACATGAGTGAGACCGGCGCTCAGATAAAGCAAGACGGCCGCCGATCGAAACTCGCGATTTTGCGCACGGGCTGAATTCAGCGCCCGCTCTTGCCCACGCAGATAGAGAGCATAGGCCTGAAAGAACAGCCACGAAGTCGAGAACCACCCGAAAAAGTTGGAGATCGGCACACCGAAGAAGGCGCCACCCTTATGCCATATCCACGCTCCAGAGATGGTCGCGCTCGGCGCATCCATGACGACGTCCCATTGCGTCATCACGAAAGCCGCGACCAGGGGTAGGGCGATCACATTGCCTTTCTCGTTCAGCCGTGCGTCGGCGTGGTCGAGCAGGGCGCCGGCGACGACCCATGAGCAATATCCCATGCCGAACCATAGGCCGCCGACGACGAGCGGGATGACGCCGATCTGCGGTAGATCGGCGCCGACCGTGAAGTGATAGAGCCCGAACGGCAGACCCGTAACTACGCCGATGTTCTCGACGGTGAACGTTATAGCCGAGCAAATCAGGAGAAGTGCGACGGCGTGTCTGACGCCATAGGCATCGCACGCGATTCCGAATGCGCAGGAAATGGAGATCGCCGCGAGAATTTGAGCGAAAAGTGTGGCGCTCCACGCGAAAACGACAACGACGATGAGAAAAACAATTGTCGCGCTCCGAGCCCAAAAACGAAATTTCATGAGCATAGCCTTTCTCGTGGCTGTCACCGAAGTCATTCGCGCGAGGAAAAGACGCGGAAGGACCACGGCTCTGAACCTCCGTGTCTCAGGGAGCATCTCCACCCGCTTTCGATCAACGAACGTGCAATGACACGATTGAACCAGCCGTGACCGATCAGAGCCGTGGGTCCATGATGCGCCTCGACGATCAGCAGCTTCGCCGCGATCGATCCGCGCGCGGCGACTGCCCGTTGCAGGGATGGACTCATTGCTTCGCCGACGCGCGACCAAGCGAACCAGGCGACGAGCGGCATTCGAAATGGGAGTCGTGGAACGAGGTGATGCGGCTCTTCATTGAACGTCGCGTCGTATCGAATGTCTTGATCGAGAAAGAGAATGCGCGACGATTCTCTCGCGCGTGGCAGTTCGCTCGCTAACAACGTGCGAGCCAGTCGGAGCTGTTCGATCAATTCTTCTGGCGGACGGGAATCCGAGCAGAGGGGCGCAGCATCGTAATCTTCGACGTAGCGAAGGAAGTCCTCGCGTGAGAAGAGCCCGTCGGATGTAATCGCGACGCGGCCGTGCCGAATAATGACAATCGTGGAAGTCATAGGAACGCCGAAACTCATTTCACGCGACGGGGCGCGCCGGTGGCGGCGGAGTATCGCCGACCCGTCGCGGGATAAGATGAAGATGCGCGTGAAATATTTTTTGTCCCGCCGCTTCGCCGATGTTCGAGCCGAAATTGAATCCGCCTATGGTCGGGTCCTCGTCCATCAGCATCGCGCGGCATAGTGATGCGAGTTCGTGAACGGCTTCTCGCTCGGCCGCCGAAGCCTCGAAGATGTCGGCGACATGACGCTTTGGAATGACCAAAGTGTGCAAGGGGCGTATCGGAAACTTGTCACGGATTGCGATGACGAGTTCGTTTTCTGCGACGAGAGCGTGCGGCGACACGGCGCAAAATGGGCATTTTGAGCTGGACATGGGAGCTCCAATCGGCATAATATTATTGCTATACGATAATTAATTCGCTATGGCAATAACAGAATGACCGAGATCCCCATGGACAATGTCACGCTCTTTCCCTCTCGGCCGATAGCTGCGACGCAGGATCAGCCAAAACGGGTCGCCATCCGACGCAGAAGCGATCTGCTCGCGACCGCGCTGACCGTCGCGTTCGCATTGGCTGCGGCGTTTACCCTGACGCTCGCCATGGCGGCGCTGCTCTATGACGGGCCGCTGCTCTCATTTGGTCCGGGAGGACTATGGATCGGACGAGCGCCAGATCCGGCCGGCGGCCGCGTGGCTCTCTCGGCCTTTACCTTGAGCCAGCGGCTGGCGGGCGCTGTCGCCATCTGCCTTCTCACTGCGCCGATCATGTTCATTCTTCACGAGGCGCGCGGGTTGTTTCGTCTCTATGCTGATGGGATCGTGTTCGCCTTCGCAAATGCGCGCCGAATAAAATTCATGGGCGTCGGCCTCATTCTCTACTCGGTCGCGCCGTTCGTCGCAAATCGCGTCATCATGCTCGCGGGCGTGACGAATGACCCGATCTGGTTTCACCTCGATGAGGTCATGTCGTTGATCTTCGGCGCGCTGGCCTTCGTCATCGCCGACGTCATGGAGTTCGGTCGTGAGATCGAACAGGAACGGGACGGATTCGTCTGATGCCGATCATCATGCGCCTCGACGTCATGCTGGCCAAACGCAGGATTCGCTCAAAGACGCTCGCCCAGGCGATCGGCATCACCGAGGCCAATCTCTCGCTTCTCAAATCGGGCAAGGTGAATGGCGTTCGCTTTTCGACGCTCGCCGCGATTTGCCGCTATCTCGACTGCCAGCCCGGTGACTTGATGGAATATACGCCGGATGATGAGGCTGAATCCTTGAAAGACGCCGTTTGATTCATTCTGTGGCTAGGCTTCGCCATGACCGATTTTCCACGTTGTCCGCTTTTGGTTGTTCCCTTTCTTCTGAGTTGCGTTTTCGCGCCGGCCGAGGCGGCGCGAAAAGGCCCTCCGCCGCAAACGGCCGCGGCTTTCGCGACTGGCGAAATTCCCATGATCCTCGACGCCGGGCGTGTGCTGATGGACGTCGCCTTCGAGACGCCGGAAGGCGGAGCGCGTAAGGCGCTCGTTTGGTTCAACATGGGTATGGCGGCGCCGGTTCTGACGCGGACGCTCTATCAGGAGTTGGCCATCGACCGAGGACGACCGCTACGACTCTGGATCGGCGACCGCGCGATCATGGCGGAGGCGGCCGACGTCGTGAATGGCGACGGCGGCCTCGGCGTTCCGGACTTTCGACACCTCTTCGCGCCCAAACCGGTCGAAGCCATGCTGCCGGCGAGTCTCTTACAGCAATTCATCGTCACTCTCGACTATGGGCGTCACTCATTGGTTGTCGCGGAGCCCGGGGCGCGAAAACCAGAGGGTGTGGCCGTTCCGTGCGAGGTCAATTCGAAGACCGGCGTCATCGCGATCGAAGCCAAAATCGGCGATAATGTTTATCCGCTCGCGCTCGACGCTGGCTCCGGTTACAGCTGGGTGCGAGGGGACGTCGCGAGGGGCTGGATGGCGCAACATCCCGACTGGCGGCGCGCTTTTGGCGCGGTCGGTCCGGCCAACGCCAATATGGTCGATTTCGCCTTCGAGAAGGACGGGGTCGTGTTCCGCGTTCCGAGAATGACGGTCGGCGCGCTCTCCCTCGACAATGTCGGCGCACTGGCGACCGCCCCGATACTCGGCGTCTTCGCCGATGGATTGCTCGGTGACTTCTTTTGGGACAATTGGAGCAAGGCGGCTCTGACACCCGTCGTCGGCTGGCTCGGCGGCAATGTACTCAAAGATTACGAACTGACGATCGACTACCCGAACCGAATGACCTATTGGCGAAAGCAGCGGAGCGTCGATTTGCACGAACTCGATCAGCCGGGTCTTACCCTCGTTCGGCGCGATGATCGCTACTTCATCGGCAACTTTGTTCGTAAGGCGAGCACCGCGGGAGGCGATGAAGGCATCGAAGGAGCCGAAATCGGCGACGAGCTCGTGGCCGTCGACGGCGCCGATATTCGTGGCGCCGGCAGGGAAGCGGTGTTGTCGAAGCTCCACGGCGCCCCGGGGGATCGACGCCGGCTGCTGCTGGAGCGCGACGGTGCGCGGATCGAAATCGACGCGGCGATCATAGGATACGATTGATCAGGGCAAAACGTCCCCTTCGCCCGACCGCCTGATACGAAGGATGCGCGCCAAGGACTCGGTGTCGCGCCGTCGGACTGGCGCCGGGGCGGGGACGAACGTTTCTGCTCCCGCCGCTTTCGAGGTCTCGTGGCGAGTCAGACGTTTGCGAAGCTCAATGCCCCAATTGAGAATCAGATGTTCGAACTGCCGCAAGTCATTCCGATAACGATGTGTTGCCTGCACTCGAACCGGACATCGGCTCCAATCTCTTGTGCAGGGCGTTTGTTCTCGAAAGCGGAATGGCGACTGACGAGGATGATGAGAGAGAGCCTCTCGAGGCGATCGAGATCATAATGCTCGCCAACTATCCATTGTGAATTGACGACGCTGATGTCCCCATGATGGCCGCCATTCCTCCGCGTTGGACATTCGAGTATATGAGGATAAAAGAACAAGCGCGCAAAGAGCCGCGGACGTCAATTTGCCATCAAACAGTCGAGATGACGACGTGGGTGTCATCGATAGGTGGTAAGGACTCGACATGGCGCGAATCGACGTTGTTCCTGCCAACAGTCTTTGGCAATTTTTGGGGTACAGCAAACTCCCGCGCCTCTGCTATGCTGGGATGCCGGGGTTCGTTCCGCCACTCGATGTCGAGCAATGGATGCTCCACAGTCGAGCTTTCAATCCGCATTTCAAGCTCGTCGAAGCCCAAAAGTTCCTCGCATCGCGCGACGGGAAGTTGGTGGGTCGCGTATCGGCCCAGGTCTACAAAGACGACTATGCGCCGGTCGCCGCGTCACGCTGGCAGTTCGGCTCACTCGATGCCATCGATGATATCGACGTCGTTCGCGCCCTGACGGGCGCAGCGGAAAGATGGCTCGAGGCTAGGGGCGCCGATCGCATACATGGCCCCTTTTCACCGAGCATCAATAGAGAGCTGGGTATGCTCGTCGAGGGCTTCGAGAGCGTGCCGATGTTCCTCACGCCGTGGCATCCCCCGTATCTCCATCGGCACGTCGAATCTCTCGGCTACGAAAAGGCGCGCGATCTGATCTCCTACGTGCTGAAGAAATCTCCCGAGGAATGGAGCAAGCGAGCCCGCATTTCGAATCGACCTGAATGGAGGGATCGTCTCGAGATCCGACAGATCGACTTCTCGCGGCTCAAGAAGGGTGAGACGGCGCTCATGTCCGATCTCTTCAATGACGCTTGGCGCGACAATTGGGGCTACGTACCCTTCACGCAGGCTGAGTTCGACTCTATAGCGGATGCATTGCGCGTCGCGACTCCACCGGAATTCACGATGGTGATCGAGCTCGACAATCAGCCCAAGGCATTTCTCGTCGCCGTGCCGAATTTCTTCGAGATCATTGCTGATCTCCGCGGTCGCTTGCTTCCATTGGGCGTAATGCGCCTCATCTCCCGCTTTCGCACGCACAAGTACAAGACCGGCCGGGTTCTTTTACTCGGCTTACGCAAAGAGCTGCAGCATAGCTGCGACGGGCGGGGCAATTTTGATGGCGGTCATCGAGGAGCTGCAACGCCTCTGTGCGGATCACTCTATTGAAGAGCTGGAAGCAGGTTGGGTGCTGGAAGATAACCTCCCCATGCGTAAGCCGATAGAAATGTTCGGTGGTAAGATTTACAAGACCCACCGCGTTTACGAAAAGCGTCTTTGAAAGCTGGCGCGCGCAGTTCACCGCTTGCGAATCAATGTCCGCAATCAAATGCCTGTCGGACGCTTGCGAGCTGTCTGCATAAAGGCGTGATGAGGTTAGGGGATTTTCGGATGGATCGGACGAGAGGCGAGCCGCCGGCAATGCCCAAGGAGAACGACAGAGATAGGAAGAAAGTTGGAGTTGCCCACGCCCCCAAGGACCGTGACCGCCAAGCGGGCCGGAAAAAATCGGCGAGATCGCAAGACATCCGAGACTTCTCCCGCAAACACTCGAGTGAGCCCGGAAACTATCCCGAGAGAGGAAAATAATGGCGGCCCTGCCTATCGCTGGATCGTGGGTTGTGGTCACTGGCGCCTCGTCGGGCCTGGGCAGGGCCGCTGCGCTGTGCCTGGCGAGTTCCTACAAAGCGAAGCCCATCTTGGTCGGCCGCCGTACGAGCAGATTGCTCGATCTGCAGTCCGAAATCAAAATCCGTTTTGGAATCGCCAGCGAGGTCGTCTCGGCCGACCAGAGCACAGAAGAGGGGCGGTCGCGGATCGCCGCCAAGGTCGAAGAGCTCGATGTGACAGCAGCGTTGCTCGCGGCGGGTCTCACCAGCGTTGGTCAGTTCGACGCAAACAAACTTTCCGACTATCATCGTTTGATCGAGACCAATGTTCTCGGCTTCACGGACCTGCTTGCGCGTATCGTAAGCATCTTCAAACTCCGTCGTTCCGAGACGGCGATTCTCGCGATCTCCAGTCTGGGAGCCGAGACCTCGTTGCCGTACCAGGCGGTTTACGGCGCCTCGAAGGCGTATATAAACACGCTCATTCAGGCGCTTTCAGTCGAACTCAGAGGGACGAGTGTGAGTGTCGGCGCTTTCTTGCCGGGAGGCATAGATACGGCTATGGCCGCACAAAGCGACTTGCGTTGGGGGCGGATGGGGCTGATGGACGTGGATCGCTGCGCTGCATCAGCGGTCGAAGCGCTGGTGCGGCGGCGTTACATGACAGTGCCTGGGTTGGGCAACCGTGTAGCCTATCATGCCAGTCGTACGCTTCCACGTCCCCTCGTTGGGAGAGCCGCCAGTTTTCCTTACCGGCGACCTGAATGATAGCCAAGCGGTTGGGGGCCGATCCTCGAGCGCCAAATTATGAAAGTTTCCCGTCGCGGCAATCCGAGCAGGGCGCGAAAAGAACCGCAGCGTAGCATCGATTCCAAATGTGCACGCGAATCTGGCCCCATCGCGTCGGAAACTATTCGATGCCCCCCAGGATCTCGCTCAGGGCCTCCGTGAGCCGGATGTGATCTGTCACTGATCCGATGCTGATCCGAAGGAACTCAGAAATCCGTGGAGCGTCGAAATGCCTCACGAGGACCGCACGCTCGCGCAAGGCTGCCGACAGGGTTCGGCCAGAATGTCGTGGGTGACGTGCAAAAACAAAATTGGCGCTGGACGGCAAGATCTCAAACCCAAATCTGACGAGTTCGGTAGTCAAGTCCTCTCGGTTCCGGATCACCGCGGACCGGGTCTGCAGGAAATAGGCTTCGTCGTTGAGCGACGCGATCGCCCCGGCCTGGGCCGGCAATCCCAGCGGATAGGAGTTGAAACTGTCCTTCACGCGCGTGAGCGCGTCGACCAATCCCGCGTCTCCGATAGCGTAGCCGACGCGCAGCCCCGCGAGGGCGCGCGACTTCGACATCGTCTGGACCACCAGAAGGTTCGGAAATTTTTGGATCAATGACACAGCCGACTCCGCACCAAAATCCACATAGGCCTCGTCGATCACGACGGCCGCTTCGGCGCGCGCGCCAGCCAGTCGCTCGATCTCCGTGCGCGGCAGAGCGATACCAGTTGGCGCATTTGGATTGGCGATAATCACCGGCCCGGTGCGGCCAACATAATCATCGACGCGCACGCGCATCTCGACGTCCAGCGGAACCACTTCATGATCGATCTCGAGTAGCCGGCAATAGATGGGGTAGAAACTGTAGGTCACGTCGGGGAAACGCACGGGCTCGGATTGCTTCAACAGTGCCGCGAAGGCGTGAGCCAGCACCTCGTCCGAGCCGTTGCCGACGAAGACCTGTTCCGGCTCGACCTTGTGATAGCTGGCCAGCGCCTCGCGCAGGCGAGTCGACTGCGGGTCTGGATAGAGGCGGAGCATGTCGCCGGCCGCCGCCAAAATCGCTTCTGTCACTTTGGGGGATGGCCCGAAAGGATTCTCGTTGGTGTTCAATTTCACCAAATTTGCGATTCGAGGCTGTTCTCCCGGCACATAGGGAGAAATGTCGCGGGCGAGTTGCGACCAGAGTGTGCTCACCGGGTTTCTCCTCGACTGCCCCTTTTCAGGGGTTAACAAATTAAACCATCAAGCCGGCAGCGGCGGATAAAGGCGTCTCGACCATCGCCTTGGAGGCAATGGTCGAAGCAGGAATTGCCGAACTACGTCTAATCGCTCAGCGCTGCAACCACGCCCGAATGAGGAGTAACTCGCCGGCCATTGGCATCGCGGCCGCGTCCGCCTTGGCTCTTGACGCGGCCGCTTCATACTTTTACAGTTGTCTAAATTTGGATATTTGCAAAATGGACTCTGCAAGGCCCAGCCGCAAGGACCGCTCCCGAAACCAAATCCTCGATGCGGCTCTTATCGAATTCGAGCAGCATGGCGTGGGCGGCGCCAGCATGGAAGCTCTTGCTGCCCGTGCCGGCCTCACCCGGGCGACCGTATACAATCTCTTTCCCTCGAAGGAGGACATCGCCTTCGCGATCGTCCACCGAGCGAGCGCGCAATGGCAGCCTGCTTTTCGCAAACGTCTAGACGCAGGCGAAAGCGCGCGCACCTTGCTTCACGACGCCCTCCTCGACGCAGCATGCTGGCATTCGGAACATCCGAACATCGCGATGGCGACACTGTTACTCACCCTGTCGACTGATACCTCGGCCGAAGCCCCTGTTGATCGAATGTCTTTCCGCGGCCTTCTCCGCGACGTGCTCGCGCTCGGCCAGAAGCAGCGCGTCATCCGTTCAGACCACGATCCAATGCCGCTCGCCTGTATCGTACTCGGCCTTTTCATCCCAACGGTGCTTTACGCGCTGAAGACGGGAAAGGCGCTGACGACGCGTGAAATCGACTGGCTACTGCAACTCACCATTGAAGGAATTGGCGCGAGGAGCAAAACAAAATGATTGCTATTCTCGATTTTAGCGAGGCTGTTGCCGCTGGACCGACGAGAGTCGGTGGGAAGGCGTGGAATCTCGGGCGTTTGGCTCGATGGGGATTTCCTGTTCCACGCGGAATCGTTGTCGATGTCAGCGTCTATGACGCCGTGACCAGCAACGAACGCATCTCGCCCCTCATTGCCCAAGTTGCCGAAATCCAAGCGTGCAACGTCACTGATCTACAGGCCCAAGCGCTTCTCGAGAAGATTCTCTCGGCGATCGAAAGCGCGTCCCTGCCGACCGAATTCGCCACGCAACTCGATGCAGCTTTGATGCGCGCCGGAATTGACCGTGAGGTCGTGGCGGTGCGTTCCAGCGCGACTGGGGAGGACGGCGAGAAACACGCCTTCGCGGGCATTCACGAGAGCTACCTGAATGTGATCGGGCGCGACGCGATCCTCGGCGCCGTCCGCAAATGCTTTGCGTCGCTGTGGACGGCGCAGGCGCTCGCCTATCGCCGCCGTTTTGCAATTCCTGACGCAGAGGTGCGGTGCGGCGTCGTCATCTGCGAAATGGTTATGGCGAAAAACTCGAACGAGCCTCTGGCCGCCGGCGTCGTCTTCACCGCCGATCCGAGCAATGGACGGCGAGATCGGATCGTCATCGAGTCAGTGCCGGGCCTTGGCGACAAGCTGGTCAACGGTAGGGAGACGCCTGCGCGTGCAACGGTCGAAGTTATGATCGACGGCTTCGGCCCGCCGCAAGGCGACCTCGGAGCGCTGCCCGCCTCCCTGGCGACAAAGCTGGCCATGCTCGCACTGCGCATTCACTGGGATTTTGGCGAAGGAGACGCGCCGCAAGACATTGAATGGGCATGCGACGGAGAGAGGATCGTCATTCTGCAAACTCGGCCGATCACCGCGCTGCCTCGGCGCACCTTTCCGCAAATCGTGGATCAACCCACGATCTGGACCAACGCGAACTTCAAAGAGGTGCTCTCCGGCGTCCTGTCGCCGATGGGCTGGAGCCCGAGCCCCGTATGGCTGGCATATAAGCTGTTCGACCTGTATCGCCTATGCGGATACGCTCCTCCGGATGGAATGCAAATCGTCCGGCGTTTTGAAGGCCGACCGTATTTCAACGCCTCCGCGCTGCAATTCGCCAGCTGGGACGGGTGGGGGATTTCACCGGCAGATTTTAACGCATCGTTCGGCGGTTTCCAGGCGCAAATTCGTACGCCCCCCGGCAATCCCATGCGCGGACCTGCGGGACTTCGCCGTTTCCTCGCCGGGACGAAGCTGATGCGCGCGATCTGGTCGGCTCCCGAGCTACTGCCTGAGAAGATAAACCGAATCTTAGAGCGGGCGAGAGCGATGCATCAACGCGATCTCACCTGCTTGTCCGATGCCGAACTCTTAAAGCTTTGGTTCTCTGTCGCGGGCCCCGACTGGGAGCTGCCGTTCATGCTGGCGAATTCAATTGGAGGCGTGTGGCTCGGCATGGCGCGCAGCTTGGCGACAAAATATCTGCCGCCGGAAAAAATCGAGCCGCTTCTCGGCGGCCTAATGTCTGGGCAAGGCGGCGTCACGAGCGCAGACCATGCCTATGAACTTCATGAAATCGTTGCGCGTCATGGGACATTTGGGCCGCCGTTCGACGCCGCAATCGATCAGTGGCTCGACAAGTACGGCCACCGCGGCTTCGACGAACTCGACGTGGCAAATCCGCGGTGGGGCGAGACGCCGGAAGCAGTGAAGGAGATTACACGAAGTTTCGGCGCGCCTGCACATAGCCCCCTGTCGGCCAAGCGAGTGCGCGACGGAGCGCAGGCCGAATTGCGCGCACTTCCACTCTTGCCGCGGCTCGCAATCAGCTGGCTCGTTGCCAAAGCAGAGGAAGGCTACCGCTTGCGCGAGCTGGCAAAATCCGCTCTCGTTGCAGTGCCCGCGGGGGTCATGCGGCGCTTTGTGCTCGAGTTCGGAAGCCGCTTCGCGGCGCGCGGCGTTATCGAGCGGCGCGACGACATATTCATGTTGGCGATGGTCGACTTGTGGGCGCTTGCGGCGGGTGATTGGGCTGGCGAGGGCGCGCGGGAGCTCGTTCACGATCGCCGTAAGCAATGGGAACTTTGGCGCGCATCCGATCCGCCGCCCGATGTGATCATCGAAACCGCGAGCGGCGTGGCGGCCATGGCGGACCTCGAGCGGGCGCAAGCGAACGGCGAAGTTTTGCAAGGCCTCGCGGCGTCGCCAGGGGTCGCGCGCGGCGGGGCGCGCAAACTATACAATCCGACGGAATCAGGTCGACTGCGTGAGGGTGGGATACTCGTCGCACGCACGACTGACCCAGGTTGGACCCCGCTTTTCCTCGTGGCGCAGGGAATCGTCGTCGAAACGGGCGGATACCTTTCGCATGGCGCCATTGTCGCGCGAGAATTTGGGGTGCCCGCGGTGGTGAATATTCCGAGTGTCTTCGATTTGATCGAAGATGACGATGAAATTGTCGTCGATGGAAACCGTGGAGTCGTCACACGAGAACCAAAGCGTTCTCCGCCCGCCATGACTGCGCAACGCGAAGGCATGATGAACTAGAGGATTAATTGATGTTTCACGATCCCGATTTCACCCCGTTCCAGGCGCGCGCAAGAGCTTCATATAGAGCAGTCCTACACAATTATCTGGAGAATTGGCCTCCCGCGGCCTATCGCGAGGGATATTGCGTAATTCGCGGTCTCTGGCCGGTGACACCAGACGCGGTCTTTCTGTCCGACCCAGAGCTGATCGAAGAGGTGCTCGTTTCGCGCGCGGAAATGTTCACGCATGGTCGCATTTTCTCACGCATCATGTCTGCGGACTTCAACGAAAGCTCCTTGATTTTTGCGGAGGGCGTCGACTGGCGATGGCAAAGGCGCGCGCTCTCGCCGGCGTTTCGTCATGAAAATCTGTTGAAGCTGGTTCCTGTTTTTGCGCAGAGCGCGAAGGCGCTAACGAAGGAATGGCGCCGATCGCATAGCAACGATACGATCGACGCGGCGCAGGCGATGACCCGCACGACATTCGACGTGATCGAGCGCGCCGTGCTCGGCTCGGATGGATATCTCGAACGTGAGGAATTTGCCGCGGCGCTCGCACGCGGCTTGGAGAACGTCGGTTGGCGGCTGATCTACGCCTATTTTCATCTGCCGCGCTTTTTTCCCTATCCAGGCTCGACCGCCGTCGACGCAGCGATGCGCCATCTGGGAAAGGAAGCGTCGAGAGCGCTTGCCCGACGTCGCGACCTGCAGGGCGAACGGCACGACATTCTCGAGCTGCTATTGTCCGCGCGCGATCCGGAAACAGGTCGAGTGATGACCGATAAGGAACTCGCGGCGAATCTCTATACGTTCATCGTCGCCGGACACGAGACCGCCGCCATCGCCCTGACTTGGACGCTGTGGCTGCTGGCCAAAGATCAGGCATCACAGGACCGAGTACGCGAGGAAGTTTCGAATTTCGCGGGCGCACGCGATATCGGCGCAGAAGAAGTCGAGCAACTCACCTTCACGCGACAGGTCATTCAAGAAGCTATGCGACTTTTTCCACCGGCCCCGGGTATCGCGCGTCAGGCGCGGGAGAACACGACGATCGGGCCGCATCAAGTTTCGAAATCTGCGTCGATCACCATTGCAACATGGTGTCTCCATCGACATGAGAAGCTATGGACGGAGCCCACAGCTTTCGATCCGGACCGCTTCGGGTCGGACAAGGCGAAAGAGCGGCATCGCTGCGCATATCTTCCTTTCGGCGCGGGCCCACGTATCTGCATAGGCATGAATTTCGCCATGCTCGAAATGACGACAATCGTCGCGACACTCCTACGCGAGTTTCGTCTGAGAAGCGTGCCTGGCCACCGCCCAAAAATCGGATCGCATCTCTTTTTGCGCCCGCTCGGCGGAATGCCATTGTCGATCGAACCACTGTGAGACGCGCTTGCGAAGCACCAAGCTTGCGGAAATGTAGATAGATTTCGGAAGTATACAGGGAGTTGCGTCATGGAATCCGTCGCATTGAAACAATTCGGCCAAGACATTTGGATTGCCGATGGCTCCATCGTGTCCACGGGTGGCTTTCGGTATGCGACTCGGATGGCCGTCATACGGCTGTCGGACGGAACCCTCTTCATTTGGTCGCCGATACAACTCACGGGGAGCCTGCAAGCAGAGGTCGACAGACTTGGCGCAGTACGCTTTCTGGTAGCGCCCAATTCGCTGCACCATCTGTTTTTGGGCGACTGGAGTCGCGTCTACGCCGGCGCCGAGCTTTACGCTGCTCCAGGCTTGCGACAGAAGCGAAAGGATATCGCTTTCGACGGAGATCTGGAAAATCGACCGATCGCCGGATGGGCTGAGGATATCGATCAAGTGCCGGTGCCGGGCAATCTTATCACGACGGAGGTGGTATTCTTCCATCGAAAGAGCCGCACGGTGCTATTTACCGATCTAATTCAGCAATTTCCCGCCCATTGGTTTTCGGGATGGCGCTCGATTGTAGCGCGCATGGACCTCATGGTGGGTCCGGAACCCGCGGTGCCGAGAAAGTTTCGTAACACCTTTGTGGACCGTCGGGCAGCGCGCGTCTCACTTGCGCATATATTGGCATGGCCGGCCGAGAAAGTGCTGATGGCGCATGGAACCCCCATAAATGAGGAAGGCAGAACGTTTATCCGCCGCGCGTTCGGGTGGCTGATTTTGGCCAACAATTGACCTATGTTTTGAATAAGCGATCGTGCCCTCGGCGGAGGGCAAAGCGTCATTCGATTAGGGCGCCAATCAGCGTCGAGGCCTATCGCTAATACACAAACTGTTTCCGAAGGGGTTCGCTCAATGCGCCTGACCATCAGGAGCGCCGGATCGAAGGATGAGGCCGAGGTTGTGGAGTTGTGGCGAAGCTGCGACTTGGTCGCGAGCTACAATGATCCGTCGGTCGACTTCCGTTTCGCAAAGGACGGAGCCTGCTCGGATGTGTTGATCGCCGAAGATGACGTCGGTCGCGTCATCGGCAGTGTCATGGTCGGACATGACGGTCACCGGGGCTGGCTCTACTATCTCGCCGCCGCAGAGCATTCCCGTCGATGCGGTGTCGGTCGCGCGTTAGTGAAAGCGGCGGAGGAGTGGCTGCGTAAACGTGACGTTCTGAAGGCGCAGCTGCTCGTGCGAGAAACCAACCCGGGAGTGGTTCCGTTCTACGAACGCCTGGGCTATGAAGCGGCGCCGCGAGTGTTCATGAGCAAACGGTTGGAGCGCGTCACGTAGATCAACCGTCGGGCTGAATATGATCGGGGAATTTATCATATACGTCGTCGGCTTGTTTCCGGGTCGTTGCTCACGACGAAAATTTGTTGGTATGAGTTGTGAAACACCATTTGAATTATGGAAAAGGCGATGAGGCGGCGCAAGCGCATTTTGTTGGCGACCTTCGGCACTCTGGGCGACATTTATCCGTTTATCGCCGTCGCTCACGCAGTGAGCCGTCGGGGTCTCGATGTGGTCATCGCTGCGCCTGAAATGCATAGAGGCTCGATCGAGCGCGAGGGTGTCGCCTATGCTCGCTTGCGACCACACGAGAACGACATAGTCGGCGCGCTGGGCGTCGATCTTGCCGGCGCCTTTCGGATCATGCTGAAGAACCCATATTTTATCTTGGACGAAATCTATCTTCGCTTCCTCGCCGAAACCTACGACGACACTCTGGCCGCGGCGGAGGGAGCGGATGCGATCGTGACTCATAATCTGCTCGTCGGCGCGAATCTGGCCGCAGAGGCGTCTGGCCTTCCGACTGCGAGGGTCGCCCTTGCGCCGCTGTATGTGCAGTCGGCTTCGAATCCGTCGCTGACCCCTCCCGCGCCCTACATCCTTCAGCCTGCGTCTCGCCCGGCGATCAGGTTCAACAAATTGGTCCGCTCGTTCATACGGACTGGCGTGAACATGCGGATGAAGCGCTTCCATTCGTTTCGAACGAAACTCGGACTGCCCCTGTCGCGCGAGGATTTCTTCCTTGATTTTGGCGGGAAGAACAGCGCGTCGAAAATATTTGGTCTCTATTCGCCCCGTTTCGCGCCGCGCCCGCCGGACGGACCGGCAAATATGCTGGTTCCGGGCTTTCCCTTCTACGAGCCTCGAGACGAGGGAAGGCGCCGACTAAGCGAATCATTGTGCGCTTTCCTTTCCTCGGGCAGCGCGCCCATCGTCTTCACCTTAGGTTCCTTCGCTCCGCAAGTTTCGGGCGACTTCTATGACGTCAGCATAAAGGCGGCCCGCGCTCTCGGGCGTCGAGCTGTCTTGCTCGCCGGAGCGAAAGACGCCGAGAGGATTTCGGCATCGGTTGGGCCGAATGAATTCGTCTGCTCCGAGGCACCGCACGACGATCTGTTCCCATTTGCCTCATGCGTGGTGCATCATGGCGGGATCGGAACGACCGCCCAAGCCTTGCGAGCAGGCAAGCCGCAATTGATCGTTCCGTTCTTCGGTGACCAGCCAGATCATGGCGAACGTGTCCGACGTCTGCGCCTCGGTCTAGCATTGAAGCTCTCCAGCTATGATCTGCGAAGCGTCACCCGTGCGCTTGCCGAACTCTGTGATGAGAGCTATCTGCACGCCGCGCGGAACTTTGCCCTGTCCATTCGCGCAGAGCATGGCGTCGAAGCCGTCGCCGATTGGACGGAAAGCGTTTTAGGCCTCATGGCACGAGAGAATTGTCCCGAAAGGTAAGACTGACGAATGAGGCCGGCTCTCTAAATCCAGCGGCGCACTCTGCGCTGGTAGGCGCGGTACGTTTCTCCGAACTTATCTTCGAGGTAACGCTCCTCCCACCTGACCACCGCCAAGCAAAGCGCGCTGCCGGTTGGAAGAAACAGACAAAGCATCCAAAATGAGTTCATCAGAAAAGCCACGCCGATATAAAGCAGCACCATCGATAAATAAACCGGGTTGCGGCTGAGCGCGAAAACACCCGTCTCTACGAGAGCCTGTGTCGGCTTGCGCACATCAAATGCTGTTTTCGCGAGCCGCAGCTCACGAAAGGCAGAGAAAACAAAGAAAATCGATGCTCCAATCGTAAGGAAACCGATTGCCTCGGCCAATTCGGACGGGAGAATCGTCGCGTCGAAATGAGCGCGCGCCACAAACCCGAGCCCGAGCGCTGCTATGAGAATGACCGGAGGCATGATCCGAACATCAGCTCTGTCCTGCATGCCATTGCTCCCTACAAGATTACCGGACTTCGCATTTTGCCTTATCACACGCGATCACAGCAACCATACGCCTATCACAAATCAATTGATCTTTAAATGACACTATTGTACGCAAGCTTTGCGTACCGGGGGGCATACTCTTTCCGAGCTCAGCGACGACAGTTACCTGCGCGCCGCGCAAGACTTTGCGCTTTCTATCCGCACGGAACATGGGGTCGAAGCCGTCGCGGATTGGGCCGAAGCCGCTTTAGGCCTCATGGCGTCATGACAGAATCGTCCAGAAAGGCCAAACTGCTTATTTCCGCCAGGAAACCCGGCGGCTTCAAAGCCTCGGATCGATCGGCTCGCTCTCCAGCGCGAGGATGGCGAAGACGCATTCATGGGTCTTGCGCAGGGGCGCGCCGGCGGTAAATCGCGTCAGGGCCTCGTGACCGAGCGCGAATTCGCGCAGGGCGTTGGTCCGCTTGGCGCCGAGGCCGCGTTGGCGCAGGCGCGCGAGATGTTCCGGCAGGTCATATTCCGGGCCGTAGATGATGCGCAGATATTCCGGCCCGCGCACCTTCAGCGCCGGCTGGATCAGCCCCTTAGCGCCGCGCGCGATGAAGTCTTGCGGCTTCACCACCATACCTTCGCCGCCCGCTTCCGTCAGTTCCTCCCACCAGCGCGTCGCCTCCTCGCAGGCCGCCGTGTCGTCCAGGGCCAGGCGACGCCAGCGCGTCGTCGTGACATTCTGCGCGCCGGTCGCCGCCAAGGTCTCGGCGATCGACATGTGCCAGAGATGATCCTTGTCGAAATGCGTCGCGCCTTCGCTCGCCAGCAGATGGAACGGGGCGACGCGCAGATCGTCGAGCGAGCGAACCGGCCAGACATAGGGCTTCCAGGCCTCGCCATAGCGCGCCGCCTTTTCGGCGCGGATCGCGAGCCGGTCGCGCAGCGCCTCGACAGGAACGCCGCGAGCGGCGGCGCGCGCGGCGGCCGCATGCGCGAGCGCGAGCCCTATGCTGCTCGCGGCGGCAACGGGCGCATATTGCTGCTCGATCAGCGCCGAAGCCTTGGCGGACCAGGGCATGATCTCCGCGTCGAACAGGAGCCAGTCGGTCGCGAGCGTCTCCCAGAGGCGCGCGCTGTCGCAGGCGGCGCGCAGCCGCGCGAGCAGCGCCTCGCATTCTGCGCCATCCGCGAAGAAGGCGCGGCCGGAGCGCGTCCAGATCTGTCCGCTCTCGCCGGACAGGACGCCGAAGCGCCGTCGCGCGACATCGGCGTCGCGGCAGAGCGCGACGACGGCGCGCGAGCCCATGTGCTTTTCTTCGAGCACGACCTCCCTCTGGCCGCGCTCGCGGAAAAAGGCGAAGGCTTCCTCCGGTCGCTCGAGAAAGCCGTCGCGCGCGCTCGTCTCCACCGGCGACATGGTCGGCGGAAGATAGACGAGCCATTGCGGCGCGAGGGCGAAACGGCTCATCGCTTCGAGCGCCGCCGCCGCATTCTCCTCGGCGATGGGAATGCGGCGCAGCAGCGTGGTGTCGATCCATCGCCGTCCCGACACATCGGCATGATCGAGCAGCCGATCCGCCTCGGCCTGCAAGGCGCGTGTCTCGGGCGTGGGGGCGAGCGGGCGCGCCGGCTCGCAATAGATTCGCGCCGCCGGAACCTCGACCAGCTCCCGCTCCGGCCATTGCAGCGCCGTGAGCTTGCCGCCGAAGACGCAGCCCGTGTCGACGCAGATCGTGTTGTTGACCCATTCCGCATCCGGCGTCGGCGTATGGCCATAGACGACGGCCGAGCTCCCGCGGAAGTTCGCCGCCCAATCGAGCCGCACCGGCAGGCCGAACTCATCCGTCTCGCCCGTCGTCTCGCCGAAGAGAGCGAACTCGCGAACGGCGGGAGAACCGCGGCCGATCATCTCCTCCTTCAACCCCGCATGGGCGACGGCGAGCTTGCCGCCGTCGAGCCAATAATGGCTGCGGAGATCAGCGAGGAAAGTTTTTGCGCGCTCACGAAACTCGGCCTGCTCCTGCGCGAGCTGATCGATCGACTCCTGAAGCCCATGGCCGACCGTGACCTTTCGGCCTTCGAGCCAGCGCGACAATTTGCGATCATGATTGCCCTGCACGACATAGGCGACGCCCGCCTCCTGCGCCGCCATGGCGATGCGCAGCACGCCCGGCACATCCGGCCCGCGATCAACGAGATCGCCGACGAAGACCAGCTTGCGGCCATGCGGAGCCGAGACGGCGACCGCATCGCCTTCGCCCTCGACGACATAGCCGAGCGCTGCGACCAGCAGCCGCAATTCGTCGAGGCAGCCATGCACGTCGCCGATCACATCGAAGGGGCCGGTATCGTCGCGCTTGTCGGTCCACATCGGGCGGCGCTCGACGGCGGCCGCCTCGATCGTCTGGACCGAGGACAGCTTCCAGATCTGCCGAAAGCCTTCATTGGCGAGGCCGCGCAGGCCGCGATGAATCTCCTGAATCATGCGCTGCGGTACGCCGGGTCCGAAATCGCGATCCGGCCGCGCCTTGTTGCGCTGGATGCAGACATCGAGGCCCGGATCGACGACGATCGCCACAGGCAGCGCATGCCAGCGCCGCGCGAGCTCGACCCAGGATTTGCGATCGGCGGCGCGCACATTGGTGGCGTCGATCACCGTGAGCCGGCGGTTCTTCAGCCTTTTCTCGGCGATTGCGGCAACGAGCGCGAAGGCGTCGGCCGAGGCCGATTGATCACTCTCGTCATCGCAGACGAGTCCGCGGCAATAGTCCGAGGAAATCACCTCCGTCGGCTTGAACCAGCGCGACGCGAAGCTCGATTTGCCCGCGCCTGTCGCGCCGATGAGCACGACGAGGCAGAAATCGGGAATGTCCAGGAGAGTCGGAAGAGGCGCATTCATCTCGAGAACACCGCGACCTGTGTGACGGGGCCGAGGTCCGGATGCTCCTCGCCTATGCCGGAAAAAGCGACCGAATAGCCATGGCCCTCGGCGATGGCTCGCGCCCAATCGTGAAATTGCGCGCGCGACCATTCGAAGCGATGGTCGGGATGGCGGAAGGCGCCGGCCGGCAGAGAATCGAACAAGGCGTTATATTCAGCGTTCGGCGTGGTCACGATCACGGTCTTCGGACGCGCTGCGGCGAAGACGATCTCGACCAAAGTCGGCAGACGATCGGCGTCGAGATGCTCGATCACCTCGACCAGGGCGACGGCGTCGACATCGGCCCAGCGCGCGTCGCGATAGGTGAGCGCGCCATGTAGCAGGCTCAACCGCTCCATGGAAGGCACGCCGGCGCGATCGCGCTTCAGGCGCTCCCTGGCGCGCTCCAACGCGCGGATGGAGGCGTCGAGACCGATCACGCGCTCGAAGCCGCGCTCCTTGACCAGCCGTTGCAGCAGCCTGCCTTCTCCGCAGCCGAGATCGGCGACGCTGCGCGCGCCCGCCTCCTTCAACAGACCGACGACGGCATCGAGCCGCCGGTCGTGCAAACGCAGCGGCGCTTCGAGCGCCTCTTCGCGCGGCGGCGCTCTTTCGTCCTCGGGACCGTCCTCACTCTCGGCTTCCGGCGCGAGACGTGCGAGGGCGGCGCGCGCGAGGCTGCGGCGGTTCTTCAAAAAGCGCCGCGCGATTGTCTCCCGCTCCGGATGCGCAGCGAGCCAGGCGCCGCCTTTGGCCACGAGCTTCTCCACCTCGTCGTCGCCGACCCAATAATGCTTGTCGGCGTCCATCACCGGGATCAGCACATAAAGATGGCCGAGCGCGTCGGCGAGGCGCAGCGTCCCCGCGAGTCGCAGCTCGACATAGCGCGAGGGGCCGTCGGCTCCCTCGATGCGGCGCGCCTCGACGGTCCAGCCGAGCGGCGCGAAGAGGCGCTCCAGCAAATCGCCGCCGCGCGGCGCCGGCAGAGGCGCGACGACGATCTCCAGCGGAATCGCCGTCGCCGCGAGCTCCGGCCGCTCGCGCGAGACGCCGGTCATCGCCGTGCGGAACGCCTTGTTGAGCGCGACCGAGAGGAAGGACGACGCGGCATAGGGACGGTCGTTGACATATTGATCCGCGACCCCTTCGGCGCCGCCACGACCGCGCACCAAAGCGACCGGATCGAGATCGAGGATCAGCGCCGCCTCGCAGCGTCCCGCCTCGGCCTGCGGGAAAAACACGGTTCCGCGTCCGAAGGACAGCTCGACGTCATGGGCGCGATCGGGATGCTTCATCAGCAGGAAGCCGAGATCGGTGGCCGGCGAATGCGTGGTGACGATGGATAAATACATGGCTATCGAGCCTGCTCGGCAATGGCGCCGTGAGCAAGCCTATAGCAGGTGAGCTTCGACCTGTCTCGGTCGAGACTGGCGAACGCGAAACGGAGAAATTGCACCCCCTCGCCAAATCGGAGTCGGGGCGGCGCTGAAGGTAGACGGCATGAATGCCGATCGTGACGGGCGGCCGCCTTCGAGCCCGACTGCCCGGCTCAGAGCAACAACGCAATGAGCGTCGCGGCCCACTGCAATTGCGACCTACGTCCTCTCGATCAATCAATCTTTCCGAACCAAGATTCGAACACCAGCCGATGCCGACCGCGCCGCGTGGCACGCAGCCGCCGATCGCAGAAAAATCGATGATGTCATTCAAAGGTCTCGCTTGGCGTCGGCGAGAGCAGTCTGACAATGTCCATTCTACGGGAAATGCACCTTCAGCTCCTCGTAGGCTCCCTCGAATGGCGAGAAATCTTCATTGATTTCGCTCGAACCCGGTCGAATGATTGCGCTCTTCAGATCCTCGTCGAACTCTTCGATCTCATATCCGTCGAAGCGCTCCTCCCTGATCGCCTGGATGACGAGCGGCCGAAGTGCAGATAGATCGAGACGTGCCGCGAGCGTCGCCCAGCCGAGCCAGACGATGGGGTGATCGTCGAGTTGCCCGTAGGCGTCGATCAAGAAATTGGCGATGGCTTCACGACCGATCCGTTCATGGTATGCGAGCATCGCAAGCGTGTTTGTGAGGATATTGTGGCGCGCGATTCTGTGGGCCTTTGGATCGCGCACCGCTGCGAACAGAGGTTCGGGATCCCCGTCGAACACGGACACGATGACGCGGTGGCCGACTTCGTCGAAGACGGATTCGAATCCCGGATGATCTGTGAATTCCGGACAACGGATCAAGCGGGCGAGCGGTCGATAGGCGCCGTGATCTCCCCATTCACCGAGAGCGAAAAAAATGAGCAGCAAGGGAGTGGGGTTCTCGACGCGCTCCTTCGAAGATGCGGAAAGGAATTTCTCGATTTCGTTCAGGAATAAAGGAAGCATCTCGTCGCGTCGGCGCGAAGCTTCTTTGAGCGCGCGTTTGGGTGGCCGTCCATCGTAGAAATGGCGACGGGTCAGCGCTCGCAAAATTTGTTCGGCGGTCAAGGCGGGAGACTTCATGAATCTACATGCTCCTTATCGACGTGATCGAGCCGCGCCGGACTTGATCCGACTTCGGAAGCGCAGGCGGTAATCGCGACCCAATATGAGGCCACGCTCTCACTTCGACATTCCGTTTCATGTCAGACTCGTTTTTTTGCATCGGAGAGATCCCTCGCGTCGCAGAAGGAATCGACGCGCATCGACTTTGACGCGGCTCTGCGCGAATGTTGCAGAAAGATGGCGAACCAACGCCAATGCGGCACTTTTCGGTGCGTCGAATTGACTCATTCGCCACCCATTTGCAATTTCAGCGCGCACAGTCGGCAGCCGTCGGAAAGGCGTGAGTCCTGCAAGGACGTTGCGGCGGAAGCGTTCGAGTGGTGACGACTCTCGAAGCCGAAACAGCGGGGTATTGCGTAGGGGCAATGTTCCTGTATTCTCGAAACCGACCAGTGACGAAGGCGGCGCGCGCGGTTGCCGGCCCCTCCCTTTGCGTGTGCGTCAATTCCGATCAACGAAGACAAATGTGACATCACGATTTTGCGCGTCGGAAAGACATTCTTTATCGAGCAGGGGGCGACTTTTATCTAACAGGGTGCGGCGAAATGGCGAAGCACGAACAAATTGACGACGTTGCCATCGACGACGCCGATCACGTGACGCTCGAAGCGAAATGTGATCACCTCATTCAGTTGGTGTTCTCTCGCTATGGTAGCACGACAGCGATAGTGGCCCGCGTTGCCCCAGACGACGAGATCGATCGGCGTTTCGTCGAGCTCGCTAACATTCCATCTCGAACTCGCGACGATCTCCTGGCAAAGAAGGCATTGGCGACCGCATATACGGAATTTTTCGTCGGTAGGCCGAATGTTTTGGCCGTGCTGCTGAAATCGATCTGTGACGATTTCGAAGCGATCACATAATCCGCGCTTTTGGTTCGCGCAGAGCTTTCACAGGCTGGTGGTCGAAAGGAGACCACCATGAATCCGCATTCGCTTACGATCGCCGCGATATTCGCCTCCACGATGGCCCTGGCCGAGCCAGGGATCTCGCGGGCAGGAACACAGAATGACACGGGTGCGCCAGGAGGGACGGCAGCGTCCGATGTGCCGAAGAGCGTCTCGGGCGTGCCTCTCGGCGCCGCAGCGATTTCTCCGCTTTCTCCCGAACTCGTCGAGCAGACGCCGGCGCTTAGACACCTCGCGAGGAGCGGAGCGCAGCTGTTCGAAGCTGGGGCCGCGCATGGCCTGCGCGCGGTTGTCGCGCGGCAGGGCGAAGAGTTCATGATCTTACAGCTGACGCCAGACGGCGAAGCGATCATCTCGGGCGCACAGACCGATTTGTCGGCGGATCTGTTGCTGACGATCGCTGGACGAAGCGAGCCGCGCGTCACGGAACTCGGCTCGAGCCACGGGATGCGTGGGCTATTCGTGCGCAATGGACGACAGTTCCAGGTGTTCTACGTCACGCCGGACGGCGAGCGAGTCATCCCGGGCGTCATGTGGGACGCGAGCGGAAAAAATGTCACGCGCGAACAAGTCGCTCCGCTGCCTGGGGTGGCGCCGACCGTGACGATCGGAGGAGAAAAGGAGGCTGGACGAGCGAGCATCCCTGTCCAGGGAAAAGCTGTCTCGGCATTGGAGGCCGCGCGCAGCGCGGCTTTCGGTACGATTGGCTCGGAATCGGCGCCGAGGATCTACGTCTTTATCGATCCCTTATGCGGGCATTCCGTCCGCGCCTTACAGCAATTGCAGCCTGTCGTCGCCGCGGGGAGGGTGCTCGTCGCGATCGTCCCGGTGTCGGTTCTGGACTACGAAGATGAAGGCCGCAGCACCAAAGGCGCCTTGGCGCTTTTGAGCAAGCCCACCGATCAAATAGCAACGGCATGGTCGCGTGGAGACTTGAACGGGCCGCCGTCGAAGGAGGCAGAAGACCTGCTTCGACGAAACATGGCGATCGTCGAAGCGATCGGGCTGCGCGGGACGCCGACGGTGATCTGGCGCAAGCAGGATGGCTCGGAGGGCCGAATCGACGGGCTACCAGAGGATTGGAATGCCGTGATCGGATCGATAGGGAGCGAGAACCATGCGGCGCGATAGATGGAAGCTCAGACGATCCGAGACTCCAAAACGTGTCTCGTTGCTGAACAGAGCGTGGACCGGGGTCAAGTGGATCGGCTCCGTGCCAGGACGCACATTTCCGAAGCACGAAGTCGTCGACGGCGGTCGCATGCTGTCGGGATTGATCGCCGCGGTTCGTCGTAGATCGCGACGCGATACGCGGTTTAGAGTCCACGAAGATCGCCACTTCGATCTCGAGGCGACGGCGTTTCTGCACGGAATAAAGGTCTCGCAGGTCGAGGGGCTCTTGCAGAGTCGTCGCCGGCAAACCGCGCTCTCTGCATATATCTTTTTCGGCTCGGGGTGGGTGCTGTTCATCTACTGGCTGTTCGAGATCGCGATCACTCCATGGGCTTCCTGGAGCATTGCGCCGGTTCTGGAATTCTCGCCATTCTGCTTGTTTCTCTTTCTGACGGCGTTCCGAAGCGCGCTGCAAAATTATCAGCTCAGAACGCGGCGACTGGCGACGGCGTGGGAATATCTCACCACGTCCGCGCAATTCTGGCCGAGCTGAATCGCGCTCGCATTCTCGGCTCGACGCCGCCGAGGATCATCGGCGGCGTCGATAACCACGCCCTGGCAAAGCTCCGCGATCTGCAATTTGTGATAGATCTCCAGCATGGCGAAAAGTGGCTCGGGCGATGCGCAGGAGGGAACTGCGCGTCGCCCGACGCATTCTGCCAGCAAGCCGGGTGATGTCGGCTCGCCCGAGCGACGCGGCCGATCTCGGCCGACCATCGCGCGCGCGGCCTCCGATCAAAACGTGCCGGGAGGAGCGTTGTGGGAGCCCCCCGCCGCCCCGGTCGCCCAAGGCGCCGATTCGTAGTTGGGCCGCGTAGCCTGGGTGGAGGGTTCGAGCGGCTTGACCACCGTACCGTTTCTATCGATCACCGGCGGCCGCCATGTAGCGTTGGCTTCGCCATAGGCCGCGTAGGGGTCGTAGAAAGGATGCCGAACGACGGGGGCGGGAGGCGCATCGTAGTCTGCTGGGGCGTGGACATTTCCCGAGGAACACGCTGCGAGAAGGATGGAGGGGCAAAACATGGAGAGGAAGAGAAATCGCATGATGGTCTCCTTTAGAGAGGCCATCGTGCGACGAGGCTGCGCGAATTTGGTACTCTATCTGCAGCACATCAGCCCTCGAGCGCTCGTCTTAAAGAAACGATATGCGGGCCAAGAGCATCGGGACTGCAAAGAATCTCGCCCTTAACCCACGCATCGTTCATCTGGTAGACGATGGACTTCAGCTCGGCATATTCCGGGCGTCCCGCCTTGCCTTTCTCTGCCGCTTTGAGCAGAGCCCAAAGGCAACATTCCATCCCTCTTCTGAAATCCTGTGTCCTCAACAGTTTCCTGGAATTCTCATCGCCGTGGTGATCAGAGTTGGCGAGAGACTGCCGCAGGGATTCGACTTCCGCGGCGAGCTGAGCGCTGCGCTGCCGCTCATTTTCGAGGACGGCCATCCAGGCGTTGAAGTCATTGATATGGATCGAACGCCAGCCAGCGCGATACTCGGCTTCCTGCTGGGCGTCGACCCCACGCAGCGCAGTTTGTTCGCCTCGATGATAGCCGCTATTTTTCCCGCGCCGAAAGCCATCGGTCTCGCCGCTCGAATAGCCATCACAGTGCCCGACCTCATACCAGAGAAGGCCGCTTCCAGAGCCGGGCTCGTCATCGTCGCTCATCTCAGGCCTCCTTGTTATGATCTCCGACGTCCGTTTGTGCGCTCAAGGTCGAGTCGACGTTTCCGCCTTTCGCCGAGCTATCAGCGGGACCGGTGATACCCTTACGCGGAGAGGATAACGCTCGGGTCGACGACGATCCTACACCGCTCTCGCCGTTTTGTCCCGCCGGCTCGGTCAGCTGATTTCTCGCGTAGCCATCAATCGTTCGCAGGGTTCCTCGCGTTCCCGTCCATGCGGCCGCCTTGCCGAATTCGTCCATGTCGACACGGTTCGCCGGCGAGAAGCCGAGCATCTTGGGCACATGATGCGGGATGAGCGAGATCAGTCCGAAGGCTTTGATCGCCACGACTATATGAAGCAAAACGAAAATCGCGAGGAGCACCACGAGGCCGATCAGATTGGTGACGAACCAGCCCTTTTCGAGAACGAAATGCACGGCGACTCCAAAACTTATACGAATGAGCCATGAGACCGACGAGAACACGAAATACCCGGCGAAAAGCCCGAGAAGCATGAGGACCGGCCGGAAGAGCACGTTGAAGAGCAGCTCATAGACCTGAATGGCGCGACCGTGCAGGCCCTCGCCTTCGAACGTCATATGCGCGACCATCATGAGTGGCACCGCGATAACCGCCTCGAGCACGAGGATCAGATAGCCAGTAACGCCAGCAATCCACATCACCCAGGGAATAAGCGGAAGCACGTAGGCGATCATGATGCCCGGGACGAGAAGTGCCAGAAGACCGAAGAACAAGGGCGTCAAGAGCGCCTTGAAGACGTCGGAGACCGTCGCGAGTCCGGTGGCGGCTAGGGCGCCTGCGAGATTGCCGGTGAGGAGAGAGAAGGCGGCCGCTCCCGTCTGGACGGTCCCGGATGACGCCGCGATCGCGAGCCCGTAGGCGGTGAGCGCAGCGGTCATGAGATATTGACCGAGCGTGATGAGCGAGCCGAAGGGATCGGACCACTGGTTCGACGTCGGAGAGATGCTGTTCGCGATAAAGTTCAACAGCGGCTCGTTGAGATTGATCGCACGAAGCACCCGTTCGATCCACGAGCCGCCTTCACGAGCGGCGGCGTTGCCGAATGTGTCGGCGTTGCCGGTCGGAGGGTTTGCGCCATCGGCGGTGTTCACATAGGTGCGCAACTGCGCGAGGAAGTTGTCGCTAGCTTGGATGAGCGGCGCGAGATCGGTCTTGAGCGCATTGCTCCAGCCGCTGTAGCTCGGACCGTTGACGATGGGCAGATCGTTGAGCAGGGACAGTGTGCGGCCGTTCAGCTGAGCGAAGGTCAGATAATAGGACCCGGCCGAGGCCCATCCGAGCGTCGACAGATCAGTCGTCGTGTTGTTGATGAGACCAAGCTTTCCGGCGCGCGCGTCCTGGGGCTTGATGGCGTTCTGTAGCTGCTTCTGAATGTCGCTGGCCGCGGAGGTGAGCTGCTGCGTGTAATCGCGGGTCGCATTTTGATAGGCGGCGAGCAGCGGACTGAGCGCCGAGGTCTGCTTGGTTTGCCAATAGCTCTTCGCGACACTTTCGGCGACGGGACGAATATCCGATGTGATGACGCTCTGGAGAATTTCCTTCTGCTTGTCGGTCATGTCCGTATTGACGCCGGCGATGGGCTGCTGTGCGCCGGAGGGCTGGTTGACTGTGATCGTGCCGCAGGTCGGCGAGCCGGTCTGATTGCCGGGCGACAATGAATAGGCCCAGGTCGTGGAGCCGGAGACGAGCGTCGGGGTGGGGGCTGGCGCGATCTGCGGATTGGCGGTCGCCTCATTGACGAAGGCTCTGCAGAGCTCATTCTCCATGACACCGAGAACAATGTTCTTCGTGCCGGGGATGATCGGCGTGGCGATGACCATCGCATCCGGCCCCATGGCCTTGATCGCGAATTTGAAGAGCGACTGCGCCATGCCGATGCCCCACATGGACGTTTGGACCACCGCGGCCTGGCCGATCGAGAAGCCGGACGTTATCGGGAACATCATGATGGCGGCGAAGCCGATCCTCACGACGAACATCGACGTCATCGAGTTGGTGAGGAGATTGCTGGTCTCGGCGGTGCGATAGATATTCCAGAGGGTCAGGTAGCACACGTAGAACATGCCGAGAGCCATGGCGAATCCGGTGAACCGTCCGAGCAGCTCGCCGATGACGGTGGCCGCGGTGCCGGTGCATGTCGCAGATTGCGCGCCGCTGCTGCAGCCGCTTCCGTTGATGGGGAAGACTGCCTTGATCATTTCCGCCGCCCAATCCTGGCCGGGATCGAGCGCGGACCAGCTGACGTCGTAGTTCGGCGTCGACGGCGCGGCGGATTGAGCGAACGCCGGCGCGGCGCAAGCCAGGGCAATGAGGGCGATCGTTAGAGCCTGAAAGGTTCGGCGCGGCATGATGTCCTCGCGTGTGTCGATTGGGAAAGCGTGTCGGATGAAGCGAACGGCTGTCAGGGTCCCGGGCTCGGGGACGGCCGGGATTCTGGATCGCGGTGGAACACGGCTTTGACTTTTTCGAGGACTTTTTCGACGATCTCGCGGGCCTTTTCGCTGAGATGCTCCAGCATGCTTCCGTCGCCTTCCTTCTTGGGGATAGACGAGGCGGCATCGCCTACGGCGGTGTCGAGCTGTTTGAAATGCTCGTTCCAATTCGAATTGGAGGGGTGAGAGGCGAGAGCCGAAACGATTGCTCCTCGATCCTTGCCATATTGGATGAGCGCAGCGGCGGCTCGATCGTAAGCCGCGCCGAACGCGCTATTCGCATCAAGGGCCACGTTGAGTTCTTCGCGCAAGCCTTCGAACGCGCCGCCAGGCTTCATGCCATCGATCACCGCATTCATGCCGCCCTTATTGCTGGCGGCAGCGTCCTGGATACGGCTGAGGATCGAGGCGCCCGGGGCGTCTCGAAGTGCGCTCATAGCGTCGAGGGCGGCGCGACCTGACGCATCGGCGGCGTGAAGCAGCGACTCGTCACGTTTGGATTGCATGCGCGTCCTCTCGAACAACTGCAGGCGCCGTTGAACGTCGTCACCGTTCGCCTGTTGCTCGCGGGCCGGCTGCTCGCGCGGCTGTTGCGCGCTTTGCTGCGAGACTTCGTGGGACGATGGCGTCGCGGCCTCCAGAATTCGGCCGATCGCGCTGGCCGAGCTGCCGACCGCCCCGACCGCCTTTCCGAGTACACCGCCGAGGACGATCTTTTGCTGAACGAATTCGACTTCATGGGTCCTGGTCGGATCCGACTCGCTTTTTTCCCGCGGCCTCGGAGCAGCGGGGTGGGTCGCCGGAGAGGCCGGTCGAGCGGCCGAGGCGGCGAGCTTACGGTCGTCATTGGCCGGCGTCGCAGCCGTCGCCGCGCTCCCAGCATCCAGCACAGGAGTTTGGGGAGATGGAGCTTTGGGAGGCTTTGCCTGTGTATTCGGCGCGTCCTGGGCGGGCTCGGAAGCGGTCGAAGAGCGCACCGCCGTTGGCGACGAAGGGTCGAAGGCGGCGATCTCGATTTTGCCTCTGTCCGCGGGCGGCGACGCTGCGTCCGGCGCTTCGTCGGCCAGCTTGTTCCGCGAGGCTTCGAACGGCTCTGATGGCATAGCGGCAGTCGGCGTATTGCGCGGAGATCCATCGGCGACCACGGGAGCCGTCGACGCCGACTTGCGCTCCGACGGCTTCGCGGCCTCGATCGGAGCGCGATCGGAATTCCCTGTCGGGGATCCGGCCGTCGGCTCATTGAAGGCATCGATCTCCGCCCGCCTCGCCGCAATGACCCGGGCTTCGACCGTCGTTTCATCGCCGGTTGGTTGAGATCCGTCGGACTGGACAGCGCCGACAGAAGACTGCGCGGTCGGACGTTCGGAGGCGCTCGGCGGGCTGGCGGAGGGCTGCGCGACGATCTCTCGACGCGGGGCGTTCAGCACATCGAAAGACAGCGCGAATATTTCGCCTTGGACGGCCTTCGTCGTCTGGTTTTGTTTGGCGGCGATCTCCGCCGCTTTCTCGCGAAGCCTCGCGACGAGCTCGGGATCGTCGATCGTCGGCGTCGTCTGAAGAAGACGTCGCATCTGTTCGTTCTTGAGCCCGGGGCTGGTTGTCGCCAATTGCGTGAGCTCGTCGCGCAGATCCTTGTCGACCCGGATCGGACCGACGACTTTTTCGGCGTCCTGCAGCGCATAGGCGAGATCGCTCTTGAATTTCAGATCCCGGAGCCGCTCGTTCGGCTTGTCCAGGAACGCCTCGGCGATGCGGTCGATCCGAGCGGTCAGTTGCGGGTCGCGCGCTTCGATCTGTGGCCGCCGCTCCTCGAGCCGGTCGACCAGATCGACCGTCGACAAATGGTCGCGAGCCCGCGTCAGCTCTTCGAGTATGGCCTTGCGCTCGCGTTGGCTCATGGCGCCGTTCAACTCCGCGCGCAGCTCTTCGACATGTTGCGCGTTGGGCACATCGGCGCGCCGGTCGTCAGAAGCAGGGGTCGGATCGGGCCTGCGCGGGGGATTCTCGGGTTCGGTCGGCATGGGATGCTAGCCTCGTGAAACGGAGAAAAGGAAAACAGTTCGGGACGGTGGAGAGCGTTGGTCGGTCAGTTTGAGAGGTTCGGCGTCGGCAGCTCGACGGCGGGCTTGATGGTCTGAAGGTCGCGTTCGGCGACCGCGGCCAGCGTCGTGGCGTTGACGCTCGCGTTCTTCATCGCCATCCGGTAGTTCTCCAAGAGCAGATAATTGGTGACGGCGAGCTCATTGGCGATTTCGCGTTCGACCGCGGCGGGCGTCATGCTCTGCAGCTGCGCCGCCCAATTGACGTCGCTGTAGCGGCGATGCACGTCGAGTTGCAGGGCTTGCAGCCAGGAGCCGGTGTCGACGGAGGTCAGGCCTTCGTTCTGCATCTGCTGCTTCTGCGCGGCGTTGAGAGGTATCGACGGCGATTGAGCGGCGAGGACCTCGTTGAGCACGCTGCGCGCCAGCGAAATGCGCGACTCGTATTGACGGCGCCGGACCGACGCCTCCTTGGCGAGGAGCGACGTCATTTGCCCGCCCCGCTGCGCCGTCGGCACGATGGGCTGGATCAGATTGGTGACATAATCATTGGCGGAATTGACGCCGTCCTGGCCGTCATAGGTCCCGGTTCCGAACAGCGACGAGGCGCGTTGGTCGGCATTTTCTCGTTGCGACGTGCTACAGAGGCCCGCGGCCGCTTCGTCCGCGGAACAGTACCGAGAATAGTGCAGCATATTGATAGCTTCGACAGCTTGCGCGGCTCCGTAGTAGGAGGGCGTTCCCTTCGCCGCTTCGCCGCGTTGGTCGGCGACGGTCTGAATCGCGGCGGCGACTTTCCAGGATTGTCCCGCTCCGACGGTGATCGTTTGGCCATTGTCGAGATGGGCGCAATGCAATGGGCTGACGACGTGCTCGTCACGAATCACGGCGTTTCGCTTGTCGCGTTCGAACCTCGCCATCGCCATGTTCGACGCGTCGGCGATCTGTCGCTGAGCCGAGACTTGCGCCTTCGAGTAATTCGCGTTTTGGGTAAATCCCTGACGGAGCAGCGTGGTGACGTCGCCATAGGTGTTCGAGCCGAGCAGGTTCGCGAGCGGGCCACTCAGACCGAGCTGGCTCGTGATCGTGTTCAGGAAATTGTTGGCTTGGTCCTGAAGCTTTTGCAGCGCCTGCTGAACAGCGATCGACGTCGCATCGAAGACAGCCAATTGCGCATTTGCGGGCGCCGCGCCGAAAGCGATAGCGCCGAAGACGACGCCGGTGGTCGCGGAAAGAAGATGAGACGTCTCGTTCATCGGATTTGCTCCTCACCAAAGACCGATCGAGTTGGGAAGCGTGTATCCGGTCGGCGCCCGACCGGAGCCATTGACGTAGAGACTGCCGCTTCCGCCGGCGCCGCCGATTCCGATGTAGCCGGTGGGCGGACCTGCGCCACCGAAGCTCAGCTTGGGGCAGGAGAGTCCGCCTCCGAGACTTCCGCCGAAATTGAACGCGCCGAGATTGAACCCGCTGAGCGTGATGCCGCACTGCGCGCCGCCGAGCGCCTTCTTCCAGGCGTTGGTCACGGCGTTGCAGAGCTGGCCTTCGATGGCGTTGAATAAGTTCGACGGGTCCAGGAGATTGACGACGACATTGAGGCCGACGCCGTTCAGAATGTTGTCGAGACAGGTCAGCGATTTGACGGTTTGGGGCGGTGCAATGTCCTTGTCGTCCGCGGCGATACGGGCAGCGGCCGCGCTGGCGGCCTGTTGATAGAGCGTGCCGCACGCGCCAGCGGAGCCGGACGGCGGCGCGGTTTGCGCCAGTACGGCCGTGGAAAGGGCGATCGAAATTGTTGCCGAGATAATCGTTCGTCTCATCGATGAAGTTCCCTTCGATCGGATTTGCCGCGATGGCGCTCCATCGCGCAGAAGGCGAGAAAACGCAGCCGAATTTCGGCGGTCATGCGATTGACGAGCGCCCGCTTACTCGCGACTCGGACCGCTCTGCGGATCGCGTCGGAAGCGTCTCCCGCCTCGGGCGTGAAGAGCGCCACGATGATCCCGTGCCGATTGGGCTTGTCGGGCTCCGTCAGCCAATCGAGCATGCGCAAGAGACGTTCGCTCCCGAGCTGCGCGAGGACCGACTGGAACAGGGTTCGAGCCGGATCGGTCCGAATGCGTCGCGCGAGGCCTTGCGTGTCGAACTCCGCGGCGTCATCGAGGGCGACGCCGAGCGCGACGACGGCCGATTCGACCGTCGGTTCCAACTCCGCGCGTCGAGCCGCCTCGGGCAGCTCGCTCAGGAGATCGAGCTGGCTCGGATCGAGCCAGCTCTCAGTTTGCGAGGTGACGAGATCCGGCATTCGGCCTCCTTTTCCGCGCGAGACAGGATCGAAGCGTTGTGCGCGAATGCCGAAATGATTTATCGGGGAGTGACGGAAACTCTGCGTTCGCGAACGACCACGCGAAGGCCGAGCGGACGGACCGAGTCTCGGAGCACGCTCGGCCATGCTCGACCGCCACGCCAATCGACGCGGGCGTCGCGATCGCTCTCGCGAGCGAAAGTAACTTTGATTGGCGACGGGACGATTTGTCGCACTGCGAAGGAAAGAGGTATGCTCCTACCAAAACCTCGCGCCAGCGGAAGCTTTGGCGGCGAATGGCTTTTTTCGCTTTTCTTCGAGGAGAGAGACGCTGGATGCGTCGGCGTCCCCATGCTCGTCGACGCGTCAGGGGACGTCCCCGGCGGTGAAACCGCAACTTGCTCGGATGGAAGCAAGGCGAAATCGGCTTTTGCCGAGGGATGCTGACATATTAAAAACGGGGCCGCGAAGAGCGGCGGGATCGCAGAAGCTCGCATGGGAATGTCTCCGTCGAAGCGCGAAGCGTGCGAGCGGTCTGCGCGAATGACCAATGTGAATCGACGATGTGGGCGTTGGTCCGCGGCGATCGTGCGTTCGAAGTAGAACAGCCATCTTACAGGTCACGGGGTTGTCGACCGGCTGGGTTAGTTACCGAATATGAGGCACGTCGAAGAAGTCACCGTGGAGAGGCGAGGCGCTGGGCGATGGTCAAGAAGAAAAAAAACGAAGAAGAACAACAGCCAGTCGACAAAGATCCGGAGGAGAGCCGAGACGAGTTCCTGGTGGCCGTCGGAGAGCGAATTCGCGCCTTGAGAAGCTCGCACGGCTGGACGCAACGTACGCTGGGCGATCGGTGCGGCATGGCGGCGACGGCCATCTACCTGATCGAAAAAGGCGCCCAGAACAGTTCTCTCACGACACTAAAAAAGGTGACGTCGGCGTTGGGAGTGTCGATGGCGACGGTGCTGCCGGAGGCGGAGCGGGGAGTCGAGATGTCGTTCCGATTGTCGGAAAATTTGAGGAACAGGTCGGAAGAGCTGTTGGAGACGCTTCGCTCTCGCCGCAAGAGCGTGGACGGCTCGTTCGAGGAGATCGAGAAAAAGGTGCTCGTCTACCTCGAGCTGATGAAGGATCTGGAGACCCAAAAGTAGCGTTAAACGATAGCTGTTAATTTATGGCGCATTGACGCTATCTGTAAACGGTGTTATCGATCTGCTTCGGTGAGAACCGGAGCAGACGCCATGCGCGATTGCGATCGTCATTCATTCGAACCAAGCCATTTCAAAGCCGCGCCCAATGAGGCGGGATTGCTGTTGGCGCTACTGGGACGAGAATTGGCCAGCGCCGATGGCCTCATCGAAGGCATGTTGCGCGCCGGTCTCGGCGTCGACGCCATCGCAGCCTATTTAGGCTGTGCGCGAACAACCATCCTCGACGAAATCTCGAGCCGAGCGATTCCCATCGGCTTGGATCAGCTCGAAAAGCCATTCCGGCCACGCAAAAACGCCTGGTCGCTCATGGATCACACGCTGTTCATCGTCGGATGGACCTGCGACGTGCGTGTTCCGGCAATGGCCGAATTTCTAGGCCGCTCCGCGGGCTCTCTCTTTGGAAAGCGACGGCGCATCGGCTTGCCCACACGACGCGTGGCGCGGGATCGCGTCCGCCAGAAATCCAACTGCCCCCCAAAATCCGACGCGGCGTCGACGTCGGCTGGCTTCGATACCCCCGCGCCTGCGACCGGGAGGGGAAAGGGAACACGTCGACCGTCGCCACCCGCGACGGAAGCGCCGGAGGAAACGCAGCAAAGAGACCCGAATGTCTCATTCGTCGCAACGACCGAATCCGTTTGCCCCATAAGGGAAGCAACGGCGACGACGCAGGAGAGACTGGAGGCTCTGCAAGCAGAACCGCAGGTCTCATCAATCGTCCCGGCTCCGTCCGATGGCCCCTCCGCGCAGCGAAAGAAAGCGCCGCTCGTCGAGGCCCGCGAGAAAAAGCCACGCGCGCCGCGACAAGCGAAGCCCTCGACACTGTCGCCCGAGACACAGCCCGAGTGGTATGCGGCAGTCGAGGACTTCATGGCGAACCGCCTGCCGACCGATGTGGACACAATTCGCCACTATGCGACCAGGAACCACGTCATCACGGGCGTTGCGATCCTCGGCGGAATGAAAAAGACCGCGATCGAAGAAGCCGCGGGGTTCGGCCACTCGGGAGTGAACAGTCATGTCGATCGGCTGCATCTCAGCTCGAAAGGCGTAATAGGGAAGAGGTTCGATCGGCAGCGATTTGACGCCGCCATGAAAGTGCTGACCCCGAAAGCCGACGGCGTGACGCAGCGCTTGATATTCGAGGCGCCCGGAGATCATCGAATCGCCGTTACGGTGAAGCGCGCCGAGAAGCGACGGAATGCGGCGCAAGAAAGTCGCGACACGAGAACCGAGGCCGCAAAACGTAAGCGGGAAGAAGATGCGTGGGCCGCCGGCATCGAGATCCGAAGGGGCGTGAGCTTGCGCAAGGTCGAATGCCTGTCGAGGCCGTTCGACATGCCGATATAGACGTCTTTCACGACAGCAGACCGACAGAACCTCTTCTTTCGCGCGTCCAACGCGCGAATGGCAAATGCTGCGCGTGAGCCGGCGTGCGCCGTCACACGCATCTCACGCGGTTCACCGAACGAACGTGAGCGCCGTCGCTCGCATCGAAGCCCGTCGTCGCGCGTTGTCGTCAGCGCGCGCTTCGCGAAAGCGAAGGTTCGTCTTTCGTCGATCATCGAAATTTAGTGCGTTCATATTCGCGCACAGCTTCGCGATTTTGGGCGAGATCGAATTTTCTTCGTGGGGGATAGCTTCATGCAGAACGAGCACGCCGCGATCACTCGTCGGTTGTCCGATCCGGATTTTCAGGCGCTTCTTCTCAGCAGGGCCATCGGCCTCGCTCTCGGATCGTCGTTGATGGCGACGGCCTTCGTCGTGCATGACGTGTATCTGTGGACGCATCCGCCGACACCGAAATATTTCGTGATCGACGGACGGAAAACGCGCGAGGTCACGGCGCTGGACACGCCGATCGTCGATGACGCGCAGCTGCTGGATTGGTCGACGCGCGCCGCCCTCGCTCCCTACAACATCAATTACAATGATTATCCGCAGCAGCTCTCGGCTGCGAGCCGGAAATTCTCCAAACGCGGCTGGAACAGTTTCGCCACCAGCGTCATGGACACCAAGAATTTCGACACGATGAAGCGATCGATGCTGCTCTGCTACGCGCAAGCGCAGCGCGCCGCGGTCATCAGCGACGTCGCCACGATCTCGGGCTCGCTCGCCTATCGGATCCAAGTTCCCATCGTGCAGACCTGCCAGAACAGCAATCAGAACATCACGCAAAACCTCGTGATCAAAGCGCTCGTCACGAGAACGAACGCCGAAGATCGACCGGACGGATTGGAGATCGACGAGCTCGTGGCGGTTCGCCAATAGGCGAGGAGGACGAAAAATGCAGCACAGAACAACATTATTCGGCGCGGCGGTCGTCCTGTTGGCGACTGTTCCGCCCGGTCTGGCGCAACAATCGGCGAGCCTTCCTGGAACCGCGGGCGGCGGCGGAGTTCAGGCGTCGGGATCGGCCGATCGAGCCGCGAACATCATTCCTCTGACGCCGGGAATGATCCGGGATCTCGGCAAGCGGTTCGGCGACAATAAGCGCGCGCAGGAGCAGGCGACGACGGAGTTCGCGGCGCCGGCGAGCCGGCGCGTGAATGTGTCGTTCACGCCGGGGCAGGCGGTCAATATCATCCAGACCGTCAAGGGCTATCCGACGGCGATCTCCTTCTTCGATCGAACCGGCGAGCCATGGCCGATCCAATGGGACACGAACAGCAATCCGGCGGCTGTCACGGACGGAGGCAACTGCAACACGGGTCAGAACGCCAGCGGCCCCGCGGTCGCGGCCACGGGCTTTTATGTCTGCACGCCGGCCAAAGGATCGAATGTCCTGGAGATCACGCCGATGTCGTTGCAGCCGCGCGGCGGTCTCGTGGTGACGCTGCAGGGCGCTCCGAAGCCGATCAGCTTTCTGTTGATCGGCGGCGGCGGTCGCTACGACGCCGATATTTCGATCCAGGTGGCCGAGCGGGGCCCGAACGCGAAGCCAGGAACCGTGCGCGCGAGCGCGCCCGACACGGCGGCGCCGTTCCTCACCGCTATGCTCGACGGCGTTCCGCCGGCCGAGGCGACGCCCTTGTCGGTCAGGGGCGTGTCTCCGGACGAGCTGCGCGCATGGCGGCTCGGCGACCGCGTCTATCTGCGCACGCGCCTGACGCTCATCTCCCCGGAATGGACGGCGTCCGAGGCCGCCGAAGGGGGCCTCACCGTCTACCAGCTTCCCGCGACGCCAGTCGTGCTGCTGTCCCATCAGGGACGCACCGTCTCGGCCTCTTTGACGGAGGATTAAGTGTCCGATCTCTTTTCCAAAATCCCACTGCTGTCGCAGCTCCGCGAGTTCAATCGTGGCGGGCGAGGCGGCCCGGCGCGGATCGTCACGATCGCCTTGGTCGGCGTGTCGATGACCGCGCTACTCGTCGGCGTCTCGTCGATCTCGCATCCGGCGCCGCCCGAATCGTCGGTCGCGAAGATGCCGGAGGTCGATCCGCTGCCCGGCGGAATGCACAGCAATCCGGCGCAGGACGCGCTGCTGAAGCGTCATGCGCAGGGCCAGGCTGACAAAGCGCTCGCGTCGGGGGCATCCTATACGCCGCCCCTGCCTGCGGCCGCGCCGCTGCGGCTCGTCGATCGGCGTCAGTCCGAGGAGGTCGCCGCGTCGGAGCCGCCGCCCGAGCCCGCGGTGGTTCCGATTCCCGAGCCCGCGCCGCTCTACGTCCCTCCGGAACGCCCGCAAGAAGAGGAGCCCCGCGTGGAGCAGATCGCCGCCACCGAGCCCACGAACGCGAGCCCCGGCGCGAACGAGGATCCGCAATTCAAGCAGGCGGTCGCCGATCTGTTCAAGCAGTGGGAAGGGCGCCCGCCGCGCACGGATCTGGTGCTGACGCCTGCGACGGATGTTCGAGACGATCTCGCGCCGAGGCAGGGCGCTCGCGTCGAGCAGCGCGCCACGAGCCCGGCGCCGCCAACACAACAACAGCAGCGTCCTACGGCAGAAACCGTTTTGGTCCCGGCCGGACGCGGCGTCTACGCCCATACGGTGCTCTCGGTGAATTCCGACACCGGAGGCCCGATCGTCCTGCAGGCGGACACGGGACCGCTGGCCGGCGATCGAATGATCGGAACTTTCTCCAAGAACCAAGCCGTCGGCGCTCTGTTCGGGGACACCGAGCGGCTGGTGGTGCGGATCAATTCGGTCGAGCACCATGGGCAGACGATAAACGTGCAAGGCCTGGTGATCGCGCCGGACAGCATGGAGACCGCGGTCGCGACCAGCGTCGATCAGCATTACATCGAACGCTTCGCTCTTCCGACCGCGGCCGCTTTCGTCGCCGGTCTCGGACAGGCGATCGCGCTGTCGAATTCGACGATCGGCTATACGCCGTACGGCGGCATGATCCAGAGCTATGGCAAGCTGGATTTCCGACAGCAGGCCGGCATCGCCGGCGGCGCGGCGGCCGCGCAGATCGGACAGACGCTGCAACAGCAAACGCCGAAGGGCGCAACCGTCTTCCTCGCCGCCAATGCGGGCGTCGGCGTCATCTTCTTATCCAATGTCGCCGCGGCGCCGGAGAGGGCGAGCGTCGATCCCGCGAGCCTCAACACGAAATAGGCGGAGCGAACGCCAAAGGGACGCTTTTTGAAACCTCACAAGAAGGAGAAACCAATGAGCGATGCTGCCGCCAATCTGAATTTCGTCGACAGCGACGAAACCCGAGAGATCGCCCTCGACCTTCCCGAACCGGACGCCGAAACGGCGCCGAGCAAGCCCACGTCCGAGGAGGACCAAGGCTCCCGAACGAAGACGCTGGCCGTGTCGATCGCGACCAGCTTCGCGCGCATCCGCGCGGAATTCCTCGGTCCCCGTGGACAGCCCGCTGAGACGGCGGCGAAGGAGCCATTCTCCGACACGGACGCCGATCCGAATGCCCCCCGCGTCGCCGAGACCGATCCGGCTCCGCGAGCCGATGAACGGAAGTCGCGGTCGAACGCCTGGGATCCATTCGACCACTACAAGCTCGCGACTTCGGTATCCCTCGCGGCTCTCGGCGTCGCGACCATCGCCGCGGTCGCTCTTTGGCCGAATGGCGGAGGCGTCGAGGGCGGGGTGACGGAGAAAGGCGTCGACGCCGGACTGATGGCTCCGGCGTCGAAGCTCGCGTCCGTGCCACTGAATGAGCGCGGCGAGCCCACCTTAGAAATTCCAGCGGCCGCCGCGCCTCAGAAGATCGCAGAGGAGGTCCAGGCGTTCTGGAGTCCCAATGGGGAGAGCCGAAAGGCGTCGACTGGGCCGATCGCAGCCGCCGCGTCCACTCCCGCCTCGCCGGTTGTCGTCGGAGAAGTCGGCGTAAGGCCTCCGACGGCGGCTCCCGAAGCCTCAAACGTCTCCCCTGTCGTCGCCGTAAAGGCGACGGCCGTGCCGACGCCGGCGCCGCCCGCCCCGGTCGCCGCCGCGGCGCCCGCCATCGCGAGCGAGCCGCCGGCAAAGGCGAGAGAGGACGGCGCCAGGCGCGTCGCCTCGATGCCGCCGGAAGCGGTCACGAAGACAGACGAGAAACCGCTCGAGATGGAAACGAGACTCTTCGGCATGATCACCGAGCTCTCCACACTGGTGCGTCGCACGAGGGAGGAGATCGCGGCGCTGCAGGAGAGCGACAAGCGAACGACGCGTGCACTCGAAGCGAAACTGAGCGATTTCGAGCGCCGCTTGAACCTCGGCGAGGCGCAACGCTCGCTCGACGCGGCGAAGGCCACTCCGACGTCGCCGTCCGAACAGGCCAACCCGCCGGCCGCGCCCCCGACCGCGCGGCCGGCGTCCGGGATGAAGGGCGTCGTCCCGGCCTCGTTGTCGACGCAGAGCGCAGCCGACGTCTCCGCGCCGCCGGCCCGATATCGCGTGCAGGCGGCATCTCCGGGCCTCGCCATGCTGTCCGAGCTCGATCGAAGTGGCGAGGAAGTCGCTCCACTGCAGATCGCCGTCGGCGCGCATGTGCCGGGCTACGGACGGGTCACGAAGATCAGCCAGCGCGGGACCGAATGGGTGGTGCAGACGGAGAAGGGCCCGATCCGCTGAGCGGCTCCGGTTCGAGGCATTCGGCGAGAATGGGGGCTGAACGTGCAAGGATTGGTCAATTTCGCAGGAGCAATCGGCAACGCGATCGCAATTCTGTTACCGACCTTTTGTTATCTCTCGGCGCTAGGACTGTTCATGTCCGCAGGATGGGGATTCTGGTCGCAGGCGCAGAGCCACAATCCCTATCGAGGCCGTCCCTGGATTCCGTTCGTGGCGCTCGTCCTATCGGGCGCCTTCGCCTCATTCCCGTCCATTCTGACAATGGCGAACAACACGGCGGGAACCAATCTGCAAGTGTCGGTGACGGCGCTGACGAGCTATACGCCGCCCACGGTCAATGGGAGCCTGTTGGGGCAGACCCCGGGAGACGCCGTCGTCAACATCGTGAAGCTGTTTCAAGGGTTCTTCCAGGCCTTCGGCGCGATGTGCTGCTTTTTCGCCATGCTGACCTGGAACGCAGTGATCGCCGGCCGGAGCAATCGAAGCGCAGGCGGTTGCGGAGTGCAGTTCGTGTTCGGGGTCATGCTGATCAACGTCGTGACGATTTCCACATGGCTCGTCTCCATTTTTCGGACGTGATCGCCATGCTCGGACGATACTCTGGCGGACCGCGCGTGCTTACGAGAGAATCTGCAGTCCGTGCTTCTGGACAATGGTGAGCAGCTTGAGCGCCATACCGCTCGGCCGCTTGGCGCCCGTTTCCCATTTCTCGACCGTGCTTTCGCTCGTGTTGAGATACCGGGCGAACACCGGCTGACTGACATTGTTGGCCTCGCGGAGTCGCTTGATCTGCGCAGGCTCGATCTGGGTCGGAACAACCAAGTGACGCGCGTCGAAATCGCGCATCGTCGCCTTATCGAGCGCGCCGACCTTGTGGAGCATGGCCGCAGACGAGTGGAGCGCTTCCGAAGCATCGCTCTTGAATCTACGTTTCGTTGCCATGGCAAATCTCCGTCAGGTCTTTTTCTTCCAGGAGCCGCGAGACCTGCTTCTCCGTCAGCGTGGCGTAGCTCTTTGCAAGGATGCGGAAGTCCTCTAGCTCATCATCCTCGACGTTTGCCCGATCCTTCTTTGCGAACAGATATTCGTAAATCCAGTATCGACCGCCCTTCGCAAGAATGATGCTCCGATGCATGTTTTTGTTCAGGCGCTTCTTGAAGACCCCTCCGCCCAAATCATCGGCTTGGCCCTTCATCACCTCTTGAAGCGCCTCACAAAGTTCACCATCCTCGATACGAGCCTTGCGTGCCGCCTTGGAGAACCAGGCGGTTTTGAAGGCCCGCGCAGTTTCCTCATCGTCGACCATGGCCAATGTGTAGCACTGGGTGCTATTACTATCAAGTGGCGATCGGAACGCACGCCCTTATGGGGGCGTAAACGCCATCGTGATCTGTGCTGTCATCTTTGCGCGCTCCGAGCTTCAGTGCGGCATTTACCCGAAACGCCACACCCAGGCGGGCAAAACGCTGCCGACGAATATCGCTGGGCGAGAAAGCACATCCGCTGCGAACAAAATAGCGCGCACCGAAAAAAAACGCCGTCAACATTCGCGCGCGCTTATCCGAACCTCTGGTCGAGGGCGTCACGGCTCTCGCAATCAGAGGAGATGAACGTTGCATTTCACGTCTTCCAAACTCAAATCCATAACTCTCCCATGTTGCACGATCGCGGCGATGGTCGCGCTCGGAATGTCGGAAGCTCACGCGCAGGCCGCCGGCCAGACACTCGGCTCGCAGGTGCAGAGCATCGCGAAGGAGTTTTCGACCGCGGGCGGCTTCGCGGGCTCGACCGCCATGTATGTCGCCGCTCTGGTGACGTTCGTCGCCGGCGTCTGGTTCCTGTGGCAGTCGCGTCAGCCGGAAAACCGCGAGAGCGGAAAGGTGGCCGCCGGGCTCACGGGTCTCGTGCTGACCGGCCTGTTCGTCGCGGGCGGCTCGTGGATCCAGAAGGCCTCCTACACGACCACTGGCGCGGGCGCGAAAGTGACCGATCAGGCGGGCGTCATCACCTTCCAGTGACGTCCAGCGCTCTCCTGTCCTTCGTTGGCGTAACGCAACGGAGGCGCAGGAGAAAGATGGCCCTCGCCGGTTGTTCGGTCGCAGAACCGAAGGCCGGCGAGGGCCCATCAGCCTCTAAGATCGGCGCGCCGCAATGCTCACCCTCTCACTATCGGCTATGCGCCATAGGATGTTGCCCGCTTCCGCAGCGATGGGGCCGCGCGCAAGAACATTCGTCGATCGCTGCCCGCATTGTGGATGCGGGATCGTGAGCTGTTCGGAAGAAGGGCCGGACACATGGCCGATGGACCCGCTCTCCAACGAGCAACCGTGTTGCGCTCTTTGTCACCTCGCGCAAAACCTCGAACGCTCCGAAATCGATCGCGAGGCGGTCCTGATCTGGGCGCCAGAATTCACGCAAGGCGCGCTCAACGCGCTCGTGCATTGCATCCATCGGATCGCCGCGACCCATGGGAAGCCCGTATTTTGGTCGCCCGATCCGCCTCCCGCGAACAGTCCCGAAGATCTGTTCGCCTCCAGCTCGGCCTATGCCGCTCTCGTCGAGCGCAGCGTGATCGCGAAGCAACGCCTGGGGACGTCGTCGCCACGCGATCTCGCCCAAGCTCTGTCGTTTATCTCGCCGAGCTCCTACGCCCGTCGTCGCGAGCTGCTCGGCGGAGTTCGCTTGCTGCCGCTCGGACGATTTTTTGTCGACGGCCGCGATGTCTATCCGCGCTTGCTCGCCAACAAGGGGCTCACTTCGATCTCCGCGATCAGCTCGCGCCGCAGCCCGACGATAAGGAGATAGAAGATGCTCCATTGGATTTCTCGCGGGCTCGCCGCGGTGTCGCTGATGGCTAAGCAGCCGCTCGCGAGCTTTTGCGATATCGAATCTTCTCACGGCGACGCGCTCGTCACCAAGCACGGCGACTATGTGAGCTTTCTTCGTCTCGGCGGGATGCGCCGAATGTCGACGCGGGCCGACATCGATCGCTTGGCCAACGCCATGCGCGTCGACATTTCGGGAACGCTGGAGAACAAGGGACATGCGATCGTCGGATGGTACGCCTCCGATCCCGATCTCGCGGCGGTCGAGATCGAGCGCGTCAATATGTCGGCCTGCCGGGAGATCGCCAGGGAGATCGGACTGGAGCTGGGCGATATCTTCGAGGAGCGCAAAAAGCTCTGGGCCGGCATGATGCGCTGGGAGGCGGCGTATTTCATCTTGTGGACCCGCGCGACGACGCTCACCAAGGAAGAGCGCAAGCAGATGAAGGAGGAGCAGGCGGCGCGCGCCAAGAAATGCCCGAACATCGGCGACGCTCAGAAGTTCTATCTGCGCAGCGACGTCATGGCGGCGCGTCACACCGGCTTCGTCTCGCGCGTCATGTCCTCGCTCAAAGGGCTCGATGTCGCCGCGACGGAGATCTCGGCGCATGACGCTCTCTCGGTCGCCCGCGAGGCCATGTATCGCGAGACTGTAGGATCGGCCTGGCGTCCGACCTTGGTTGGAGACGCATTTCGCCCGCGTTGGCCGGACGAGCCGGATGACCTTCCGATCCTGGAGACGCTGATGTGGCCGGCGATCCGCGATCTCTTCTTCGACTCCGACGCCGTCGTTCATGACGGGCAACGCGTGGAAATCGGCCTCTATGATTACGGCTGCGTCGATATGACAATGGGGCCGGAGGATCCCCGGCCCTTCGTCGAGCTGTCGTCGCGTCTCGGACATGACCGAATCCCATGGCGCGTATCCTTCGTGATCGAGGGCGGCGGCAATTCCGACATGCTGTTGAAAAACGCCGGCGCGCAGTTCTTGTGGATGTTCCCCGGCAACCGGGACATCACCCGCGCCTTCGAGCTTTTGAAGCGTGAACGCGAAAACAACAACCATATCGCCGTTCGCCTGCGGGCGTCCTTCGCGACTTGGGCGCCGTTCGGAGAAGTGGGCAAGCTGCGGCTACGACTGTCAACGCTCAAGCAGCGCCTCGAGGCCTGGGGCAATTGCCGGGGCACGACCGTCATCGGCGATCCGCTCGAAGGCGTCATGAGCAGCGTGCCGGGACTGGCGCTGGCCTCGACCGCGCCGCCGTCGGTGGCGTTGATCGGCGACGTTCTGGCGATGCTGCCTTGGGGACGAACGGCGTCCCCCTGGGACCGAGGCAGCGTGCTGTTCCGCCAGCCGAATGGGGCGATGTGGCCCTATGACCCCTCCGGCGGCTCGAAACGCCCGCAGGTCCTCGACACATTCGTCGCGCCGCCACGTTCGGGAAAATCGGTTCTGGCCAATACGATCAATCTCGGCCTCTGCCTCAGCTCCGTCGCGCTCGGGGCGATCGGCGCGAAGCTGCCTCTCATCGGCAAGGTCGATATCGGGGATTCGGCCGAAGGCTTCGTGCTTCTCATTCAAGAAGCCCTCGGGCCACAGCGCCGGCACGAGGCGATCTACACGCGCATGCAATTCGCGCCGGGCTTCGAGTTCAACGTCTTCGACCTGCAGGTCGGCTGCGAATATCCGCTGCCGCTCGAAAAAGCCTTCCTGCAGAATTTTCTGGCGCTGATCACGCTGCCGCCCGACCAGAGCACGCCATTCGAAGGCATGAATCAGATGATCGGCATCGTGATCGACGAAGCCTATCGGCTCTGCACCGATGTTCCGGGGGCGTCGCCCAAGCGCTATCGTCGCGGCGTCGAGCCTCTTATCGATGCGGCGATCGAGCGCCACGGCATCGATCTTCACCACGACGAGCCGCATTGGCGAGACGTGGTGAAAGCGCTGTGCGGGGTTGGAGATTATCGTCTCGCGGAAGTGGCGCAGCGGCATGCCGTCCCACTGTTGCAGGATTTGGTCGGAGCCGCGCGCACCGACCAGGTCAAGGACATGTTCGGCAAGCTCACCATCGTCATGACGGCGGAGCAGGCCTCGGACCTCTTCGAACGCTACATCTATGACGTCATCCGAAAGTTTCCGACATTGAACAGTCCGACGCGGCTGGATTTCGGCGCCGCGCGGATCATCGTCATGGATCTTGCGGAAGTCGCGCCGACCGGCTCGGCGGCAGCCAACCGCCAGACCGAGATGATGTATATGCTGGCGCGCCACATCATCGGGCGCAACTTCTTCCTGAAGCCCGACTATCTGCCTTTCGTGCCGGAAGAGGCGCGCGGCTTCCATCAGCCGCGCTTTCAGGAAATCTATGAATCGGTGAAGCGGCTCGACTATGACGAGTGGCATCGCACCCAGGGTAGTCCGCAGGTGCGCGCGCAGGCCGAGTTCGATGTACGCGAAGGCCCCAAGCACAATGTTCAGCTCGGCTTCGCCAGTCAACGCCTGAGCGACATGGGCGACGCGATCGTCAGTCAATCGACGGGCCGCTTCGTGCTGCGGGCCGGCGATGATGTGGAAGCCGAAGAGATCGTGCAGCGCTTCAATCTCTCCGAAGCGAGCGCCGACATCGTTCGCCACCGTCTCCATGGGCCGGGTCCGGCCGGGGCGCCGTTCCTGGTGGTGCTGCATGCGGACAACGCCAAATATGAGCAGATGCTCGTCAACACGCTCGGTCCGATCGAGCTGTGGGCGCTGTCCACGACCCCTGGCGACCGAGCCCTGCGCAATCGTCTCTATGACCGCATCGGGTTTCGGGAGGCGCTGCGGCGTCTCGCGAGGATATTCCCCGGCGGATCGGCGGAAAAGGAGATCGAGGAACGCAAGGCCAAGCGCATGCGACGCGGCGAGCTCGACGCGCGTGCAGAGACCGGCGTCGTCGACGAATTGGCGAACGAGCTGGCCGATGCGCGAGGGATCGGCGCGAAGCTGCGATATGAAGGCGGCGGCTCCGAACTCTCGGTCGTCGCGGCGCAGTAGGCTTTTCGGTGAGACTTTACCGGTTCGAGCGGCTATCGCCGTTAGCTTCCGGTCACGCTTGAAGGTAGGTTCGGTCCATGTCCAAAAGAATCGACACGTCGTGGGTGGTGTTCGCGAGCGTTGAGGACGACGAACACGGGAAGTGCGTCGATGTTTTTTATCGGCCTGATGGCACTTTTGGATTTGAGGAATTTCGGCGAGATGTCGAGGACGCTGGCGAGTGGACACCGCTCGGCTATTATTCGGGGTCGACCTATGCCTCATCAATGGCGGCATATGAGGCTGCCGAAGCCGCTGTTCCTTGGCTCGCTGACATATTGCGTCGCAATCCGGCCCTGCGGCGCCATCTTCGCCTGTAGCGAATGCCCGGTACGACGACAAACGAATCCGAGGAGCCGAATTCGACTGCCCGTCGCCTAAAGGGGCATGTTCACATGCGGTCGGCGGACTGACTTGGTAACCAATGGCTGCTTTCGGTCGAGAGCGAAAATTTAACCCGAGACCCGACCCGTCGCCAACATCGCTTTGAAGCCGGGCGGGAAAGTCGCCGCGGAAAATCCGCGCGCGTTCTCTCGCGACCCTGAAAGAGAATTCTTCCTCCCCAGCGAGTTGGCCGCACGCAGGCGGCCGTTTCCTGTCGACGCGGTGTTTGGCATTCGCGCACTGTCGCATCAGCATCGTCGAAGGGGATCGAATCGCCCTTCGAGAGGGAATGCCATGCCCAGCTTTCGTATCCAGCTTCGTCCGAGCGGCGTCGTCATGTTCGGCTCGGGGACGCGCGACGTCGCTCGAATGGAGCATCGCGGCGCCTTCGAGCTCGATAACGCCGAATCGGTCGCGATCGCCGAAGAGGCCGAGCTGCGGCGTCTCATCAAAGGTCGCGACAAGCGGCCGAGACTTCATCGTCATTCGCGCCGACGCCGAATAGCGTGATCGCGCAAAAATACGGAGCAGATCATATGAGCGCCAACCGTCCATGTCGCGGTCTCGTCTTACTATTGGCGTCGAGCATTCTGGGCGGCTGCGCGCATGATGTTCCGGCGACGGTCGATGTCGCGGGCATGCCGAATGCGGAGATCGCCCTTCGACGAAGCGTCGACCATGTCGACAAGGAGATGAACGAACTCGGTCGGATACGTCCGGCGCCGCGTCAGGGTCCGGCCGTCGTGCCCGCCGAGCTCCAAAAGATCGTCGCCTTCGAATGGGAAGGGCCGCTCGAGGGGGCGGTGGAAAAGCTCGCCGGCGAGGTCGGATACGATGTCGTCGTCGACTCCGCCTTCAACCTCCAAACGGTGTCGATCGGCATCAAATCGGGCCCGCGCCGCGTCTACGAGATTTTCCAGGCCATCGGCAGCGCCGCGGGCGACCGCGCGACCGTGCAGGTCGATGCGCAGCATCATCGCATCGAGGTGATCTATCATGTCTAAGCTCGCGCTCCGTAGGCTCGTCCCGACATTGCTGGCCTCGTCTCTGTCGGCGTCGTCTCTCCTGGCCTCGACCTTCCTGGCTCCGTCCGCCTTCGCCGCCGATGGCGGGATCAAGGTCTATCCGGTCCCTCCGGCTCCGTCCCCCGAAGAGATCGACGCGGCGGCGCATGGTCTCGGCAGTCCGCTGAACAAGCCGATCACCGGAGCGGCGCAGGAGCCGGCGGTCGTCGGAAGCGAACGCCCGCCGTCGCTCGAGGCGCTGCAGGCGGTGCGCGCCGGGCGCGGCGATCCCGGGGTCGGACTGGAGCCGGGGCGAGAGGAAACGCTGTATCAGGCGGCGCTGAGCTTCGGCGCGCAAGGCGGGCTAGCGGCGCGGTCCTTCGCGATCAACGACATGCTGCGCCGCTATGAGCCGACGCTCGACAGGAGCTATGACTTCAGCGCCGTGGTGCTGCCGCTCGGCGGCGGCCGAACCCTGCTGCGCCCGCCCGTCGTAACCCAGGGACAGCTCGCCTTCGCGCTCGGCGACAATGCGCAGGTCGCCCGAGAGACGGACTGCGTCTATCAGATCACGCGCGAAGCGCAGCTCGCCTCCGCCCCGCCGAATTGGCGGGCCTATCTGGTGCGAAATTGGAAAGCCGCGACGCGGCCGCATGACGCCGTGCTTCCGCGCACCGAGCAGGAGGCCGCCTATTGGAACAAATGGGTCGCCGAAGGGTGGACGCAGGGCGAGAAGCAGGCGGTGGAGATTTTTCTCTCCGACCTCGGCCGCTTGCAGCGCGACATCGTCGGCATGGCGCGGTTCCGGGTGCTGCTGCGCGCGGGTCTCGTCGAGCATCCAAAGGTCGCCTTCCAAAACAGTGTCGTCAACGGGGGGCGCGACGAGCTGCGCGCCGGCGATCGAATCGTCCGGATCACCGATCAGCCCGGCCTGCGAGCCGACACGCGCCGCTGGGCGCCCAAGCGCCGCGGGCCCTGCCCGAAGTAATCCCCGAGCGGACTCGTGAACGTCCGACGCAGGAGAAAATGGTGGTCGACGAACCTTGGGATAGGGCCGATCTTTCCTGGGTGACGGACCCGCGAAAGAGCGCGCCCGGCTTGGATTCTCTCCTGACCTGGGCCTATCGCTCGGGGGCGTCGCGCGTCTCGTTTCAGACGGGGCATTGTCCTTGGCTGAGGATCTACGGCCGCAATCGCAAGATCGGCGACACGACGCTGGACGAGGCCGAGATCGCGCAGATCGTCAATCACCTCTATGGCGCCGACGGCATGGCGCGTCTGCAGGGCTGCGCCGCGCTCGACACGACCTATGAGATCGCCGTGAGCCGCACCGAGCGGCTTCGCTACCGTCTCAATGTCACATCGACGCGCAGCAGCCGTCGGCTCGGCGTCAATGTGGTGCTGCGTCCAATCCCCGGATTGCCGCCATCGCTGGAGGAGCAGCTCGTCGAGCCGGGGATCATGGAGGCGTTCCGTCCGCGAAACGGCATGGTGATCGTGTCGGGCGGGACGGGATCAGGAAAATCCACGCTGATCGCCGGCATGACCATCGCCAAGCTGCTCGACCCGAACGGGCATTACGACATCGTCGAAGGCGCCGCCCCAGTCGAGTTTCTGCTCGATCGCGTCAAGAGCCCCAGCTCGACGATCAATCAGAGCGAGATCCCGCGCGATCTGCCGACCTTCGAGGAATTCATTCGCGGCTGCATGCGACGCGAGCCGACCGACATTATCGTCGGCGAGTGCCGCGAGACTGCGACGATGAGCGCAGCCATTCAGGCGGCGATCTCTGGACACACGCTGACGACGACGATCCATGCCAATGACGTCGCGCTGACGATGCAGCGCATCGCGAGCCTCTGCCCCTTGGCCGAGCGCGAGAATTTGATCGGCGCGGTGGCGCAGTCGCTTCGGCTCGTCGTCAACCAGAGGCTGACGCCGTCCCTGGACGGCAAGCGCACGGCGTTGCGGGAGTTCCTGGCGTTCGATCGCAAGCTCCGCAATCGCTTTCTGGAGACAGACCCGGCGCAATGGCCGGGCCTGACGCGCGGCGCCATCGAGGATCAGGGGCAGTCGTTCGCACAGGCGATCGACAAGGCGCTGCAGGATGGCCGCATCAGCGAGGAGACGGCGGCGTACGAATTGAGGGAGGAGGGCTGATGTGGCGAAGCACCGCTCTGCCGACACGGATCTTGCTTCTGGACGGGCGCGCCTGCCTGCCCCTGCTGGTCTTCGTCGTCTATTGGAGCTGGCTCACTTTCTACATAGCGATCGGCGGCGTGACCTTCTTCATCGTCGTCAGCTGGGCGGGGCTGACCGTGTCCTCGGTCTTGCGGCTCCTGCGGCGCATGCTGATCGGGCCGATCCGAACCGCTGTCCCGACCTGGAAGCGCAGGAGGGCGGCATGATCCTGGACATAGAGGATGTCGAGGCGGTGCTCGAAAACCTTCTGCGGAAGGGCGGACAGCCGGTGCTGTTTCATGGCGTGACCATCCCTTTCGATTGCGCGGTCGCGGCGGACGGATTGCTGCCGCTGTTTCTGCTGGCTGGCGAAGCCTTGTGGCGGGAGGTGAAAGGGGAAGGCTTCGGACTGACGACCGAGCCCGACGAAGGGGCCTTCCTCGGCTATCGCCTCGCGGTGATCAACCCCGGGTCTTTCACAATGGTGTTGCTGGCGACGATGGAGGCGATCTCGCAGGCCTGCGGGCCGAAGGGGATCGTGGTGGAAAAGCTCGAGGAGGTCTGGGCGGCGTCGAACGAACGCTTTCAGGCCGATCGACGCATGACGGGGCAAAGCCAATGAGACGCGCCCTCGCCATTCTCGCTGTCTCCCTCGTCGCGGCCTGCGAACCGGCGCGCACCGCCGACGATCTGGCGAAAGGAACCTTCGTCAAGGAGTGCATCGACGCGGCCGCGCACGCCCACTCGATCCCCGCCGAGGTTCTGCTGATCCTTCTGAATGTCGAGAACGGGCGGCTCGGCGCGGTGAGCCAGAATAAGAACGACACCGTCGACATCGGGCCGATGCAGGTCAACCAGATCTGGTTGCCGAAGCTCGCGGAACATTGGCGCGCGTCGCGAGCCGCTGCCTATCGCGCTCTGCGCGATGAATTCTGCGCCAATGTCGAAGGCGGGGCCTGGATTCTTCGACAGGCGCTCGACGAGGCGGATGGAGATCTCTGGGAGGGTATCGGGCTCTATCATTCGCACAATGAACGACACAAGACCGACTACCTCCGCCTGGTCCTGGCGCAGGGTAGGCGTCTGCAGCGGCAGGCCGTCGCCTCTGGGGAAAAGTAATGTCTGTTTCGCACCCTTCGCAGGGCAGTGTGAGCGACGGCGCCGCCTTTTTGATGAGCGTCGCCGTCTTCATTGTCGGCGTCGGCGTCGGCGGCTGGTATCTCTGGGACGAGCAGCACGCCGCGATCAGCGCGATCGTCATGCAGGGCCTGCACGGCCAGATGAGATTCATCCATCTGTTCACTGATCGCTACGACGTCGCCGACGCGCAGGTTATCGCGACCAATCCGGCGACGGTGAAATTTCCGCAGCTGCTGCGGCTCGCCCGCGAGGTCGGGCGCTTCTTTCTCCTGCCCTCGATCGGCGTCATTCTGGCTCTCGCCGCCATGTGCGCGAGCCGCGCCGGGGCGAAGCGCTTTTCCCGAGCACTCGATCTCGAAGCTTTGATGCGCGAGCAGCTTCGATCCTTTCGGACGCCCTCCGCCTTCGTGCGCAGGCGGTTGGGGCTGGTCGATATCGACCAGGCCAAGCCGCGTCCCGCCGATCGCGCTTTGACCCGCGCCGAATGGATCGAGCGCTGGGCGACAGACGACAAGGGCGCCTTCGTCGAGGGCCCGGCGCGGGCGGAGCTCACGCGTCAACTCGGCTCGGCGAGGCGCGAGCCGGAAGACGCGCCGGCGCATGTCCGGTGCATATTGGCGGCGCTTGCCCTGCATCGCGCCCGGCGCCGCGACGAAGCGCAGCGCTATCTCGGCGATCTCTCGTCGGCGCTGGGGATGAGCGGCAAGGAAGGGCGGGCAGGCCCCGATCGGGCGCTCGCCTTCCCGGACGCCCTCGTCGTGCGAGCCGATCATTGGCTGGGCGAACGAGATTTGCGCCAGCCTCTGGTCGAGACGATGGCGGCGCATGGGTTCACCACACCGGCCGCCATGAGCGCTCTCCTCGCGGCGCGGGCGGAAGGGGGCGTTTTCCCGCCGGCGCAATTCGGATTCCTGAAGCTCGTCGATCGACGGCTGTGGTACGCGCTGCACTCCTTGGGCTATCCGGCGGACATGTTCGACCCTCTTCTTCACCCGACGCCGCTCGTCGAAGCGATAGGGGCGCGCGACCATTGGGCTTCCGAATTGATCGCGGGCGCGCCTTTGCGCACGGCCGCGATCGACAATGCGCTCGCGGCGGTGCGGAAGGTCTGAAGCGCCTTCTCATTCGCGCGGCTCGGCACGAACATGAGGTTCAGGAAAGATCGAGGAGGCCCTGATGGACGAAGCCATTTCCACGCAAGAGACGAAGGCCGTGTCGGAGCCGCCGCATATTCACATCGACGTTCATGTGCATCTGGACGGCGCGATCGTCGCGACCTCGGCCAGCCAGCGTCACGCCCTCGGCGCCGAGATCGAACGTCGCAGCGCGTCCCCCTCGCCGACGAGGCGGTCATTGCTCACGACGCTGCTCGTCGGCTTCGGCGTGTCGGCCGTCGGCTATGTGGGCTTTCGGGCGGGAAGCGTCTCGTCTCAGCAAAAGGCGTTCGGCGTGAACCAGGCAGTGGCGTCGCCGGAGCCCGCCGCACCGTCTCCGACGTCATTGCCGGAGACGCTTGCTCGCGACCTGCAGCGGCCCCCGCAGATCACGCCCGCTCCGGGCGCATCGGCCGACGCCGGCCGATCCGGTCCCGCCGCCTTCGGGCTGCAGCAATGACACGAGCCCCATCGTCGCGGAGAGCGGCATATGATCCCGCGTGAGATTTCCGGACCGCAGGAAAGGTTCGAACGATCGGGCGCGCAAGCGCTGCGCGATCTGCGGCCGATGTCGACGCGCGTCTGGGGCTCGCTGATGAGCGAGTTTTCCGGCGCCGTTCTCTGCGTCGGGGCCGGACTCATGCTGCTGGAGCCTGCTTCGGTCGATCTGATTCTCCCGGCGGCGATCGGCTACGCGGCCCTCGTCCTGACGCGGCGAGTCGAGCTGCCGATGCGGCTTCCAAAGAGCGCCGGCGTCGCGGACTGGAACTATCCCGATCCCAAGAACCGCGCGCCGCGCATGGCGGCGGGCATCATCTATCTCGGACGTGACGTCTCCGGCCGGGAATTGTGGATCACCGCCGAGGACGGGCGACAGCATGCTACCATTCCGGGGACGACCGGCGCCGGCAAGACGACCGCGATTTTGGGCTTCGTCTCCAATGCGCTGACCCATGCGAGCGGCTTCGTTCTCGTCGACGGCAAGGCCGACCACACATTGTTCGGCGAGGTGATGGCGCTCGCGCGGCGGTTCGGTCGCGAGGACGATGTGCTGCATCTCAATCTCCTGGTCGCCAGCGGGAGCAAAGAGAGCAACAGCTTCAATCCCTTCGCAACGGGCAACGCCGACGCGATCCGCGAGATGGTGGTGAGCCAGCTCGGCGAGCAGGCCGCCAATGACTCGAACGGCGTCTTCCGCAGCCGCGCCGTCGCCTTGATCGGCGCGGTGATCCCCGTCCTGACATGGATCAGAGATCACGCCGGCATTCCGATCGACATCGAGAAGATCCGGGATGCGCTCGAGCTGCGGGTGATCTGGAAGCTCGCCGTGAAGGGTCACTATGAATTGCGCGACCCCGCGACCGGCAAAGCGAAGGACATTCCGCTCGATCTGCCGCAGGACGTGGTCTATCCGCTGCTCGCCTATCTCGGCGAGCTTCCCGGCTATGACACGGACCTCGATTACAACAAGCAGAAATCCGATGATCCGTCCAAGCAGCACGGCTATGCGCGGTTTTATTTCACGGAGATGTTCACGCAGCTCGGCGTGTCGCTCGGGCACATATTCAAGGTCGAGCAGGGCGACATCGACATGCGCGACGTGGTCTTGAACCGGCGCATTCTCGTCGTCTCCCTGCCGGCGCTGGAGAACTCCTCCGACACATTGGCGGGCCTCGGCAAGATCGTGGTGACGTCGCTCCGCGGAATGATGGCGCAAATGCTCGGCATGCCGAAAGAAATGCTCGGCATGGAGGCTCCCTATCATATCGTGCTGGACGAGCTCGCCTATTATGCGACGAGCGATCTCGACCGGATGATGGCGCAAGGCCGCAGCTTGAATATCGCCTTCTGGCTCGGCTTTCAGGAGGTTTCGGGGATCTTCGCGCGGCTCGGGGAGAAGACCTATACGCTGCTCGGCAACGCCAATCTGACCGCGGCGATGCGCCAGCAGGACGCCAATCGCACCCGCGAATGGATCGAGGAGACCTCGGGCATGACGGATGTGGCGCAGGCGACGAGCTTTCGCGGCGGCGACATCGGCGTCTATCATGACACGCGCCAAGCCGATGTGCGCCAGGTGTCGCGGGTGAACTGGCGAGACCTGCAGAGCCTCATCGAGGGCGAGGCGATCATGCTGTTCGGCGGCCGCCGGATCTACGCGAAGGTTTTTCACGCGAATGTCGACAATTCGGGCCCCAAGCGCCTCGTAAGGCGGATATCCCTCGCGCCGCCCGCCCACGCCGAACTGGAGGCGAGGCTCGACGCGATCCGCGAAATCACGGCCAGAATCGAGAATGGGATCGTCGCCGCCGGAGGCCGCGAGACCATGGCGCCGACGTTGAAGGCGATATTCGAAGCCTTTCGTCTCGCCAAAGCGAAGGGCGGCGACAGGGAGGCTTGCGTCGACGCGGCGATCCGCGCGGCGGGCGAGGTTCCGTTTGTCGCGCGCGAGGAGCGACAGGGCGCGGGGGGGCGCTTTTCTCTCATGCTGAAGTCGGCGCTGCACGGAACGAAAGGCGAGGCCACGGGGGACGTTTGGCCTGTCGAACCATTCGACAAGGCGCTCTTCGAGAAGGTCGTCGAAATCGAGGCGGCGATCGGCGAGGATGGAGCGGCGGCGCGAGAAAGGGCCGCGGCCCTTCTGGGTAAAATCGAGGCGGCGTTGCAGGAGACCGAAGGGACGTTGCCCACGCGGGAAAATCGGGAGAAGCTGCAGGCGGATTTGGCCACGGTCACGGCGGTGATCGTCGGAGGAGCCGAGGCCGCGGAAAATCCGGCGGCGCGGCGGCGGGCGGAGATTTCCCCTTGAGGGCGCCGGCGCGGATTGTCGACCTCGAACGTGTCGCGGCGCTGGCGCCGCTCTACGTCCTATCGAGCGCGCTCGCCGGCTGCGACGACAAGGAGAGATTCCCGCAGGCTCGACAATGGGCGCGCCGAAAGGAGACGCGATGAACGGCGATCGCGGCGCGGGGATCGGCAATTTTATCGAGGGGATATCGGGCGGCAATGGCGCCCTTCTGGTCGCGCTCGGCGTCCTCCTTCTGGCGCTTCTCGCGTTCATCGGCTTGGTCGACCGTCGGCCTGCCTATCGGCGTGGGCGATTTCTCACGGCCAATGAAAAACGGTTCCTGAGCGTCTTGGACGAGGCGGTCGGGGAGGGCTTTCGCGTGTTCGCGCAGGTGCGGCTCGCCGAGCTGGTCGACGTCGATCTTCGGGTGAGAAATTCGAAAAGGCGTGCGGCGATGAACAAGGTGTTCGGAAAGAGCATCGATTTCGTCATCTGCAATTCCAGCACCTTGGAACCCGTTGCAGCCATCGAATTGGACGACAGGACTCATGCGCTCCCGCATCGCAGGGAGCGCGACATATTCGTCGACGCGGTATTCGGGGAGATCGGAATTCCGCTACTGCGGGCGAGGGCGCGGCGCGCTTACTCCGTGGCGATGCTCGAACCTATGCTGCGAGAGGCCGGCGTCGTTAGAATGGCCCGACCCGATCTCAGATCGATCGAGCGAGGATGAGACGTCCACTCATCGGGGCGCGTCAAAATTCAGGGGAGCAATATCGAATGCCCTTCCGACAGTCGCTTTACGCCAGCGTCTTCGCTTTGGCGGCGCTCGGCCCCGCGATGGCGGCCGAACCGGTCGAGATCCATTTCGCCCCTGCCGAAAACCTGGAGCGCTTCGATGTGGCGCTGCTGCGCGCAGCGCGCTCGACCATCGATCTGGCCGCCTATGTGCTGACGGACTGGCCCGTCATCGACGCGTTGATCGACGCCCATCGGCGTGGCGTCGCGATCAGGGTCGTTCTCGACCCCAGCCAAGGGAGCGATCTCGACCGCCTGCGAGAGGTTTCGCAGAACCTTCGCGTCAGCCCGCCCGGTCCATTCATGCATCTGAAATCCTATTCGGTCGATGGCGCGCTGCTACGTTCGGGCTCTGCGAATTTGACGGCGTCGGGCCTCAAACAGCAGGACAATGATCTCCTCGTCATCCGCGATCGAGCGGCCGTGCAAGCCTTCGCGGCGCGCTTCGAGCAGATCTGGGCGGCGGCGAAGCCGGTGGGCGCGCCCAGGCCGGTTTTCGCATCGCGGTCCATCGGTTCGAATGCGGCGAAGGCAACGGCGCCGGCGAACTGCGAGATCAAAGGGAACATCAGTCGCAATGGCGAGCGGAGATTCCATAAGCCGGGCGAACAGTTCTACGACCGCGTCAAGATCGACCAGAACGCCGGAGAACAATGGTTCTGCTCGGAGCAGGAGGCAGTCGCCGCGGGCTGGAGACATGCCGTCGGACGTTGAGGCGTGCATGGGCGTGTGAGCCGCCGCTCGGAGCGGACCGCTCAAGCGCCATGCGACGGAGATGACGGACGCGCCGGAGTATTGGCCGTCGCCGTTTCTTCGATCGTGCGATGATCGGGGCGCTGCACGGAATGTTTGCGACGGAGCGCCGACTCGACGCTCGCCAACGCGTCGTCGAGAATCGCCGCGTTTCTTTTCGCGGCTTCCGCGATTGAGGCGATGTGAGGCGCAACTTCATCGGCTGCGATCTTCGAACGTATGCGTTCCCGCGCTTTTCGGCCGGGATCTTTGGCGTCGTCGGGGCGCCTGTGAAACGTGCGGCCCTGCTCGATGAAGGAATCGATCGACCGCTCTCGCGTGCGCCGGCAGGCCTCGACGAGATCGAGGGCGAGCGACTTATAGGGCTTGGAGGCCATATCGGCGGCGACCCGTTTCCAGAGGTCTTCCGCCTCGATCGGCTTGGCGTCGCCGAGCGCGCGGCTTCTCTTCTCGGCATCAAAGACGGCCGCTTCGGAAATCATCGTCCAGGTCGTCCCCCTGGCCCGGCTTTCCGCGACATAGGCTTTGAAGGCCGTGATGCCGGCGCTGCCCCGCGGCAGCGCGTCAATATGCTCGTCCGAGGTGACGCCTTGCGCCGCGTCGATCGTGAGCGCGTGGCCGAAGCCGAGCATCAGCCTTTTGCTCACAGGGTCGATCAGACGGCGCCACTCGACCTCGCCGACCTGGCCCTTGGCGTTTTGCAGGAGGAGGCCGCCGGCGGTCTTGCCCATCACCTTCACGACATGGCCGTTATAGCCGATCGGGCCGTCCTTGCCGTCGATCTTCGACCATGTGTAGCGATAGAGCCGCAGATGGTCGCCGGTGGCGATCGGCAGATCGAAGGCGTGCGGCTCCTTCGCGCCGCGCGGCGCGATCGCCTTGTAAATCGTCTCGTCGGCGCCGATCTCCCCGCGCCCCTTGAGCCGCGTCCGGATCGCCATGCTGATCGCGGCGGCGTCCTCATTGGTCGGAGCGGAAATGGTGATCCCGCGCTTCGAGCCGGCGGCGTTCAGAATGTCGCGCCGGCTCACATAGAAATCGGCGATCTTTGCGGCGACCTGATCGAAGTCTCCGCCGACCAGCATCGCGGTTCCATCGTCGCGTTTCATCGCGAGGGCGGTCTCGGCCTCGGAGTCACGGAACATGCCGGCGATCTGGCGGTCGTGCCGATCGACCTGACGGACGGCGGTGAGCAGTTCCGGCTGCGCCGACTTCGGCATGGCGCGGCGCAGGATTTCGATCGTATCCCCGGCTTCGATCGCCTGCGCCTGCTCGCGGTCGCCCAGAGCCTTGATGGTCATGCCGGTCTCGGCCTGCAGCTCGAGCAGCCGCAGCATCGGCCGCGGCGCGATCTGACTGATCTCGTCGATGACGAGGATCGTGTTGCGGGTGGGCGTGAATTCGCCGGCCTCGACGGATTTCAGCAATGGCTCGAGGGCGCTGGTCCGATCGATGCCGGCGTCCTGCAGCTGATCGGCCTGTCGCCACGCGGTCGAGACGCCGACGAGCTCGCGGCCCGCGGCCTCGTAACGCGTGTCGGCCTTCCAGGCGGCGACGAGGGGCCGCAACAGCGTGGATTTGCCCGCGCCGGCGACGCCGGTGAGGAGCGAGAGCGCGCCGCCCTGGCCGAGCGCATAAATCGCGGCCTTTTGAGCGGCTCCATGCTCCGGCTCGCTGTCGAAATCGAGGCCTGAAGCCTCGACGGCCCGCCGGAGGTCGCCGGCCGCCAGCGCGCCGGATGTGTCCAGCGCCGCGCGCGCGGCATAGCCGCGGAGGCCCTCCTCGACGCCGATTTGCGCGGAGTTGGTGACGCGGAGCACCTGTCGCGGCTCGTCCTCGGCATTCTCGCGCTTTGCCCAGGCGGCGACGAGATCGACATGCTCGCCGTGAATCTCGATCCCCTTGCGCTCGATCTGCTCGACGACCCTGTCGATATCCTTGACGCCACCGGCGACGCCGGCGCCGATCAATCCGCGGGCTGCGTGGACACGAAGCCGGTCATGGTCAATGACGGCCGCCGTGTGGAATTCCTCGGCGAGATGCTTCGCCGCGAAGGCGTAGGCCCGCTCGATCCGCTCCTCGCTCGGCAGCTCTGCGATCTTCGCGCCCTCCATGACGGTGACGTGTTCCCAGCCCATCGCCTCCGCCTGATCCCGCCAGATTTTGTGATCCGTCTTCTCGCCATGCTTGGCGAGGCGAGCGGCCGCCGCCGCCTCGCGGAGAATCTCGGCTTTCTTTTCCGCAGATATGTCGTCCCAATCGATCCCTTGGCCGGCCGCGAAGACCTTGGCGTTGCGCAGAACCTGATGCGTGCTCTTGCTGAAGGCCTCATTGGCGAATTGCGGGATGGCGAGAATGACGGCGGCCTGCTCCTTCTCGTCATAGGCGACGCGAATGCCGAGCGCGCGCAATTCGTCGGCGAGGACGGCCTGGGCGAAGGCGCCAAACTCGTGGACGCGGGCGTGCAGCCGCTGGGTGTCGAGCGATCCGATATGGCCTTCGCCAGTGACGACCAGATTGAACAGCGCATTATGGATGTGGTCGTGGGGGTCGCCCGCGATCGGCGCTTCGAGGAGATAGGTCGCGCCCGCGCGGCCGTCCTGGACCGGCAGGGTCGGGCGAGCGATGTAATGTCGGAAGCTGACCCAGCCGACAGCGCCCGGATCGGCGCCGTTCTCCCCCGCGCGCCCGCGCCGGGCCCAGCCGATCTCGCGGGCGACATAGCGCATCGCGGCGTCATTGGCGCGGTAGATGGCGTTGCGGATGGCGGCGGCCTCCGCTGGATCCTGCGCGAATTCGGCGGCGAGCGTCACGGATTTGTGGGGCGAGAAGGTGAAGTCGTAGCCGCTGATTTCTCGCTTGTGCTTGGACCAGGCCTCTCCCGTGTCGGCGCGCTTGCCCTCGAACAGCCGGTCGAGCTCCTCGTCCTTGGGCGCGTGATGAAAATTGATGCCGAGCGCGCGGGCGACGGAGAGGGGCATGTCCTGTCGCCAAGCCGGTCCGGCGTCGCGGCCGGTGTAGTAGCTGGTGAGGCGCGAACCCGGCTCCAGTTGCCGGCCGAGGGTCTCCGACGTCTGTTGCGCCTGCTGCGGGTCGAGCCTCGCCTCTGTGAAATACATGCGGACGAGCTTGCCGTCGGAAGCGGCGGCGAATTTGCGGAAGGTGATCATCGATCAGGCTTTCGAAAGGGACGAGAAGCGCTTTTCGAGAGCCTCGACGGTCTTGTCCGGAAGGTTTTGCTGCATGTCGACGAGGATATCGACGGTTTTCCGCGTGAGAATGAGCTGCTCGCGGTTCTGCGCGATCAGATGGGCGAGCAAGTCGCTCAAACTCGGCTCGCCGGCGTCGTCCTTGGGCGTGAGAAGCGCGATGATCTCGTCGAGGCGGGCGATGGTGATCCGGATCTGCTCGTTCTGAAGGCCGACCGCTTCGACGATCTGGTTGGCTTCGACCTCGACGCGGGCGAGCCCTTCTTTCAGTTCCTTGGACATGATTTCGCCTCCTCCACGGAGGCGGAGCGTCGCTGGACTCTGCGCGAATGGAAAACCGCCGAGTTCAGCGTCGAAGGCCACGCGCCGATTGCTGTCCCGAAAGGCGCCGTGAAGCTGGCGTCGTCGCCATCGCCCGAGCGATTATCTCGGCGCGAGACCATCCGTACCCGCAGCGCGCACGCGCGCACGGGCCAAGCCGACGATAGCGGATAGCGACGCACGAAATATCGGGCGCGAGCTGGCTTTTTGGCAATTGGAATCGCGGTCTCAAGACGGATCGCCTGCCGGGACCGTACGCGTCGGCGCCACCGCCAATTTCAGATGAGGCGCCGCCCGGAACGCGACAACCCGGCGCGGTGAGACGAGAACGGAGACGCCGGTTTTCGGATTGCGGCCGGGGCGGGCGTTCTTGGAGCGGACGCGGAAGGCGCCGAAACGGCGGAGACTTACGTCTTCTCCGCGCACCACGGCGCACAGTATTTCCTCGAGCGCGCAATCGAGCAGGGCCTTGGCGTCCGTGCGGGAGAGGCCGGGGAGGCGGGCGTAAATGGCGTGCGCGAGGTCGTCGCGGGTCACAGTATGCTTGGAAACAGTTGCGTCCAAAATCGTATCCGGCTTTTTCGCCGCTCCCTCGAAAACACACCGCAGCGGCTGCGGCGAGGAGAGCGAGCCAGAGTGCCGCAGCGAAATTCTACCGCGCAGGCATGGGGAAGACCAGCGCCCCCCGCGTCCGGTAGTTGGTCGGTATGGGGTTTCGTTCATGATCCGTGGCGACCGGATTGGAGGGAGCTGATTGCCCCAATTTCCCTGTTCGCCTATGGCAAGAATGCGCCACAACCAATCATCGCCCGGCCGCCTGTGCGACCCATGCGGGTCGTGTCCCCGCCGGTGGCGCAGCCTAAAATCTTGAAAAATGCCTCCAACGGAAGCTGTCCACGCCGAACCACAGAGTTTTTCAACGAAATCGGCCATCGAATGGCCTCCCGCGCCCTTCCGCTTGTCGGGAAACGCGGCGCAGGCGTCATGCAGCTTGGCGAGCAGTCGGTCGGGAATCGGCACCACCACCTCGAATCAGAAAGCCGAGTCTTCGAAAGTCGAAAAAATGCATCCCGGACAGGGCCATTTAGATTTGCTGTTCGTCCACATTGCCGAGCGACGCGCATAGTGATACGAGCATGACTCACGTCATTGCGTCCAGGCTTCTCCGTTCCGAACGAATTGCGATTTTCGTGGCCTGGGCGGGGCGAGGTTTCGAGAATGGTTTGGTTTCGCAGGAAACGCGGCGCTTCGGCGGAGCGCGTGGCAACGGCCGCCGTCACGCCGGTCGAGGTCGTCGCCTTAACGTCCACGCAGAGCTTTTCGACCGCCGACGTCCACTCCACCGCCGAATGCGATCTCGCGAGCCTCGCCGCTCTCTCGGCCATGGCGTCCGACGCCAACACCATCGTCGGCTGGGTGACGCACGACATTCGAGCCGTCGCCGAATCGGGCTCGACCATCTCCGAGGCCGTGGCGGCGCTCGCGGAATCGGTGTCGCAACTCGCCGACGCGGGCGTCGGCAGCGCCGCGGAGGCCGAGCAGGCGCGCCGCGCCACCGACGCCTGCGTGCGCAATTTCGCGCTCTTCGCCGGCTCGATGAAGGGCATCGCCGCACAGGTCGGCGAGATTCGCGAGCGGCTCGGCGTGCTCGAAGCGGCGGTCCGGCAGATCGCGGAGATGGCCGGCGCCATCGAGAAGATTTCGAGTCAGACCAGCCTTCTCGCCTTCAACGCGACGATCGAGGCCGCGCGCGCCGGCGACGCCGGCCTCGGCTTCGGGGCGGTCGCGAATGAGGTCAAGGCGCTCTCGGCACAGACTAGCGGCGCGACCGATTCGATCAGAGCGCGCCTCGCCGTGCTGCATTGCGAGATGGCCTCCATTCGCGAAGTCGTCGACGACAGCGTCGCCACCGTCACCGACGGCGACGCGCAGCTGCGCGACGTGGAACGGCAGATCGGCGCCGCGGGCGCCTCGATCTCGTCCATCGCCGAGCGGATCACGGAGCTCGCCGATCTCCAGCGTCAGCAGCGCTCGACCGTGCATTCGATCTCGCTCAACGTCACGCAGATAGTCGATAAGGCGAGCAAGACGAGCGGCGAGTTCGACGCCGTCATCGAGCTGCTGACGGCGGCGGAGAGAGACGCCGGGGAGATTCTCGACAAGGCCGAATCGCGCAGCTTTCAAGATTACTTGAGCCTGCGCTTCCCCGCCGACGCCGCCGCCTTCCGGCGCAGGCTCGCAGCCATGCTGGTCGGGCGCGCCCGCGCCGAGCCTCACGCGCTCGGGGGCGGCCGGCGCGGCGCCTCGACGGCTTTCGCCGCGAGCACTCTGGTGAAGGACCCGGCCTTCCGACGCCTGCTCGAGCGGGTCGATCTCGGCGCGTCCGTCATGGCGGCGCGTCTCGACGCGCGCGACCGGGCGGGCGCGATCTCCGCTTTCCGCGATGTCGAGGAGGCGTTGGAGGAAGCAGCCTCGCGCGTCGTTTTGCGCCGGCGCGGGGAAGCGCAGAGCGGCGGGCGCGACGAGTTTCTCCCGCTGTGAAGCGCGAGTGCGGCGGCTCCTCGCGGCCGTCGCCCACAGTTTTCGCCACGTCGCCGCAGGGAGATTTTGCCTTCCGTCACATTGGCGCCACTCGCCGACGCGCTGTTTCTGATGACGCACCACGGCATCTTCGGCATTCCGCGCGACATCGAGCGCGACGTGCGCACCGACGGCGAGCATATCTTGGGCGACATGTTCGCGAGGGCCGAGCGCGCCACCCTCGACGCACCTATTCTCGAGATCGCCCTCACCCATGTCCGCGCCTATGAGATTGTGCGCTGCGCCTCGCCCATGACGTGACGGTCACCAGCGAAAGCTTGCACTATCGAGCGGCGCATCGTTCGGGGGCGGCTCATCGATAGCGCCACCGGAGCTCCCCGCCGTGTTTCTTTTTAGCAACAAATCAGAAAAATAGTTTCTAATTTGTTACAATATTTCTAAACTGTGTCGCCGATCGATTGACGCCGCCCCTCCGCAAAACTACGCAGCAAACCTGTCCTTTGCCGTTCGTGGCTGAAAGGATCGACTGCGGAGCGGGAAGATGAGCGGAGTCGATACGTCGACCGGGAACGGGGTTCGTCGAGACAAAGGATCGCTTTGCGGCAATATAAGCGCGGCTCGCAGGGCTCTCCTGAGCTCGGCCGCCGCTCTGGCTCTGGCGGGCGGCGCTCGCGCCGAGCCGGCGGCGACAACGCCACTTCCGGCGGTGAGAGTCGATGCGCCTCAGGAGAAGGCGCGGCCGGCGCCTCGGCCCACTCCCCATGCAAACGTCCGGGCGCGCGCCGTTCGCCACGCCGCGCAAGCGCCGCGCGCGCCGGCCCAGCCGATCGCCCCCGCGCCTGTCGCGCTGCGTGTCGAGAAGACATTCTGGGACTCCGCCACGGCGAGCGGCGTCGTCCTCGGGCGTGGCCCGATCGGCGTCCAAGGCTATGTCGCCGCGGGCACGTCCTCGGCGACAAAGACCGCCACCTCGATCATGGACATCCCGCAGTCGGTCTCGATCCTCACCAAGCAACAGATGCAGGATCGCGGCAGCGTCAGCCTCGGGCAGGCTCTGACCTATGTGCCGGGCGTGACGGTCGTGCAGGGGGAAGGCAATCGCGATCAGATCACCATCCGCGGCCAGGACACGACCGCTGACTTCTACACCGACGGCGTGCGCGACGACGCGCAATATTATCGCGATCTCTACAATATCTCCGCGGTCGAGGTGCTGAAGGGACCGAGCGCGCTGATTTTCGGGCGCGGCGGCGGCGGCGGAGTCGTCAATCGCGTGACCAAGAAGGCCGACGGCGAGACGATTCGGGAACTCGGGTTCAGCACCGGAAGCTGGGGCCGCAAGCGCGCGACCGTCGATCTCGGACAGGCCGTCTCCGACACGGTCGCCTTGCGTCTCAACGCGCTCTATGAACAGTCCTACGGCTTCCGCGACTTCTTCGATCTCGAGCGCTATGGCGTCAACCCGACGCTGACCTGGCGTCCGGAGGAGAACACCTCTGTGACGCTGAGCTACGAGCATTTCCGGGATCATCGCACGGCCGACAGAGGCATTCCCTCGATCGGCGGCTCTCCGGTGGTTCCGGCCTATCCGGCCTCCACGCCGATCAATTCCTTCTTCGGCAATGCGGACGCCAGCTATTCCAAGGTCGACCTCAACCGCGCGTCGCTGGTCGTCGACCATAAGACGGACTTCGGCCTCGAGATTCGCAACCAGACCGTCTATGCCGATTATCAGAAGCGCTATCAGAACACATTCCCGGATCAGCCGGTGGCTCTCGCGACGGGGCTCGTCAGCATCGACGGCTATGTCGCCTCGAATCCGCGGCAGAACATCTTCAACCAGACCGACTTCACCTATAAATTTTCGATGACGCCGGACATCCGGCATACGCTTTTGTTCGGCGCCGAAATCGGCAATCAGAAGAGCGACGATTGGCGCGATCTGTCGCGGTGGAACGACCCATTCACAGGCCCCCGGCGTGTGAACACGCCGTTCTGGTTTCCGAGCGTCTATAATCAGGTCTTCTTCACCAATCCCAACCGCAGACGGCACACTGACCTCGACTTGGCGGCCGGCTATGTCCAGGACCAGATCGAGATCACCAAATATGTCGATGTCGTCGCCGGCGTGAGATTCGACAGCTTCGACCTCGCATTCGCCGACGGGCTCAACGGGCAGCAGTTCCGCCGCGCCGACAATCGATGGTCGCCGCGCGTCGGCCTGGTGGTGAAGCCGTTGGAGGAATTGTCGCTCTATGGCAGCTGGTCGCGCTCCTTCCTGCCGAGCGCCGGCGACCAGTTCAACGTGCTGAACGTCACCACTGCGTCGCTCGGGCCGCAGGGCTTCGAGAATTACGAGGTCGGCTTCAAGGCGCGGATTCTGCCGCGCCTCTATTTCACTGGCGCGCTCTATCAGCTCGATCGCACCAATCAGCAGCTCACCGTCGGGCCGATCGGCACGATCATCGGCGACACGCGGACGAGAGGCGGCGAGTTCGGGCTCGTCGGCAATGTCACCGACGAGTGGCAGGTCTCGCTCGGCTATGCGCATCAGGCCGCCGCGATCATGAGCGCGCAGAACGCGGGCGCGATCGGCAAGGTCGTTCCCTCCGTGCCGAGGGACACATTCTCCTTCTGGAATCGATATGACATCACGCCGATGTTCGGCGTCGGCGCAGGCGTGGTGCATAATTCGAGGTTCTACCCCACCATCGACAATGCCGTGATCGTTCCCGGCTACACGCGCGTCGACGGCGCGGTGTTCTTCAACCCCGGCAAGAATTTCTTCGGCCTCGGCGAGGAGATCAGCGCGCAGGTGAATATCGAGAATATTCTCGGCGCGACCTACTACGCCTCCGCGCATAACAACAACAATATCATGCCGGGAGCGCCGCGCTCCGCTTATGTGACGATCAACGCGAGATATTGAGCACGGTCGGCACGATATTCGCCTTGACATCGGTCGCCGGCAGCAGTGCCGGCGACCGGAGACGATCATCATGGCTGCGCCAAGCGAGAGCGGCGCCAAGGCCACGGTGCGGCGCGCATTCGCCAGCTTCTTTCGCTGTAAGGACATAGGCCAGGTTCGGCGTCGACGTCTCGCTAAAGGCGATCGCCGTCGAGCAGAAGGTTCTCGGCCTCGTCTTCGTCACGCGACCACTGAACCGGTGGAGGTTCCAGGGCCCGACGATCATGCTCGGCCACGCGAAATTCGAGCGCGAGGTCAAGGTGATGGACGAGAAGATGGGTCGTCCCCGCGTTTGCGTCCAGCGTCGCGTTCGCGCTGCTGTCGCTGCTGGCCTAGCCCCTCGCCGCCCTGTGGCGGCGCTGGCACAAGCGATCGTCGGGCCTGCCGGCCGCGGATCGCCGTCGGCTCGCTTTCGTCAGATCGTCGCTGCTCGTCGATCTCCTCGTCGTCAAGGCTCTCACCATGCTCGCCGTGCGCGACGCCAGCCTTTTGAACAACTCCGTCGATCCGGCGCTTATCACTATCTATGTTCTTGGCTGGCTCGACGTTATCGGAGCCGCGGTCGCCGTTTTCATCGACGTCGATTTCTGGCGCAGGTGGGTCGGCGGGACTTGGACACGTCTCCACCAGAGCGGGCTGGTGGCTACTGGGCTCGTCATCGCCTATGTCTTCCCGATCTTCCACACCGCCGGAACGACGTTGAATTGTTGAGAGCGAAGGCGCGTACCGGGTCGCGTCCATTGCCTTATCCGCCCGGTCCCCTGGATACCGCGCTGCAGCGAGATGGCCCGAGAACACGGGACGCATGGGCTTCAAATGTGGAATCGTCGGCTTGAGCGGCTTAGGGCGTCCAAAAGTCGACGCGAAGGTCGGACGGTCATAGTTCAATCGAAACCGTGACAACGGCAGCGAAGAGTCCATGCCTTCCCGAACGGGAAGGTCGCGCCAGAAGTGGACTCCTATGCGCCGGAGCAGCATCCGGCGGCGCGGCCATGCTCTTTCGCTTCCTGGATCGGCGGGCACGGCTCATCGCCGTATGAGCAAAAAACACAACAGTCTCCTGCCTTTGGCTCGAGAAGCACCCCGCAGCTCTTGCATTCGTAGAAGAACTGGCAGGCGTCGGTTGGCATCGTCTCGGCTGTTCGATGGCCGCAGTTCGGGCAGGTGATTATCGATTCGAGTTTCATTCAATGGCCTCGAACGAGCTCGTGCAGTACGGGGTCGATATAGCTCCAGCCTGCCGCCGCCGATACGATCGCCGACGCGCACAGGAGCAGCGCCAGCGTTGCGCGTGATCGCTCCGGCGACGCGCAGGACGAACCCGCGACGCATGTTACGGGATGCTTCCACCACCATGCGCCCCATCCTCCGATCATTCCCAAGGCGCTGACAGAGAGAAGCGGCGCGCGCCACGCTGCGACAGTTTCAAGGCCGCCCAGAACACCCGCGCCCGCGCCGAGCGCGGAAAGCCCGAGCGGAACGACGCAACATGACGAGGCGATAACCGCGCCAAGGCCAGCCATGAGACCCAAGGCCGCAAGCCATTTCGGCGCGGCGGGCGGGACGGGGGAAGCCGAAACGGCTGGCTTTGTTTCTGGTGCGGCGTCGTCGATGGTCATGGCTCGCCTTTCCTCGAAGGTCCGGTTATCCTGCACTCCGTAGTCACTACGGGCGCAAGAGAAAATTCCATGCGATCCTTGACGATTGGGCGGCTCGCGGCCGCGACGGGCGTCAACCTCGAGACTGTGCGCTATTACGAGCGCATCAAGCTTATGCCGCCGCCCGCCCGGACGCCGAGCGGACACCGTGCCTATGAACAGGCGCACGTCCGAAGGCTCGCCTTCATCCGCCGCGCCCGCGAACTCGGATTCAGCATCGAGCAAATCCGCGCTCTCTTAGCTCTCTCCGCTCCATCTCGCGCCTCTTGTGCCGAGGTGCGAGAGATTGCGCGCGCGCATCTCGACGAGGTGCGGGCAAAACGAGCGGACCTCGCCAAGCTCGAACATATCCTTGCCGAGACCGTGGCTGGCTGTTCCGGCGACGCCGCCCCGTCGTGTCCCGTCCTAGATATATTGAAGATGCCGGACGCCGAGGAATGGCCGATATGATCGGATCAACCTTCTAGGAGCACAAAAAGCCATGGGCAGCGGAAGCCAGCAGGCTCATTGGGACAGCGTTTATGCCGCCAAAGGCGAAACCGAGGTAAGCTGGTTTCAAGAGACGCCCTCCCCCTCTCTGGAATTGCTTCACCTCGTCGCTCGATCATCGTCCGCGGTCATCGACATCGGAGGCGGGGAATCGCGCCTTGTCGATAGTCTTCTGGCGGGAGGATTTGAGAACATCACGGTTCTCGACCTGTCAGCGAAGGCGCTCGCCGCAGCGCGTGCGCGCCTTGGCGATAAGGGCAATAAGGTCAAATGGATCGTAGGCGACGTAACAGAGTGGCGTCCGTCGGAAACCTATGACGTATGGCACGACCGCGCCGCCTTTCATTTCCTCACCGACCAAAACCAGCAGACTGCGTACATCCAGCGGCTCCAGGCCGCCCTGCGGCCCGGCGGCCACGCGATTTTTGGCACGTTCGCTCTCGACGGTCCCGAAAAATGCAGCGGGCTTCCTGTTACGCGCTACAGCGCGGAAAGCCTCAGCGTGCTTCTCGGGGCAGACTTCGTGCTGATCGACAGTCGCCATCATGAGCATTCAACGCCATGGCAAACCGTTCAGCGGTTCCAATTCAGCACCTTCCGCCGTTGCGCATAAGAGTATTGCTCGTCGGCGCGCCTGAATTTTCAGCCCGTTAGATCGAGCACAAGATATTGCGAAAGTCGAGCGTCATTTTAGCTCAGAGACAGCGGCGGTACGAGGGGATTGTGGACGCCCCGGCGTCCCGCGTTTTTGCAGTCATTCCGGCGCTGACCGCGACCGATGATCCCATCGTGCGCGCATTTCTGGCGATACGCGAGGCGCCAGCGCGACTTATGGGCGAGATTTCTTCCCCGCCCTTTGGAATGCATCGCTTCACCTTGCTCGCGCAAGGCGAAAGCGAGATGGTGTTCGGGCTCTGCGGGCGTTTCTGGAGGGCCGATTTCGGTATTGCGTCCATTCCAGACGGTGCGACGTTCAAGAGCTTCGACGAAGCGGGCGTTCCGAAGCTCGTGATGCGCTTCTGGATTAGAGGGGCGGACGAGGCACGGCTCGCCTCGTCACCGAGACGAGAATTCATTGCGCCGACAAGCAAGCGAAGCGCGCCTTCACGCCTTATTGGCTTGCGATCCGCGCGGCGAGTGTGCTCATCCGAAGACGCATGCTCTCGACCATTGCTCGACTGACGAATTCGTGTTGAGCTGCGTGCAGACCGTTCCGGGTAATTCTTTCGCGCTCACGGACGGCAAGGTCCTCCAAGGAGCGATCATTTGTCCGGTTCGATATTGAGCCTTGCCGGGATGGGTGCGGCAGAGCAGCATCCATCGTCTCGGCTATGTTCTTCCGCCACTTGAATCGGCGGACATGGCACATCGCCGTAAGAGCAGAAAACGCAACAATCCCCCTGCTTCGACTTGAGAAGCGTTCCGCATCCGTCGGCATTGCTTCAGTTGAGCGACGGCCGCAGTCCCGGCAGGTGATTGTCGAGACGAGTTCCATTCTATGGCCTCGATAAAACGTGAGCAGCACCGGGTCGATTTGGCTCCAGCTTACGGCCGGCAATAGGCCGACGCACTCAGAATTACCGCCAGAGCCGCGGGCCGCGCCGACTCTGCGCGCCACTGTGCGATAACATTTTTTTCGCGGTGGCGAATCTTTTTTCGGTTTCCCTCCCTCTTGTCGGTCGAGGAAGGATCCTCCGACTACGATGGGAGTGGAAAGATGCTGTATGCGAAGAATGTTCCCGGCTGGGAGCGCGTTGTCAGGGTGGCGATGGGCGTGGGGCGGCTGACCGCCTCCGTCGCCTATTTCGGCGCGACGCCGACTGGATGGGGCGTCGGCGCCATGGGACTTATGGCCGCGATGAGCGGGCTGCTGGGCTTCTGCCCTGCCTGCGCCATGGTGGGACGTCGGCTCGATCACTGAGGGGGAAAGCGATGGCGGCTTGCGCCCATGATCTCGTCGTCCGCGCCCAAGGGGGCGACGCCGCCGCGCTGGACCGGCTGCTCGCCGAATGCCGGTTCGACGCGCGCCGCTACGCCAGACGCCATTGCATGACCAGCGAAGTCGACGATGCGGTGCAGGAGGCCCTTCTCATCGTCGTGCAGCGCCTGCGTTCGCTGAGAACTGCGGCGTCCTTCGCCGGCTGGCTGTTCACGGTCGTTCGTCGCGAATGCCAACGGCTGTCGCGACGAATGTTCGCCCACGAAGAGCTCGACGAGGAAAGGATCGCGGACAGGATCGCGGCGCGCCCGATGGACGAGCTTCGGGTAGAATTGGCCTTCGCGCTCGAATCCTTGCCCGCGCATTATTTGGAGGTGATCCTTTTGCGTGATTTCGAGGAGCTGACGATCGCCGAGATCTGCGAGTGCCTCGACGTCAGCGTCCAGACCGCCAAAGCTCGCTTGCGCCGGGCCCGCTTGCTGGTCCGAGAATATCTCATCGGCACGGAGTCGTCGGCGGCCGATCTCGCGCCGGATCGCCTCTGACCGGCAGTATCGGTTGCGGGATTGGAGTTCCGCGCCGCGAATCGTTCGATACCCTGAACAGGCTCGATTTCGAGCCGAACCGAAGAGGAAATCACAATGAAGATGAAAGTCGTATGCGGAGCGTCGCTCGCCATCGCGGCGGTCGCCCTGGCCGTCACTGGCGCTGCGACAAGCCCTGCGCTTGCGAAGAAGGCGGCGAACTCCGTGCATTGCGCGGGCATCAATTCCTGCAAAGGAATGAGCGCCTGCAAGACTGCGAGCAACTCATGCAAGGGCATGAACTCTTGCAAGGGTCAGGGCTGGGCGCCCGCGAAATCAGCCAGGGCTTGCGAAGCGCAAGGCGGCACGATTGCCGAGATGTGACACCCGGGACCAGCCGATCGGCCCCAGTCCCTCTCATCGCCGCAGTAGCCGGGCGTTGTCTTGCGCGACCGCCCGGCCTCCGAATGTGATCGTCGCTGCTCGGCTGCTCCTCGCCGTCATGGTCGCCAGTCTTGTCGGCGTTGTGATAGCGAGTTCCGCGAAAGCCGGATCGGAATTAGACGCCGCGCCTCCGCTCACATCGGTCACGTCGCAGTTCATCGAGCTCAGGCCGCTGGTTATGGCGCCGCCCCTGACGTTCGAACGGATCGATGGCAAGCTCACCGATCTCCGCTCGCTTCGCGGAAAGGTCGTGCTGCTGAGCTTCTGGGCGACATGGTGCCCGCCATGCCGTCGGGAACTGCCAATGCTGGAACATCTATCGCGCGTCGAAGGGGCCCATGTCGAAGTGGTGGCGGTGTCAGTCGATCCGCTGGGCAGGTCGGCTGTCGCGCCTTTCCTCGACCGTCTCGGCGTCACGCATCTCCTTTCGTTCCTGGATCCCGAGGGGCGCGTCGCCGCGCCGCTGTCCGACCCGCAAAAGGCGCCCTTCATCCTCTACGGAATGCCGATTTCCTTCGTGATCGACCCTCGGGGGCGCATCGCGGGCTACATAATCGGCGAAGTGGATTGGCGCTCGCAGGACGGAGTTGCGCTCTTGCGCCATTATTCCAAAGCCCGATGAAGGAGCCGGCGGTCCGCGCGTCCAAATGGCGGCCGCTTAGACGATGATGATGGAGAGCAATTCCGGATAAACGAGGCAAGTCGCAATGATCTACTCTGTCAATTCTGTCAGCGCGAACCCAGAACTACGAACTTCGGATCCTGCGTCTCCGGGGCCCACGAGGATCGCCTGGGTGGATCATGCGAAGGGCTTCTGCGTCACTCTGGTCGTCATGATGCACTCCACCTTGGGGGTGGGCGAAGCGATGGGGGCCGAAGGGTTTCTCCACACCTTCGTCGCATTTGCAAAACCGTTCCGTATGCCGGACTTTTTCATGATCGCGGGACTGTTCCTGTGTCGAACGATCAATCGGGACTGGCGGACGTTCATCGACCGCAAAGTGGCGCATTTTGCTTATTTCTATCTGCTGTGGTTCGCCATCCAGTGGATCTTCAAGGGCAGACTGCTCGAGGGACCGAGCGCGAGCGCCGCCATCGATCGTCTCGCGCTGGGCCTGGTCGAACCCTTCGGAACGCTCTGGTTCATTTATCTCCTGCCGATTTTCTTCGTCGTGACGAAGTTGCTTCGGCATGCGCCGGCCACCGCAGTGCTTTTCGCCGCGGCGCTGCTCGAAACAGCGCGCATTCGAACCGGCTGGACGATTCCCGACGAGTTCGCTGCACGATACGTCTACTTCCTGTTCGGCTATATCTTCGCGCCACGCATTTTCGCCCTTGCCGAATGGGCGTCTTCGAATCCGGCGAAAGCCACTGTCAGTCTTTTCGTTTGGGCCTGCTGCAACTCGGCGCTTGTATTTTCGCCCGCACCATTGCCCGACTATCCGAATCTCGCCGATTTGCCGGTCGTGAGTTTAGTCGCGGGCATAGCCGGCGCCGGCGCCGTCGTGGTGTTCGCAACCCTGCTTTCTCTCGTCGCTTGGAACTCGTGGCTGGAATATTGTGGCCGAAACTCGATCGTCATCTACCTCTCCTTTTTTCTTCCCATGGCCGTGACCCGCACCGCGATCACGACGTTTCATCTCGTCTCGGATGTCGGAACGGCTTCGCTCCTCGTAACGCTCGCTGGCGTGACGATTCCCATCGTCCTTCATCGGCATGTCAGGAACGGACGGCTGCGATTTCTCTTCGAGAGGCCAGAGCGATTCAGCCTGAGCTCGCTCAAAGCCATTTCAACCACCTTGTGAATCTGGAGGGTTATGTGAGGTCCGCGGCGCAATGTTTGGTCTGCCCGGAAGCGGACCTCACATAAGCCGGATTGAACGAAGGCGCGGGTCGTTAGCCACTATGGGGAAAGCGCGTCTCGTCGCCGATTGGCGCAGGGCCGCGGTGGGGCCGCTGGCGCTCGTAGCAGGAGCCGAGAACTCGGCGGACCGGCGGGACGCGATCGCTGGAACCGTGGTTCGTGGTCTTCTGACGTGAGATCGGCGTCATCATCATGAACAGTGTCGCGCTCGGGACGCGAGACGGCCTCCCGTCGGCACATGGTGCGACGAGCGAAACGGGGTGCTGTCCGGAGCTCTGGGCGGGAGACGATGGCCTGGTTCATGACGTGTCGCAATGGAACGGGCGCGCCCTCGCGGGCGGAACGGCGCCGATGCGGCGCATGAGCCCGCCGCAGTCGGGGCACGGGAAAACGTGCGCTGCGGCGGTGGAGGGGTCATCGCATGGGCGGACCTTCGGCTCGACCGGATGATCGACGGCCGCGGCGGCGGCGGAGAGACGACGACAGAGCGCGAGCCGCTTCTCGCGATCGCCCCTGGCCAGAAGGCCGTAATGGCGGATGCGGTGAAAGACGTCGGGGAGCACATGCAGCAGGAAGCGGCGAATGAACTCGTCCGGCGAGAGGCGCATGGTCCGACGGCGCCCCTCGCGGCGGTAGTCTTTATAGGAGAAGGCGACCTCGTCGTCGTCGGCCGCGACGAGCCTCGAATTGGCGATCACTGCACGGTGAGTGTAGCGCGCGAGATAGGCGAGCACCTTTGCTCGGGACCGCCGAAAGGCGGCTTGGCGTAGACGATCCAGTCCATCTTTCGCAGCGAGCCGATGCGCTCGGCGAAAGCGCGCCGTTCGCCGAGTGGCGCCAGTTCGCCGAAGAAGCGCAGCTCGCCTTTGCCGAAGGCCGCCTCCAGGGCGGCGAGGAACAATCGACGGAAGAGGCGCGCCAGTGCTTTCACCGGCAGGAAGAAGCCAGGCTTGCAGGCGATCCAGCGCTCGCCATCGAGCGAGAGGCCGCCGCCGGGGACGACGCAATGGACATGGGGATGATGGGTGAGCGTCTGACCCCAGGTGTGGAGAACCGCGAGCATGCCGATCCTGGCGCCGAGGCGCTTGGGATTTTCAGCGAGCGTCATGGTCGCCTCGGCGGCGGCGCGCATCAGCGCAGCGTAGACGAGCCTCTTGTTCTGGAAAGCGATCTCGGCCGCCGCCGGAGGCAGGGTGAAGACGAGGTGGAAATAGGGCGCGGGCAGCAGCTCGGCCTTGCGCGCGTCGAGCCAGGCGGCGCGCGCCGCGCCCTGGCATTTTGGGCAATGCCGGTTGCGGCAGGAGTTGTAGGCGATGCGACTCGCGCCGCACTCGTCGCATTGCTCGACATGGCCGCCGAGCGCCGCCGTCCGGCACGCCGTGATCGCGGCCATGACGCGCCGTTCGCTGCGGCCAAGACGCCCGGCGTGATCGCGAAGATAGGCGTCGCCATGGCGACGGAAAATGTCGGCGAGCTCGATCGCCGGCTTCGCCACGCCCATCACTCGGGCGGCGTCACCTCCAAGGAAAGACGGTCCAGCGGACTCTTCGTCGCGCTGATCAGTCGTGTCGAAACCCGCGTGTAGAGCGCCATCGTCGACAGATGCTCGTGGCCGAGCAGAACCTGGATGATGCGAATATCGACGCCGCTCTCTAGGAGATGCGTCGCGAAGCTGTGCCGCAGGACATGGACGCTCACTCTCTTGTCGATGCCGGCCGCGGCGCGCGCCGAACGGCAAGCGGCGTGCAGCACGGTCTGCTCGATCGGCTTGTCCTTGTCGCGACCGGGAAACAAGAAGCTCTCGGGCCGCGCGAGTCGCCAATAGCTGCGCAGGATGCCGAGCAGATGCTCAGACAGCATGACGTAGCGCTCCTTGCCGCCCTTGCCGCGCACGATGCGAATGACCATGCGGTCGCTGTCGATGTCCGCCGCCTTCAGTCCGATCACCTCCGACACGCGCAGTCCCGCGGCATAGGCGGTGGTGAGCGCGACGCGCGCTTTGAGGCTGGACACGGCTTCGAGAAAGCGGACCACTTCGTCGGCGCTCAACACCGACGGCAGCTTGCGCGGCTCGCGCGCATAGGCGATCCGCTCCGGGATCGTCTCGCAACCGAGCGTCACGCCGTAGAAAAAGCGCAGAGCGCAGACGGTCTGATTGAGCGACGCCCAGGATATGCCCTTCGAGACCAGATGCACTTGGTAGGCGCGGACGTCCTCCAGTCCCAGGCGCTCGGGCGAACGCCCGAAATATCGGCTGAACTTCGCGACCGCGTGGATGTAGGATTGTTGGGTCGCCGGCGAAAGATTGCGGACCGTCATGTCCTCGATCATGCGACGACGCAGAGGGCTGATCTCGGCCATCTGAACCTCCTGTTTGAGAGTGGGCTGCAACACCCAAATCCTCTCAGACAGGAGGCCAATCACGCGACCTCGCCGCTCCCGCCGCGATAGCGGCTTCGTTCAATCGTCGGCGCCGCCGAAGTGGCCGCATCATAGGGAAAGAATCGCCTCCACTCTATGGCAGTTGACGCCCCTCGATGCGTCGCCGAATGAAATTCCGGACTTTCGGACTGTTTTTTCGATCTTGCGAACATGGGACTTCCTGCCGACAGGGCATCGAGCCGGAAATACGATCACGACGTGGCTGGTCGAGCTCCATATGGCGAATCTGTTTTGCTTTTCGTACCGCATTTTTGTTTGCGTGTTCGGGCTCCTCATCGTCATGCTGACAGTCACTGGCGTGTTCATTTGGTGGAAGAAACGGGTTGCGCATTCCGAGACTCGATCTCGCATGGCGCGTAACAGATCGCGCTGACAAAAGACGAGGCGCCAACTCCTGAACTGTCTCGCCGCATCCAAGTTCGGGACTGCGCTTTACGGAGCGCAATAGGGGTGCATTCTCGTCGGCCGATCCGCCCGGGCCTCGAGCACGAAAAGCGGAGGAGCAAATAGCGCCCGCGCTATGAAAAGCCCAACCTATCGGCGTCTCTGCCGTCGATCGGCGACATGGGTCCCTGAAACGGGGAGCTCGCGTCCAGGCTCTCGAGCCGACTCGAGCCTCAGTGACAAACCGAAAAGATTGGGTTATCTTTCACCTATGCCGACGATCCTACGCCTCGGCGGTCTCAGGATCGTCATCTACCCCAACGATCACCCGCCCGCCCATGTTCACGTCATCGGACCGGGGTGGGAAGTCGTCATCGACGTCGTCCGGTTGGAACTACGCGAGGCGATCGGATGCACGGAACGCGACGCCCGGCAGACTTTGCGGCTCGTTGCCGAACATAGAGACGATCTGCTGGAGGCATGGAGACGGATACATGACTGAGCTGACCAAGCAGCAATTCGACGCGGCGTCGGCGCGCGGCGAGGCGCGCCTGAAGGGGCCCCGCGCCGAAAGCGCTCATTACGACGCCGGGCGCAACCGAGTAGTGATCCGCCTTACGACGGGACTCGAGATCGGTTTTGCGCCCCGACAAGTGGAAGGATTAGAGCGCGCGAAGGCCGAAGATCTCGATAAGATCGAAATCACTCCAGCCGGGCTCGGGGTTCATTTCCCGAAACTCGACGCGGACTTGTATATTCCCGCGTTGCTCGACGGCGTTTTGGGTTCCGCGAGCTGGATGGCGGGCCTAATGGGACGCAAGGGCGGCAAATCCCGATCTCCCAGCAAGGCCTCGGCTGCGCGTGAAAACGGGAAGCGTGGAGGTCGCCCGCGCAAGACGGCTGCCTGACACGAAGAGCGCGCTACCGGAGCCCCTCTGAAAGGAAGACGCCCGAGCAGCGCCGACGGCGCCGAACATAAAGGCCCGCCGGGACGGTGCTCGCGCTCGTTGAGTAGACCGCTAACCCTTTAATGTTCCTCATTCTGACTTCGCGCTGGATTATTGGATTCAAGTCATTGGACTTTTTGCGTTCATTCGGTGGACTGCGGGGCGCCTACGCGACTGCGCCTAAGTGAACCCGGAACCGACATTTTCTCACGTGCATGGGCGTGCCGGTCGCGGCGCTTCCTCGAAACGTCGATAGCGGACGGCGTCGGGTCTCCGTTCCCCCGCCGCGTCCGTTGGCCGAATGCCTCCGTCTTGCCCGTGAGATCCTCTCGGATCCCGAGTGGACGATAGCCGCCGGGGCCCCGCGTCGTCAGCAGGAGCAAATTGTGTCGCGATTGATGGCCGGAATTGCCGCGCGACAATCAAGGTGAGAGTCCAGCGTCAATCAGGATGAGAATCGCGGGGGTGTCGGCGTGACGAAGGGAGGGCGGAGCCCGAGCTTCGTCACGCCGACACCCCCGCGCGCGCCAAAGAAACGGCCTGTCTGCCGGTCGCGGGGCTGGGTGAAGGGTCGGTTTTCCCCTCGGGAGGACCGATTCGTTGCCCGGCCGCCATGTCACCGACCGCCAGATGAGGCTGTTCATGCAGTTCAGAAAATCCGATCCCGCCGCCGTCGCCGCGGCGAAAACCGGCTTCAGCCCGGCGACCGCCTATCGCCTGGAGATTGATCCCCGGCTTCCCTCCCAAAAGAAGGCGCCGCGCGACCGCCGACGGCCAGATCCGCTCGAAGACGTGTTGGACAGCGAAGTCGTCCCCATGCTGAAAGCGGCACCCGGATTGCGGCCGATCGGCGTGTTCGAAGAGCTTCGCCGCCGGCATCCGGCGCTCGACTCCAGAATGCGCCGCACGCTGGAGCGGCGCATTCGTAACTGGCGCGCCCTCCATGGTTCCGAGCAGGAAGTGATTAGCATCCGCCGGGCCGCATGGGGCTCTCGGATTTTTGCGACATGCACGATCTCGAGGTCTCCGTCGCCGGCGTTGCGCTCGAGCATCGGCTCTATCACTTCCGCCTGCCGTTCTCGGGCGTCGAATCCGCCCATGTCGTGCTCGGCGGCGAGAGCTTCGTCGCCCTCGCCGAAGGCTTGCAGAACGCCTTGTGGACGCTCGCGGCGCGCCGCAGCAGCATCGCAGCGACAGCCTCTCCGCCGCTTTCCGCAATCTCGACGCCGACGCCAAGGAGGATATGACGCGCCGCTACGAGGCGCTCTGCGCCCATTACGGCATGACGCCGACCCGCAACAACAAGGGCGTCTCCCATGAGAACGGCTCGATCGAAAGCGCCCACGGCCATATCAAGGCCGCGCTCGAAGACGAGCTGCTGCTGCGCGGCTCGCGCGACTTCGACGATCTCGCCGCATGGCGCAAGTTCGTCGACGAGCTCGTCGGTCGGCGCAACGCGCGCAACGCGCGCAACGCGCGCAACGCGGCGCGCATCGATCTCGAACGCGCCGAGCTGAAGCAGCTGCCGCCGCGCAAGACGTCGGACTTCGAGGAGGCGCGCGTCACGGTCACCTCGTCCAGCGCCTTCACCCTGCGCAAGGTCTTCTACACCGTGCCGTCTCGGCTGATCGGCCATAAGCTCCTCGTGCGCCTCTATGACGATTGGCTGGAGGTCTTTCAGGGGTCGACGCATTTGTTCGATCTGCCGCGCGGCAGGCCCGGGCCAGGCGGCAAGCATGGTCATGTCGTCGATTATCGGCACGTCATTAACTCTCTGCGCCGAAAGCCCATGGCGCTGCTCAATCTCGTCTATCGCGAGCAGCTCTTTCCTCGCCGCGCCTATGCGCGCGCTTTCGATGCGCTGCTCGCCGAGACCGGAGAAAAGGCGGCCTGCAAGACCATGGTCGGCTTGCTCGCCCTCGCGCACGAACGCGCCTGCGAGGCCGAGCTCGCCCTCGCCATAGAGGAAGGGCTCGACGCTGGGCGTCTGCCGAATCTCGCCGCGCTGACCGAGCGCTTCGCGCCCAAGATCGCCGCGGCGCCAAATGTGATCGTTGCGCTGCCGGAACTCGCCGTCTACGACGCGCTCGCCTCTCTCGAAGGAGCGGTTGCATAAAGGCGAACGACAAAGTCGACGCCGCTCGCGTCGATCTTCTTCTCGCCGAGCTGCGCCTTTCCGGCATCAAGCTCGTCTGGAGCGCGCTCGCCGCCACGGCCGACAAGGAAGGCTGGCCGGCCGCGCGCTTCCTCGCCGCGCTCGCCGAGCAGGAGCTCGCCGACAGAGGTCAGCGCCGCTTCGCCCGGCATCTCGTCGAGGCGCGCCTGCCGCCCGGAAAAACGCTCGCCGCTTTCGACTTCGACGCCGTGCCGATGATCTCGAAAGCGCAAGTCCAGGCGCTCGCGGCCGGCGACGCCTGGCTCGAAAAAGGAGCCAATTTGTTGGTTTTTGGTCCACCTGGGGTCGGAAAGTCACACTTGGCGGCGGCGCTCGGCCTGGCGCTCATCGAAAACGGCTGGCGCGTTCTCTTCGCCAGAACGACGGACCTCGTCCAGAAGCTGCAAGTCGCGCGACGCGACCTCGCTCTCTAAGCCGCGATCGACAAGCTCGACAAATATCACCTCCTCATCCTCGACGACATCGCCTATGTCGCCAAGGATCAGGCCGAAACCAGCGTCCTCTTCAAGCTGATCAGCGCCCGCTACGAAAGGCGCTCGCTGCTCATCACGGCAAATCAGCCCTTCGGCGAGTGGGGGAAAATCTTTCCAGACCAAGCCATGACGCTCGCCGCCATCGACAGGCTAGTCCATCATGCGACGATCTTCGAGATGAACGTCGACAGCTATCGACGGAAAGCGGCGCTCAAAAAAGCCGCTGGTCCAGGCCGGCCTTCGGCGCGCACGGCAATCAAAACCTCATCCTGATTGTCGCTCCGCGTCAATCAAAGCGCACACCCCTGAAAATCTCGCTTGCCTTGTTGTCGCTCCGCGACAATCATCTCGTCACCGCGACCGAAGAATCTCATCCAGATTGTCGCGCTCTTCTCATCCTGATTGTCGCGCCATATCAGACAGCATCGTTGCCGCCTATCGGGCGATTTTCGTCATGGGCCTCGTAGACCCGTTGCGCATACCGTTCGAGCGATGCCTCGCAGGCGCTAAGGCGCTCCCCTGCTTCGATGGCCAGCGTCGCGCCGTAGAAGTCCAGCTTTTTGATTTTATCCAACCACCCCTGAAGCTTCTTCAGGTCGGTGTCCTCTTCCTCCAGCTCGGCATACGTGAATTTGTTGATGGAAAACTCCTTGACGATCTCGGCTTCAAAGCCCGCGCAGCGGCCGAGAAACTCACGATATTGCTCGTCTCGGTCTGCATTGAACCGGGCGACGACCTTTTCCCTTTGGGCCTGATCGAGCGCGACCGTTTCAAGCAGCACCGACTCGCCGCCCATCTCGGCGATATCGTTTTCCAGCATCTTCAATTGGCGCACATGGTCGTCGGTCTTAGGCAGCAGGCAAACGCCATTTTGCAAGTAAATCGCGCCGATGCTCTTGAGCCGCCGCCAAAGGGCTACCCGCTTTGCCGGCGGATCCGCAGGAACCTTGTAGGTGAGGAGAAGCCATTTCAATTCCACCATCGTTGCAATCTATTTGTAACTATGGTTACATGTCAAGCGAAACAGGATGGTGATTTTAGAACCCGTGGAGGACGTAGCGCGCGAAAAAATGGAACAAGAACAACATATAACGGGCAATGTAAGCGATACGCTGGGGCTGCGCCACGACCTTGCGGTCCGCTGTCGTGGAGTGACCAAGACCTACGGCACGGGCGATGCAAAGGTTATGGCGCTGCGCGGCGTCGACCTCGAAATCCGCTGCGGCGAGCTGCTCATGCTCGCCGGCCCATCGGGGTGTGGTAAGACGACCCTTATCTCTATCATCGCGGCAATCCTCGAGCCGGATTCCGGCATGTGCGAGGTGCTGGCTCATGATCTGCAACATTTGAGCCAGAGCGAACGCGCACACTTTCGCGGTGTTGCGATCGGCTTCGTCTTTCAGCTCTTTAACTTGCTGCCCGCGCTCACCGCCGTCGAAAACGTCGCTGTACCCTTGCTGATCAATGGCGTCTCTCGCAGGCGTGCCGAAGCCCGAGCGAGAGAGGTTCTGGAAGCGGTTGGGCTCGGCGAGCGTCTGAGCGCACTTCCGGCGCAGCTCAGCGGCGGCCAGCAACAACGCGTGGCCATCGCCCGGGCGCTGGCGCACGACCCCAAGCTGATCGTCTGCGATGAGCCGACAAGCAATCTCGATCACGAAACCGGGCGCAACATGATGGAAATCTTAAGAAGAGTGGGGAGGAGTCCTGACAGAGCGCTCATCGTCGTCACTCACGACACGCGCATCTATGAGTTTGCCGACCGCATCGCACGCATGGAGGACGGGAAGGTCGTCGAGATCGTCGAGGGCGCGGAAAGCGAGCATCTGCGATGATTGGCCGCTACGTGCTCTCCCTCCTCGCGTTAATAGGGCTCGCCGTCGCTACCGGCGCCGTTATGGAGCGCAGTCAAAGCGCGCCTATCGCTCCTCCCGCAGTTCAATCGCCGAAGGTTCCTTTCGCGTCGTATATGGCTGGCGCTGGCATGATCGAGGCGAGCACCGAGAATATCGCTATCGGTACGCCAGTTTCTGGCATTGTGACCGCAATCTACGTCAAGTTGGGTGACCGGGTGAAAGCCGGAGCCCCCCTCTTCAGGATCGACGATCGTGATCTTCAAGGCAGACTTTTGGTTGCGGTCGCCAAGGTCAAGGAAGCCGAGGAAACCCTCGCGAAGAAAACGAGCATCCTCGATTTCTCTACCCGCTTGGCGGCCGGGATCGGTTTCACTAAGTTGGAAATAAAGACCCGCCAATTTGACGTGGCCATTGATGAGGCAACACTCGCCTTGGCCAAGGCCGATGTCGATCAGATAAAGATCGAGATCGAGCGCCGCACGATCCGTGCCCCGGTCGCGGGCAGCGTCCTGCAGATCAAGACGAGACTGGGCGAGTTCGCGCAGGGCGGCGTGCTCATTACGCCGCTGATGCTGTTCGGCGACACGGACCGTTTGCACGTTCGCGTCGACATCGATGAGAACGATGCGTGGCGCGTTCAGCCGGGCGGTTCGGCGCTGGCCTTCGTGCGCGGCAACCCCGAACTCAATACATCGCTGCGGTTTGAGCGCTTTGAGCCGTATATCCTTCCGAAAACGTCACTGACCGGCCAGAGCACTGAACGGACCGACACCCGCGTCCTGCAGGTCATCTACAGTTTTGATCCTTCGGCGGCGCCCGTCTTTGTCGGCCAGCAAGTGGATGTATTCATCGAGGCTCCGCCGATCGGCAGGGCGCGCGCTCAGACAGATGCTTCGAGGGAGATGCGATGAAGTCACGCTCGAGATTCTCTGTGCCCCGCAAACTCCGACCGAGGAAACCCTGAATGCTGCGCGTGGCCTTGAAGATGCTCATAGGCGACCGCGTCAAATATGTGGGGCTGCTCTTTGGCATCACGTTCACCACATTCCTCGTCACCTTCGCTGCGTCATACTTCTGCGGCTTCATGACGCGTGGATTCGCTCTCGTCGCCGAGAACGGGGCGGCCGACGTGTGGGTCATGGACCCCGCCGTGGCTTCCGTCGAGCAGACCTCCAACATGGCGGCGTCGGCGTTGGGCCGCGTCCGCAGCGTCGAGGGGGTCGCATCCGCTGTGCCGCTGGCTCTCGGCACGGCCGAGGCGCGTTTCCCCAACGGGCGGTTTCAGCCCTTTCAGGTGATAGGCGTGGACGACGCCACACTCTCCGGCGTTCCTCCTTTGGAAAATGGCGCGTCGTCTGCAGCGCTCCGCGCTCCTGATGCAGCGATCGTCGATCCGGGCGGCACGGAAGATAAGCTCGAAACGCCCCTCCTAGAGGCTGATCAATGGCCTCCCGAGCCGCACCTCGATGCGCCGACCCGTCCACTGGCCGCCGGTGACGAGCTCTTGATCAATGACCGCCGTGTCAGGATTGCCGGAAGATCAAAGGCGTTGCCGCGGTTTCCGCCGCGACCTCTGCTCTACACGACGTTCTCCAACGCCACTCGAATCCTGCTTCCAGAGCGGCGGCGGCTGACTTTCGTGCTCGCGACCGCCACGCCCGGCGTGATGCCGGGCGAATTAGCGGCGCGCATCCACGCGCGGACGGGCCTCAGGGCGCGCGCTTCAGATGACTTCAAGGCCGACACCGTGCGCTGGTTCCTGACCAACTCCGAAGATGTGGGCGATATCGCCGCAATGCTTTCTGTGGCCATGTCGGTCGGGTTCGGGGTAACCGGCATCATGCTCTACATGTTCACGCATGAGAATTTGAAGCAGTATGCGGTGCTGAAGGCTATGGGCGCGACCTCGAAGCTATTGCTGGGGATGATCGCCGTGCAGACCGGACTGTGCGCGCTTGTGGGCGCCGGGCTTGGACTTGGCCTATGCGCGACCCTTGGCCGGTTCGTGGCGGAAACCGCCGACTTCCCCTTCCGCATGATGTGGTTCACGCCATTGCTTGGTGGGGGAACCGTTGTGCTGGTGAGTGTCGCCGCCGCCGCGATCAGCGCCCGTTCCGTTTTAAAGCTCGAACCCGCCATCGTCTTTGCGGGGCGTTAGATCAGCCGGGTCTGGAGCGCGATCGGTCACGCCGATATGCGTCGCGGCATGCTGGGTAATTGTAAGCATTCGCCGTGGGCCGCAGGACCGTCGCGTCAGCGCTCTTGAGGCGACTTCATCTCTTTGTGGATTTTGATGAGCTCGACGAGGTTTTCGACGCCGAAGTCGGTGAAGGCCAGGATCTCGAGGTCGCCGAGGCCATAGACCCAGATCTCGCCATCCTCGGGCTCCATTTCATCGGCGAGGTCATGGAGGAAGTCGACACTTTCGCCGAGCTGCGCAGCGATGCGATCAATAGTCGTGACGTGGGAGACCTTGTTGACGTGCATGGTCAGTGACCTGCCCCTGAAAAATCCCACCAGCATCGATTAGAGTCCGGCCGATTGCAGGACGGACACGATGAAGAAGAAACGGTTCACGGAAGAGCAGATCATCGGGATTTTGCGGGAGCAGGAAGCCGGCGCGAAGGCGGCGGACCTCGCGCGCAAATACGCGGTTTCGGAGACGACGCTCTACAATTGGAAGGCCAAATTCGGCGGGATGGACGTTTCCGAGGCCAAGCGGCTGAAGGCGCTGGAGGAGGAAAACGCGCGTCTGAAGAAGCTCTTGGCCGATCAGATGCTCGATGCGGCGGCGCTTCGCGAGCTCCTGGCAAAAAAATGGTAGGGCCCGCCGTCAAGCGCGAAGCCGTCGCGCACCTTCAGGCCGTCATGGGCCTGTCGGAACGTCGGGCCTGCCGGATCGTCGCGATCGATCGCAAGACGGCGCGCTACACGTCGACGCGCCCGGCCGACGCCGAGCTTCGCGCCGAGCTGCGCGATCTCGCCAATGCGCGTCGGCGCTTCGGCTACCGGCGTTTGTTCATCTTGCTTCGTCAGCGGGGCGAGCGCTCGGGCAAGAACCGCATCTATCGGCTCTACCGCGAGGAAGGTCTGACGGTGAGGAAGCGCCGCGCGCGCCGCCGCGCCGTGGGAACACGGGCGCCGATTCTCGTCGAGGCGAAGCCGAATGCCCGATGGTCTCTCGACTTCGTGCACGACCAGCTCGCCAGCGGCCGACGGTTCCGCATCCTCAACATCGTCGACGACGTAACGCGTGAATGCCTGGCGGCGATCCCGGACACGTCGATTTCCGGCAAGCGGGTGGCGCGCGAGCTGTCGGCGCTGATCGAAAGGCGCGGCAAGCCTGGCATGATCGTTTCCGACAATGGGACGGAGTTCACCTCGAACGCCGTCCTGTCCTGGTCGGAGGCGAACAAGGTCGAATGGCATTTCATCATGCCCGGCAAGCCGATGCAGAACGGTTTCTGTGAGAGCTTCAACGGCCGCATGCGGGACGAGCTGCTCAACGAGACGCTGTTCTTCGGGCTCGAGCACGCGAGAGAGAAAGTCCGCTCTTGGGTTCACGATTATAACCACCGGCGCCCGCACTCTTCCCTCGGCTATGCAACCCCGGCGGACTATGCAGCCGCGCTCACCGCAACAGGCGATCGGCTGCGCAACCCCGACCAGCTCCGCCGATCGCCTGTTGCTCACCCCACGCCCGCGGGCGTATCAACCGACGGGACTCAACTCGCCGCTGGATGAAACTTCGGGGGCAGGTCAGAACGACGAAAATCCACGCGCTGACCGACGCACTGTGTCGACCGATCGCATTCATGCTCACGGGCGGCAACATCGCCGACTGCACGGCTGGCGCCGACCTTCTCTCGCATCTTCCGCCGTGCGAAATCCTCCACGGCGACAAAGGATACGACAGCAACGCCATCCGTCGAAAGGTCGAGAGCAGCGGGACCCATGCCGAACATTCCGCCCAAAGCCAATCGCAACTGGAAGAACTGCTTCTCACCTTTTCTCTATCGAAACCGCAACGCCATCGAGCGCATGTTCTGCCGCTTGAAGGACTTTCGCCGAGTTGCGACGCGATACGATCGAAACGCCGCGAACTTCCTCGCCGCCGTCTGCATCGCTGCGACCGTCAGCTACTGGTTATGAGTCTGGGCCCTAGGTGAGCAAGGGCTGTGCGAGATCGAGGAGGCGCTTGGCTGAAGCCTCTGCATGACTGCTTTGGATAGCCAAAACAGCCATGACCTTCTCAAGACGGATTTGAGAAGTGGTGAGATTTTCGAAGCCGCAAACTCAAACTGAGACACTACCAAAGCCTTGACTTTATGCCTGCCTCACATGTTTACTGATGGAGATGGTTCCCTTTGGGGATCAAAAGGGAACGCGGTGCGCGCTCTTGCGAGCGTAATGCCGCGGCTGCCCCCGCAACTGTAAGCGGTTAGCCGAGACCGATTGAGCCACTGGGGCGCACGCTCCCGGGAAGGCGGTCTTTGTGCCTCAACCCGCGAGCCAGGAGACCTGCCATCATTCGTGGTCACGCGCGAGAGCGTCGGGCGGGGTGCCCCGGCGCGGCCGAAAGCTGTCGCTCGACGCATGTGCGCCGGACGGGCTCAGACCTTCGCAGTGACGGTCCACGTTGCAGCGAGCCCGCTTCATGCCGCCGAGATTCGCCCGAGGAGCCGAGAACGGCTCAATCACTAGTTCCTCCCGCCTTTTTTATCTTTCGCAAAGTGTCTGCGCAATCGCGCTGCTCGCCGTCGCGTCGCCCCTCTTGGCGCGAGCTCAGGAAGCCCTCCCGGAGATCGAAATCGGGGCGGACGCTCCGCGCTCGACATCCGCCGCCCTCCCTTCGTCGCACACGACGGCACCCGACCAGGCCCGAAATTCGGACGAGGCAGCGAGCGTCAGAACCTTCACAGGCGCCGAGGTCAACGCCACACCGATCACCCGTCCCGGCGAGGCGCTCGAGGTCGTCCCGGGACTGATCGTCTCGCAGCACAGCGGCGAAGGAAAGGCGAACCAATATTTTCTGCGCGGCTTCAATCTCGATCACGGCGCCGATCTGGCTCTCCATCTCGACGGCATGCCTATCAACATGCGAACGCATGGACACGCCCAGGGCTATGCCGACGCCAATTTCCTGATCCCGGAACTCTTGTCTTCCGTCGTCGCGCACAAGGGCCCCTATTTCGCGGACGACGGCGACTTCGCCTCCGCAGGCTCCCTGCATCTGCAATATGTCGACAGGCTCGACAAGGGCTCGTGGTCCATGACGGGCGGGAGCTTCGGCTATGGACGCGCGCTGAGCGCCAAATCTTTCGATGTGAACGGCGCGGACCTGCTGACCGCCGTGGAGACGAGCATCTACGACGGTCCTTGGACACGCCCCGACGAGGTGCGAAAGATCAACGGCGTCATGCGCTGGAGCCGAGGGTCGCAAGACAATGGCGTCTCCATCACCGGCATGGCCTACGCCAATCGCTGGTATTCCACCGATCAGATTCCTCAGCGCGCGGTTCTCGGCGGCGCCCTCCCGCTATGGGGCGGCATCGATCGGACCAATGGCGGCGACACGACCCGATTCAGCCTCTCGACCCGCTGGAGCGAGACGGACGGCAATCGCGCGTCACGCGTCGAGGCCTATGTCGTGCGCACGACGCTCGATCTCTACAACAATTTTACATATTTCCTCGGTCATCCCGGCATAGGCGATCAATTTCGACAGTTCGACCGTCGCTCGCTCTTGGGCGTCAATGCAACCCACAAGGTCGCATATGAGATCGCGCAGTTTCCCGTCGAGACGCGCGTCGGTTTTCAGGGACGCTATGACGACATACGCCTCGGGTTGCAGGAGACCGCGCAAAGGCAACCCCATGACGCAATTCGCAACGATCATGTCAATGAAGGCGGTTTCGCCTTCTGGACAGACAGCACACTGTTTTGGACGCCCTGGCTGCGATCGACGGCCGGCGTCCGCGTCGATTATGTCCATGCCGACGTGAACTCTCTACAGACGCTGTTCGACGCACCTCGCGTGTCGGACAGCGCCGGCAACATCGCGGCCGTCCTGTCGGGTCCGTTCAACAGCGGCTCCAAAGGCGCCGCCGTCGTCAGCCCCAAGGCCGGACTGGTGCTCGGCCCCTTCCACAAGACCGAGTTCTTCCTCAACTTCGGCGAGGGATTTCATTCCACCGACTCAAGAGGAACGGTCCAGAGCTTCGACACGACCGCGCTCTCGGACACGGACGGTTTCGCCCAGGTTGCACGCATTCCATTGCTCGTGAAATCGCGAGGCGCGGAAATCGGAGCGCGCACCAGGATCATCGATGGCCTCGCCTCGTCCATCAGCCTTTGGTGGCTCGACTTCGACTCGGAAAACCAGTTCGTCGGCGATACCGGAACCACGACCTTCGGTCGTCCAAGCCGTCGGTATGGGCTTGAGATCGCCAACCATTACTCGCCTGTCCCGTGGTTGCATTTCGAAGGCGACGTCGCGCTGACGCATGCGCGTTTCCGCGGCGTCGACCAACTGCAAACGCTCGCCTGGCTCGATCTGGTCGCGCCTGGTGCCATCGGATACGGAGCCTTTCTCGGCAACGCGCCCGGCAATTATCTGACCAATGCGCCGAACATCATCGCCTCTCTCGGGCTCGAAGTCGGCGAAAGCTCCGGTTGGTTCGCGGCGCTGAAATACCGCTATCTCGGCGTTCGCCCTCTGACCGAGGACGGCTATTTCAATTCGCCGTCGACGGGCGTCTTGAACCTACGAATCGGCTATCGGTTCGAGAACGGCTGGCGAATTCAGGCCGACGCCTTCAACGTCACGAACTCGCGCTCGGATCAGATCACTTACGCCTACGGATCTCTGCTGCCGGCCGACGCCCTCTACGGGCTCTGCGCGGGCGGCGTCGCTCCTGGCGCCGTCTGCTCTGTCGGAGTCATGGACCGTCACTTCAAGCCGGTCGAGCCGCCGGCAGTGCGCGTCACCGTCGGAGGGACCTTCTGACGCACGCTTCCCTCCCTCCGCGCGATCGGCGAACCCGCTCATCGCGCGGCCAAGGGCTCATGGCGACACCTGTCTGTCGAGCGCGGCGAGCTTCATCTCGGTGCCGTCGCGGGAGTGGTTGGAATGGTTCTGGTGCAAACGGCGTGAGCGGGGCATAATCCGTGAGGGCGGAACCGGACGCTGGAGAAATCGGTGATGCTGAGTGCGGAAGAACTTTTCAAAGGCCGCCATTTCGACCGCGAGATCATCGTTCTCTGCGTGCGCTGGTATCTGCGATACAAGCTCAGCTTTCGCGATCTCGTGGAAATGATGGCCGAACGCGGCTTGTCTTTGGCTCACACGACCATCATGCGCTGGGTTCAGCGCTACGTTCCCGAGTTCGAAAAGCGGTGGAACCGCTTCGCGCGCAGGGTCGGCGGATCGTGGCGTGTCGACGAGACTTACGTCAAGATCAAGGGCCGCTGGACCTATCTCTATCGCGCAGTCGACAAGGCGGGAAAAACGGTGGACTTTTTGCTGCGCGCCAAGCGAGATGTCGGCGCCGCCAAAGCGTTTTTCCGTCGTGCCTTCGCAAACCATGGAGGCTTCCCGTGCAAAATCACGCTCGACGGATATCAGGCGTCACATCGTGCGGCGCGCGAACTTCTCGCACAGACTCGAGGCGCGCACGGACGCGAATTCGATCTTCGAAATACCTGAACAATCTCATTGAACAGGAATACCGATCCATCAAGCTTCGTTTGGGACCTATGCTCGGTTTCAAGCGATTCCAACATGCGGCGATCACCATCGCCGGCGTCGAACTCATGCATCGCATTAGGAAGGGTCAATTTGCACTGAGCAAATTTGGAGCCGCTGGGACAACTGCGCCCGAAATCTGGCGTGCGGTGCTCGAGGCCTAATCCCAACGAAATTTCGGCCCTCATCGCACGGCGAGCGGCAAAAAATTGCACCGCAACCACGTCGCGAACCCGGCGGCTCTCATTCTCGCATCGCATAATGTCCCTGCGGCGGAAACAGCCCCTTAACCATGATGATGCTCTCCGGAGGAGGCCAAAGCATTGTGCCTATTGCCGGCATCGCTGACGCAACACATCTCCGCACGAGCGCTTCATTCGACGGGATTTGGAACGCTTCGATGCGCTCTGATTCTCTGGGATGTTGAACACGACATGCTTCCTCTGGCGCCGACGCTGTTCTCGTTCTCCGCGTTCGTGCTCTTGCTGTTGAGCACGCTCATGTATCTCATCTGGCGTAGAGATAGGGAGCCTGAGGAACTCTTTTGGTCCGCTGCGTTCTCCATGGCTGGTAGCGCGTTTGTGTGCTTTGCGTTTCGAAACGTGAACGAAACAGTCTCTATTGTCGCCGGAAACGCTCTGGCGTTGTGGGCGTGTGGACTTGTCTGGACAGGAGCCGTGATTTTCAGAGGGAAAGCCGTTCATCCCCTTCTGTCTTTCGCTGGCGGCCTGATGTGGTTGGCGGGATTCTGGAGCGCCGGCATTCATCTGCGGATCGTGGCGTTCGCGATTGTCGCCGCGATCTACGAAACCCTGACAACTTATGAACTTTTTTCCTACAATCGAGCGAAAGACAAGCCGCTGCTGATGTCGAAGGTGGCGGGCTGGATCGTCGGCATCCATTCTGGGGTGGATATTATCGTGGCGATATCCGGCTCATTCGTCGAAGTCGATCCCGGTAGCCCGTTCACTGACAGTTGGGTTCTCAAATACCGTTGGTTGGAACTGTCGAGCTACTTGGCGATCCTCGGGTTCGTCCTCATAGCTCTTTCGAAAGAACGGATCGCGATCCGCCAGGAGAGCGCGGCGATGATCGACGCACTCACCGGCCTGGCGAACCGCCGCGCCTTCGATCTGGCAATCGAAAGAGCGGAGAGATCGGCGACAGGTAAAGATACGACTGCGCTGCTCGTTTTCGACCTCGACAATTTCAAGGTGATCAACGATCGCTTCGGACACCCGGAAGGAGACCGCGTGTTGGCGGCGTTCGGCGCGACAGCGGCACGCAACATTCGGTCGGGCGACGTGCTGGCGAGGATCGGTGGAGAGGAATTCGTTATTTTGATGTGTTCGGTTGACCGTGGGACTGCGCTCTCCGTAGCGGAAAGGATTCGCTCGGCCTTTGTCGAGGAGGCGTCGTTTCTGGTCGATGGACTTGCTACCGTGAGCGTCGGTGTAGCGATCATGGAGAACCGGACGCCAGATTTCTGGAAGATGACGCGAGCGGCAGACAGAGCGCTGTATGACGCCAAGGCCGCAGGGCGGAACCGGGTCGTTTTTGCTGGACAATAGCGAACGACCAAACATCACCGCAACTCGCGTTTCGGCCTGTGAAATGAAATTTCTTCGAAAAGGACAATCGGAGCGATCCGACGGCCTGCATCGATTTTCGGCGTGGTCGCCGGATTGCTGCAGACGAACGCGAAAGTCATCCTCGCCTATTCGACGCTCAGCCAGATGGGGCTGATAGCGACGGTTCTCGCGAGCGCGATGAGCGCGCCCGGCACCGCCCGCGCGGCGATCGACGCCGCGTCGCTCTACACGCTCCATCATGGTCTCGCCAAGGCGGCGCTGTTCATGACCGTCGGGCTCGCGGCGCGCAACGTCTCGCCGAGCCGGCCGGTGATGTTCGTCTCCGTCTTCACCGCGCTCGCCATCGCCGGCTTTCCGCTCTCGGGCAGCGCCTTGGCGAAGCTGGCCATAAAGGGCTCGCTCGGCGAAGGAATTGTCGCATCGCTCGTGACGCTGTCGGCGGTCGGAACGGCTATGCTGATGCTGCGCTTTCTCAGGGCGCTCGGCCGATTGCCCGCGCGCACGCCGAGCGAAGGCCGCGCCTTCGGCCTGCTCGCGCCCTGGCTCGCCATGGCGGGCGCGGCGCTCGCTCTCTCGCGGCTGCTGTTTCCGATGCTCTCCGGTCATTCCTGGTCCTATGCGGCCTCGCTCGCCAATCACTTGTCCGCGCTGTGGCCTGCGAGACGATCCCGGAGCGGATCGCCTATTCGCATCATCCAGGTTCTGCTCGGCCATGAGCATCTGTCGACGACGGCGCTCTACACGCGGGTTTCGACACGACTGATCAGCGCGACGAAGAGCCCGCTGGACCGTCTTTCCTTGCAGGTGACGCCGCCCGAGTGACCGGGCGTTTCGATGCCCGATCGCGAGAAGCGGCTCGCGCTCTGTCGTCGTCTCGCCGCCGCCGATCATCCGGTCGAGCCGAAGGTCCGCCCATGCGACGCCCCCTCCACCGTTGCAGCGCACATTTTCCCGTGCCCCGACTGCGGCGGGCTCATGCGCCGCATCGGCGCCGTTCCACCCGCGAGGGCGCGCCCGTTCCATTGCGACACGTCATGAACCAGGCCATCGTCTCCCGCCAAGAGCTCCGGACAGCACTCCGTTTCGCTCGTCGCACCATGTGCCGACGGGAGGCCGTCTCGCGCCGCGAGCGCGACAATCGTCATCATCATGAGGCCGATCCCGCGACAGTAGGCCACGAACTCCGGCTTGTTCGATCGCGTCCCGCCGGCCCGCCGAGTTCTCGGCTCCTGCTACGAGCGCCAGCGGCCCCACCGCGGCCCTGCGCCAATCGGCGACGAGACGCGCTTTCCCCATAGTGGCTAACGACCCGCGCCTTCGTTCAATCCGGCTTATGTGAGGTCCGCTTCCGGGCAGACCAAACATTGCGCCGCGGACCTCACATAACCCTCCAGATTCCCGAATCAGCGAGAGCCTGATTCCTTAACGTCATGAGCATGACGGAGGGGAAGATGGCTCGGGCCTACAGCCAGGATTTGCGTGACCGGGTGATCGACGCCGCGTTGAAGGGCCTTTCGGCCCGTCAGGCGGCGTCGCGTTTCGGGGTCGGGGATGCGACCGCGATCGTCTGGGTTCGCCGCGCGCGTCAGACCGGCGAGCGCGGCGCGCGCAAACAGGGGCGGCGCGAAGGACGACGTCGGTCGATATCGTGCAGGCGTTGTTCGATCTTTGGGAGCGCGAGCTGCCGCGTATCTCCGGCAAATCGAAATTGGCCGAGGCGATCCGTTATGCCCGTTCGCATCGAGCGGTCCTCGGACCCTTTCTCGACGACGGCCGCGTCGAAATCGACTCCAATATCGTCGAGCGGGCGATCCGGCCTCAGGCCATTACGCGCAAGAACTCACTATTCGCCGGCTCCGCTGGCGGTGGGCGGACGCGGGCTTCTATCGCCACCATGCTTCAGACTTGCAAAATGAACGGCGTCGATCCCTACGCCTGGGCCCAGCAGACCCTCGAACGAATCGCCGACCGATGGCCCAACAAGGACATCGAGGCGCTCATGCCCTGGAATTTCAAGCCCACCGCGTGAACGGCGCCGAGCGTGCGCTTACGGCGCTCGGCCTGGCGCTCATCGAAAACGGCTGGCGCGTTCTCTTCGCGAGAACGACGGATCTCGTCCAGAGACTGCAAGTCGCGCGACGCGACCTCACTCTCGAAGCCGCGATCAACAAGCTCGACAAATATCATTTGCTGGTCCTCGACGATCTCGCCTACGTCGCCAAGGATCAGGCCGAAACGAGCGTCCTCTTCGAGCTGATCAGCGCCCGATACGAGCGACGCTCGCTGCTCATCACCGCAAATCAGCCCTTCGGCGAATGGGGAAAAATCTTTCCAGACCAAGCCATGACGCTCGTCGCGGTCGACAGGCTCGTCCATCATGCGACGATCTTCGAAATGAACGTCGACAGCTATCGACGTAAAGCCGCGCTCAAAAATGCCGCTGGTCCAGGCCGGCCCTCGGCGCGCGCGACAATCAAAACCTCATCCTGATTGTCGCTCCGCGTCAATCAAGACGAACGTCACCAAAAATCCGCTTGCCTTATCGTCGCTCCGCGACAATCATCTCGTCACCGCGACCGAAAAATCTCATCCAGATTGTCGCGCTCTTCTCATCCAGATTGCCGCGCCATAGGGAAGGTCGCGCCAACAGCGGACGTTCTCGAAACACTCGCAAAAAGCTCTCGCAAGCGGATGGCATACCACTCGCCCTTTGGTCAGACGCACTGATCAATGTTCAGGCGCAGTTCTCGGCTCAGTCTAGCCGGGGCAAGGCCCATTTTGTGGATTCTCTATTTCGAGAAAGTTCGATTTGGCCCACGGTGCCCGGCTCTATTGGGAACGGGCTGTGGAGGAACGTGGCTTTGCGATTCGGCTGTGCTCCCGAGGTGGTTGGCGCGCAACTCCGCTAGCAGGTTTTCGCGATCATCGGACATACGCCGTAACAGAGGCGTCGGTGCGTCGGTCTCCTCATGCTTCGTCGCCCAAAGAGCCATTTCAAAAAGTAGCGGAGCAAGATCCAGCCCCTTGTCAGTCAGTCTGTAATCCACCCTGCGCGCATCTGTTGGATGGACCGACTTAGTGATGATTTGGTTTTCCTCGAGCCTCCGCAGCCGGTCCGACAAAATATTGGACGCGATTTTCTCCTTAGCGGCGAGATAGTCCTTGAATTCGTACCGCTGCTTGAAGAGCAGATCGCGGACGATGAGCAGCGTCCATCGGTCTCCGAAAATTTCGAGACAGACATTCAGAGGGCAGTTCGAGCGTCGCGGCGCCGTGGCGTTTCGGGTCATCCGCCCAGCTTTATGAAAGTTACTTGCAATGCACAAGCGATTTTGCAATCACTTGTGAACTGCAATTGAATGAAGGACGAAGTGCGCCGACGAGCGGCGCTCTCGAAAGGAACATCATGGAAAACATTAGCTTTCGACGCATAGGTGCTGTTTGCGCTATCGTGGGAGCGCTCGTGACAGGCGTTTCGAATGGTATGCACCCGGAACTCGCGGAACCAGCCGGAATCGTGAGAAATGCCGCGACCTCGTCTGGCTGGACACTCGTCCATTGGGGCCTAATCACTGGCATGGTGCTCATGCAACTCGGATATTTGGCGCTTGCGACGACGCTTCGCATTTCCGGGTCAGATAACGCCAGCGATTGGGGATCGCTGAGCGTTCACATGCTGACTTTGGGACTCGCTCTTTGGCTCTGCGTGTTTGCCGCTGAGGCGTCACTCACGCCGCTCGCGGAAACGACGAGAGCCGGGAGCGGTGGCGGGGCTCTCGCTGTTGCGGGTTTTGTCGAAGCTACGGCCACCGCGGCGACCTTCGTATATTGGCTTGGGGTCGCGCTGCTCGGCGGCGCGCTATTCTTGTCGCAGCGCTATCCTCGCTGGATCGGGGCGACAGGTGTCGCGTTGGGCGCGTCCATATCGCTCAGCGTCGGCCTTCTCAAAGCGTTTTCGGGAGCGAGCGCCTGGACCGAGCGCTATGGCTTCCAGACACTCGCAACATTGTTTCTCCTCTGGACGCTCGCCCTCGGTCTGCTTCTTTGGCGAGAGCCGTTCCGCTTCGCCCAGCCGCGAGGCGGAGAGTAGCATTCACGCGACATGGCGGGAGGGAAGGAGAGCATGATGTCGGGCAGAAAAGACTTTGAGCGTCCGAGCCTGCGCGAATATCTCGCCATCGCGATCGTCATCGCGGCAGGCGTAGTCCTCGTCAGGTGGGCTTCAACTCTGGCGCCAACGCCGGCCGAACCGCGAGAAATCGTTGTTCCTATGACCGCGATGTTCGCTCTGACCGGCGCAGTCTGGCTGCTCATGGTGATCTCCCGCAATGTCGCCGTGCTGCTGGGAGCCGCGTCGGTGAAATATTTCCGAGACTATGGCGACGGCGCGCCGGACGAATGGATCGAGCGCCCGGCTCGGGCCTTCGACAACCTGATGCAGGCGCCGACGCTCTTCTACGTCGTGGCGCTCCTCGCGATCGCTCTTCACGGTGTCGACGCCCCCCAAGTCTCTCTTGCATGGATCTATGTGGCGAGCCGAGCCGTTCACGCGACGATCTACATAGTCTTCAATTACGTACCGCTTCGTTTCGCGTTCTATGCCGTGAGCTGCATTACGCTTGCAGTCATGTGGGCGCGACTTGCGCTGAGCTTATAGAGTCGCGCCTTGGCTGGGAAAGCGAATGACCGCAATGGGTCAAAGACAGACATATTCTGACTCCCTTCGGGCTATGTCATTCCCCGAACCGAGCTTCATTCAGGAGTGGATGGCGCGCGGCATAGACCACGCGTTTCACCTTCGGCTTCGTTGGTTCATCGTTCATCCCCACATCCCCCGCATCTTCCCCCGCACATCGACCCGCAGCCTACCCCCTGCGAGACGCTCGCCCACGGCCGCGGCGGCTGGCCAACTGACGCATTCGAAAAACCGCAGCATATCCGCCGGAATGAAACGCGTGCGCGCCGCATAGATGTGCCGGTCACCCTGCGCCGGCTGGCCATGGGTGAAAAAGCGCTGCGGCGTCACAAGGCGCAGGCTGTCCTTCGCGCGCGTCATCGCGACATAGAGCAGCCGGCGCTCCTCCTCTATCTCCGCCGCCGTTCCCGTCGCGAGATCGGAGGGGATGCAGCCGTCGACGGCGTTCAGCACGAAAACGGAACGCCACTCCTGTCCCTTGGCCGAATGGATCGTCGAGAGGATCAGATAATCCTCGTCGCGCAGAGGCGGGCCGGCCTCGTCGCTGGTCGCGTCCGGAGGGTCGAGCGTCAGCTCGGTGAGGAAGCGCTCGCGCGAAGGATAGGTTGCGGCGATCTGCTCGAGCTGGACGAGATCAGCGAGACGGCTCGGCGCGTCCTCGTGCAGGCGCTCGAGATGCGGCTCATACCAGCGGCGCGCCGCTTCCATTTCCGCCGGCCAGCCCTCTTTCGCATGCAGAATTTGCAGCGTCGTGACGAGGCCGCTCCAATCCTCGCCGGCGCGCGGCGGCGTCGGCGCCTCGGCGAGGCAGGCGAGCGGGTCCGGGCGCTCGATGAGGAAGTCGAGAATCTTCTGCGCGGAGGAGGGGCCGACGCCGGGCAGGATTTGCAGAGTGCGAAAGCCGGCGACGCGATCGCGCGGATTCTGCGCGAAGCGCAGCAAAGCGAGAACATCCTTCACATGGGCGCTGTCGAGAAACTTCAGCCCGCCGAATTTGACGAAGGGAATGTTGCGGCGCGCGAGCTCCAGCTCCAACATGGCGCTGTGATGCGAGGCGCGGAACAGCGCCGCCTGCTGCTTCAACGTCATGCCGGCTTCGCGCGCCTCGAGCACGCGCTCGGCGATGAAACGCGCCTGATCGCTCTCGTCGCGCACAATGACGAGCTGCGGCCGCTCCGCGGAGCGCCGCTCGGTCCAGAGATTCTTGGCGTAACGCTCGTCGGCGAGCGAGATGACCGCGTTGGCCGCGGCGAGGATCGGCTCGGTCGAGCGATAATTGCGATCGAGCGTGACGATCTCCGCCGGCGGCGTGAAGCTCTTCGGAAACTCCAAAATGTTGCGCACAGTGGCGGCGCGGAAGGAATAGATGGATTGCGCGTCGTCGCCGACGACGGTGAGCCCCTCGCCCTTCGGCTTCAAGGCGAGCAGGATGGAGGCCTGGAGGCGATTGGTGTCCTGATATTCGTCGACGAGAATGTGATCGAAGCGGCCGCCGATTTCCTCGGCGAGCGCTTCGTCCTGCATCATCTGCGCCCAGTAGAGCAGGAGATCATCGTAATCGAGCACGTTCTGCGCCTGCTTCGCCTCGACATAGGCGGCGAACAATCGGCGCAGCTCCCCGTGCCAGCGCGCGCACCAGGGGAAGGCGCCCAGCAGCGCCTGCTCGAGCGGGATTTCGGCGTTCACGGCGCGGGAGTAGATCGCAAGGCATGTGCCCTTGGTGGGGAAGCGGCTCTCGGTCTTGGAGAAGCCGAGCTCGTGGCGAATGAGATTCATCAGATCGGCCGAGTCTTCGCGATCATGGATGGTGAAGGCTGGATCGAGGCCGATGGCGCCGGCATATTCGCGCAGAAACCTGGCGCCGATCGCGTGAAACGTACCGGCCCAGGCGAGGACATCGCCGCCGCCCTTGCCGCCCAGCGCCTCGGCGCAAATGCGCTCGACCCGCCGCGTCATCTCGGCGGCGGCGCGGCGGGAGAAGGTCATCAGCAGCATGCGATGCGGATCGGCGCCCTGGACGATGAGATGCGCGACCCGATGGGCGAGCGTGTTCGTCTTTCCCGAGCCGGCGCCCGCGATGATCAGCAGCGGGCCGCCGGCGGGAGCCGACGAGCCGTCATGGAGGCCGTGCTCGACGGCGCGGCGCTGTTCGGTGTTGAGCTTTTCGAGATAGGCGACGGCGGTCATGGCGAATCGGCAGGGTGAACGGGCCCGCAGACTGAACCATGATTCTTGTTTTGTTCGCAATGGCGGCTTTTCTCGGCAGAGTTGAAAGCGAAGCTGGCGGCCCAGTTCGAATTTCCGTGAGGCGCCATAAGCGGTCCTTGATCCGAAGGCTAGACGCCTCTTACTCACCATTTGGTCGGCGTCCTGCAGCGCGAGCCTATTGCGATAGTTC
>NZ_JAINDZ010000049.1 GCF_019802345.1 Methylosinus sp. Sm6 | reverse complement strand
CAAGGAGCCGGACGCGTGGCCCGCATATCCGGTTCTGTGAGAGGCGCGGCGGAGAAATCCCCGCGCCTACTCGACGCCGTAGGCCGAAGCGCCGCGCGTCCGAGCGCCGCTGGGCGGTCATCGGCGGATCTTCGGTAGCATCGGTTTGCGATTCGCAATGCAACCGAGGAACACCGATGACCGACGAGATGATGATGGACGGCGTGAAATTCTCGGAATGGATACCGGTCCCTCGGAGGTCGAGACCTTCTGGACCGAGTTCCTGCGCGGCCTGCGCCGGCGAGGATTGCGCGGGGTCAAGCTGGTCGTCTCCGACGCGCATGAAGGGCTGAAGGCCGCCATCGCCAAGGTGATGAATGCGTCCTGGCAGCGCTGCCGCGTGCATTTCATGCGCAACGCGCTCGCCCATGCCGGCAAGAGCGGAAGGCGCGTCGTCTCGGCGCTCATCGCCACCGCCTTCGCGCAGGAGGACGAAGGCGCCGCCAAGACGCAATGGCGCAAGGTCGCCGATCAGCTGCGGCCGACGCTCCCGAAGCTCGCCGGCTTCATGGACGACGCCGAATGCGATGTGCTCGCCTATGCGAGCTTTCCCAAGGATCACTAGCCGAAAATCCAGTCCACCAACGGCATCGAGCGCCTCAATGGCGAGATCAAGCGCCGCACCGAGGTCGTCGGCATCGTCCCGAACGAGAAGGCGATCAAGCGCCTCGTCGGCGCGATCCTGTTGGAACAGAATGACGAATGGGCCGTCCAGCGCGGCCGCTACATGACCCTGGAAACGATCGCCGCTTTGAGCGATGATCCAATCGTCAAGCGGCCCGCCGTGGCCGCTTGATCTAACCGGCTGCTGCCGGAGTCCCTCGAACGGGACCGACCTGAGCTACACCATTTGCTGGGACACGATCCGATTTCGACGAATTCGAGCCCCTGTTCGATCGCGTCAGGGCGGAACTCGATCGAGGTGTCCGGCGGACGAGACGCTTCCAGCGCGACGCCGAAATCAAGCGCGGCGAGTTCTTCATCCTTGGCGGACAACTCGCCTATGTCGCTGAGATCGGCGAGGAGTTCCGCACCGAGCAGGACCGCCGCAACGCCACGTTCCTGATGGCCGGAGTGGAGCCACATAGACCCTTTGCTGCTGAAGCTCTTCTGGGGGCGGTGAATGCAACTCGACTCGACGATAACCTGCCCGATTTGCGGCCATCGGGCGACCGAGATCATGCCGACCGACGCCTGCCAGTTCTTCTATGCGTGCAAGGGATGCGGGGCCGTGCTCAAGCCGAAGGCGGGGGATTGTTGCGTCTTCTGCTCTTACGGCGACGCGCCCTGCCCGCCGATTCAGGAGGCGAACGCGGTTGATCGGGCCGCCGGTTGTTGTTACGGCGCATAGCGCCGCAGTTCACATGATCGCGCACGTTCGGAAATGCGCAAGATTTCCCCTCCAGGCGGCGAGTTTTGTAACAGAGGCGTCCCTCATGAGGGACGCCTTGCAGAGATTTCAGGCGCGCTCAGTGACCGGCGGCGGGCAAAGTCGCTCCGGGCTTATCGTGCAACGCGAGCCGATCCACCATTGTCTGGCTCGCTTCATTGACGCCGACGATCTCGACCGGCAGATCATGGCGCCGGAATTTCAGCACCACGCGATCGAGCGCGTTGATGCCGCTCAAATCCCAGAAATGCGCGGCATGCACATCGATCACGACCGCCTTCAGGCCCTCTTCGCGGAAGTCGAAGGCGCTGTGAAACGCCTCGGCCGTGGCGAAGAACAATTGACCCGTCACTCTGTAGGTGCGCACGCCGTCCGCGTCGAGTTCGGACGTGACGGCGAAGAAGCGCGACACTTTTTGCGCGAAGAATATGCCGCTCAGAATGACGCCCACCAGCACGCCCTTGGCGAGGTCATGGGTGACGACGACCACGACGACAGTCGCCAGCATGACGAAGCTGGAGCTTTTGGGGTGCACGATAAGGGTGCGGATCGACTGCCATTGGAAGGTGTTGATCGAAACCATGATCATCACCGCGACGAGGGCCGCCATCGGAATCTGTTTCACCCAGGGGCCGAGGACGACGATCAGAAACAGCAAAAATGCGCCTGCCCACAAGCAGGAGAGACGGCCCCGTCCCCCGGACGACACGTTGATGACCGATTGGCCGATCATGGCGCAGCCGGCCATGCCGCCGAAAAAGCCGGAGGCGATGTTCGCCAAGCCCTGCCCGGCGCATTCCCGGTTCTTGTTCGACGTCGTGTCGGTCATTTCGTCGATTATGGCCGCCGTCATCAAGCTTTCCAGCAGTCCAACCATCGTCAACGTCAGCGCGTAGGGCAGAATTATAAGCAGCGTATCGAGGGTGAGCGGCGCCTGCGGCAAGGCGAAGAAAGGAAGCTCGCTCGGAAGTTCTCCCATATCGCCGACCGTATGCAGCTTCAGACCAACGGCCATCGAGAACGCAGTCAGCACGATGATTGTCACGAGCGGCGAGGGCACGGCTCTGGTCAGGCGCGGTAGCAGGTAAATGATGGCGAGACCGACTGCGACCATCGCATAAACCTGCCATCCCTGCCCGATCAGTTCAGGCAATTGGGCCAGAAAAATGAGAATGGCGAGGGCGTTCACGAAACCGGTGACGACGGAGCGGGACACGAAGCGCATGAGGTCGCCCAGCCGAAGCGCGCTTGCGGCCAGTTGAAGGAGGCCGGTCAGGATCGTGGCGGCGAACAAATATGCGAGACCATGCTCCTTGACGAGCGTGACCATGACGAGAGCCGTGGCGCCCGTCGCCGCCGAAATCATGGCCGGCCGTCCTCCGGCGATGGCCGAGACGACCGCAATGCAAAAAGAGGCGTAGAGGCCCACTTTCGGGTCGACGCCGGCGATGATCGAGAACGCGATGGCTTCGGGGATGAGCGCGAGGGCGACGACCGTTCCAGCCAGCACATCGCGCACGACATTCGGCGCCCATTCGGCGCGCAACTTCGACAGATTCATAGATGTAGCTCTCAGAATGCACCGCTCGACCGACAAGGGAGCCGATGCAAAAGCAATTTCGCTGCCAGTTGGCGGCGAGGCGGGTGAGAAACCTAGGGCGATGGCTACGGCGGCGTCAGCACGTCGCTCGAAGAAACTGAAGCTAGAGACATTTGCTCAGGATAGAGGTGATTTTGTTGCAACGCAACAATGCTTTTGGAGTGCTAACCGGGAAGCTTCGTCCCCCTCAAGCCGCACTCGTCACCGCCAGTTCCGTCGCCCCCTCCATCGTCGCAATATGGCGAGACGGCTCTTCAAAACCGCCCGGCCAAGCGACTAGAAGGGCAGATTGACGAAGGCCGTCAGCCGCACGCCGAGGCGGCGATAGGCTTCAATGAAGGCGGCGCGCTTCTGCAGGTCGTCGCCCTTCACCAGCGCCGGATCGGCGACGCTCCAATGCGCCAGCGGCGCGTCGCGCGGCCAGGGGCCCGAGGGCTGCTCGCATATATCGTTGCAGAGGGTGATGCCGAAATCCATTCGCGGCGATTACAAACTCGAGACGAATTCGTTTTCAAGCGAGACGAGTTGCAATGCGTCGAATTTCCTACATCGACCAACGGATCAGCTCCCCGTCGATGAGGGGCGGCGCGCAGCTTTTGTCGTCATTGCGCGCCGGATTTTTTTCGGGGCGGTGCAGCCGGTCCATTGGCGTGAACGCGGATCGTTAACGCAGCGGTCATTGTGGAGTCGACCACATCTGGAGAACAGAAAAAGCTACGTCCCCCGAGGGACCCTGTATAGGAAGCTTTGCGGCTATGGCGGAATAATTTGAATTGGACAGAGGTGTTCGGCACGGCAAGCGTCAGTGACGTCTCGTCGGCGGCGACAATATCGACTTCGAGCGCCTCTCCAGGGCGGTCTATGTCAGTGAGAGTTATTCGTCTTTCCACGACGGTTGCTCCTAAAAAGATTCTTTGAAATGTGGTCGACGCCAATCGTGCTCCTGGTCAGGAAACGTCGCCTCCTATATGTCGCGACGTGGCGGTGAGGAGCCGGAGATGGCGCACGCGCAATCCGCACGCCGTAGCCGGCGCACCAAGAACGCTATCGACTAATTCTGCGTTCGCCGCATTCTCACGTTTTCCAACGCCTCTCGTATTATTTCGTCGACCGCGAAGCGGACGTTGGTTTCGAGCGCGTCGAGTCCGTCTCTGCCGATCAGATAGAGAGCATCATCGACGTGCGACTCGAGGAAGTAGCGGGAAATGACCGGCTGATCGAAGCCTGCGCCTCTCGCTCTGATGCTCGCCGTCGCAGCGTCACGCAGCGCGCGAGCGAACTGCTCGCGCGTGCTCAACAAAATCGTCGCCAAAGAGACGGCGTGACCCAGATGCTTCTCACGCATATTCGGACTCTCGGTCGTTTACGGACTCGCCCCCTCTGCCGCGCCGGCGCTTCCCCTCCTCAACCCGGCGGCGACCGTTTGTAGAGTATACTCCGTAGATAAATACTCTTCAAGCTGGCTGGTTCTCGTCATGGAAATGCGAGAGACGCTGGCGCGCAATCTGAGGAAATATCGACGGGCGCAACGCCTGTCGCAGGAGGAGCTCGGCCATCGAGCCGAGCTCGACCGCACCTATATCAGCTCGATCGAACGCTGCGTCTATTCGGCGACGGTCGACGTCGTCGGTCGCCTCGCCGACGCTCTCGGAATTCCGGCGCTCGAGCTTCTGAGGCCCGCAAGCGAAACTGCGGAGGCGAAGTTGTCGTCTACGGCATCGACTGAAGGCGCTCGCCCGAAGGCGCAGGCCGAGAAAGGCGCAAAGCCAGCTCGGAAAAGTGAGGAGCCCGCGCAAAGGCGGGCAATTCGAAAGAAGCCGGGTCCGTAGCCGAGCGACCACGGACCCGAGCACGAGGATCACATCGGCAAGACGGCCGCTTCCGGCGACGCCAGCCGGGCGATATCCGCCAGCGCCGAGCGCAGTTCTGGCCAGGGAAATTCCGCATCTGTCGGGCTCGGCTCGCCGAGCTGAATGAGGATAGCGAGCTTGGCCGCGACACCCGGCAGGCTGGCGGCTTTCGTCTTCGGGACCGACGCCACAAAGTCGCGCTCTTTGCCGAGAGCGGCGCGGAGTTCAACGTCCACGGAGTCGAAGCCGAGCGTCGCCGCCGCCTCGTCCCATCGCTTTTGCTGCTCGTCGAACGCAGCGATCAGCGCTTCTCTCTCGATCGCCGGCTCGTTCGCGATCAGCTCCTCGATCTCGTCGACCGATTGCGCGATTCTCGGCTCCGCCTCGCCGGAAATGCGGATCGCGACCTCGGGGATGCCGACCGAGTGAATGAGCTTCTTCTCGATGCGCTGCCACTGGCGCGTCAGCGCGACGACCTCAGTGTGATTGGCTTGCCAGTTCCGCCAGAGCTGCAGCGCGGGGTCGGAAGGCGCCCCTTCCGTCCTCTTCCCCGACGGCAAGGCGCCGGTTCCTCGCAAAATGGCGCGCCAGCTAACGGCGGGCAGAGTCGTGCTATCTTCAGAATCAGCCATGATCCAGGCTCCACTTCAGCTTGGGTTGTGGTCAGGCCGGGCGGGTTGTTACCAGCATCCCGTTCGGCCGCTGCTCATGAAATTGCAGCCGGGAGAAGGTAAGCCGGCTAGAACATTTTAGCAACGCATATTGGAAAACGCGGGCCTCCATATCTTTGCGCCGCAGAGCGGTCGGGCTGTTCGGGACGGCGCATCGATTGAGGAGGAATCGGGTCCGTTCGCCGAAAAACCCATAGCTTGCAAAGCGATAGCGGCTCGATCGGCGGCCTTTAAAAGGACATTTATTTTCAATGAAGTAGGAAGCATTAGAACGGTCGATGGCGTCCTGTCGTCGGCATATCCGATTCTGGAAATCAGCTTGTGAAACCGGGCTTTTCAGGTGAATTCGGAGCTTCGAGATCTGAAATGGGCTCTTGTCGCCTCGCGGCATCGAAGCCTTCGGCAAGCGGCGGAGACGCTGAAGACGCGTCAATCCACCCTCAGCCGTCGATTGCATGATCTCGAATGTGAGCTCGGCGTGGACTTGTTCGAGCGCACCACCGGAGGAACGAAGCTCACGCCAGTCGGTCGCGAATTTCTGGATTTGGCGCGGCCCATCGTCGATGAAGCGGACCGCCTCTTCCTCACGTTCAAAACGCGGAGCAATGGCGGACGCAGGCCATTGCGAATTGGGATTTGCTCGTCGCTTTCGGCCGGCAATCTGCGGGAGACGCTCGCGGAGTTGCGCCGCCAGATCGCGGATGCGGATATTCTCCTGGTCGACGGCGCCAAGGAGGGATTGCTCGGCGAGCTCGGCGCCGGCGCGATCGACGTCGCCATATTGACCTCCGGCGGCGGAAGATGGAACGACCGTGTTCTGCCGCTCTGGGGCGAACGGGTCGTCGTCGCCGTTCAGGAAAATCACCCGCTCAATAGTCGTCCAGCGATCCAATGGCGGGAGCTTTGCGACAATCGGATATTGCTGACGCGGAGCGGCGTCGATTCCGAGCTCGAGCAATTGCTGAGCATGAAGGCCGGCGGCTCGGGTTCTTTGCGTATCAGCTATCAGGATGTCAGCCTCGACAGGCTACTGAGCCTCGTCGGCGCCGGTTATGGCGTCGCGCCACTGCTCGAAGGCGCCGCCGGATTTGGCTGCCCCGGAGTGACTCATCGCGAGCTGCATGGCGACTGTGGGCAAATGCGGCTTCAGTTCGCGGCCTATTGGAAAGAGACAAACAGCAGCCCGATGTTGCAGCCATTTCTCGATTTGCTGCGCGCTCGCTATCCCGACCTTTCGGTTTCCGCGACATCGGGTTGAGGTTTCGGACGCGTCCGAGTCTTCGCGAAGGCTCTGTCGGTCGCGATGAAGCGCTGAAGCATCGGGACAATCAGCTTGAGCGGATCGGCGATCGTCTGCCCATTGGCTCGGCCGAGCGCGTCCGCATAGGCAGTGAGCTCGCGATGCAGAGAGGCCGGAATCTCGACAGTGATTTTGACGGGCTTGTCGTCGGCGAGCGGACCGAGCTTCAGTTTCGTCACGGCGCCATTCCTTCCTTGTATGGAGCCAATAGGAGATCCCGCGTCACGAGAACACGGACGGGGAAGCCCGGCCGGATGGTGAGAGTGGGCTGGATATTGAGCTGGCGTTGAACGAGCAGCTGCCCGGTCTGGCTCGCGCTATTGGAGCCACCGCGACGGATCGCTTGGATGAGGCTGTTCTCGCTGCCCGTCGTTCCCGCTTCGGCGCCGATGCTGAGCAGCGTCGAGAGCGCGGCTCCTTTGAGAAGCATGTCCCAATGATTGTCGACCTCGTCCTCGAGGCCGGCATAGCCGGCGGCGTCGGCGCCGGGCTGCCGCTCCAGCACGATCGAGGTTCCATTGGGCATGATGAGCCGGGTCCAGGCGAGAAGCACGCGCCTTTGGCCGTAGGCGACGGAGCTGTCGTATTGTCCAATCAATTTCGCGCCCTGAGGGATGAGCAGAAATTTCCCGGTGGGACTGTCGTAGATCGCTTCGGTCACCTGGGCGGTGATCTGTCCCGGCAGATCGGAGCGGAGGCCGGTGATGAGCGCGGCGGGGATCACCGTTCCGGCCTGGACGACGTAGGGCGACGCAAGCTTTGTGAGCCGATCGGGACTGACGGTTCGACGATCGGTAGAAGCAGTCAGAAAAGCGGTCTTGCGATCCTGCATGTTCTGCGCGGAACCCGCGTCGACGGATGGCGCCGCGGCGACGCCAGCGTCGGCCGCGGAGATCGTGGTCGGAGCGATCGGGGCGATTGGCCTTTCGCGCTCGTTCGTCTGAGCAAAGAGCCTGCTTACCCGAGCGGCTTCGATTTCCTGCGCGCGACGTTGCGCCTCGGGATCTGACGTCGACGCGCCGACGATCGTGCCAGCATTCAAAATGGGCCGACCGAGATCGCCCGGAAGAGGCGGCCCGAGCGGCGGCGCCGGACGCGGCATTCCGGTATAGTCCTTGGGCAGGTTCGCGAGACCGTCGGCGGCAGGACGGTTCTGCGTGTTGTAGAGTTCCTGGGCCGCGCCGCTTCTGTCGCGCGGCTGCAGCGCGTAGCCGAGCGCGCCGGCGATCGCGAGGGCCGCGACGCTCGCCATGCCGATCAGCACCTTGCGCGACAGCCGCGTCACGCGCGGACGTTCGCCTCGGAGCCGAAGGTCCGGGGTGATCGGCGGCGGCGCGGCGAACTGCTCGTCATTCGCGTCCGGCGTCATGACCGCGGCCTTCCGTCGGTGCGGACGATACGCACCCGCCGTTCGCTGTCCGCGTCGCCGAGGCGAAGCTCGGCGGCGGCGAAGAGGCGGTCGACGATGTAGTAGTTGCGACTCACACGATAATTGACGAGCTCCGAACCGCCGGCCGGACCGATGACGAAGAGCGGCGGCGTCTCGCCCTGGCGAATGCCGGTGGGGAACTCGATATAGACCTTTGATCCATCGTCGAAGGCCCGCAGCGGCCGCCAGGCCGGACTGTCTCCCTGGATCGCATAGCGGAAATTCAGCGCGGAGACGTCGACGCCCGTCGCGATCGGCGCGGCGGATTCGGCGATCGCGTTTTGACGGCGCAAGGCGATGAGCTGGTCTTCCGGATATTGCCAGGAGACCGAGGCCATATAGGTCTTTTCGGTCGATCGCAGCTCGAGCAGATAGGTGCGCCGATCGGTGTTGACGACGAGATTGGTGACGAGGTCGGGCCGCGTCGGCTTGACGAGGATGTGAATCTTTTTCGTCGCGCCGACGCCGCTCTCCGTGTCGCCGATTATCCAGCGCACGGTGTCGCCGGCTGCAACCGGCCCGGAGCCGACGAGTTGCTCGCCCTCCTGCAGTGCGACATCGGTAATCTGTCCGGGCGCGGCATAGACCTGATAGAGGGCGCCACCCGAGAAGGGATAGACCTGCACGGCATTGATGAATCCATCGCGCATCGGCTGCACGCGGGCGGCGGCGTTGGCCTGATTGACGCGCGCGGCCGGATCGGCGGGCTCTGGCGGCGCCTTGCCCGCGTGCAGCGGCTTCAATTGGCCCGGCAAGGGAAGCGGCTTGGCGAGGGTGATGATTGTCACCGGCCCCGGCGGATCGGCGGAGAGCCGCGCCGGCGCGGCGTCGTCGTAATCGATATCCGGCGGAACGAATTTCGCGCATCCGGCGAGCGACGCGGCGGAGAAGAGCAGAGCAGCAAAGCCGGCTTTACGGAAAGACGCGTTTCCTTCTTTCCGGAACCGCATGTTCACGGCGATGTGCGAAGCCGGATCGCCGGCATTCAAAAAATTCGGCCGGGTCATTGTCCGAGCTCCTTGGACCAGTTGATGGCGTTGACGTAGACGCCGAGCGGATTCTTGCGGAGACGATCGGCGTCGGTCGGCGGTTGAATGACGACGGTGAGGATCGCTGTCCAACGCGTCGTGTCGGCGAGCGCGCCGTCCTGATAGCGGCGCTCGATCCAGGCGACGCGGAACGAGTCGGCAGAGGCGCGGATGACGCTGGAGACGTCGACGGCGATCTGCTGCTTGCCGAGCCTGGCGAAGGGATCATTGGCGCGTGCGTAATCGTTGAGCGCGGCGGCGCCCGCCGTCGTCGTGAAGTCGTAGGCATGCAGCCAACTCTGCCGGACCACGACCGGATCGGCGGGCGCGGCGCGCACATCCTTGATGAAGCGCGCGAGATACCAGGCGATCTGCGGATCGGACGGCGTGTAATCAGCGATCGCTGGCGCGACCGCACGCGCCTCGCCGAGCTGGTCGACCTGCACCACCCAGGGGACGACAGTTCCGTGCGTCGACTGCCAGACGAGGCCGCCCGCTAGGCCGCAGGACAAGAGCAGCGAGCCGAAAGCCATCAGCCGCCAGTTTTTCGCCTGGACGCGCGCGGAGCCGATGCGCTCGTCCCAGACCTGCGCGGCTCGCTGATAGGGCGTCTCCGGTTCGGGCGTGCGGCCGTAGCGCACCGAGGCGCGTCGGAACATGGTCTATTCCTCTTGTGAGAGATCGACGGAATGGCCGCCGCCGTGGCTGTCGCCGGACTGAATGACATGCGCAGCGGTCGTCGCGCCGTGGCTCGCGAGCTGATTACGCTTCATGCGCCGCGCCCAGGCGGGCGGCGCGTTCCCACGCGAACCGCCAGTCGCGCCGTCACCGCCTGCGCCTGTGGTCGACGAGCCGCCGGTCGCCGCGAAGGCGGCGCGCGCCCCGGCGGAATAGTTCTCCGCCAAGGAGCGCGTCGCGCGAGCGGCCGCGCGCCGGAAGGGAGCCGTCGCGACGGCGCCCGCGGCGCGGCCGACGCCGGCGAGTCCGGCGGCGACAGCCGACGGTCCGGACTCCCCGGCCGAGCCGAGCGCATAGGCCGACGCCGCTCCGCCGGCGAGCCTCGCGCCGCCGCGCGCGGTGGCGGCGGCTCCCGAGGCGGCTGCCGTCGCTCCCCTTCCGGCCACGCCGAGCGCGGCGCCTCCGACCATTCCGGCGCCCGCGACGGCGACGCCGGTTCCGACCGCCGCGCCGGCGCCGAGCTGCGGCGCGCCGGAGACGAGGCCGGTCGCGATGCCGGGACCGAATACGCCGAGGCCGAGCATGGCGAGCGCGGCCAGCACGACGGAGAGCGTCTGCTCGATCGTCGGCTGCTCACCGCCATAGCTCGTCGTGAATTGCGAGAAGAGTCCCGAGCCGACGCCGACGATAACGGCGAGCGTCATCACTTTCACGCCCGAGGCGACGATATTGCCGAGCACCTTCTCGGCGAGAAAGGCGGTCTTGTTGAAGAGCGCGAAGGGAATGAGCACGAAGCCGGCGAGCGTCGTCAGCTTGAACTCGATCAGCGTGACGAAGAGCTGCACGGAGAGGATGAAGAAGGCGATGATGATCAGCAGCCAGGAAATCATCAGCACGGCGATCTGAACGAAGTTGGCGAAGAAGGACGCAAAGCCCATCATCTGGCTCGCGGCGTCGAGCAGTGGTTGGCCGGCGTCGAGTCCGACCTGGGCGAGACGGCCGGGCCGCAGAAAATCGGCGGTCGACACCGAAGAGCCGCCGGCCTTAAGGCCGACGCCGGCGAAGCTATTGAAGACGATTCCCGAGAGCTTGTTGAAATTGGTAATCAGGAAAGCGAAGAAGCCGATGTAGAGCGTCTTCCTCACGAGTCGCTGGATCACATCCTCGTCGGCGCCCCAGGCCCAGAACAGGCCGGCGAGCGTGATGTCGATCGCGATCAGCGTGGAGGAAAGATAGGCGACGTCATTCTTCAGCAGGCCGAAGCCGGAATCGATATAGGTCGTGAAGGTGTTGAGGAAGGAGTCGATGACGCCGACATTGTTCATGGCGCGGCGCCTTTCGATGTAGCTGCGGCCGGCGCGGCCGTGGGAGGCGTCGGCCGCGCCGGCCTGCCGAAGAAGCGGCGGCGGTTCTCCGTCCAGACCGCCTCGCAGCGCTGGTCTTCGGCATCCTCGAGCGCGAGCGCGCCGCATCGGCGCAGCTCGGCGGAAAGATCGTCGAGATCGATGGCAATGGGGGCGCCGGCGTCACGGACGAATGGCGTAGGCTTATCGCGATCGATCGCGGAAAGCGTTACGATCAATGTGGCGATCAGAACGAGGATCGCGCCGGCGCGCCATATGTCCCATTGTCCCATGACCGCGCCTCAATTGCCGTGGAACATGGTGACATTGCCCGGCTGATAGCCGGAACGGGTCGAAAAGCGCCGATATTGCTCCTGTCCTTGCGACTCCGTGGCCGTGATGCGCGATTGCTCGAGCGCATCGGCGCGACTCTTCGCCGCGACCACGGCGACGAGGTCGGAGAGCTGTTGCGATTGCAGCGCGAGCAGCTGATTGCCGGCCTGCGCCGCCTGCAGCGCGCCCGTCGCCGTCTGGCTGGCGGAGGTCAGCGACGACATGGCGGAGCCGTTGCTCGAGATGTTGCCGACGACGCTGGCCTGCACTTTCAAGGAGTCCTCGAAAGCGGCGACGGAATTGCGCCAGCGGGTCTGCGCCGTGGCGAGCAGTCCGGAGCTGGAGGCGCTGCTCGACGCCGAACCATAGGTGGTCGTGAAGGCAGATTCGATCTGCTGGACATCGAAGGCGATGCGCTGCGCCTGCGCGAGCAGCGACTGTGTCTTCTGGATCGTCGTCTGGAGCTGGCTCAGCGTCGAGAGCGGCAGGCCGGCGAGATTGCGCGCCTGATTTGTCAGCATCTGGGCCTCATTGTCGAGGCTCCGGATCTGATTGTTGACCTGTTGCAGCTCGCGCGCGGCGGTGAGCACGTTCTGCGAGAAATTGGTCGGATCATAGACGACGATTTGCGCTGGCGCCGGATCAGCGACGAGCGAGAGGCAAAGAGACGCGGCACCGAATAGGGCAGCGCGACAATGAAAGCGAGTCGTCATCAGGAGAACTCCAGATTGGTGAGGTCGGGAATGAGGTCGGACGCCCATTCGAGGTTGCGCTCGATCAGCCAGGCGCGCAGGAATCCATCCGACCCATGCTCTGCGAGGATGCGCTCGATCGCGGCGTGATCGGTCTTGGATGAGGCCGCGCAAAGAGCGAGGCCGATCGGTCCGAGCCCCAATTCGAAGAGGCGATTGCCGCGCCGCGATTGGCAGTAATAGTCGCGCTTTGGCGTCGCTTGAGCGATGATCTCGATCTGGCGATCGTTGAGGCCGAAGCGGCGATAGATCGCGGTGATCTGCGGCTCGATCGCCCGTTCATTCGGAAGGAATATCCGGGTCGGACAGCTCTCGACGATCGCCGGCGCGATCGGGCTATTGTCGATGTCGGAGAGCGACTGCGTGGCGAAGACGACGGAGGCGTTCTTCTTCCGCAAGGTCTTGAGCCATTCGCGCAGCTGGCGCGCGAAGGCGGGATCGTCGAGGACGAGCCAGCCCTCGTCGATGACGAGCAAGGTCGGCCGTCCATCTAGGCGCTGTTCGAGGCGATAGAAAAGATAGGTGAGGACGGCCGCCGCAGCGCTTGCGCCGATGAGGCCTTCCGTCTCGAATGCCTGGAAATTGGAATAGCCGAGGCGCTCCTCTTCGGCGTCGAGCAGCCGCCCAAAGGGACCGCCGACGCAATAGGGCTGAAGCGCCTGCTTCAGAGCCGTCGATTGCAACAAGACGGCGAGACCGGTGAGCGTGCGTTCACCGGGCGGCGAAGAGGCGAGCGAGGTGAGCGCCGACCAGATATGCTCTTTCGCGCTCGGGTCGATGGCGGCGCCTTCCTTGACGAGAATGGCGGCTACCCATTCAGCCGCCCAGGCGCGCTCGGCCGCGTCGTCGATGCGGGCGAGCGGTTGCAGCGACACGCTGTCCTCGGAGCCCGCCGACAGGCCGCCGCCGAGATCGTGCCAATCGCCGCCGCAGGCGAGCGCCGCCGCGCGTATCGAGCCGCCGAAATCGAAGGCGAAAATCTGCGCGCGCGCATAGCGGCGAAACTGCATCGCCATCAGCGACAGCAGCACAGATTTACCTGCGCCGGTCGGACCGACGATCAACGTATGGCCGACGTCGCCGACACGGAGAGAGAAGCGGAACGGCGTCGAGCCGTCGGTCTTTCCGAAGAGCAAGGGAGAGCCACGAAGATGCTCGTCTCTGTCTGCTCCCGCCCAGATGGCGGAGAGCGGAATCATATGGGCGAGATTGAGCGTCGAGATCGGCGGCTGCCGGACATTGGCGTAGACGTGACCGGGAAGAGAGCCGAGCCAGGCTTCGACCGCATTCACGCCTTCCGCTATGCAGGTGAAGTCGCGGCCCTGGATCGCCTTCTCGACGAGGCGCAGCCTTTCCGTTGCAATCGCCGGGTCATCGTCCCAGACGGCGACGGTCGCGGTGACATAGGCTTCGCCGACATCGTCTGCGCCGAGCTCCTGCAGCGCGATATCGGCGTCGGCCGCCTTGTTCGCCGCGTCGGAGTCGACGAGGGCCGAAGCCTCATTGGTCATCACCTCCTTGATGATCGCGGCGACGGATTTGCGCTTGGCGAACCACTGCCGCCGGATCTTCGTCAACAGCCGAACCGCTTCCGTCTTGTCGAGGAGGATCGCGCGCGTCGACCAGCGATAGGGGAAGGCGAGACGATTGAGCTCGTCGAGAATGCCGGGATGGGTCACGGTCGGAAAGCCGACGATGGTCAGAATGCGCAGATGTGCGTTTCCGAGCCGTGGCTCCAGCCCGCCAGTGAGCGGCTCGTCGGCGAGCAGCGCGTCGAGATGCATCGGCGTTTCGGGGACGCGGACGCGCTGCCGGTGCGTCGAGATCGTCGAATGCAGGAAGGTCAGCGTCTCGCCGTCGCCGAGCCATTCGGCCTCCGGCATGAAGCTCTCGACCAATTGCAGCACGCGATTGGTGCGGTCGATGAATCCGCGCAGCAGCTCCCACGGATCGACGCCGTCTTGCGCGCGACCTTCATAGAGCCAATTCTCGGCGCGCGACGCGTCCTCCTCCGGCGGCAGCCAGAGGAGCGTCAGGAAATAGCAGCTCTCGAAATGCGCGCCCGCCTCCTCGAAGGCGTTCTGCCGCTCGAGGTCGACGAGCGCCGAGGCTGCGTCGGGAAAGCGATCATGCGGATAATGCTGCGCCGACGCGCGATCGGCTTCGACGAAGATGGCCCAGCCGGAGCCGAGGCGGCGCAGCGCATTGTTGAGGCGGGCGGTCACGCCGACGAGCTCGGAAGGCGTCGCGCTGTCGAGATCGGGTCCGCGGAAGCGCGCGGTGCGCTGAAACGAGCCATCCTTGTTGAGGACGACGCCCTCGGCGACGAGGGCGGCCCAGGGCAGGAAATCGGCGAGGCTCGTCGGGCGGCCGCGATATTCGGCGAGATTCAACATGGCGGCCTCACACGCCGAAATAAGCGGGATAGCGCAGGTGTCGGCGCACGACCTCGACGAATTGCGGATCACGCTTCGCCGCCCACACCGCGGCGCTGTGGCTGACCGCCCAGAACAGAGCGCCGGGAAGCCAGAGGCGAAGGCCGAGCGCGATCGCCGCGGCGAGCGTGCCATTGGCGATTGCGACCGCTCGCGGCGCGCCGCCGAGCAGGATCGGATCGGTCAGCGCCCGATGCACAGGGACGAAGAAGCCGGGAACGTCCTCGGCGCTGTTGAAGCCGCTCATCAGATCAGCGCTCCGCCGGAGAAGGAGAAGAAGGAGAGAAAGAAGGAGCTGGCGGCGAAAGCGATCGAGAGACCGAAGACGATCTGGATCAGACGGCGGAAGCCGCCCGACGTGTCGCCGAAGGCGAGCGTCAGGCCGGTCACTGTGATGATGATGACCGAAATGATCTTGGCGACCGGGCCCTGGATGGATTCGAGAATTTGGTTGAGCGGAGTTTCCCACGGCATGGAAGAGCCGGAGGCTCGGGCGGAAGATGAAGAGATCGCCGTGCAGGCGACGATGGCAGCGAGAATGGCGATGCGGCGGCCAAATCGGCTATTTGGAGTAAAGGGCATCATGATTGGTCTCCTGCGACATGTGCAGCGATCGAAAGGACTCGGTAATCGCCGGTGGATGGATCGAGGCCGTCGACGGTCGCGAGTTCGGCGAGGCGCCGCTCGCCGCCGCGGCCCTGCAGAACGGCGATGACATCGATGGTCTCGGCGATCAGCGCGCGCGGCACGGTGATCACGGCTTCCTGAATGAGCTGCTCGAGACGGCGCAGCGCCCCGAGAGCCGTTCCGGCGTGAATCGTGGCGATGCCGCCGGGATGTCCGGTGCCCCAGGCCTTCAGCAGGTCGAGGGCTTCCGCGCCGCGAACCTCGCCGATCGGAATGCGGTCTGGCCGCAGTCGAAGCGACGAGCGGACGAGATCGGAAAGGGAGACGACGCCGTCCTTCGTGCGCAGAGCGACGAGATTCGGCGCGCGGCATTGCAGCTCGCGCGTATCCTCGATCAGCACGATGCGATCGGATGTATGCGCGATCTCGGCGAGCAGCGCATTGGTGAGCGTTGTCTTACCGGTCGACGTTCCGCCGACGACGAGAATGTTCTTCCGATCCGCGACAGCCTTTCGCAGGACGTCCGCCTGACTTTGCATCATGATTCCGGCGTGCGCGTAGTCGTCGAGCGTGAACACAGCGACGGCAGGCTTTCGGATCGCAAAGGTGGGCGCCGCCACGACGGGAGGAAGCAGTCCTTCGAATCTCTCTCCCGTCTCGGGCAGTTCCGCGGAGACCCGCGGCGATCCCGGATGCACCTCGGCGCCGACATGATGAGCGACGAGCCGCACGATGCGCTCGCCATCGGCCGCCGACATTCTGCAACCGCTATCCGCGAGGCCGCTCGACAATCTGTCGATCCAGAGCCTTCCGTCCGGATTGAGCATGACCTCGACGACGGTAAGGTCTTCGAGAAAGCTCGCGACGGCCGGTCCGAGCGCGGTGCGCAGCATACGCGCGCCGCGCGCGTGAGCTTGCGAATGGAGAAGAGATGCCGCCAAACTTACCCCCGCTTCGGTCGATCGCGCGAAAGCGATCCACCGCGGGGATGATTAGAAAGGGCAAGAAAACGGCGTAATCAACAAGGGTCTGGTCGTCGTAGCACCCCGTCGTAGCCCAGCGAAAAAATACTTGCGTCCTATTCGCGCGAGTCGGCGCCGTTCTCGTCTGCTCGCTCGCTTCGGAGCATGTCTCTCGGAATCTCGTCGAGCAGCGTCCGTCCCTGATTGAGTCGCCGCCCCAGCGCCTCGATGAAGCCCTCGTAGCGTTCGCGCCCTTTCACCTGGGCGCTCGCTTGCGCCTCCGGCGGCAAGGGCGGCGTGACGGTGAGCCAGAAGCGAACGAACAGCGCGAGCGCTTCGGTCGTGAGGCCGCTATTGCGCTCGAGGCGTTGGACCTGACGGGTCAGTCTGTCGAGGCGGCGCGTGAAGGCGGCCTCCATGCGGTCCGCCCCGTCGGGCGAGAGAAAGGACGCGACCGCGGCCTCGACGATAGCGGAGCGCGTGAGGCGCTTTTGCGTGGCGAGCTCGTTGATCCTCGCGATCATCTCCACGGGAAGCGAGACATTGAGGCGGTCGCGCATCATAATTTCCTACAGATCGAGGCCGTCGGCGGGGTCCATCGCGCCCTGGCGCGCGACGCCGCTCATACGCTGCCGGACAATCTCTTGCTGGCGCGCGGCCTGCTCGGGCGTATCGTCGACGATGGAGAACTCATTCCTGTCTCGGCGTGACGGCGTCGTCTCCTTTACGATCGCTACGTGGTCGGGCAGTTCCGGCTCACGCCTCAACCCGCCATTGGCCTCGTCCTCGGCCGTCGACCGAGTGAAGAGATCGGGTGTTGGGCGCTGGACCGGGAGGGCCGACCAGTCATCCGGCCGGGGCGCGTGAGGCGCTTCTTTCGGCGGCGGCAGAATCCGCTCGGCGAATCGGCGGTCCTCATAATAGCGCGCCTTCTTCGCGCGGATCGGATGCAGGCCGGACATCATGACGATCTCGTCGGAAGGCGGAAGCTGCATGATCTCGCCGGGGGTGAGCAGCGGTCGCGCGGTCTCGGATCGCGAAACCATCAAATGACCGAGCCACGGCGAAAGCCGATGCCCGGCATAGTTCTTCATCGCCTTCATCTCGGTCGCGGCGCCGAGCGCGTCGCTCACACGCTTCGCGGTGCGCTCGTCATTGGTGGCGAAAGACACGCGCACATGGCAGTTATCGAGGATGGAGTTGTTCGCCCCATAGGCCTTCTCGATCTGGTTCAGCGACTGCGCGATCAGGAAGCTCTTGATGCCATAGCCCGCCATGAAGGCCAGCGCGCTCTCGAAGAAGTCGAGTCGTCCGAGCGCGGGGAATTCGTCGAGCATGAGCAGCATGCGATGGCGGCGGCCCTTTGGGCGCAATTCCTCGGTCAGGCGTCGACCGATCTGATTGAGCACGAGTCGGATCAGCGGCTTGGTGCGGTTGATGTCGGACGGCGGCACCACGAGGTAGAGCGTGGCCGGACGCGCAGCGGAGACGAGATCGGCGATTCGCCAGTCGCATTGGCGGGTCACTCTCGCCACGACGGGGTCGCGATACAATCCGAGGAACGACATGGCGGTGCTGAGGACGCCCGAACGCTCATTGTCGGATTTGTTGAGGAGCTCGCGCGCCGCCGAGGCGACGACAGGATGCGGGCCGGCCTCGCCGAGATGGCGGGTGGTCATCATCGCCAGCAGCGTCGTTTCGATCGGCCGGTTCGGATCGGACAGGAAGGCGGCGACGCCGGCGAGCGTCTTGTCGGCTTCGGCATAGAGGACGTGGAGGATGGCCCCGACCAGAAGGGAGTGGCTGGTCTTCTCCCAATGGTTCCGGCGTTCGAGCGACCCTTCCGGATCGACAAGAACATCGGCGACATTCTGTACGTCGCGGACTTCCCACTCGCCCCTGCGCACTTCGAGCAGCGGATTATAGGCGGCCGAGTCGCCATTGGTCGGATCGAACAGCAGGGCGCGGCCATGACGGGCGCGAAAGCCGGCGGTGAGCAGCCAGTTCTCGCCCTTGATGTCGTGGACGATGGCCGAGCCGGGCCAGGTGAGCAACGTCGGCACGACGAGACCGACGCCCTTTCCGGATCGCGTCGGGGCGAAGCAGAGGACGTGCTCGGGCCCGTCGTGGCGCAGATATGAGGTCTCATGCCGGCCGAGCACGACTCCGTCAGGGCCGAGCAGGCCGGCGGCCTTCATCTCGTCGGGCCGCGCCCAACGTGCGGACCCATAGGTCTCGGCTTCGTCGGCCTCGCGGGCGCGCCAGATCGACATAGCGATCGCCACCGCGATCGAGAGTGGTCCGGCCGAGGCTGCGATATAGCCGCCTTCGACGAAGATCGTCGGCGCATAGGCGTCGAAGGCATACCACCACCAGAAGAAGGCGGGCGGCGGATAGAAGGGAAAGTGGGCGAGCTCGAACCAGGGATGTCCGAGCTGCGGCTGGAAGCCGAGGCGCCAGGCGGTCCATTCGGTCGCCGTCCATATCGTCGTCAGCACGATGAGCGATACGACGAGGATCTGGCCCCAGAGAATCCTGGTAGCGGACACGGGCGCCTCCGTTCGAAGAGTGCGAGGCGTCGAGACAAAGACGCGGTCCGAGCGCGTTCAAGCATGTTCGCGTCGCAATCGTAGCGTGGCGAGCCGAAACGAAAAAATACTGGCGTCGTGGACTGGCGATAGAGGCTCACCGATCGTCATAGGCCCAATCCGCGCTTTCGGCCGAGGCTCCATTCGATGCCGCCGTCGTCTCGCGCCGTCCCGGCGACATGCTGGCCGAGCTTTTTCTCGAGCGTGGGCGACCAGGGCACGAGTTGGAAGCCGAGACCGTCGTCGATCATGGCGAAGCGCCCGGACGCGAGCATGAGGCGCTGGCGATAGACGCCAGAGACCTGATTGCCAGCCGCGGCCTGAGTGCGCGGAAGGCCGATCTCGGCCGAGAGCTTCGCGGCGGCATCATTCAGCTCGCGACCGCGCAGGGTTGCGAGCAGGTCGCGCTGGAAAATGACCTGCCCGCCTCGGCGCTGAGCCAGTCCTTCGGCGACGAGATGTTCGGCGCGCGCCTTCATGGCCTCGCGGACCTCGCCGCCGAATCCTCCCATCGCCAACGGCGTCGGCGTGCGCTCGACGAGACGGTGATCAAGCCATGTCGCCCCCGACGCGCCGATCTGGCGATCCAGATCGAAATCCGAGCGTGTCGCCAGGATGAGCGTCGGCTGCGGATCGTCGGCGCCGCCGAAGCGCCGCACCTCGACGACGCCGCCGATCGGCGGGGCATGTTCGAACGCCTCGGTGCTGTGGAAGCGGACGTGATGAGCGCGGCCGTCGGTCCCGTCGATGACGGCATAGGCTTCTCCGCTCAGCTCGTCGTGCAGGCCCTTGTCGACGAGCCGCCCAAGGATCGGCGTCTCCGAGGGCCCCGCGTCGGCGACATAGTCGGCGACGCCGCGATCCTGGCCGCGCTCGCCGAAGGCGCGGTGCATGGTCTTGATGATATCGCCGCGCATTCCGAGATCGCGCAGCGTGCGTTCGGCCTCCAGGCCGATCATCCATCGGCCGGGACCAGCGGAGGCGGCGAGGCCCATTCGCTCGAGCTTCTGAGCGCGGCCGACCATCAGGCGGCGCAATTCGGGGTCGTCTAGACCAGGACTCGCCGGGCGCAGGTCGACCAGACCTGTCTCGTCGGCGGCGTAGCGGATGGCGGCGTCGAGCCGCGTCCAGCGGTCGGCGTCGACCTCGCGCTCGAGCGCCGAGCGGATCGAATGTTCGGGGCGCGGTCCGAGCTCGATGGCGACGAGGTCTTCCGCGCGTGAGCGCAGGCCGCCGCTGATATAATCGCGGGCGATGACGAGATCGCCGCCGCTCTCGTCGACGCCGCGCACCAGCAGATGGATATGCGGGTTGTCGGTGTTCCAATGATCGACGGCGACCCAGTCGAGCTTCGTTCCAAGATCAGCCTCCATCCGCCCGGCGAGGTCGCGGGTAAAGGCTTTGAGGTCCGTCATCTCGCCGGCGTCCTCGGGCGAGATGATGAAGCGGAAATGATGCCGGTCTCCGTCGCATCGCTCGGCGAAGGCCCTATCGTCGGCGTGATCGTGTTCGGCATCGAACATCACGCCTTTCTCTCCGTCGCGGCCGACGCCCTCGCGCTTCAGATAGGAAAAATGCGCGGACAGCGGCGCGGATCGAAAGCTGCCGCCCTTATGGCGCACGACGCGCGCTTTGACGACGACGCGGCGGCCAGGATCGAAAAGGCGGGCGCGGCCGAAGGCGGCGCGTCCGCGCCCGAATCCGGAGCCGCCGGGGGCAGCGGATCGCGCGCCACTCTGCGGCGTCGCAGGTCCGGCCTTGCGCGCCGCTTTCAGCACCTCAGCTACGAAGCTCTTCGGCTTCGGCCCCCGGGTCGTGCGGACGCGGCCCGGCCGGACGCGGAAGTCATTCTCCTCACGGCTCATCGGCTCGCCTCACTGGGCCGGACGGCGGCCGCGAGAACGTAGTGTGCAGGTCGAAGCCTTGTAACTCCACGTGCATTTGCCAAAACCTGCCAACGACCGACCGGCCTGCCAGACGAAAGACGAGTCGCGACAGCGACTTGTCTGCCGGCGTGGCAGGCGCTTTTATCTCGCCTTCGTGCGGTCGTGTTCTGCGCTGAATTGCCTTCCGCCGCTTTCTCTTCTTCACATTGCGCTCGGAAACGCTGGAATGCGAAGCGGTCGCGAACTGTGCGTGCAACGCGTCTGCACGCTCGCGGCGCCAGCCAAATGGTGGCATTGAGGTTCCTCAGTGCGCAAATGTCGGCAGTCCGTCTGCAACAGGGCTGCTGGTTCATTGCACGTGTTCCGTCGACGAGAGCGCGACGAACAGGCCGTCGGAGCGAGGCGCAATGGCGGACAGATCGCGCGTAGCGACGATAGCCGTCGTGTCGGTCGTCGTCGGAATTGGCGCCGGACGATTGGCGACGCGTCGGCTGTCGTTCTGCTCGACGAACAGCGGCGCCTTCGTCCATGGGGAAAGACCAGAGAACGTGTGAATGGTGGATCGAGCGCCGTCATTTCCCTCGATGAGAGGGGCGAGCGCTGCGACATAGGCGACGGTCTTGGATGGCAATGAACGGCGCCCCTCGAGATAATCCTCGTAGCGGCGCGGTCCCGCATTATAGGCGGCGAGGAAGCCTGGCGAGCCGTAGCGATCGTGCAGCTCGCGGAGGTACGCGGCGCCGGCGAGGATGTTGTCGTGTGGGTCGAAAGGATCGCCAGCAAGAGCGTAACGGCTGCGCAGTTCCGTCCAAGTGTCCGGCATGATCTGCATGAGCCCGATCGCGCCCTTGGGTGAGATAGCGTCTCGTCGGGCGCGGCTTTCGATCGCCATGACGGCGCGAATCCATGCCGCGGGAATGCCGAAGCGCCGCGCCGCCTCTGTGACGTGGACAGCATAGGGCTCGCCATCGGTCGGACGATCGAACGGCGTTGCCTTCGCGGGCATGACTCCGCCCAGTGTGCAGGCTGGGGCGAGGCCGATAAGGAGAAGGAGCGTGAATCGCGCACGCGTGCAGGCCCGGTTCGCGCGGTCCGATTTGATCATGAGCGAAAGTGCGGGACGCATGTCATCAATCCCGCTCGCTGCGCTTCTGGAGTCGGGTCCAGTGCAGAATCCAGCTGGACTTGTCTTCGCTCGATTGGAACAGATTGGCGCGGATCGGCTGCGCAAGGGCCGGACCGTCGAGGAGCAACGACACATAGTCGCCGGCCTTCTCGCCGATGCGCTTCCACGCTGCTCCGATTTCCGGCCCTTCGTCATCGCCGAGCAAGATTCGATAGTCCGGCGCGTTCTCCGTGATGCCATGGTCGGAGGGAACGAGAACGATCTGGGCGTCGAGCGACAGCGTGCGGATGGTGCCCGAATAGCCTGACTTGGTGCGCGTGAATCGACCGATCTGCGTCATTGGAATTCTCCTTGGCTGGTAAAATCATGCGGGCGTCAGTCGACGGCGGCGCGCCAGACGTAGCGGCCGTCGCCCTCTTCGTCGGTCCAGATCGGAACCGCGCGAGCGACGATCGACGCGACGGGGAATGGACCGAAGTAGCGACCGTCGAGGCTGTCCTGGACGGTCGGATTCATGAGGAAGACCTCGTCGGGCCGAAGCGTCCGGCAGCCGGTCCAGCTCGGCAGCGGACGACCGAGACGATCCCGATCTCGCGCTTCGCCGACGTCGACGTCATCGACCGTGACGACGGCGCCGGCGCGGCATACGCTCTGTCCGGGGAGCGCCAAGACATGCTTCAAGAGCAGCACGCCTTTCGGCAGGAAGTTGCCGTCAGCGAGGAAGCTCACGATGCGTTCCGGCGGACGGACTGCCACCAACTGCATAGCGTGGGGTCTGCCCGTCCGCTGAAGCGCATAGAGCCCCGTCGGCGTGCTCGCCGTGCCGTTCCAGACGAGCCATGGCGTGGCGGGAGCCATGGACTGACCGCCGATCAGCAGCACAGAGGAGAGCGTCGCCGTGACATAGCCGAGGCGGTTCATGGCGCGACGCTCCGGCGCTTCAGCCAGGCGTCATGCTGCGCACGCGTGTAGGTGCGTGGCTCTTCGCCGACAGCGAGGCGGTTGTGCAAATGCCGCCAATAGTCGGGCGACGCGTCGGCCGGATCGACGCCGATCGCCTCAATGGCGTCGATCGCCTGGAGCGCTCGCTCGACCCTCGGCCAGGCGTCGACGCGTAGCAGGATCTCGCCGCCGGGCCGAACGAAAGGCAGCGTCTGATAGCGCTCGCTGGCGCCGACCGCGCGCACGATGTCCATCCGCGAAATCACCGTTCCGTAGTCATTCGACGCCCATCGGACGAAGCAGAAGATACTGCCGGGGGCGAAACTGGCGATGCGGCGGCGGCGATCGAGAATCTTGTCTGCTGCGCGATGGCCGAAGCGAATCCGGAACTCGATCTTCTTCTCGATCCAGGTCAGCTCGACATGAGTGAGGGGCGCTACGCCGCGATGCGGCGGCGCTTCGACGCGAGCGGATGGCGGCTCGTTGTCGTTCATGATGTCTCTCCGGGATCGTCGGGGAATTCGCGCGCGAGCAGGTCGCGCAGCATGTCGGCGACGGTGACGCCACGCCGAAAAGCGGCGACCTTGATGCGGCCGCGCAGCGCCGGCGTGACGTCGATCGTCAGGCGCGCGGTGAATCCGCTGGCGTCATTCGTGCGCTGGGCGGGAGCGTCGGCCGATCTGATCCAGCCCTCGGCGTCGCCGGGACGCGCTGCGAAACCGCGCTTTGGAGGGCGCTCATTCATGCGGCGCCTCCGTCGACGAACCGCGAAGAGTTGCGCACATATCCCGCGAAGATCGTCATGGCGCGATCCTCCCGACCTCGGCCGCGAGCGCGACGATCTCGCGCGCCGCCGGCGTATCGTCGGCGAGCTCGGAGACGAGACGGCCGGTCTGCGCCGCGTCGGCGAAGGCGATACGCTGGCCTATGGTTGTGGAGAGCGCCGGCGGATCGTGATCGGCGAGCGTCTCGACCGTCTCGCGCGCGATGACGGTGCGCGCGGCGTAGCGGTTCAGGACGAAGCGGGCGGCGAGCTGCGGACGATAGATTCGCGCCTCGCCGAGCAAAGCCAGCATCTCGGCCGACGCCCAGCCGTCGAAGGGCGACGGCTGCACGGGGATCAGCGCGAGATCGGCGGCGAGCAGCGCCGAACGCATCAATCCGGCGACGCGCGGCGGACCATCGATGACGAGATGGTCGACGCCGCGCGCCAGCTCGGGCGCCTCACGATGGAGCGTGTCGCGCGGCAGCCCGACGACAGTGAACAGCCGCGAGAGGTTCTCGCGCGCTCGCTGCTGTGACCAGTCCAACGCCGAGCCCTGAGGATCGGCGTCGATCAGCGTGACGCGCTTTCCCTGCCGAGCCCATTCGCCGGCGAGATGCAGGGCGAGCGTGGTCTTGCCGACGCCGCCCTTCTGGTTGAGCAGCGCGACGATCATGACGCGCGTCCTTCGCTTTCGACGAAAGCAAGAGGCGCTTCGGAAGTCGCATCGTCTGTAGAGCCGGATTTACGGAAAGTCGTATCGGGCGTAGTCTTTTCAGACGGAAGTTTCGGTGTGCGGGAACGCTCCGATGAGTTTTCCACCGTCGCCGGGCGCAAACAAAAGTTAGAGTCTCTGTTAGCCGGGGTACTGACCAGTGCCCCCTCGCCGGCGCTGCGGCGGTGGCGATGATGCCTCTGCGATTCGATTCCCG
>NZ_JAINDZ010000048.1 GCF_019802345.1 Methylosinus sp. Sm6 | reverse complement strand
CCTGATCCTGCCGGCCAAAGCCGGAAATCCCAGTGTCCGCCTCGATCCAGCTACACCACGCTCTGGGACACGATCACATCCGAGGCCGCGAGGCTTTCGGATGTGGTGATCCCGGGATGTCGGCGGAACCGCAGCCGTGTCCGGGACGCGCGGAAGCCGAATGAAAACATATTGCGCTCGAGGCCGAACGGCGGCCGCGCGTCCCGGACCCCACTCACCCCTCGGCCGCGAAGCGGCGCGAGGCCAAAGGCGCGCGGAAATCGAAGGAGTCGCGAGATGGGCGCGGCGATGGAGCGGCAAGATAGGCGCTGTGATGGAGCCGCGTCCCTTCTCCCGCTTGCGGGAGAAGGTGGCCCGACGCAGTCGGGTCGGATGAGGGTCCTGAAAGTGTAGCGCGCTAAATTGCAGCGCCTTTTTCTGCAGGGCCCTCATCCGACCTCGCTTCGCGAGGCCACCTTCTCCCGCGAGCGGGAGAAGGAAAGGGCGGCGAGGTCGCCGCGGAAGGCGCGATGTTGCAGCGAGGCGAACAGAGCGTCGAGCCGCGCGAGATGGGCGCGGTGATGGGCTTTGAGCTTGTCGATCTCGGCAACGCGGGCGGCGAAGGCCCGTTGGAGGGGGAGAGGGGGCAACGCTATAGGCATTTTGCGTAGATCACCGAGATTTAGCCCGCGAACGGCAGCCCCTTTAGTCCTCTGGTCCATCCAATTCTTTGCCTGCTTCGTCTCCAAAAGCGATTTCACGTAAATTGTGTCAGCGCCGAGGAAAGCCAGACGTGCTGTATCCTGAGTGATGTTCGCCCCCGTTAACTGATCTGGGACAATAGCCATCCTGCCGACGTGGCCCCGAATCGAAAGCAGGAGATCGCCAGAACTTATTGTCGATCTTTTGTATTGCTCGGCGATCTCGCGCGTGGTTTTGCGTATTCCGCCGAGCTGGATCGATCCGTTTTGAATATCGACTACCCGGATGTAGGGAACGCCATCTTCAATATCAGGGCCTGGCATAAGAATGCCGTATGTGACGGGACGGCTTGGGTCGATCAGATTTTCGAGGATCGCTTGAGGAAACCCTTTTGTGTTCGACATAGGGTCGCCGAATTGTTCTTCGAAACATGATTGCGACAGCAATGACAACCGCCCCAACGCCTCCCGCCGCTTGCGCCGCAGGTCGTCGGCCTGATCGAGGATCGCCGCGATCCGCCGCTGCTCGTCGAGGGGCGGCAGGGGGATTTCGATCCGGGAAACGACCGCCTTCGAAACCTCCTTGAAGGTCGCGCCGTTTCCAAGGCTTTCCAGATACGGCCGATGAGCGCGTAGCCAAAAATAGAGATATTGAGCATCGAGACGAGTGGGATTCGGTATGAAGCTCTTGAATCCTTGGTTAGTGGCCATCGGCGCTGTGTTTATGGCGACATGGCCGATCGGCGCCCGCGAACTGAAAAGAACAGAATGGGGCGGCAAGACTTCCGCCGCGCAACTCTCTAAGCCCGCTTCCGTAATCGTCCGCGGGGTTTCGGAGATGAAAGGGCCATCGAGCTTGCTGAGGTCGGCTGGCGTCGCCCACATTATGCGACCGTTCCAAAAATCGGGTTTGGTGGTCGATGGCGTCGCGCCGCTGACGATGCGCGCACATTCCTCGATTCGGACGAGAGGATAGCTCACCCCACCATCTCCTCGAGCCGCGTCATCCCCTCCGCGATCTCCGCCTCCAGCCGCCGCAGATCGGCGATTATCGCCGCCGGGCTCTCGTGCTCCACCTCCTCATGCTCCACTTCCCGGTAACGATTCAGCGAGAGGTCATAGCCCGCCGCCGCAATATCCGCCTTGGGCACGCAGAAGCTCTGCGCCGTGCGCGGGCGCTCGCGCTCGGCGCCGTCCCGCTCCTCGAAGCGCATCAGCACATCAGGAAGATTGTTCTTCTCCTCCTCGCTCTCCTCGAGCGCCGCCTCCGGCGTCGGCCCGAGCTTCTCGGGCGCCAGCAGCGGCTGGCGCTTGTCGTCGAGCGACCAGCCGTCCGCCTGCACATCATAGAACCACACATGATCCGTGCCGCCGACGCCGGTGCGGGTGAAGACGAGGATCGCGGTCGAGACGCCCGCATAGGGGCGAAACACGCCCGACGGGAGCTTCACCACCGCCTCGAGCTTGTTCTCCTCGACCAGCAGACGGCGCAAATCCTTATGCGCCTTGGAGGAGCCGAACAGCACGCCGTCCGGCACGATCACCGCCGCGCGGCCGCCGGTCTTCAACAGCCGCAGGAACAGCGCCAGGAACAGAAGCTCGGTCTTCTTGGTCTTGACGATCCGCTGCAAATCCTTGGCCGTCGTCTCATAATCGAGCGAGCCGGCGAAGGGCGGATTGGCGAGCACCAGCGAATAGCGCCCGGCGTCCTCCGAATGATCCTCGGCGAGCGAATCGCGATAGGCGACATTGGCGTTCTCGACGCCATGCAGCGCCATGTTCATCGCGCCAATGCGCAGCATCGTCGGATCGAAATCGAAGCCGTTGAACAGATTTTCGTGAAAATGCGCGCGCAGTCTGGCGTCGCGGAAGAGGCCGGAATGATGCTCGCGCAAATATTCGCCGGCGGCGACGAGAAAGCCGCAGGTGCCGGCGGCGGGATCGCAGATCGCATCCTCTGGCCGCGGCTGCGTCAGCTCCACCATCAGCGCGATGATATGGCGCGGCGTGCGGAACTGGCCGTTCTGGCCGGCGGAGGCGATCTTCGCCAGCATATATTCATAGACATCGCCCTTGGTGTCGCGATCGCCCATGTCGATCTTGTCGAGCTTGTCGACCACCTTGGCGAGCAGCTGCGCGCTCGGAATTTGGAAGCGCGCATCACGCATGTGCCGCGCATAGGCGCCGCCGTCGCCATTGAGCGCGCGGATGAAGGGAAACACATGCTCGTCGACGATGCGGAGCATTTCCGGCCCGGCGAAATGCTTGAAGCGGGACCAACGCAGATTGTCGTAGGGCTCGCCGCGCTCGTCCGCGCCCTCCGGGAAGATGCGCCGCTCGAGCGGACGGCGCAGCGTCGTCGCCTTGCGCTCCTCCAGCTCCTGCATCTCGTCGAGGCGCTTGATGAAGATGAGAAAGGTGATCTGCTCGATGACCTGGAGCGGATTGGCGAGGCCGCCGGACCAGAAATCATTCCACACGCCATCGATCTTGCCGCGCAATTCGCCTGTCAGCATCTCTCCCCCCGAAAGCGGCGGCAGAGTAGCCGCCCGCCCCGCGCCGGGCAATCGGCGCGGGCGCGCGTCCAGGGCTTCGAATCCAGGTTGACAACTTCCGTGCAACCGCGTCTTGCCCGCGACAAGCGCGGCCATGACGCTGAAAACTCTCCGCTCGTTAACCCGAATTCGGAGCCCTGGGTCGAAATCGCCCGCATTTGTGGGAGCGGAGCGGATTGCCTATATATCTCGAATCGGACGCTGGGCAGGCCGGCGCGATACGCATTTTGTGGAGGCGGATCATGGATCGCAAGCTCATCGCCGTCGCTCTTTGCGCCGGCCTCGCCGGCGCCGTCGTCTCGGCGCAGGCCGCGCCTTCCCCGATCAAGACGTTCGACGCCGACAATGACGGAACCCTCGATCTCGCCGAGGTCAACAAGGCCGCCGAAGCCACTTTTGCAAAGCTCGAGAAGGACAACGATCAGACGCTCGACCGCAAGGAGATCGGCAAGCGCGTCTCAGCGAAGGATTTCGCCGCCGCCGATCCGGACGACGACGGCACCCTCTCCAAGAACGAATATCTCGCCCTGGTCGCGTCTTTGTTCAAAGAGGCGGACAAGGACAATGAGGGCACGCTGGACGCCAAGGAGCTGAAATCGAAGCCCGGCAGGGCGCTGCTGCAGCTGATGCAGTGACCTCTCGAGGAGCGGCGCTCGCCCGACATGACAGCTCGCATGACCAAGCGTTGCGCGATCGGCGCCCTGATCGCCGCTCTTTCGCTTCCTCCCGCCTCCGCCGACTCATTGCGCGTGAAATTCGGCGTGCTGCGGCAGACGCATTCGAGCGAGACCTTGTCGATCCTCGACCTGCCGGCCGAGGATGACACGCTCGCCGGCGCGCTGGTCGGCGCCGAGGACGACAACACCACCGGCCGCTTCACCGGCCAGAGCTTCGCGGCGGCGGATGCGAAGCTCGCGCCCGGCGAGGACGCCGTCGCCGCGGCGACGCGGCTCGTCGACGAGGGCGCGAGCCTCCTCATCGTCGATCTTCCCGCCGAGGAGCTGCTGCGCGTCTCCGATGCGCTGAAGCCGCGCGGCGCGCTGCTTTTCAACGTCTCCGCGCCGGACGACTCGCTGCGCGAGGAGAGCTGCCGGGCCAATGTGATCCATGTGGCGCCGACGCGCTCCATGCTCGCCGACGGCCTCGCCCAATATCTCGTCTGGAAGCAATGGCGGCGCTGGCTGCTGATCAAGGGCTCGCATCCCGCCGACGAGCGTCTCGCCGCCGCCTACCGCGCCAGCGCGAAAAAATTCGGCGCCAGAATCGTCGACGAGCGCGTCTATGTCGACACGGAGGGCGGGCGGCGCTCCGATTCGGGCAGCGTGCAGACGCAGCGCCTCATTCCGCCATTGACGCAGAACGCCCCCGCCTATGACGTGCTGATCGCCGCCGACGAGAGCGAGGTGTTCGGGGAATATCTGCCCTATCGCAGCTTCGACCCGCGCCCGGTCGCCGGCTCGGGCGGCCTGCGCCCGGCGAGCTGGGACGCCGCGCATGAGCAATGGGGCGCGACGCAGCTGCAGAACCGCTTTTTCCGCCAGTTCCGGCGCGGCATGAACGCGCGCGACCATCAGGCCTGGATCGCCGCGCGCATGATCGGCGAGGCGACCACCCGAATCGGCTCCGCCGAGCCCACGGCGCTGCGCGGCTTTCTGACGGGCCCGGAGTTCTCGATCGCCGCCTTCAAGGGCGTGCGCCTGTCGGTGAGGCCCTGGAATCAGCAGCTTCGTCAACCTATCCTGTTGACCGACGGCCGCATGACTGTTTCCGTATCGCCGCAGGAGGGCTTTCTGCATCAGACGACCGAGCTCGACACGCTCGGCGTCGACAAGCCCGAAACGAAATGCAGGCTGCAGTGATGAAGACGAGGAATCGCGACGCTCTCTTCCTTCTCCCGCGCGCGGGAGAAGGTGGCCCCGCGAAGCGGGGTCGGATGAGGGCCCGTCCGCTCGCCAGTCCTGAGGGGCCCTCATCCGACCCGGCTGCGCCGGGCCACCTTCTCCCCTTCGGGGAGAAGGGACGCGCTCTGGTTTTTGGTTTCGCCCTGCTTCTGGCCTCGCCGGCGCACGCCTTTCTCGCTTATGTCACCAATGAGAAGGGCAATTCCGTCACCGTCATCGACACCGACAAAATGACCGCGGTGAAGACGGTGAAGGTCGGACGGCGACCGCGCGGCGTCGAGATCTCCAAGGACGGCGCCGAACTCTATGTCTGCGCCGGCGACGACGACACCATTCAGGTGATCGACACCAAGACTTTGCAGGTGACCGGCAATCTGCCCTCCGGCCCCGATCCGGAGCTGATGATCCTCAGCCCCGACGGCAAGACCGTCTATGTGTCGAACGAGAACGACAATCTCGTCACGCTGATCGACACGCAGAGCAAGCGCCGCATCGGCGACGTGCCGGTCGGCGTCGAGCCGGAGGGCATGGCGGTGAGCCCGGACGGGCGCATCATCGTCAACACCTCCGAAACCACCAATATGGCGCATCTGATCGACACGCAGACCAAAGCGATCATCGCCAATGTGCTGGTCGACGCGCGGCCGCGCTTCGCCGCCTTCAAGCCGGACGCTTCCGAGCTCTGGGTCTCCTCGGAGATCGGCGGCACGGTGTCGGTGATCGATCCGGCGAGCCACAAGGTCACGGAAAAAATCCGCTTCGAGATACCGGGCCTCTCGAAAGAGGCGATCCAGCCCATCGGCATTTCCTTCAGCGGCGACGGCAAGCGCGCCTATGTGGCGCTGGGGCCGGCCAATCGCGTCGCCGTCATCGACACGGCGACGAAAAAAATCGAGAAATATCTGCTCGTCGGCCAGCGCGTCTGGCATCTCGCCTTCACGCCGGACGAAAAATATCTCCTGACCGCCAATGGCGTCTCCAATGACGTGTCGGTGATCGATGTCGCGAGCCTCAAGGTGCTGAAGTCGATTCCGGTCGGCGCCTTTCCCTGGGGCATCGCCGTGGCGCCCAAATGAGCGCCGCGCCGCTGGCGCTCGACATCGCGCATGTCGGCCATTCCTATGGCGCGCGGCGGGCGCTCGACGATGTGAGCTTCTCGGTCGCGCCGGGCAGCTTCACCGTGCTGCTCGGGCTGAACGGCGCCGGCAAGAGCACGCTGTTTTCGCTGATCACCCGGCTCTATGCCGCGCGCGAGGGAAAGATCGCCATCTTCGGCCATGACGTCGCACGCGAGAGCGGCGCGGCGCTGCGCCGGCTCGGCGTCGTGTTCCAGGCGCGCACGCTCGATCTCGAATTGAGCGTGATGCAGAATTTCATCTATCACGCCGCCCTGCACGGCATCGGTCCCGGCGAGGCGAAGCGGCGCGGCGCGGCCTTGCTCGCCCGCGCCGGGCTCGAGGATCGCGCCGGCGACAAGGCGCGCAATCTCTCCGGCGGGCAGATGCGGCGCGTCGAAATCGTCCGCGCGCTGCTGCACGAGCCGCGCCTGCTGCTGCTCGACGAGCCCACCGTCGGCCTCGACATCAAGGCGCGCGCCGACATTCTCGCCCATGTGCGCGCGCTCGTGGCCGAGCGCAGCCTCGCCGTTCTGTGGACGACGCATCTCATCGACGAAGTGGCGCCGACCGATGATGTCGTGGTGCTGCATCAGGGCAAGGCGCTCGCCGTCGACAAGGCGGCGGCGATCATGGCCGCGACCGGGACGCAGACGATCGGCGCGGCCTTCGAGCGCCTGACCGGCGCGAAGATGCGCGACGCGGCATGACGCCTGCGCGCTTTGAATGCGAGCCTGAAGGCTCGCGGTCCAATGCGCGCCCCGGCCCGCGAGCCTTCAGGCTCGCTCACGCGCGAGCGGATGCATCATGACCAGCGAAACCGGCTTCACCGCCCGCCACTATGCGATCTGCCTTTCCGGAATCGTCTGGCGCGAGGCGCTGCGCTTCCTGCATCAGCGCGAGCGCTTCGTCTCGGCGCTGGTGCGCCCGCTCGTGTGGCTGTTCATCTTCGCCGCGGGCTTTCGCCAAGTGCTCGGCGTCTCGATCATCCCGCCTTACGAGACCTATGTGCTCTATGACGTGTATATCACGCCGGGGCTGATGGCGATGATCCAGCTGTTCAACGGCATGCAGTCGTCGCTGTCGATGGTCTATGATCGCGAGATGGGCAATATGCGCACGCTGCTCGTCTCGCCCTTCCCGCGCTGGTTTCTCTTGGGGTCGAAGCTCGTCGCCGGCGTCGCCGTATCGATCCTGCAAGTCTACGCCTATCTGCTCATCGCTTATTTCTGGGAGATCGAGCCGCCGACGCCGCTCGGCTATCTGACGGTGCTGCCGGCGCTCGTCCTCTCGGGACTGATGTTCGGCGCGCTCGGCATGCTGCTGTCCTCGGCGATCAAGCAGCTCGAGAATTTCGCCGGCGTGATGAATTTCGTCATCTTCCCGATGTTCTTCGCCTCCTCGGCGCTCTACCCGCTGTGGCGCGTGCAGGAGTCGAGCCCGCTGCTCTATCGCATCTGCCAGGCCAATCCCTTCACCCATGCGGTGGAGCTGATCCGCTTCTCCTTCTACGAGAAGATCGCCTGGGATTCGCTCGGCCTCGTCATCGCCTTCACCTCGGTCTTCGCCGCCGGCGCGCTCATCGCCTACGACCCGGCGAAGGGCATGATGATGCGCAAAGGCGGGTGAGCGCTTCGCCCCTACCGCTTCTTCTTGCCGCCCGTCTCCGCCGCCTTGAAGCTGTTCGCCAGCTGCGAGCCGAGCGCCAGCGCGCGCGCCTCGGTCACGCGCAGCGCGCAATAGCCGAAATCCGCCTCCGCGACATAGGCGCGGCAAATCTCCTCGCGGCGCGCGGAAAATCCCGCCTGCTCGCGCACCAGCTCCTTGCGCAGCGCCTTCTCGGATTTGATCTTGTCGTAGAGCGCCTTGAAATCATTGCGCACCTTCTGCTCGACCCGCGCGCGCAGCGTCAGCATCTCATTCGCCTTCTTGGTGTCGAACTCGGTCTCGCCCATGCCCCACAGCCCATTCGGGTCGGCGCGGCAGTCGGCCTGCTTCAATTCGCAGGCCCTGCCGTCATTGCTGACCAGAATCGCGCCGTCGAGCGCGTCGAAGGTGAAGGGACAGGCCGGAAACTCCACCTCATAGCGGCGCAGCCCGCTCTCGGTGCGACGAGAGGTCAATCGCAGCGGCTCGGAAACTTCGATCCGGCAGCTCTCGCCCGATCGCGACAGCCGATCGCCGGTCAAGGCGAGGCGCGCGACCTCGAGTCCTTCCCCCTGCCGCTGCAGCTCGATCGAGCTGCGCGAGCCGTCGAGATAGAGCGCGTGGCCGATGATCGTCTCCTCGCTCGGCAGCTTGGGAGCGACGGGCGTCACAGACTCCACGCGCGGGCGCGGCTTGGCGCCCTCCGCCGGCGCGGCGACGGAGCCCGTCGGCTGAGGCGCGATCGCCCCCGGCAGCGCGAGCTGCGCGCGGGCGTCGGTGAGAGCGAAAGCCGAGCAGAGGCCGATCGCGCGAAGAAGCGGTCTGGACATGAACGCAGCAAAGCCGAAACCCGAGGCCTCGGCAAGAGCGTACCGAGACCGTCAAGCCTGACGCCTCACCTCGGCGCGAGGACCATGATCATCTGGCGCCCTTCCATCGACGGCTCGAGCTCGACCTTCGCGATATTGGCCGTCTCCGCCTTGACGCGGGTCATCAGCCGATAGCCGATGTCCTGATGGGCGATCTCACGGCCGCGGAAGCGCAGAGTGACCTTGACCTTGTCCCCCTCCTCGAAGAAGCGCTGAACCGCCTTCATCTTCACTTCATAATCGTGCTCGTCGATGCCGGGGCGCAGCTTGATCTCCTTGACCTCGACGATCTTCTGCTTCTTGCGCGCCTCGGAGGCCTTTTTCTGCTCGAGAAATCGAAATTTTCCATAATCGAGGATTTTGCACACCGGGGGCTCGGCGTTGGGCGCGATCTCGACGAGATCGAGGCCCGCCGACTCGGCGCGCGACAATGCATCCAGAAGCGGAATCGCTCCGTGATTCTTGCCTTCGGCGTCGATCAGTTGCACATCGCGCGCGCGGATATCCCTATTGATGCGCGGGCCTTCCTTCTGCGGGGCCGCGGTGCTCTTCATTGGACGGCGAATGGATGTTCTCCTTTGGCAAAACCGGTGAAAGTGGCGAGACCGGATGGACGAGCCCGATCGTCGCCGTCGAGCGAGCGGCAAAAGCCGCTCACGCCCCGAGGAGCCCCTCGGCGACGGATCAGTGTGATTAAAAGAATCTCACTCTCTTCGGCGAAGTCAACAGCTGAAATGGGCGGGATTCCGGAATTCCACGTCGGAAGGCCGCGATTCCCTCCCGCCGCGGCAAGTTCCGAGCTCAGCCGCAATCGGAAAAAGCGGGACATCCAGCGCCACAGCCGCCCGCAGCCCCCATTGCGCCGCACGCCGTCTCGGGAGCCGTGTCGCCGCCGGACGCTGGCTTGGCGATAACGGAAAGCTGGCGCGTCAATTCGACCCCGCCACAGGAGGGACATTGCGGAACGTCGTCGGAGCGCACCAGCGTCTCGAAGGCGTGGCCACACGAATTGCAATTATAGGCATAGAGCGGCATCGAAACCCTCTTTTGTCGCAGGACAGATATCGAGATGCGGCGAACCGCGTCGAAACGCAAGGCCGCGGCCGTCGCGGTCATGCGCGCAGCTGCTTGCCGTTCGCGTCGAACAGCACTTCGGTTTCGTCATCGCCCAAGGCGATCAGCGCGCGGGCGAGACCGCCTTCGGCGCGATATTCATAAGCATGCCGCAGCTCGACCTCGCCATAGACCATTTTCTCGGCCAGCAGCAGCCGATCGGCGGCGTCGTAGCGGGCGCGGAAATAGGTGTTGCGATTGTTGAGATCGTCAGCCGCGAGCGGCGACACCAGATTGAGCGGCAGGCTGACGCCGCTATAGGTGAGAAAATAGCGATAGTCATTGTCCTCGGAACTCATGCCGTCCTCCCTCGAGCCGCCGCCGCTTCGCGGCGTCAATTCGGTAGCGCGGCGCGCCGCCGAAGAAAACAATTTTACGCGGTCGGCGGACATCGAGCCGATCATGGTCCGGCCTGGCGCAGGCCCGTCAATTCGGTTCGATCAGCCGCCGCCCGGCAATAGGCAGTGGGCGGCTACTGCCGACTGCCATCGAAACGACATTGGAGCGTTCAATTCGCGGAGCCGCCTTGGATGCCTCGAGCGTCCTGAACATGACCAGCGCATCGACGAAGCCGAGCGTCGGATGATGAAAGGCCTGCGGCAAAGTTCCCACGATCTGGAAGCCGAAGGATTTCCAAAGCGCCACCGCGCGGGTGTTCGAGCCGACGACAAAATTGAACTGCATGGCGAGAAAGCCACGCCGTGCGGCTTGTTCCAGCGAGTGCGCGCACATGGCGCGGGCGACGCCGCGACCCGTGGCGGCGGCGCTCGTCATATAGCCGCAATTGCAAATGTGCCGGCCGCCCCCGGCCTGATTGGCGCGGAGATAATATGTGCCGACGATCGCGCCGTCTTCCTCGGCGACGAATGTTTCCCGATCGTCGCCGAGCCAATAGGCGAGGGCGGCGGCCTCGCTCATGTCGGCGTCGAGCGCATAGGTCTCGCCCGCCCGGATCGTCGGCCCGATCACGCGCCAGATCGAAGGCGCGTCTTTTGTTTCGGCCGGACGAATATGCAAGCCTGTCATGACGCTTCCGCCTTTCGGGGCCGAAGCCGTCGCTGCGGCGCCTCGCCGCTCTTTGTGAAACAATCTTGACGAATCCGCGAATCGAGATCAGCATTCACTCTATCGCGACTGAACGGGCCGAAGGCCGAAGGCGAATGACGCCGGCCTTTCGACGAACCGACCGAGCGGGACCTCGGGAGAACGCGATGGTGCGGATCGACGCGAGCAATCACGCCGATCGATTCATGCGATACTTGCGAGAGGAGCATGACGCCACCGGGTCAGACCGTTTGACCTCGGCAGAGGTCGATGGCGCCGCAAAGAAATCGAGCGCTGATTTCTGAACGCGCCGACATTCTCGACATCCGACGGGGAGACTACGCGAAGGCCAAGCGCATCGCTCCCCGTAATTCCCTTCTGGAGCTTCCCAGACTATTTCGCTATAGGCGAAATTAACCGGCCCCGCGAGCCTCAGCGCTCCGGGGCCTTCACGCATCTGAACGCAGCACTTTCGAAGGAAGCCCGCTCTCCTTCTCCCACTCGTGCGGAGAAGGCGGCCCCGAGCAGTGATTAAAGCATCAGGCAAAAGCAGTCCCGAAGAAAAAGCGCCCTACCCTCGGCGCGCCCTTCATCCGACCCGGGCCGCAGGCCCGTCGCTTGCGACGGGCGTCCGGACGGGGGACGGGACGCCCTATGGCGGATCACCCTTCTCCCGCCAGAGGAGCGAGAGAAGGAAGACGCGCGCTCAGTGCGCCAGCGACTTGACGTCCTTGATGCCGGCGGAGACGAAATCGGTTCCGGCGACGCCCTTGCGCAGGACGGCTTCGGCGATCTTCACCGCCGCGTCGGCGGCGCTGGCGCGCACCTCGGCCGCGGCCTGCGCCTCGGCATGAGCGATCTTGTCCTCGACCTGCCTGGTGCGGCGCACGACATATTCCTCGAGCCGCTGGCGGGCCTCCTGGGCGAGCAGCTCGGCCTCGGTCTTCGCCTGCGCGACGATGGCCTTGGCCTCGGCTTCGGCCTCGTCGCGCTTCTTCTCGAAGGAGGCGAGCAGAGTCTCCGCCTCGGAGCGCAGGCGCTCGGCCTCGGCGAGCTCGCTCTTGATGCGATGAACGCGCGAATCGAGCGCGGCGCCGAGCTTCTTATGCGCGCCGACCCAGAGGAGCACGACGAGGAAGATGCCGAAACCGACGGCGACGAAGAGTTCAGCGTCGAAATGCATGGTCATGACTTTCTTAAAGCTCAGCTCGCCTTGACGGTCTTGAACTCGCCGCGCAACGTCTCGGCGGCGATGCGCGCGCCGGTCAGCTTCTCGAGGATCGAGCCGGCCGCCTCGGTGGCGATCTCCTCGATATGGGCGAGCGCCTGAGCCTTGGCGGCGGCGATCTGCGCGTCGGCCTCGGCCAGCTTCTTGGCGAAGTCCGCCTCCTGGGCGGAGCGGCGCGCCTGCGTCTCGCTGGCGGCCTGCTGCTGCGCGTCGCGGCCGATCCCCTGGGCCTGCGCCTTGGTGGCGCGCAGCGTCTCGTCATGCTCGGCGGCGGCGGCCTGCGCCTTCGCCTGAAGCTCGCGCGAGGCGGAAAGATCGCTCTCGATGCGGCTCTCGCGCTCGCTGAGGATGGAGCCGATGCGCGGCAGGGCGACGCGCGACATCAGCACATAGAGCATGCCGAAGATCAGCGCGAGCCACACCAGCTGCGGAGTGAAATTATTGACGTCGAACGGCGGAAAGTCGCCCCCGCCGTGATGCTCGACGGTTCCCTGGGTCGCGCCATGGCTCGTTGCGCCATGCGCCGGGGATTCGTGCGGCGCCGCTTCCTCGGCGGCGGCGAGAACGATATTCGCCATGTCGGCTCCGAAACTCTTGTCGATTCTGCGCGGACGGAAGAAGGCCCGGCGCTGCGGCCGGGCCCTCGAAGCGATTACTTGAGGTAGAGCAGGATCGCGATCAGGAACGCGAAGATGCCGAGGCCTTCGGCGAGCGCCGCGCCGATGATGGCGTTGGTGAACTGGCCGGCGGCGGCCGACGGATTGCGCAGCGCGCCATTCACGAAATTGCCGAAGATGATGCCGACGCCGATCGCGGCGGCGCCGGTGCCGATGGCGGCGAGGCCGGCGCCGATCAGCTGGTAGGAGGAAGCATCAGCCATTTTGAACTCCTGCTCTATTGGGCGACTATTTATTGTTGGATGTTTATCAGTGGCCCGGGTGAATCGCGTCGTTGATGTAGACGCAAGTGAGGACGGCGAAGACGAACGCCTGAAGACAATTGACCAGCAGCTCCAGCGCATACATGGCGACGACCGCGAGGATCGGGATCGGCGCGAGCGCCGCCCAGGCGCCGGCGCCGAGCAGCATCACCACGAAGCCGCCGAACACGGCGAGGGTGACGTGGCCGGCGAGGATGTTGGCGAAGAGACGCACCGACAGCGAGATCGGCCGCGACAGGAAGGAGATGATCTCCATCGGCACCAGCATCAGCAGCACCGGAACCGGCACGCCATGGGGCACGAACAGCTTCAGAAAGCCGAGGCCGTTGCGATAGAGCCCGTAGAGCACGACCAGCGTGATGACGACGCTCGCGAAGGCGAAGGTGATGACGATCTGGCTCGACAGCGAGAAGCTGTACGGCACCAAGCCGATCAGATTCGACATCAGGATGAAGATGAACAGCGTGAACACGAAGGGGAAGAAGCGCATTCCTTCCTTGCCGGCCGTCTGCCGCACCGTGCCGGCGATGAATTCGTAGAGGACTTCGGCCGCCGCCTGACCGCGGCCGGGCACCAGCGCGCGCTTGGAGGTGGCGCCGATCGTCAGCAGGACCGCGGCGAGCGCCGCGAGCAGCATGAACAAAGAGGAATTGGTGAAGGAGACGTCGACGCCGCCGATGGAGTACGGCGCAATGCGTTGGAGCTCGAACTGCTCGATAGGATTCATCGCCTGCCCCGGACGTTGCGTCCGGCCCTTCGTCTCCGCGAAGCCGAAGGAGTCGGCCCGCCCGTTGTCACCCGCCGTCTTCCGCTTCTTTCGAAGCCGAAAGACGAAACACATTCCAGAACCCCGCCGCCACGCCGAGCCCCAGGAACAGGACCAGCAACCACGGCTTCGTGCCGAGCCAGGCGTCCGCCTGCCAGCCGATGAGCATGCCGACGAGGATCGCCGACACGAATTCCGAGAGGACGGTGAAGCCGACGCTCATCGCCCGACCGAACGACCCGCCGATCGGCAGGCTGCTCCCGGCATTCGCCTGCTCGAGCCGATCCTCCTCCTGCTTGCGCAGCGCGGCCTGGAGTTGCTCCAGACGGGCGCGAAGCTCGGCGTCGCTCGCGTTTTTCCCGGCGTCTCTCATCGGCTCATCTCCCCGCGCGGCCTAGAACACATGCGCGCGCTTCATAGATGATCGCCGAAGAAACGCCCGGACAGGGGCGACGGAAGGGAATTCGACGCGAGGCGAAAAAGGCCGGGCGGCCAACTCGTTCGAGCCGCGCGCAACATATGGGCACGGCGGTTTCGTGTCAAGACGCCGCTGCTACGTGCATTACCCTGAAATACAAGGGTTTTTTCTAGATTGCGCAAATCTCGGGCGCCGGTTTGTCTCGCGGCTGCGAAAGCGCTCCCGCCTAGAGCAGTTTTTTTATTTGGAGCGAATTCTGATCGATCGAACGATTCCGTTCGATCGGAAAGCGCTCCAAGAGCGGCCCCGTCGCGCGCGCAAAGCGCGTCGCGCGAAGGCCGTCCTTCCGGCGCCGGCCGGAAGGACGGCCCTGCTCGTCAACTCCCTGGAAACGTCCCGGATCTCAGAGCGTCGTCAGCCGATCACCGCTTTCACGCCATCCTCGCCGAGGAGCGCCTTGATGCGCATCAGCAGCTGCAGCACGACGCCGAACACGCCGAGCGCCATCCAGCCGAAGAACACGAAGCCCCAGTGCAGCGGCGCGACGAACAGTTCCTCCATGAACCAGAAGGTGTGACCCCATTCGTTGAGGCCGACATTCGGGATGATCATGAAGGGCCCGATCGCGACGATCAGATAAGCGAGAGAAAAGCCCTTCGCGAAATAGGGGATGCGCGTCCGCGCATGGAAGAAGGCCCCGACCGCCATGATCGAGTAGATCGGATAGCTCATGTAGAACTCGATGATGTGCGACGGGGTGAAGTCGGTGTCGCGGATCACCGTCATGTGCCAGGTGCCGTCCTGCTCGGTGAAGAAGCTCGCGCCCCAATAGATGGCGATGGCGTAGATCGTCAGCCATTTCAGATTGTCGACGAGCGCGCGGAACTCCTGGCGCGGCGTCACCTTGGACATGTCGCGCACGCGCGTCTTCCACAGCCAGCCGGCGAGGCCGAGGCCGCAGACGAGCTCCAGCGGAATCTCGGTCCACAGGATCGAGAGCCAATAGGTCTGGAACTCCGGCGCGAAGGAGTCGAGGCCGGCGCGCCAGCCGTAAATCTGCTCATAGATGCGCACGATCAGATAGAAGGTGCAGAGCGCGGCGGCGCCCATCCAGAAGGGCTTCAGATCGACGATGACGACATCCGCATCGTCCGCGGCGGCCGGGCGGCCGGCGGCTTCCGTCGTGAGACTCATGTTTTCTCTCCTCGGTGCTTTCACGGCTCCGCGCCTCTTCCGCGGAGCGGCCGAAAAGGGGTAAGGTCGCCCTGCCGCTTGGTAAAATGCATTGTTTTCATCGCTATATCGAAATTTTTCAGTGGCCCGGCGCCTGTCCTTCTGGCGTCATGACGACGCGCGAGCCTGTCCCCGAGCGGACGATGGTGGGAAGACATGACCGAACTGCGGAACTTCGATCTCAATCTGCTGGTGGCCTTCAACTTTCTGCTCGAGGAGCGCAGCGTCTCGCGCGCCGCGCAGAAGATGTTCATCAGCCAGTCGGCGATGAGCCATGTGCTGCAGCGGCTGCGCCAGCAGCTCGACGATCCGGTGCTGGTCAAAACGCCGCAGGGCATGCGGCCGACGCCGCGCGCGCTGTCGCTGGTCGAGCCGATCGCGGCCCTGCTCGCGAAGGTGGAGCAGGTGATCCGCAGCTCGAAGGAGTTCTCGCCGGCGACGACGCAGCGCCGCTTCACCATCGCCACCAACGACTATGTCGAGTTCTGCCTGCTGCCGCCGCTGATGCAGATCGTCGGGCGCGAGGCGCCCAATATCGAAATTCATCTCGTGCAGACGCAGGGCTCGCTCGGTCAGGCGGCCGAGGCGGCCGATGTCGATCTCGTCATCGGCTTCGACGTGATCCTCGATCAGGTCCCCTATCTGCATCGCGAGCGGCTCTACACCGACCGCATCGTGTCGCTGGTGCGGCGCGGCCATCCCGAGTTTTCCGGCGGCGAGGTCTCGCTCGAGCGCTTCATCGCCGCCAAGCACATGCTGATGTCGCGGCGCGAGGCGGGGACCGGCCTCATCGACGACTGGCTGGAGGCGCGCGGCCTCGCGAGAAAAGTCTCGCTGGTCGTGCCCAATTTCCTCTCGGCGCCATGGATCGTCGCCAGCACCGATCTCGTCTTCTCGCTGCCGCTGCGCATCGCCGAGCATTTCGTGCGGCTCGCGCCGCTCGAGATCGTGCCGATCCCGATCGAGTTCCCGACCTATGATCTGCTGATGGTCTGGCATTCGCTACAGGACAAGGAGCCCGCCCACGCCTGGCTGCGCCGGACCATCGTCGACATCTGCCGCAAGGTCGCTCCGGAATGAACGCTCACGAGAGCCGCTGCTCGACGGCGATGCGCACCAGATCCATCGGCGTGCGGGCTCCGAGCTTGCGTTTGAGCAGCGAGCAGCTGTTGGCGATGGTCTTATAGGAGACATGCGCCGCATCGGCGATCTCGCTCATGCTGAGCCCCTTGCCCAGCATGCGCAGGATCTCGAGCTCGCGCGCGCTCAGCGCCGCCAGCGGATCGGCGGCCGTCTTGTCGAAGGCCAGCCGGTTGGCCATGCGCGGCATCAGGAACACGCCGCCGGCGGCGACCTCGCGCAGCGCCTTCAGCAGCAGAAAAGGATCGTCGCTCTTGGCGACATAGCCGCGCGCCCCCGCCTCGATCGCCCGCGCGGCGAAAATCGGATCGTCGTTCATCGAGAAGACGACCACGCGCGCCTCGGCGTCATGGCGCAGGATGCGCCGCGTCAGCTCGAAGCCCGAGGCGCCGGGCAGATTGATGTCGACGACCGTCACATCCGGCCGCCAGTCGAGAAAGGCCGAAAGGCCGCCGTCGGCGTCGCCGGCGTCGCGCGATTCGATGTCGCCCTCCGCGGCGAGCATGGCCGCGCAGCCGGAGACGATGATCGGATGATCGTCGACGATCAGAACGCGCATGAGGGCGAGCCGCCTCCTCGGGGGGCGCCGTCGTCGGCGCCGGAACGGATCGTCCCTTACGGAAAACCGGCGCACGTTGTAAAGCGCGAGGCCGATGCTCCCGCCCCTTTCCCTCCGCGCCCGCCTTCTCGCCCTCCTCGGCGCGGTGCTCGCCGCCGGCCTCATGGTCGGCGTCGGCCTGCTGATGCTGCACGCCGCCCAGCGCGTGCGCGCCGAGTCGGACAGCACCGCCCGCCTCGCGCGCGAATTCGCCGCCACGGCCCTGGCGAGCCTCGAAGATTCGCGCGACCCCGTCGCCGCTTTGCGCGGCCTGCTCGCCGAAGTCGAGCAGCTGCGGCACATCCGCATCTATATGGACGGCTCGGGCGCGCCCGCGGAGGCGGAGCAGGAACGGCGCGCGCCGGCCTGGTTCGCCGCCCTCGTCGCCGCGCCGCCGAGCGTCACCCGCATCCGTCTCGACGGGCGCGGACGGCTCGCGGGCGAGCTGGTTCTCGCCGCCGACCCCGGCGACGAGGTCGATGAGATTTGGGACGAGGTCGCGGCGCTCGCGCTCGGCGCCGCGGGCCTCGCGCTCGCCGGCTTCGTCGTCGTGTCGCTGGCGGCGGCGCGGGCGCTGTCGCCGGCGTCGGCGCTCGTCGAGGCGCTGGAGCGGCTGCGCCGCGGCGAGCGGTCGCTCAGCGTTCCCGTCGGCGGCGCGCCGGAATTCGTCGCCATCGCCGAGCGCGTCGAGCAGCTCGCCGCCGCGCTCGCCCGGCTCGACGAAGAGAACCGCGCGCTGATCCAGCGCCTCGTGCAGGTGCAGGACGAGGAGCGGCGCGACATCGCCCGCGATCTGCACGACGAAATCGGGCCGTTTCTGTTCGCCATCCGCGCCGGGCTCGGCGCGCTCGGCCGGCGGCTCGACGGCGACCGCCGCGCCGATTGCACGCGGATCGAAGAGCAGATTTCCGCGCTGCAGCAGGTCAATCGCCGCATTCTCGGCCGGCTGCGGCCGGCGGCGCTCGACGAATTGGGGCTCGGCGGCGCGCTGGAGGCGCTCGTGCGCGGCTGGCGCGAGCTCTATCCGGATGTCGCGATCGCATTGTGCTTCGCCGCCGCCGACGCGCGGCTGGACGAGACCACCGCGCTCACCGCCTATCGCATCGCGCAGGAGGGGCTGACCAATGTGTTCCGCCACTCCGGCGCGACGCGCGTCGAGGTGTCGGTGGAGGAGACGGCGCAGGCGGGTCGACGGGAATTGCGCGTCGCCGTGCGCGACGACGGCGCCGGCCTCGACGCCGCCGCGCGGCGAGGCATCGGCCTGCGCGGCATGGGCGAGCGCGTCGCCGCGCTCGGCGGGCGCGTCGCGCTCCGATCCTCGGCGCCGCGCGGCGCGCTGCTCGAAGCGCATCTGCCGCTGGACGGCGCGCGCGAGCCGGCATGAATTATGCCGCGTCGCAGCATCGGCGCCGCGGCGCGGCGAAGATTTGCGGCGTTTTCGTGACTTCTTCTCTGCGCGACGATCTGCCCCTCGCCAAGCCGATCGGGATAGTTTATGTAGCAAAACGCACAAAGCGGAAGCAGCGCGGCGGCGCTGAGACCGCGAGGGGCGAGAGTTGAGCGTCCCCAGTACAGCGGCATGAAGGACTGTCACATGGATTACCGGCGCTTTTTCGAGACGGCGATCACACGTCTCCAGGACGAGCGCCGTTACAGAGTGTTCGCCCATCTCGAGCGCTGCGTGGACAGCTTTCCGCAGGCGCTCTGGCACAAAGCGGACGGCTCCACGCAGGATGTGACGATCTGGTGCTCCAATGATTATCTCGGCATGGGCCAGCACCCCGAGGTGATCGCCGCAATGGTCGAGACCGCCGCCCGCGTCGGCGCCGGCTCCGGCGGCACCCGCAATATTTCCGGCACCAGCCATGCGATCGTGGAGCTCGAGAGCGAGCTCGCCGATCTCCACGGCAAGGAGGCCGCGCTCGTCTTCACATCGGGCTGGATCTCCAATCTCGCGGCGATTTCGACGATCGCCGATCTCCTGCCCGACTGCGTCATCTTCTCGGACGCCTCCAACCACAATTCGATGATCGAGGGCGTCAAGCGCTCGCGCGCCGAGCGCAAGATCTTCCGCCACAATGATCTCGCCCATCTCGAGGAGCTGCTCGCCGCCGCCGGCGCGCGGCCGAAGCTGATCGTCTTCGAGAGCCTCTATTCGATGAACGGCAATATCGCGCCGGTCGCCGAGATCGCCGCGCTCGCCGAGCGCTATGGCGCGATGACCTATATCGACGAGGTCCATGCGGTCGGCATGTATGGCGCGCGCGGCGGCGGCGTCTGCGAGCAGGCCGGCGTGATGGACCGTATCGATGTGATCGAGGGCACGCTGGCCAAGGGCTTCGGCACGCTCGGCGGCTATATCGCCGGCGACCGCGTCGTCATCGACGCGATTCGCAGCTATGCGGCCTCCTTCATCTTCACCACCGCCCTGCCGCCGGCCGTCGCCGCCGCGGCGACCGCGGCGGTGCGCATGTTGAAGGTGCGGCCCGATCTGCGCGCCGCTCATCAGCGCGCCGCGCATATCACCAAGCATGCGCTCGGCGCCGCCGGACTGCCGGTGCTGGAGAACGGCTCGCACATCGTGCCGGTGATGGTGCGCGAGGCGGAGCTGTGCAAGGCGGCGAGCGACATGCTGCTCGAGCGCCACGGAATCTATATTCAGCCGATCAATTACCCGACCGTCGCGCGCGGGACCGAGCGGCTGCGCATCACGCCGACGCCGCGCCACACCGGCGAGCATATCGTCGCTCTCGTCGAAGCCGTCGTCGATGTCTGGAACACGCTCGGCATCGCCTTCGTCGAGCCGCCGCAGCATCTGCACGTCGACCCCGAGAGCCGCGAGCGCTGCACCTATCCCGAGATCAAGCTCGCCGCGCAGTAAGCGCCAGCGCCGTCATGGCCGGGCTTGTCCCGGCCATGACGGCTTCCTGAAAATGTGTGACTCCCTTGGCTCCCACGAAGTGGGAGAAGGAGAGCGCGCCCGATCTTTCCGCCCTTTACTGCACCAGCTTGGGCTGGCTCGGGCGGGGCGTCTCGTTCTCTTGCAGAATGCCGAGGCGGCGCGCGACTTCCGTATAGGCCTCGACGAGGCCGCCCATGTCGCGGCGGAAGCGGTCCTTGTCCAGCTTGTCGTTGGACTTGATGTCCCACAGCCGGCACGAATCGGGAGAAATCTCGTCGGCGACGACGATGCGCATCATGTCGCCTTCCCAGAGCCGGCCGCATTCCATCTTGAAGTCGACGAGGCGAATGCCGACGCCGAGGAAGAGGCCGGAGAGGAAGTCGTTGACGCGAATGGCGAGCGCCATGATGTCGTCGATCTCCTGCGGGGTCGCCCAGCCAAAGGCGGTGATATGCTCCTCGGAGACCATCGGATCGTCGAGCGCGTCGTTCTTGTAATAGAACTCGATGATGGAGCGCGGCAGCTGCGTGCCCTCCTCCATGCCGAGGCGCTTCGACAGCGAGCCGGCGGCGACATTGCGCACGACGACTTCGAGCGGGACGATCTCCACCTCGCGAATCAGCTGCTCGCGCATGTTCAGCCGGCGGATGAAATGTGTCGGCACGCCGATGTCGTTGAGATGCTGGAAGACGAACTCGGAGATCCGGTTGTTGAGGACCCCCTTCCCATCGATCACCTCATGCTTCTTGGCGTTGAAGGCGGTGGCGTCGTCCTTGAAGTGCTGGATCAAGGTTCCGGGCTCGGGCCCCTCGTAGAGGACCTTGGCCTTGCCCTCGTAAATGCGGCGACGGCGGTTCATGGGGATCAACCGGGGCTTGAGAAAGTCCATCTGTCGGGCCGTGGCTCCCTCGGTTCGGCTCTCGGAGGCCCTGCGCGCCTCGCGGCGGCGGAGGGGGCTCGTCCAGAGCGGCGTTCGCAGTGGCCGCGGATGGAACGGGGTCCTATCCTGTTCCTGCGGCGGTTACAACCCGCGACCGCCAGACTAGCCGAATCGGAGATCGGTTACAACTTGACTGAAATTTTCGCAATTGGTGTGAACGACATTGGCGTTTCACCCGAGAATCCGCATATAGGGCGCGTCGCTCGCGAGGCGGCGGAACAGTCGAGGTCGAGATGAGCACGTTCGACAATCGCGAAGAATCTTTCGAAAAGCGCTTCGTTCACGAGCAGGAGCTGCAATTTCGCGCCGAAGCGCGACGCAACAAGCTGTTCGGCCTGTGGGCGGCCGAAAAGCTCGGCAAGTCCGGCGCCGAGGCGGAGGCCTATGCCGACGCCCTCGTCGCCGCGGAGGCGTCGGCCGGCGCGGCCGAGCTGGTGTTCGCCAAGGTGAAAGCCGATTTCGAGGCGGCCGGAGTCGCCCAGTCGGACCATCAGATTCGCCGCACGCTCGACGAATTGCTGGAAGCCGCCAAGGCCGAGGTCAAGGCGGGCTGATCCTGTCGCACGCTCGGGAGAGGCCGACGGCCGGCCTCCCCTTTTCGGACCCCATGCCCCGTTTCGCGCTCACGATCGAATATGACGGCGGCCCCTTCGTCGGGTGGCAGCGCCAGGAGAATGGCGTCTCGATCCAGCAGCGCCTCGAGGAGGCGGTCGCGGCGCTGGAAGGCGGGGCGCGGCGCGTCGTCCATGGCGCCGGCCGCACCGACGCCGGCGTGCATGCGCTGGGCCAGGTCGCCCATGTGGATCTGTCGCGCGACTGGCGCGAGGACCGGCTGCGCGACGCGCTCAACGCCCATCTGCGTCCGGACCCGATCGCCGTGCTGGAGGCGCGGAGCGTCACCGACGCCTTCGAGGCGCGCTTCTCGGCCCTTCGCCGCCATTATCGCTACATTATCGACAATCGCCGCGCGCCCATGACGCTGCGGCTCGGCCGCGTCTGGCATGTGAAGCGGCCGCTCGACGCCGAGGCGATGCATGCGGCCGCCCAGCTGCTCGTCGGCCGCCATGATTTCACGACCTTCCGCTCGACGGAGTGTCAGGCCGAATCGCCGATCCGCGCCTTGGATCGGCTGGACGTGCGCCGGGACGGCTCGACGATCGAAATCGTCGCCTCGGCGCGCTCCTTCCTGCACAATCAGGTGCGCTCGCTCGCCGGGTCGCTGGAGCATGTCGGCTCCGGCCGCTGGACGGCCGCGGAGCTGCGCGCCGCGCTGGAGGCGAAAGATCGCGCCCGCTGCGGTCAGGTCGCCCCGCCGCACGGGCTCTATCTCGTCGCCGTGGATTATTGAGCGCGGCGCCCGCTCACTCGATGCCGGCCTCGCGATTGCGCGCGTTGACCGCCTTGCGCAGCTGATCGTTGATCGCGATCGGATCGGTCGGCGAGGGCTTGGCCATCAGCAGCGCGCCGCGCACGACCGAGGCCTCCTCGGCCGTGAGCACGATGGGGCCGGCCATGAAGGCCGCGTTGGGGAGCGTGTGCAGAATGGCGCGCCGATTGGGATGGTCCTTGACCTCGACGACGCTGTCGGCGACCGGCTGGCCGTCGACGCAGACATAAGGACCTATGACCTCGACCTTGCGGCCGTCGGAGGTCTCTCGGATGAACGTCTTTTGCATCGGTCTTTCTGCTCGTGCTGGTGACTCGGAGGGCCGGTCCTCGGCCGAGCCGAACAAAGCAAGCAGCGTGCCGCCCGCGGACCGCCAACGCCCTCTCCCCGACCCTCCCCCGCTTCGCGGAGCAGATTCGGCGTTTCATCGACGGTTCGCGAAACGTCGGCCGCCCTCTCTCCCGCACAGTGAGGGAGGGGGCCGTCGGGCAAAGAGCGCTCTAGCGCAGCTTCACCGTCAGATCGGTCCCGACGGCCCCCGTCTCCGCGCTCGGCGGCTGGTCGGAGACGATCATCGAGCCGCCGAGCCACAGGCGCTCGGCGATGCGGTCGCGGACGTCCTGCGCCATCTCGATGCGGTCCAGCGCCTCGGCGGCGGTCGAGGCGGGTCCGCGCGAGGCGGAGCGCTCCTCGACCAGCCCCTTCTTGCGGCGCTCGCCGCGCGCCTCCGCGTAGCGCGCCGGCAGCGAGACGACCGACCATTTGAGGTCCGTTCCGCCGCCCTCCGTCGCCGTGGCGATGAAAAGATGCGAGCCGAGCGCAATCTCCGGGTCGCGAATCGTCACCGGGGCGTCGAACAGCGGCGCCAGCCCCTGGCGCACATACACTTTACGGTCTTTCTTGCTGACGAGCACCGAGATCGGCGCGGTGCGCAGCCGCGCGTCCTTCTCCGCCCTGGTCGCGGCGGAGAGCGCCAGCGTCGCCTCCCGGGCGCGCTGCACGGCGCCCGCGAATTCGGCGGCTTTCGCGGCCGCGGCGGCCCTGGCCGCATCGAGCTTCGCCTGCGCATCGGCGAGCGCCGCCTCGGCGGCCGTCTTCGCCGTCGCCGCGGCGTCCCTCGCGGTCTCGGCCTTGCCGTCGTTCACCGGCGCCGACTCCGGGGACGCGGCCGCGACCGCCGGCCGCTCGGCGGCGACGCGCGCCGCCTCGAAGCTCCTTGCCGCCGCCTCGGCCTTGGCTTTCGCCGCGGCATGCGCCGCTTCCGCCGCCCTCGCCTCTGTGGCCGCGCGCGCGATCTCCTGCCGCGCGCCGGCGATGGCGGCGTCGGCGTCCTTGGCGTCCTTGCCGGCGGCGGCGGGCGCCGCCGCCGCCTCGACGATGAGCTTCTCCGCATATTTGCGCGGATCGAGCAGCCGCGGCTCGGCGGCGGCGTCGGAGGCGGGCTTTTCCGCCTGCGCCTCACTCTGCATCTTCGGCGAGGGCAGCGCCGGATGCGAGATTTCGCCGGGACTGAGCTCATGCGGCGAGATGACGACGCGCTCGCCGATGCGGGTCAGGCCCCAGAGCTTGGCGGCGAAGCCCCCCGGCAGCCGGATGCAGCCGTGCGACGCCGGATGGCCGGGCACGACGCCGAGATGCATCGCCACCCCGGACCAGGTGATGCGCTGCATGAACGGCATCGGCGCGTTGGAGTAGAGGTTGGAATGGTGCATGCGCTCGCGGCCGATGATGGTGAACACGCCTTCGGGCGTCGGATGGCCCGGCATGCCCGTCGACACCATCGAGCGCTCGACGAGTCCGCGATGATTATAGATCGAGATGCTCTGATTGCCGATCGAGATGACGGCGAACAGCGGACGCTCCGGATCGAGCGCCTCGGCGCGCTTCGCCTCGCGCGCCGGCGGCTTGGCGGCGCGCCGGCGGATTTTGCGCGCGGCGGGCGCGGCGGCGGCGGGCGGCTCGGGCTCGAGCGCGGAATAATCATCGAAGGCCAGCGCCGGCCCCGGCTCGAGGCAGACGGACGCGGCCACAGCCGCGGCGAGACCAGACAAGACGCAAGCGCCCACCCTGCGGCGGCGCGCCACAGCACACACTCTCGACATGATCCGAAGTCTCCGAAATCCAGACTTTCGGCATAACGCGCGAACTCGCTCCGCCGCCGGTGCGATCGACGGACCCTTCGCATGTCTTGGTTAAGGATTCGGAAGCATCCACCCTCGCCTTCCCGGACCCGGATGAGAAGCCGGCGCCACAGCGATGCTCTCGGCGCGCGACGCAAAATCAGCGCGCCCCGTCTTTCCCCGGCATTTCGAGCCCGGTGGCTATGCGCCAGGGCTCTGAATCCGGGTTAACGGTCTGAGGCTTCCAAGGCGATGGCGAGATAATCCTCGCGCCAGCTGGCGATTT
>NZ_JAINDZ010000047.1 GCF_019802345.1 Methylosinus sp. Sm6 | reverse complement strand
GGCCGCCTCGCGCCGCCGCGGGGGCGCGTCGCCGTCGGGCCGGCGCTCCAGCGCTTCTCTCGCCTCGCCGAAACGGCGCCTCGGCGGCGCGCGCTCCGGCCGTGGCTCGCGCCGCTCGACGCCGTCGCCGCCGAAGGCGCGGCGCGGCGCTTGCTCGCCCCGCTCCGCCTGAAAACGGCGGGCGTTGCGGGTCGCGGGCCGCTCCTCCTCCTCCTGCCGCCGGCGCACCGGCTTGATGGTCTCCACGGCGACGGCGCGGCCCTTGCGGTCGCTGGTCGCGCTGCGCTCGATGCGCGCGCGCGGCGCCTTCTTGCCATGGCTCTCCTCGCGCTCGGCGCGCAGCGTCGAGACATGCTTGCGCGCGCGCGTCTTCGCCCGCTGGCGCTTCTCCTCCTCGATCACATGCTCCGGCTCGGCGGTATCGCGCCGCGGCGAGGAGAAGTCGACGCCGGCGAGCTCGGCGAGGCCCTTGCCCAGCTGCTCGCGCAAGGTCTTCAGCTTCACCTCCTCGACGGCGCCCTCGGCCAGCTCGCCGAGCTGGAAGGGACCGAAGGAAATGCGGATCAGCCGGTTCACATCGAGGCCCAAATGCTCGAGCACGCGCTTGATCTCGCGATTCTTGCCCTCGCGCAGCGCCATGGTGATCCACGCATTCGCGCCCTGCACGCGATCGAGCCGCGCCTCGATCGGCGCATAGTCGATGTCGTCGACGGTGACGCCCGTCTTCAGCGCGTCGAGCTTCGCCTGGTCGATCTCGCCATGGGCGCGCACGCGATAGCGGCGGGTCCAGCCGGTCGCCGGCAGCTCCAATGTGCGGGCGAGGCCGCCGTCATTGGTCAGCAGCAGCAGGCCTTCGGTGTTGATGTCGAGCCGCCCGACGCTGACGAGTCGCGGCAGCTCGGGATGGCGCGCCTCGAGAAAGCCGAACACAGTGTCGCGCCCTTCCGGGTCCTTGGCGCTGGTGACGAGCCCTTCCGGCTTGTGGAACAGGAACAGCCGCGTCGGCTCGCGCTCGGCGAGCGGCTGGCCGTCGACCTCGACGCGATCGCCCTCGCGCACATTGAAGGCGGGGCTCGTGAGCACGGTCCCGTTGACGCTGACGCGTCCCTCGGCGATCCAGGCCTCGGCGTCGCGGCGCGAGCAGGCGCCGGCGCGCGCCATCACCTTGGCGATGCGATCGCCCTCGAAGGCCTTGGGCGTTTGCGGCTCGGCTTTGGCTTTCAGCGGCGCGCGGCGACGCGGCGGACGTTCGCCGCCGCCCTCGCGGCGGCCGGCCCTCGGCGGTTTTTTGTCGGTCATGCATCCTGATAGCAGGTCGCGCGCGCGATGAGAAAGGCGCCGCGGCCCCTTTTTCACTCGTCATTCGCCATGAATCTAAGTTATGGCCTGCGCCAGCTGCGGAAATCCCGCAGCCGGCGGGAGACGTAGCGGCCGGCTCCCCTATCTCGTCCCATTATCTCACAAGTTTCGCCCGGGAGGCGGCATGGCTCATCTGATTGTTCATGGCGGACGCCCACTCGAGGGGCGAATCGTGCCCTCCGCCAACAAGAACGCCGTCCTGCCGATTCTCTGCGCCACGCTGCTGACCCGCCATCCGCTGCGCATCTACGGCGTGCCGGAGATCACCGACGTGCGGAAGATCCTCGATCTCTTCCGCACGCTCGGCAGCGATGTGCGGATGGATTTTTCCACCGGCTTGCTCGAGCTCTGCCATCAGGCCGCGCGTTTCGATCCGGCCGCGCATCGGCTGCCGGTGGAGATGCGCTCCTCGATCATGCTGGTTCCGCCTATGCTCGCCCGCTTCGGCGTCGCGCGGCTCGAGAATGACGTGAAGGGCTGCACGCTCGGCGTGCGCGAGATCGATCCGCATATCGAGGTGCTGCGCTCCTTCGGCGCGCGCATCGAGGAGAGCCGCGATTCGCTGATCATTCGCGCCGACGGCCCGCTGCGCGCGACGCGCCATTGGCTCGACTACGCCTCCGTCACCACCACCGAGAACTTCGTGCTGTGCGCGGCGCTCGCCGGCGGCCAGTCGAAGCTGACCAACGCCGCCTCCGAGCCGCATGTGCAGGAGTTCTGCGACTTCATGCGCTCGCTCGGCGCGCGCATCGAGGGCGTCGGCACCTCGCAGCTCACCATCGACGGAGTCGACGAACTCGCGGGCGGCGAGTTCCGCCTGACGGACGATTTCCACGAGGTCGCGACCTTCCTGGCGCTCGGCGCGATCACCGGCGGCGGCGTAGCGGTGAAGAATTCGGCGCCCGATCAGTTCCCGCTGATCGATCGCACCTTCGCCAAATTCGGCGTCACGATCCATCACGAGGACGGCTGGTCCAAGACCAAGGCCAACGGCCCGCTGAAAGTGGCCGAGCCGTTCACCCGCAATGTGTTGCAGAAGGTGGAGGCGGCGCCCTGGCCTTATCTGCCGGTCGATCTCCTGCCGATCTTCATCGCGCTCGGCGTGAAGGCCGAAGGCAGCGTGATGTTCTGGAACAAGGTCTATGACGGCGCGCTCGGCTGGACCGGCGAGCTCTCGAAATTCGGCGCGCATGTGTTTCTGTCCGATCCGCATCGGCTGGTCGTGTTCGGCGGCAAGCCCTTGATGCCGGCGGAGGTGGAGAGCCCCTACATCATCCGTGTCGCCATCGCGTTGTTGATGCTGGCGGCGAGCATAGAAGGGCGCTCGGTCATCCATAATGCGACGCCGATCAAGCGCGCCCATCCGCGCTTCGTCGAAAATCTGCGCGCGCTCGGCGCCGAGGTGGAATGGACGGGCGGGGACTGAGAGGACTCTCGACGCGCCCCCCTTCTCCCGCGAGCGGGAGAAGGAATCGCAGCTCATAGATTCGTCAGAATTTCGTCGAGAGCGGCGTCGAGATCGCCGGCGTCCGGCTCCACGACCGTCGCCGTCTCGGTGAACACCAGCACGCAGCGAATCGTCTTTCCCGGATAGAGCTGCGCCGCCGCGGCGCGATAGACGGCGAGCTGGCGCAATTGCGTGCGGCTCGGCGGATCGCGCGGCGCGCCGGTCTTGAAATCGGCGACGATCGCCTCTTGCTCGGTCTCGGCCAGTCGGTCGATGCGTCCCGTCACGGCGATCTCGCCGCGCGCGCCCGCCAGCTTTGCGACGATCTCCACTTCCGGCGCCGAGCGCGGACCGAACAAGGGCGCGAGCGACGCATCGTCGAGCACGGCGAGAATGGCGCGGGCGAGGCGCTCGCGCTCGGCCGGCGGCAGCGTCGCGCCGCGCAGCTCGAGGAATTTGCGCGTGGCGTCCGCGCGCCGCTCCGGCGGCGTGTCGGGAAGCCGCTGCAGCAGCGCATGGGTGAGGCGGCCGATCAGCAGACGCTCGCCGTCGCGCCGCGTCGCCGAAGCGGCGGCGTCCGTGGCCGCGATCATATCGGCCGCCGCGAGCGCGGTCACCGGACGCAGCGGCGGCGTGGGCGCGCTTTCGCGCGGCGCCGGCTGCCGCGCATAAGAGGGAATGTCGACGCGCTCCTCTCGCGCAGGACGAGCTGCGATCTCCTTGCGGGTCGCACGGCCGCGCGCGAGAATCGTCTTGGTGTCGTCGAGCGGATCGGGCGCCGGCGCGCAAGACGGCTCCAGCGCATTGCGGATCGCGTCGTACCAGCAATCGGCGGCCTTGCCTTTGGGGCCGTGGAATCCGGCGACATAGAGCCGCTCCTCGGCGCGCGTCAGCGCGACATAGAGCAGCCGCCGATGCTCGTCGCGCGCCGCCTCGCGCAGCGTTTCGCGCGCGCGCGCGACGGCGGGCGGATCGGCGTCCTTGCCCGTCGACCAGACGAGCGTAGCCGCGTCCTCCTCCCCGAGCACGAACAGCTTGGGATCATGATGTCCGGCAGGCGCGCCGCATGTGTCCGGCAGAAAGACGATCTTCGCCTCGAGCCCTTTGGCGGCGTGAACCGTCATCACGCGCACCGCGTCGCCGGCCTGCTCCATGTCGCGCTTGATCGACAGATCGAGCGCCTCGACGCTCGCCAGAAAGCCGGTCAGCGACGGCGCCTGCTCGCGCTCGAAAGCGCAGGCGAGGCGCAGGAACTCGTCGATCGCGTCATTGGCCTCGACGCCGAGCCGCGCGATGAGCTTCTGGCGGCCGCCGCCGGCGCCGAGCGCGAGGCTGTAGAAATCGAAAGGCGCGAGCGTTCGCGCCAGCCGCGACCACTGCTCGACGCGAGCCGCCGCCTCGATGTGGCGCGGCTCGGGCGAGGCGGCGAGCGCATCCGCGAGCGAGCCCTTGCGCCGCGGCGCAATGGCGATGAGGTCGTCGTCATCGAGGCCGACGAGCGGCGATTTGAGCAGGACGGCGAGCGTGAGATCGTCCTCGCGCAGCAGCGCCGCGCGGCCGAGCGCCACGAGATCCATCACGGCGATATGGCCGGAGAGATCGAGGCGATCGGCGCCGGCGACGGCGACGCCTTCCGCCTTCAAGGCGCGGATCACCGCCTCGAAGAAAGCGTCGCGCTTGCGCACGAGGATCATCACATCGCCCGGCCGCACCGCGCGGATCGCGCCCTTGTCCTCGACGCATTCGCCGCTCTGCGGCGTGAGCAGCGCCTTCGTCTTGCGGGCGATCTTGCGGGCGAGACGCGCGGCGGGCGTCGCGTCGTTCACATAATCGAGCGGCAGGCGCCAGTCGGGCGGCGTCTCGGCGGCCTCGGCGCTCTCCGCCTCCCAGATCTCGACGAGGCCCGCGACATCGGCCTTCCACGCCTCGTGCCGCGGCGCCGGCTCCTGCGGATCGGCGCTGAGCCCGCGCCGATTGCCCTCATGCGCGAAGATGTCGTCCACCGCCGCGAGCACATCGGGCGAGGAGCGGAAGGAGCGCGTGAGCCGCACCGTCTCGAAGCCCATTTGCGCTTCACGAAAGCGGCCGGCGAAAGCGCGGCGCATCGAGTCGAACTTCTCCGGCGCCGCGCCCTGAAAGGAGAAGATCGACTGCTTCTCGTCGCCGACGGCGAAGAAGCTGCGCGCCGCGCGCCGCGCCCCCGCGCCGGCGCAGAACTCGGCGGCGAGCGCCGCCAATATGTCCCATTGCGCCGCGCTCGTATCCTGCGCCTCGTCGACGAGAATATGGTCGATCTGCGAATCGAGCTTGTAGAGCACCCAGGCGGCGTTGGAGCGCAGCAGCAGGCGGCGCGTGCGCTCGATGAGGTCGTCGAAATCGAACAGGCCGCGATTGCTCTTCATCCGCTCGTAATCGGAGAGGATGGCGTCGCCGATCACGGCGAGCGCCAGCGAGCGATCCAAGGCCGCGGCCGCCTTGCGCCGCTCGACCAGCGCGGCGACGCGGTCGCGCTCCTGCTCGAGCCGCGCGAGCAGGGCCGGCTGCTGCTTCTGCAGCGCGGAGGAGATGATCTTCTGCTTGCCGAGGCCCCGCGGCTCGCCGTCGGTCTTGAAGAAGACGCGCCGATAATCCTCGACGTCGAGGCTTCTCGCGGCGGCGTCGAGCTGCTCGGCGAGCTTGCCGTCATTGGCGCCGCCGCGCCGCAGCGTCTGCGCCAGCGCCGGCCATTCGCGCGGCGACAGGCCGCCTTCGACGATCTCGTCCTCGATCCCGGCCAGCGTCTCGCCCTCCACGACGCCGAGACGGCTGCGCAGCGCGCCGGCGTAATCGCCCGAGGAGAGATTGCGATGCGTCTCGCGATGATGGAGCAGCTCGGCGATCAGCTCGTCGAATCCGCCTCCGGAGCAGAGCCGCGACAGGCTCGCGAGCGCGTCGCGCAAGGCGCCGTCGTCCAGCGCGGCGCGCGCGAGCGTCTTGCGGCGCGCGCGCTCCAGCAATTCGGCGCGCTCGAGATCGTCGAGCACGCGAAACGAGGCGGCGACATTGGCCTCGAACGGAAAGAGATGCAGCAGCCGCTCGCAGAAGGCGTGAATGGTCTGAATCTTGAGGCCGCCCGGCGTCTCCACCGCATGCGCGAACAATTTTCGCGCGCGGGAGAGCTCGGGGCGAGAGGGGCGCGGAGCGCCGGTGGCCATGATGGCCGCGCTCAGCGGCTCGTCCTCGAGCAGCGCCCAGCCGGCGAGAATGTCGAAGATGCGCGCCGCCATATTGGCGGCGGCGGCCTTCGTGTAGGTGAGGCAGAGGATGTGCGAGGGCGGCGCGCCGGCGAGAAGCAGCCGCACCACGCGCTGCGATAGCACATGCGTCTTGCCCGAGCCCGCATGCGCGGACACCCAGGCCGAGAGCGCCGGATCGGAGGCGATGCGCTGCTTCTCGCGCGTGTCCTGCGCGATGGGGCGACGGTCGCTCATGCGCGCATCATGGCGACGTCTGCTCGATGCGATCGGCGACGGCTTCGTCGATCATGCTGTCGAGATCGGTGGCTTTCGTCTCCTTGGTCAAAAGCAGAGCGACAATCGTCGAAGAGCCGAGCACGGCGAGATAGAGCCCGACGGATGTCGCGCCATAGGTCTGCGCGATAAAGGTGGCGACGAAAGGCGTCAGCGCCGCGCCGAGAATGGAGGCGAGATTATAGGAGACGCCCGAGCCGGTGTAGCGCGTGTTGGTCGGGAACAATTCGGGCAGCAGCGCCGACATCGGCCCGAAGCTCAGCCCCATCAGCGTCATGCCGATGCTGAGAAAGACCAGGATCACGCCGCGGTTCGCCGTCGCGCCGGAGCCTATGATCTCCCGCGAGAGGAAATATTTGAAGCCGAGGCCGAAGATCACGATGGCTGTCGTCACGACGAGCAGCAGATTGCGGCGGCCGAAACGGTCTGCGAGCCAGCCGGAGACGGGAATGAAGGCCGCGAAGAACAGCACCGATATGAGCTGCAGAACGAGGAAATCGCGATAGCCGACGCCGAGATTGCCGAGCTCGACCTTGCCGATGCCATAGGAGAGAATCCAGGTGGTCATCAGATAGAAGAGCCCATAGGTCGCCACCATGATGAAGGTCCCGAGCACGAGCTCCTTGAAATTGGCGCGGAACACATGGACGAGCGGCGATTTCAGCTTCTCGCCGCGCTCGAGCGCGCGCGCGAACACCGGCGTCTCGTGCAGCTTCAGGCGCACATAGAGGCCGAGCGTCACCAGAATGATCGACAGCAGGAACGGCAGCCGCCAGCCCCAGGTCAGAAAATGCTCGTCGATCTTCGCCTTGGTGGAATCGAAGCCGAAGGCGATGGTGAGCGTGAGGAAGAAGCCGTTGGCGAGGATGAATCCAAAGGGCGCGCCGAGCTGCGGCCACATGGCGGCGCGGGCGCGCTTGCCCTTGTCCGCGGTCTCGGTCGCGAGCAGCGCCGCGCCCGACCATTCGCCGCCGAGCCCGACGCCCTGGCAGAAGCGGAACAGGGTGAGCAGCAGCGGCGCGAAGAGGCCGATGCGATGATAGGTGGGCAGGAGGCCGATGGCGAAAGTGGCGAGGCCCATCAGCAGCAGCGAGCCGACGAGCGTCGCCTTGCGGCCGACGCGATCGCCGAAATGGCCGAAGACGATGGAGCCGATCGGCCGCGCGACGAAGGCGACGCCGAATGTCGCCATGGAGGCGAGCAAAGCCGCGCTCCCCTCGCCGGCAGGAAAAAACAGCAGCGGAAACACCGATACGGCGGCGGTCGCATAGATATAGAAGTCGAAGAACTCGATGGTCGTGCCGGCGAGGCTCGCGAAGATGATGCGGTTGCGGTAGCTCTTGTCCGGCGGCTCGAGACTCATATTGGCGATTCCTCGGCGTGAATTTCGTTGCGAGGCGGCTTTTCGCTCGCCGCGCTGTAGACGTGCGCTCCCTTCTCCCGCTTTGCGGGAGAAGGTGGCCCCGCGAAGCGGGGTCGGATGAGGGCGCTTCAGAAAAAGGCGTTCTCGTCCGAGCCGCCACTTCGGCGCGGGCCCTCATCCGACCCGACTACGTCGGGCCACCTTCTCCCGCAAGCGGGAGAAGGAAGGCGCGGCTTCGATCTTTTGCAAGATTTTCCTGATCTGCGCAGCCGAGAATATACCGAAAAGTAAAACCTGTCCTTCGCCGCCCCGTCCCAAATCGGGAGCCGCGGCACAGGAGGCAAACAAATCCGGTCCGAATCGGGGCCGGCGAGAGTCGCGTGGCGAATCGTCGACAAAGCGTAAACTCGGGCGCGTCGTCTCATATCACTCCTCGCCCGCCCCATCGCCGCCGCGCGACCATTCCGCGACGCGGGCGAGATGATCGTAGTCGCCGTAGCGCGAGGCGAATTCCACAAAGGGACGGGACGGGTAGGGGATCGCGGGGTCGCGGAACTGGTTCAGCAGCTCCATGAGATTGGCGCGATGCTCGGCGACTACATCGGCGAAGCTTTTGTCTTTGAACTTCAGCTCCCTGGTCTCGCCGCCGTCCTTGCCGCCGAGCCGCACATAGGCGGCCCCGGAGACAGCGCGCGCGCCGATCGCTTCGAAGGCGCCCGCCGCGATCATCGCGGCTTCCAGCGTCAATTGCGGCGAAAAGCCCGCATCGACCTGCTTCACGCTCGGCGGCGTTCCGGTCTTGTAGTCGACGACGAATGCCGCGCCGGTCGCGTCGACCTCGATGCGGTCGGCGACGCAGGAGAGGGTGAAGACGCTGCCGTCGGCGAGCGGCAGGCGCCATTCGCCGCGGATCTCGATGAAGGTCTCGCAGGCCTTCGGCCGCCGCTCGCGCTCGAAGGCGAGCGCATGGTCGAGCCCGGCCTCGAGGCGCGGCCATTGGAAGGCGAGAAAGGACGGATCGTCGAGGAAATCGGCGAGTTCCTCGCGCGCCAGAGCGACGAGATGGGCGCGCGCGTTTTCGGGCAGCGGCCCTTTGGGATGCGCCTCGTTGAATTTCGCCACCGCCGCATGGACGGCGACGCCGATCTCGCGCGCGCCCTTCTCGGCGCCGAGCGGCGGCATCGGCGCGAGGCGCAGAACATGCTCGGCGAACACCGAATAAGGATCGCGCCGCAGCTTTTCGATGCGGGTGACGCTCAGCCGCTGCGGGCGCAGCTCGACGGGCGGGCGCGGCAGCGGGCGGGAGGCGGCCTTGATCTCGGCGGGATGGTCGAGCGCCGCGGCGAGCGCGCGCGTCTCGTCGCCGCGCGCCTTGCAGGTGAGGAAGGCGTCGCCGGCGAGCGCCGCGAGCCGCGCGACGAAGCGCGAGACCACGGTCGGCGAGCCGTCTCTCTTGCGTGAGCGGCTCAGAACCACCTCGCCGGCGCCGAACGCCATGGAAAAATCATGCGCGGTCTGGCCGATGCGCCGCTCGGGCGGCGACAGGCCCAATTGCGCGCGCATGGAGCGGTTGAGAAAGGCGCCGGCTTGCGCCTGCGGCGGCCAGATCGTCTCGTCGAGGCCGGCGAGCAGCACGAGATCCGCGTCGAGCAGCCGCGCCTCCAGGAGACCGAGGATCTTCAGCCGCGGATGCGCGCGCCGCGGGCTCGGCGCCGCCGCCTCGCCGGCGAGCCGGTCGAAGAAGGAGGCGTAGCCGCCGGCGTCGAAGGCGAGGGCGCCGCCGGCCGCCTCCAGCGCTTCGACGAGCTCGAGCCATTGCTCGGCGCCCTCGCCGGCGGGCAGAGCGCCGACGATCCGCTCCAGCGCCTGCGCATGGGCGCGCACGCGCGCCGGCAGCGGCGCCTCGGCCGGCAATTCGGCGAATGGGGCCAGCGCCGCGTCGAGCCGCGTCAGCACATCCTCGATCGAGCGCCAATCGGCGTCGCCGATGCGGCGCAGCGCCGGATGGGCGTCCTGTCCGCCGACGCGCGCGCGGGCGGGGGCGACCATCGCCGCGAAGGGGCCGGCGCCGCGCTCCACATTGCGCAGCACGCCGATCTCGACGAGCGGCGCCAGCCGCGCGACCTCCGCCCGGTCGAGGCCGAAGGAGGCGAGCGGATGGGCGAGCAGCGCCGCCGCGTCGACGGCGGAAACGCCGTCCTCGAGACCGGCCGCGAGGAGCCGCGCCAGCGCGCCGACCGGCGTCGAGGCGAGCGGGCGCCCGGCCGAATCATCGACCTCTATGTCCCAGCGCGCCAGCTCCGCCGAGACGCGCCGAGCGATGGAGCGGTCCGGCGTGATCAGCGCCGCCGTGCGCCCCGGAGCCTCCAGCGCCTCGCGCATGCGCAGGGCGAGGGCCAGCGCCTCCTCGCGCTCGTCCGCCGCCTCGATGAAGGAAACGCCGGCCAGCGCCTCGCCGAAAGACGCGCCATGAGTCGCGCGGAACTCCCGCCAGAGATCGGTAGAGTCGGCGGGCTTCAGCGCCTCGGCGAGAAGGCGCGCTCGCGCCGCGATCCACGCCGGCGGCTCGCCGATCCGTCGCACCTCCTCGCGCGAAATTCCGATGACCCCGAGCAGGCGCTTCAGCACCGCCTGCGGATGGGTGATGGCGGGCTCCTCGCGCTCCTCTCCGGTTTCGCCGACACGCCGCCAGGACGCTTCGTCCATCTCCATGTCGAGGCCGGGCAGCACCACGGCGCCCTGCTCGAGCCGCGCGATGGCGGCGAGCAGGCGCGCCGTGGTCGGCTGCGCGCCGGTGGAGCCGAGCGCGATGACCGGCCCGCGCGCCGCGCCGCGCGCGAGGCTGTCGATCTGCGCCGCCACCAGCGCCTTCTGCCGCGTCGCGCGATCGACGCAGCCGCGCTCGTCCAGAATCTTCGGCCAGTCCTCGAGCGCGATGCGCAGGAAATTGGTGGTGATCGCGAAATAGCGGTCGTGGGCGTCGTCGGCGAGCGAGCCGAGCGCGCCCGGATCGACATCCTCGATGATGAATTCGTCCACGAGCCGGGCGAGCTCCTGCGCCAGCGCATAGGCGCTCGCAGGAGAGGGCGCGACGAGCAGCATCTCGCGCGGATCATGCTCGACGCGACCCAGCGGGTCGATCGAGACGATCGCATGGCGCAGGGCGCGCGCCCATTGCAGCGCCAGCGCGGCGAGCGTCAGGCGCCGGTCGATCTCCGGCGCCGCCGGCGCCAGCGCGTCGTCCGAACCCGCCTCATCGGCGTGAAACAGCGCGGACGCCTCCTGCTCGTCGAGATCGCCGAGCGGCAGAATGCGCGGCAGCAGCGCCGCCGGCGCCTCGATGGCCCCCGCCAGCTGCGCGGCGAGCGCGCGCGCGGCGCGGCGCGTCGGCACATAGATCGTCGTCTGCGCCAGCGACAGCGGGCCGCTCGCGCGGGTGAGGCCCGGAATAATCTCGCCGTCGAGCAGGGCGCGCGTGAAGGCGCCTAGAAAAGCAGCGCCGGGCGGGATGGAAAAGACCTTGCGGGACGCCAATCTGTCCTCTCGAATAGGAGCGCCGCGAGCCGAAGCGGGGCAGTTCTACGCCCGATAGCTGTGTATTGTTCGCGCATACCGGATTGAAAGCCGTTGGTTTCGGACAATACTCCAAAGCGACGGCGGTGACGACGGGCTCTCGCGTGGCGATCGGGGTAAGCGGGCAAAGGGCTAAACCTCCATCACCCTCGTCCTGAGGAGCCCGCGAAGCGGGCGTCTCGAAGGACGGCAATGGGAGAAACCTTTGATTTCGCCCCGCGGCCGTCCTTCGAGACGCCGCCTTCGGCGGCTTCTCAGGACGAGGGTTGGGGATTTTATCCTTCACCCGATTGCCCTGGCGTCGTGTTCGGGTTCGCTGGTTTTCATTCGCCGTTCGGGGCGCGAATTTTTTTGACGCATTGCTTTCGAATGGAGCCGGTCGATGGGCCAACCGCCGACAGACCCGCGCGTGAGACGACGCCGATCGCCGGCGCCCGCGCATCGGCCGGCCCGACTGGAAGCGGCGCCGACCGGCGACGAGGCGACGCGCCTCGCCGAGGCTCGGCTCGCGGCGGTGATGGAGAGCGTCGCCGACATGGTGCTGATGTTCGACGAGAGCGGAATGGTCGTCGGCGCCAACGCCGCGGCGGAACGCCTGCTCGGCTTTCCGCGCGCCGAGCTGCTCGGCTGCAACATATCGCTCCTGCTGCCGGGAACGGATCAGCTGCGCCAGTCTTCGCAGATCGAGGCGCGCTGCAAGGACGGGACGCGCATTCCGGCGGAGGCGAGAATCAGCGAGGCGCGCGGCGGCGGACAGCGCCAATTCGTCGTCCTCATTCGCGACCTTCGCGAGGCGCGCGCCGCCGAGGCGCGGCTCGCGGAGCTGCGATCGGAGCTCGTCTATGCGCGCCGTCTCTCCGCCTTGGGCGAAATGACCGCGGCTCTGGCGCATGAAGTCAATCAGCCCTTCTCCGCCATCGCCACTTATGTGCGCACCGCGCGCTGGCTGCTGCAGCGCAAGCCCAAGAGCCGCAGTTCCGAGATCGAGGAAATTCTCGACAAGGCCGGCGCGCAGGCGATCCGCGCCGGCGAGATCATCCGCCGCCTGCGCGAGTTCGTCACGCGCGGCGATTCGGTGAAGACCGTGCAGCGGCTCTCGACGCTCGTCGACGAGGCGGCGGCGCTCGCCTTCGCCGGACGGCGCGCCGATGCGCGGCTCGATGTCGCGAAACCCGACGAGGATGACTCCGTCCTCGCCGACCGGGTGCAGATCCAGCAGGTCGTCGTCAATCTGATGCGCAATGCGCTGGAGGCGATGGACGGCGCGCAAAAGCGCGAATTGTCGCTCGCCACCTCGGTGGCCGACGGCCTCGTGCGGCTCGACGTGGCCGACACCGGCAAGGGGCTCGACGAGGAGACGAGCCGCGCTCTGTTCCAGCCCTTTCGCACCACCAAGGCGACCGGCATGGGGCTCGGCCTCTCGATCTCGCGCTCGATCGTCGAGGCGCATGGCGGCCGCATATGGGCGGAGCCGAATCCTCGAGGCGGCGCGATTTTCAGCTTTACCTTGCCGAAGGCGGAAGCGAGGCCAGAATGACCAATTCGCCGCTCGTTCATCTCGTCGACGACGACGCCGCCGTGCGCGACGCGCTTTGCGTGATGTTTCGCGCGCGCGGCTTTCGCGTGCGGGGCTCCTGCTCGGCGGCCGCTTGTCTCGACGGCCTCGGCCGCAGGCCGTCGGGCTGCCTCGTCGCCGATCTGCGCCTGCCCGACATGAGCGGCCTCGCGCTGCTCGCGCGCCTGCGCGAGCGTGGCGAACGTCTGCCCGTCGTCATCATCACGGCTTCGGCCGGCGCGCCGCTCGCCGTCGAGGCGATGGCCGCCGGCGCCAGCGATCTGTTGGAGAAGCCGTTCGACGACGAGGCGCTGCTGGCCTCGGTGCGGCGGGCGCTCGCGGCTTCGCGCGGCGACGCCGCGCGCGAGGCCGAGACCCGCGCCATTCTGGCGCGTTTCGCCGCGCTCGGCGAGACGGAGCGAGAGGTGCTCGCCGGCCTCGCCGAGGGACGTCCGAGCCCGGAGATCGCGGCGTCGCTCGGCATGGAGCTGCGCGCGGTCGAGCTGCATCGCGCCAACATCATGGCCAAGGCCAATGTGGCGACGCTGGTCGAGCTGGTGCGGATGTCGGCGATCGCCGCCACGGCGGCGCGCGCGCCTACTCCGTCGCGGCGCCGTTCAAATCCTCGGGGCGCGGCTGCAGCATGATATTGTAGCCGGCGTCGATGAGATGAATCTCGCCGGTGACGCCGCCCGACAGCTCGGAGAGCAGATAGACCGCCGAGCCGCCGATCTCGTCCAGCGTGATCATGCGCCGCAGCGGCGCATGCGTCTTCTGAAACGCGCCCATCGCCCGCGCGCCGGTGATGCCGGCGCCGGCCATGGTGCGCACCGGGCCGGGCGAGATGGCGTTGACGCGAATGCCGCGCGCGCCGAAGTCGGCGGCGAGATAGCGCACCGAGGAATCGAGCGCCGCCTTGGCGACGCCCATCACATTATAGTTGGGCATCACATGCGTGCCGCCGCCGAAGGAGACGGTGAGCATGGAGCCGCCGCTCGTCATCATCGCGGCGGCGCGGCGCGCCGCCTCGGTGAAGGAGAAGCAGGAGATCACCAGCGTGCGGATGAAATTCTCTCTGCTCGTATGGGCATAGAGCCCCTTCAGCTCGCTCTTGTCGGAATAAGCGATGGAATGGACCAGAAAATCCATCTCGCCCCATTCGTTGCGCAGCGCCGAGAAGACCTCGTCGACGGTCGAGATGTCCTCGACGTCGCAGGGCAGGAGGAGGTTCGAGCCGAGCTCCTGCGCCAGCGGCTTGACGCGCTTGCCGAGCGCGTCGCCCTGATAGGTGAAGGCGAGCGTCGCCCCATGCTGCGCGAGCGTCCGCGCTATGCCGTAAGCGATGGAATGATCATTGGCGACGCCCATCACAAGGCCGCGCTTGCCCTGCATGAGGCCCTTAGAAACCGTCATATTGCGTTGATCCCGTGGTGGTGGTCAGGCGTCCGGATGCTTGAACACCAGAGTGGCGTTGGTGCCGCCGAAGCCGAAGGAGTTGGACAAGACGGCGCGCAGCGCCACATTGTCGCGCCGTTCGCGAAGGATCGGCATGTCGGAGAATTCCGGATCGAGCTCCTCGATATTGGCGCTCTCGCAGATGAAGCCGTTCTGCATCATCAACAGCGAGTAGATCGCCTCCTGCACGCCGGTGGCGCCGAGCGAATGGCCGGTCAGCGATTTCGTCGCGGCGATCGGCGGGCTCTTGTCGCCGCCGCCGAACACTTCGCGAATGGCCTCGATCTCCTTGAGATCGCCGACCGGCGTCGATGTCGCGTGCGGATTGATATAGTCGATCGGCGTCCTCACCGTGGCGAGCGCCTGGCGCATGCAGCGCACGGCGCCTTCGCCGGAGGGCGCCACCATGTCGTGGCCGTCCGAGGTCGCGCCATAGCCGGCGATTTCGGCGTAGATCTTGGCGCCGCGCGCCTTGGCGCGCTCATATTCCTCGAGCACCAGCACGCCGGCGCCGCCGCCGATGACGAAGCCGTCGCGATTCTTGTCATAGGCGCGCGAGGCGGTCGCCGGCCGGTCGTTGAAGGAGGAGGACATGGCGCCCATGGCGTCGAACAGAACCGACAGCTCCCATTCCAGCTCCTCGCAGCCGCCGGCGAAGATGACGTCCTGCTTGCCCCACTGGATCAGCTCATAGGCGTTGCCGATGCAATGATTGGAGGTCGCGCAGGCGGAGGAGATCGAATAATTGACGCCCTTGATCTTGAACCAGGTGGCGAGCGTCGCCGAGGCGGTCGAGGACATGGCCTTGGGCACGGCGAAGGGGCCGACGCGCTTCGGGCCCTTGGCGCGGGCGATGTCGGCGGATTCGACGACCACCTTGGTCGACGGCCCGCCCGAGCCCATGATGATGCCAGTCCGCTCGTTGGAGATCTCGTCCGGGGCGAGCCCAGCGTCGAGGATCGCCTGATCCATCGCTACATGATTCCAGGCGGTGCCCATGGCGTGGAAGCGCATGGCGCGGCGGTCGACGATGGTCGAAGGATCGAGCGTCGGCGCGCCATGCACCTGGCAGCGGAAGCCGAGCTCGGCATATTTGTCGGCCTTGACGATGCCGGAGCGCGCTTCGCGCAGCGAGGCGACGACCTCCTGCGTGTTGTTGCCGATCGAGGACACGATCCCCATTCCGGTCACGACCACTCGCCTCATGTCCGTTCTCCCTTTGCCCCTCCGGCGAGCTCTTTCGCCTCGTCCGATCTCTAGGCGTCTGCTCCGAAATCGCCGCGCGGATCAGGCCGCCGCGGTCGCGTCCTGCTTGGCGAGGCCGACGCGCAGATCCTTGGCCTCGTAGATGCGCGTTCCGTCCACCTCCACCCAGCCGTCGGCGATGCCGAGCACCAGCTTGGACTTGAACACGCGCTTGAAGTCGACGCCGTAGCGCACGAGCTTGTTCTCCGGCCGCACCTGGCCGCCGAACTTCACCTCGCCGACGCCGAGCGCCATGCCGCGGCCCGGCAGATCGAGCCAGCCGAGATAAAAGCCGGTCAGCTGCCACAGCGAATCGAGGCCGAGGCAGCCCGGCATGACGGGATTGCCCTTGAAATGGCAATCGAAGAACCACAGGCTCGGCGAGATGTCATATTCGGCGCGTAGAAAGCCCTTGCCGTGCTCGCCGCCCTCCTCGAAGATCTCGGTGATGCGATCGAACATCAGCATCGGCGGCAAGGGGAGCTGCGCATTGCCGGGACCGAACAGCTCCTCGCGCGCGCAGGCGAGCAAATCCTCATAGCCGAATGACGAGCGCCTCTGGCTCATGTGTCGAAGTTCCTTCCGCCCCTGCTGTGATTCTTATCGTTGCCCCGGTCGCGCCGCCAGCCGGAGGTCGTCCTCCGTAACATAGGCGTCCGCACCGTCAAAGCGCGGGACGGCGCGTCCGGCGCTCGGCCGGGCGGGCGCCGCCCTCGGAGCCGCGCGCGGGGGTGGAAGGCGTTAGGGGGCGTCTCGAAGAACGGCAACGGGGAGAAACCTATGATTTCGCCCCGCGGGCGTCCTTCGAAACGCGGAATGCCCTGAACTTGGCTGACGACACGTCTCGACGAGCGACGCGCCATAGGCTATAGCTGCGCTGTCCCTTTTAATCGTTGGATCATTCCCTGATGAATAGACGTGATTTTCTCGTTTCCCTCCCGGCGTCGATCGCCGCTGTTTCCGCTTCCGTTGCGACCGAATGCGCCTGGAGCTATCCGGTCGAAGCCATGCGCGACCGGATTGTGCTCGGCGCAGGTTCTGAAAGGCCGAACGCAACGCGGCGAACGCTGCAAGGGGCTATCGACGACGCCGTGAGAGCTCGAGTGCCGCTCGACATCTTGCCGGGCGTTTACCGCGCGGATGAGCTGGCGATCGAGGCGCCCCTCACCCTGCGGGGAACGCCGGGAAAAACAATCATCGAATCGGGTGGCTGCGGCGCCGTGACGCTCGATATTCGTCCCCGCGACAAGAAGTCCCGGCTCTCCGCCGTCGCTGTTTCCGGCTTGGTTTTCCGAGGCAATTCCCTGCCTCACGCCAGGGCCGTCGACGCCGCCGAGCGGCCGACTTATCCTTTGCCTGATGCGCCGCAACGGTTCAATGGGCTCGTCACGGCCTATTGCGTCGACGAGCTGGTCGTCCGCGACTGCGCGTTCGACGGCGCCTCGGGCGCAGCCATCGGCCTATGGCGATGTCGAGGCGCCGAGATCGTCGAAAACCAGATCGAGCGCAGCCGCGTGGCGCTGTTCTCTTACGCGGGCCGCGGCAATGTTTTCGCCGACAATCGAATCGACGACTCGGTCGAATTCGGAGTCTATGTCGCGCATCACGCTTGAACGCTTATCCTTATTTGAGCACCGATCAGGGAGAGGGGCATGCCGCTCATTACATCCACCGCCACCGACATTATATTTTCAACGGCGGCCGGGTCAGACACGCTGCAAAGCGCGATCAATCAAGCCCAATCCAGCGGGTTGCCTCTTTTCCTCGCCCCGGGCGTCTATACGCAGGCCTCCGTTACGATTACTGCTTCCGTGACGATCTACGCACGGAAGGACAGCGTTCAATTACGCTCGGCGAATGGAAATGCTTTCGTCATGCGGATCGGGAGCGGTCCGTCGTCGTCGGCCATCGCCGGCGTGGTGATTCGAGGCGTCAATTTCGACGGGGAAAATAAGCCGCTATCCTCCGGACAAAACGGCCTCATCCAGTTTTATAACGCCGACCGAATGGTCGTCGAGGACTGCTTTTTCTGGCGATCGAAGCAATCAGGAGTTTATCTCTACCACTCCGAAGGCCGGATCAGCGGAAACCGCTGTGACAATTGTGTCTCCTCGATCACCAGCGTCAACGGCAGCGGCGTCGTCATCGAAAACAACTATCTCACGAACAGCCTCGATACCGGCATCGAGTGTTATCGCGACCCTTGGGCGACGACGCAAGTCTATTTCGATGGCACGATCATCCAGCGGAACCGCATATACAGCGTTTTGAACACCTCCGGAGGCAGCGGCCAATGGGGGAACGCGATCGCATGCAACGGGCTGCAAGCCCTCCGGATCTGTCACAATTTCATCTCGGGCGCCAATTTTTCCGCCATTCGCGTCAATTATTGCCGAGACATCGTCATCGAGGGCAACCAAGCCGTCGCCATACGAGAGGTGGCGATTTTCGTGGAAAACCCTGCCGATTATGCTGGCGGATGGAGAGGCGCCGTCATCAATGGCAACACGCTCGACGACGTCGGCGGCGGAATCATTTGCGCCAACACCAACGCGGGCAGCCGCCGTGCGTCGGTCGTCGGCAACACCATCTCCAATGTGAAAAAGAAGAGCTTCACAGAGTATAATGATGGGACTTCGGGCGGCTATACGCGCGTCACCCATGGCGTCGGCATCTGGCTCGCGTCCGATTGCATAGCGGAAGGCAACATCATCGAATATGCCGAAGCCGCCGGCATCGTGGCGATTTTTGCAGGAACTTGGGATGGCCAGGCAATTATCGACAGAAACACCGTCGCCGCCATCGTATCGAACAACATTTTGAAGAATTGCTATGTCGGCATCGGCTATTCGGACAATGACGCGCGGACCTTCGCGGAGATCGCAGGCAACACGATCATCGGCGCCGGAGCCTTCAACATCGTCAAAATGGCGTCGACCGCCCTTCCGCCGCCCGCGCCTTCGGGCAATTTATACGGCCCGCCTGCGCCGGTGGCCGGGGCCGTCGAAATGGGCAATGTGTCCAACGCCGTAACCACGCGGTGGTCGTTCACGCGCAACAAAATCGTCCCGGCGATCGTGTGAGCGCTCGATCATCGGCGCGCGCCTGCCCCATTAGCGTTTGCTAAAGTCCCATCGCCTAGGCTGAGCTTCTTTCGCCAACCTAGGGGACTTGCAATGCAGCTTTCGCCAAACTCCATCTCGTCGAGCGCGGCGCCGTCGCCCGACGCCGCCGCCTTGTTGCGCCAGCTCGGCTATGATCCGGATTTCAATTGGGCTTGGGAGAATTACAAGCGCGCCATCGTCGAGATCGCCGCGCGGAAAGGATTGCGGCGTCATCTCGAAATCGGCGGCGGGCGCGATCCGCTCTTCCGCCCGGACGAAGGCGCCGCCCACGGCTTCGACGTGACCCTCAACGATATTTCGGCGCATGAGCTGTCGCGCCTCCCTTCGGGCTATTCGACCGCCTTGTGCGACATCGCCGGCGAGGACGCCAAATCCGTTCTCGGGGCGGAGCGTTACGACATCGCCTATAGCCGCATGGTCATGGAGCATGTGCCGAATGTCGCGCGCATGTGGGAGAACATCGCCTATACGCTCGCGCCGGGCGGCGTCGCTTTCAGCTTTTTCCCCACGCTCTATGCGCCGCCGTTTGTCTTGAACCGCCTCATTCCGGAGAAAATCTCACGCTGGTTGCTGGAGACGGTGTTTCCCCATCGCAAGGAAGAGGGCGATAATCCAAAATTCCCCGCCTATTATGATTATTGCTTCAGCGATGAGGCCAAGATCGTTCCCATGCTGAAGCGCGCGGGATTTTCGGAGGTCGCGGTCTTGCCGTTCTGGGGCTACAGCTATTTCTGGAAGTTCCCGGGCGTCAAGCAGATCGACGCCGTTTTCACGAAGATCGCGCGCGAGCGCCAATGGCGGGCCGCTTCGAGCTTCGCCTATGTCATCGCCACCAAATGACCCTGCGCGTCGTCGTCGTCAACGATCACGCGCATGTGAACGGCGGCTCCGCCAAGGTCGCGATCGATAGCGCCGAGGGCTTTGCGCGGCGCGGCTATCGCGTCGATTTTTTCGCCGCCGTCGGGCCGATCGACCGACGGCTCATCGAGGCGGGCGTCGCGGTCACGCTGCTGCACCAGCCGGATGTGGCGTCGACGACCTCGCTGGCGCGCTTCGGCGCGCAATGGCTCTGGAACGCGGCCGCCGCGCGCGAGCTCGCCGCGCTCCTCGCCGCCTGCGATCCCGCCCGGACGATCGTGCATGTCCATGGCTGGGCCAAGGCGCTCTCGCCCTCGATCGGCCGGGCGCTGAAACGCGCGGGCCTGCCGGTCGTCTTCACCCTGCACGATTATTCGCTCGCCTGCCCCAATGGCGGCTTCTACGATTATGGCGCGGCGCGCAATTGCGGCTACGAGCCCATGTCGCTCGGCTGCGTGACGCATAATTGCGATTCGCGCGGCTATCATCGCAAATTGATGCGGGTCGCGCGCCATGCCGTCATGCGCGGCGCCGGCGGCCTCCATGAGACGGCGCGCCATCTCATCTTCATCTCGCGGCTGCAGCGCGAGGCGATCGCCCCCTATCTGCGGAAGGACGCCGTCTTCCACGACGTCGGCAATCCGATCGACGTGATCGACATCGGGCCGAAAGGCGATTATGCGCCGGGCGATTTTGTTTTCGTCGGGCGCCTCTCGGCGGAAAAGGGCCCGGGCTATTTCGCGCAAGCGGCGCGGCTCGCCGGCGTCACGCCCGTCTTCGTCGGCGACGGGCCGCAGCGGGCGCGGCTCGCGGCGGAATTCCCCGAGGCGAGGTTTTTGGGCTGGCAGGGCCCGAGAGACGTGCGTGAAACCTTGCGCGCCGCGCGCGCGCTCGTCTTTCCCTCCGTGTGGTACGAAGGCCAGCCGCTCACCGTGCTCGAGTCGCTCGGACTCGGCACGCCGGTGATCGTCAGCGATCTCTGCGCCGGACGCGAGGCGGTGGTCGACGGCGAAACCGGGTTCTGGTTCAAATCATCCGACGCGCAATCGCTCGCGGCGGCGATCGCCCGGCTCGCCGACGATGATCTCGCGCGCCGCATGTCGGAAGCCGCTCACGCGCGCTATTGGGCCGATCCGCTGACGCTCGACCGGCATCTCGACGCCGTCGCCGCCGTCTACGAGAAGACGCGGTCGGCCTGGCGCGGGGCGCGAAGCGCCCCCGAACCGAGGTTTTGAAGAGTGAGCCTTCAGGCTCGCTCTGACGTAACGCCCTAGCGGTAGAGCCAGGCGTTGCGCGCCAGCATGCCGCGGCCGCCGAGCAGGCGGATCGAGAGATCGCGCGCCGCGGCGGCGGGGCCGCTCAGATGCACGATTCCGCCCTGGCGCCACGAGCCGCGCTGGACCTGCGTCGCCCGCACCATGCGCGCGGACTGATAGGCGTCGAGCGCCGCCTCGAGCGAGCCGGCGCCGGCGACGGCGCGGCCGAGCGCCGCCGCGTCCTCGATCGCCTGCGCCGCGCCCTGGGCGAGAAAGGGCGTCATCGGATGGGCGGCGTCGCCGAGCAGGGCGACGCGCCCGCGGCCCCAGCGCGGCAGCTCCGGCCGCACGAACAGCGGCCAGCGCCGCCACGAGGCGCCGGCCTCGATCAGCGCCCGCAGCTCGGCGTTCCAGCGGGGGAAACCCATGGCGGCGGCGAGCTCGGCGCCGCTGCGCGTCTCCGCGGGGGCGCCCGTGTCCGCCGTGTCGTCGAGAATGGCGACGGCGCTGACGATCGCGGCGTCGCGCAGAGGATAGTGGACGACATGCGCGCTCGGTCCGAGCCAGAGCTGCGAGGCCCGCTCGCGCAGCGGGGCCGGGAGCGACGCCGCCGGCAGGATCGCGCGCCAGGCGGTCTTGCCCGAGGCGATGGGCGCGTCATTCGGACGAAGGCGCAGCGCGTCGCGAATCGTCGAGCGCAGGCCGTCGGCGCCGATCACGGCCTCGGCCGCGCGGGTCTCCGCGCCGGCTTCCGAGACGAGGCCGAGGCGCACGCCCGCCGCGTCCTGCTCCATCACGCCGCAGCGCAGACCGGTCGCCACCTCGACGCCCGCGCGCAAAGCTTCGTCGAGCAGCAGCTTTTGCAGGTCGGCGCGATGGAAGACGCGGAACGGCGCGCCCCAGCGGTCGCGGACCGCGGCGAGCGGCAGGCTCGCCAGCACGGCGCCGTCGCCCGCGCGGCGGATGCGCAGCGCCTGCGGCTCGAGCGCGGCCTCCCGCATCGCCGGGCCGAGCCCGAAATCCTGCAGGATGCGGCCGGCGTTGGGCGAAATCTGCAGCCCGGCGCCGACTTCCTCTATGCGCGGCGCCCGCTCGACCACCGCGACGCGGCGGCCGGCGTGCGCGAGGGCGAGAGCGGCGGCGAGCCCGCCGATGCCGGCTCCGATGACAACGATAGGGGGCTCCGCCACGGCGGCGAAGCGTCAGGCGGCGGTCGGGTCGAGGATTTCCTCGGAACGATAGACGCATTCCGCCGGATCGGCGCCGCCGTGCAGGCTCTCGTCATAGACATAGAGCGTCGAGCAATAGGGGCAGACGGCCTCGTCCGCCGCGCCCATGTCGATGAACACATGCGGATGGTCGAACGGCGGCAGCGCGCCGATGCACATGAATTCCTTGGCGCCGACGCGAATCTTGGCGACGCCGGGCTGATTGTGGAAATGCGGAGTGGAGTCGTGCGCCATGGCGATGGGTCCCCGGTCTCGAGAGGCTTGCGCTCGGCGCAGCTATATTGGACGGCGGGGCGTTTGGGTAGGGGGCGCCCCGAACCGCGGCGGAGCGGGCCGTCAGCGCGGCTCGCCGCCGAGCGCGGCTATGCGCAGCGGCGCCGGGGGGTGGGAGTAGTAGAACAGCGCATAGAGCTGGTCGGGCGTCAGCGTCGCCAGATTGTCGCGCGACAATTTGGTCAGCGCGCTGACCATCGGCTCGCGGCCGCAGATCTCGCGGGCGAAATCATCGGCCTGGAACTCGGCGCGGCGCGACAGATAATTGGTCAGCGGCGACAGGAGGTGGAGGACCGGCGCGCCCGCCGTCGTCACCACGACGAGGACGACGCCCGGATCGTAGGGAAGCCCGAAGGCGCCGGCAAGCCCCTGCGAGAAGGCGAGATGCAGCGCCAGAAAGCCGACGAAGACGAGCGACGCCGCCTGCAGCAGCCGCTGCCGCACATGGCCGAATTTGAAATGGCCGAGCTCATGGGCGAGAATGGCGATGATCTCGTCCGGCGTGTGCTTGCGCAGCAGAGTGTCGAAGAAGACGATGCGCTTGGCCTTGCCGAAGCCCGAGAAATAGGCGTTGCCGCGGCTGGAGCGCGTCGAGGCGTCCATCACGAACAGCCCGCCCGATTCGAAGCCGCATCGCGCGAGCAAAGCTTCCATGCGCGCCTTCAGAGCCTCGTCCTCGAGCGGCGTGAAGCGGTTGAACATGGGGGCGATGACGCTCGGATAGAGGACCAGCATGCCGACCATGAAGGCGAGCGCCACGGCAAAGCCCAGGATCCACCAATAGTCCGGCGCGAGGCGCAGAGCGAGAAACAGCCCATAGAGCAGCGGAACGGCCAGCAGGAGCCAGAGCGCCGCGCCTTTCATCTCGTCGAGCAGCATCGTCCTCGGCGTCGCGCGGTTGAAGCCGAAGCGCGCCTCGAGGCCGAAAGTCTCGGCGATCGAGAAGGGCAGATGCAGCATGTGATCGACGAAGGCGACGGCCACGACGACGGCGACGCTGAGCGTGAGGCCCGGCGCGAAAACGAGCGACAGCAGCGCATGCAGCGGGCCGAGCAGAACGGCGAGCCAGGCGACGGCCAGCGCCGCCTCGAACAATGTCTCGAGGACGGAGAGCCGCATGTGCGCGACGGTGTAATCGGCCGCGCGGCGATGCTCCTGCAGCGTGACCCTCTCCGCGAATTCGGCGGGCGGCGCATCGCGATGCGCGAGCGCCGCGCGCGCCTGACGGCGCTTCAGATAGACGCCGAGCGCGGCGGAAAGGAGAACGGCCAGATAGACGAGCGCGGCGACGACATCCATTGCGTGATCCCTGCGGGCGCTTCGGCGGAGCGTGGGAGGGATTATACGCGCCGCCCCGTCGGAATTCGAGACGTCTCTCGCGCATCGTTCCCCGTCTTCGCGGGCGAAGCTTCTGGGCGGCGCGCGGCAGGCCTGCTATTTGGAGGCCATGACCCTCATCTACAAGATCGTTCCCGAAAGCCTCTGGCGCGAAGCGCAGGCGGCGGGCGTGTTCGCCGGCGCCGGCGTGGACATCGCCGACGGCTTCATTCACTTCTCGACGCGCGCCCAGGTCGAGGAGACCGCGGCGCGCCATTTCACCGGCGCGCGGGACCTGCTGCTCGTCGCCGTCGAGGCCGAGCGTCTCGGCGCCGCGCTGCGCTTCGAGCCCTCGCGCGGCGGCGATCTGTTCCCGCATCTCTACGGCGCGCTCCCCCTCGACGCAGTCGCGCGCGTCGATCCGCTGCCTCTGCGCGCCGACGGGCGGCATGACGTCGACGGCCTGCCGGCATGATCGGCGCGCTCGGCGATTTCGCAGCTTTTCTGATGCGGCGGCTCGATCCGGAGGATGCGCATCGCGCCGCCATCGCCGCCTTGAAGCTCGTTCCAGCGCGGGCGCTGCGGCGTGGCGACGCGCGCCTAGCGCTGCGCGCCTTCGGACTCGACTTTCCCAATCCGATCGGCGTCGCCGCCGGTTTCGACAAGAACGCGGAAGTTCCGGACGCCATGCTGGGCTTGGGGTTCGGCTTCGCCGAGGTGGGGACGCTGACGCCGCTGCCGCAGCCCGGCAATCCGCGCCCGCGCAATTTCCGCCTCGCCGAGGACCGCGCCGTCATCAATCGCTACGGCTTCAACAATGACGGCCATGCGCGCGCCCACGCCCGCCTCGCCGCGCGGCGGGGGCGCGGCGGAATTGTCGGCGTCAATGTCGGAGCCAATAAGGATTCCCCCGACCGGATCGCCGATTACGCGCTCGGGGTCGAGACCTTCGCCGATGTCGCGAGCTATTTGGCGATCAATGTCTCCTCGCCGAACACGCCCGGGCTGCGCGATTTGCAGGAGCCGGCCGCGCTCGATGAGCTGCTGTCGCGCGTTCTGGAGGCGGGCGAGCGCTCCGCCGCCCGGCGCCCGGTGCTGCTCAAGATCGCCCCGGACCTGTCGCTCGCCCAGCTCGACGGCATCGTGCGCGTCGCGCGCGAGCGGCGCATCGACGGCATGATCGTCTCCAACACCACTCTGGCGCGGCCGGCGACGCTTCGTTCTCCCCTGGCGAAGGAGAGCGGCGGCCTGTCGGGCGCGCCCTTGTTCGAGCTTTCGACGCGCATGCTCGCCGCGACTTTCGTGCGCGTCGAAGGGCAGTTCCCGCTCGTCGGCGTCGGCGGGATCGACAGCGCCGACACGGCATTCGCCAAGATCGAAGCCGGCGCGACGCTCGTGCAGCTCTATTCGGCGCTGGTGTTCGAGGGGCCGGGCCTCGTGGCGCGGATCACGGACGGCTTGCTGGCGCGTCTTCACAGGGAGAATGCGTCGCTCGCGTCGGCGGTGGGCCGGCGCGCGCGCGCGATCGCCGACGGCGGCGCGATCAGTTCGCCCTGAAGCTCGCCGGCCAGACCAAAGGCCATAAGACCTTCGGATAGCCCTCCTGAAACTCCGCACTCTCGGGCTCGACGATGCGGCCGTCGATCGACTCGTGCATGTCCGGAAGCGTCTTCAGAACGCCGCCGGGATGCTCGTCCTCCCAGCTTCGCCAGCGCGCATAGGCGAAAACCGGCTCGTCCTCGGCGGAAAAGGTGATTTCCGATCGGCGATAGAAGCCGGCGCGGAAATTGGCCGCGATCGTCACGCACAGGCGGAATTCGCCGTCCGCAGAATCCGCCTTCGCCTCGGCTTCCGACGCATAGCGCAGCACGTTGTCCGGCACGGCCCGCCAGAAGACGAGGAGCGCCGTCGCTCTGTCGCATAGCGGCTGGGAGACGATCCAATCCAATGGCGCGAGACCATTGTCCCAATTGTAGTCAGCGGCCACCTTGTGCCAATCGTCGGGGGTTCGGCTCTTCAGCCAATCGATCAAGAGCTTTCCGTTCGGATCATCGGCCATAAAATATCCTCTCTGCTATCGGCGAGCTCGCAGAATATTCGCAGCTCTATTGCGATTCGTAGCCGCCACGTCTTTCGAGCGCGTTAATTCGCGCCCGAGCCGCCCCTTTCCCGCATAGTTGGCCGGTGCTATTCCCCGCGCGGGCACTCGAAGAGGAGCATCAAATGAGCGAGATTTGGCTGGCGACGGGCGAGGCGACGGTTCTGGCGGCGGACGGGCAATATACCGACGCCATGCCGGAAGTGCTGATCGGCAGCGTGAAGGGCCCGGTGGGCCAGGCTTTCGCCGCGATGACGGGACAGGTCGCGGGCCATCCGCGCATGTTCGTCATCCGCGATCTCAATCAGCAGGTGCGCCCCGCCACCATGATGACGACCAAGATGACCGTGCGCTCCAATGACTATGTGGAGCTGCTCGGCGGCGTGGTGCAGGCGGCGACGGGCGACGCCATCGTCGATGCGGTCGCGGAAGGAATCATCCCCAAGGATCAGGCGAACGAGCTCGTCATGATCATCATGGTCTGGCTCGATCCGCGCTGCGCGACCGATCCCAATCTCGACAAGCGCGATCTCTATCGCACCAATTACGAGGCGACGAAGCTGGCCATTTCCCGCGCCTTGAAGGGCGAGCCGACCATCGACGAGCTGATCGCCAACCGCAAGACGATCACGCATTACGCGCTGGAAGGCGTGTTCGACGAGTAGATTTGCTGGCGCCGCTTGTGCATTTCGTGACAGGGCTCTGAATCCGGGTTAACGGTCTGAGGCTTCCAAGGCGATGGCGAGATAATCCTCGCGCCAGCTGGCGAT
>NZ_JAINDZ010000046.1 GCF_019802345.1 Methylosinus sp. Sm6 | reverse complement strand
CCGTCGCTCTTCTTGTAGCGATGCGTCACCTTCCAGAGCTGGCCATTGGCGTCGAAATTCTGGATGGACTCATTGCCCAGCGGATCGGTGATCTTGGTGATCCGGTCCAGCGCGTCATACTCATAGCGCGTGGTGAGATCGATCTGCGCAGCGCTGGCGGGGCCGGCGCGGCGCTTCAAAGTCTCGCTGGTTCGGCGGCCGAGGCTGTCATAGGCGTAGGTCTTCGTCACCGTCACGCCGGAGGGCATGCCGACGATCTGCTCCTGGCTCACATTCAGGCCTTTGCTGCCCGGCTGATAGGTGAGCCGCGTCTCGCGATAGCGGGCGCTGTCGATATATTGCCGGCTGGAGCTCGGCGTGGCGTCGGCGTTCCAGCACTGGCTCGCCAGCAGCGCATTGGCGATTCCGCCGAGCGAGCTGATGCGGGTTTCCTTGGGGCGGCCCGCATAATCGCAGCCGCTGGTCGAGGCCGCGAAGGCAGTGGTGCTGATGAAGCCGCGCTTGTTTTTCGTCGTCGCCGGCTGATCGAACGGACCATAGGTCGTATCGATGCTGCGGTTCAGCGGGTCCCGCTCGCGCGTGACATTGCCGAACATGTCCGACGCGCCGGAGAATGATTTGTCGGCGCGATAGCTGTAGCTGGTGGCGTAGCCGAGCGCGTCATATTTCTTGCTGCGGATGGCGTCGCTCTGGTTCTCGAACAACAGCACGCCGCCGTCCGGCTCCACCAGCCTGGTCATGCGGCCGTTCTGATCATAGACATATTCGCGCACGAAGCCGCGCGCGTCCGTCACCCGCGTGGTCTTGCGGTAGAGGTCGTAATCCAGCGTGTCGCCGAAGCCGAAGCTGTCGGTCTGCTGGAAGGCGCGGCCGTTCTCGTAATATTTGAATCTGGTCTCGACCAGCTTGCCCCCGCGCGCCAGCGGCTTGGCGATGCCGGTCAAAAGATGCTTCTGCGCGTCATAGCCATAGGTCAGCTTCTGCAACAGCGGATTGGTCACGCTCTGCAGATTGCCCGACGTGTCATAGGCGAAGCTCCATTTGCGGCCCGTCCAGTCGCTCACCTCCTTCAGGCGTCCATCGGCGTGGTAAGCGAAGGCGACGCCGGTACGGCCCGTGACGCCCAGATTGTCGGTGATGGCGGACAGGCGCCCATTGGCGTCATAGCCGAGCGTCAGGCGATCGCCCCAGGCGTCCTCGATATATTTGAGGCGCGCCGTGACATTGGGCGTGGTCTCGAGCTTGCCCGAGACGGTCTCGAACACATATTTGACGCCGTTGCGGAAGGTCAGCGTGTGCCGGCCGGCGGATGGGCTGTTCAGCGTCAGCGTGTCATGCACGCCCTTGGGGGCGGTCACCGCGAAGCTGGTTTCGTCGATGAGAAAATTCTGCTCCCCGCCGCGTTCGTCCGTATAGGTGATGGAGCTGGTCTTGCTATTGGCGTTCTCGGGCTTCTGGCTGCTCGTGCAGCCGGGGCAGACGCCGAAATCATTGGACCGGAGCCGCATCATATAGCTGTGCGTCCAGCCATAGCCGAGGCCCCGATCGGTCTCGGCGGCGCTGGGGGCGCTGTTGTAGGTGCGGGTGAAGACGGTGTTCAGGCCGTTGCGGCCGCGGATCACGAAATCGGTCTCGTCATGGTAGTTGTTGCCGCTGACGGTCGACACGGGATCGGCCGTGCTCGGCGTGCGCACGGGGTCGTTGTTGACCGTGCCGACCAGCAGCCGGTCGTTGAACTGGTCATTGTTGAAGCTGTTGATGGCCTTGGCGGGGTCGAGGACGGCGACGCCGTCCACATAGCTGCCGGCGAGGCCCGGGCTGACGCTGGTCAGCGTGAAGCCGGCGACGGTCAGCGCCGACAGGCGGCGGCGATGGCGCATCCGGAGCTTCGCGGGAGAGAGAGCGGACGCGGCTTGCGGAGGTGTGAGTCGACGCATGATGTCAATGTCCTTGCTCGAAAATATCGGCGCCTAGGGCGCGTCGGGTCGTGTCGGGAAGCGGCTCAGTCGGCGCGGCGCCTGTCGGCGGCGAGCGCGGCGCTGTCGAGGCCCACATAGCCGCCGCCGGCCGTCAGGCTGCGGTTGGCGATCTCGAAGGTCAGCTCGGTCAGGCGGTCGGTGGGAGAGTCGTAGGCCTTGCGGATATCGACCTGGAATCGGTAGGTCGCGCCGGTGGCCAGCGTCGAGGGCAGCGTATATTCCGCCCAGGACTGCGCCGTGTCGCGCAATTGCAGATCGTCGCGCACGCGCGCGACAAAGGCGGTGGAATAGGCGTTGGCGGCCAGCGCCACATTGCGATAGGCGAAGTCGGCGCTGACGAAGCCTTGCCGCGCGTCGAGATAGTTGAAGACGGCCGCGTTCGACCCGCCGCGATACGAATTGTAGCCCGCCTTCATCATGGCGATGGCTTGGTCGATCGTCGTGCCGGCGGCCCAGTAGACGCCGCAGTTGCCGCCGGCGTTGAGCGTTCGCGAGCCGCCATAGGTGGCGCGCAAGCCGTCGAGCTGGCCCTCGAGAGTGTCGAAGCAGCCGATATTGCTGTGCCAATAATCGTTGTAGTAGCTGAGCGTCGGCAGGCGCGTGTCCGAGGTGCCGGTCGGCGCTTTCTTCAGCACGTCGAAGCCTTCGGTGATGTCGTAGGTCGGATGCGACCAGCTTGTCGGGCGGGTGCCGTAGACGTCGCGCTGCGCGATGGCGAAGCGCGACGGCGCCGCGTTGCCGAAGCCCATCGCGGCGATGAAGCTCGGCAGTGTGTTGGAGCCGGCGTCGCGCTTGACGTTCAGCAGGCTCGCGCCGCTCGCCAACGCCATCTGAATGCCGCGCACGGTCGACACCGCGTCATAGCCGGTCAGCTCCTGCCAGGTCTCATGCTCCAGCGACGAGGTGATGTGGCCGAGGAATTCGAACTGGCGGTTGGAGTAGCTGACGCCCGACTCGCCGGTCCGGTACGAGCCGCCGATGGTGATGCCCTTCATGTCGATCAAGAGGCCGCCGGGCAGGATGGAGAAGGCGGTGCCGTCGACATATTCGGCTTCGTAGACCGAGCTCACCACTCCGAGGAAGCCGATCACCGGCGTCCTCGTCTTCATCAGCCGGTCGGCGCGCTCGAACTGCTCGCGCAGCTTGGCGAAATATTGGGAGGCGCCGACATACAGCAGCCCGCCGGTCAAGGCGTCCAGCGCCGGCTTGTTCTCCAGCAGCTTGGTGTCCGAGGAGTCCCAGCCATTGGCGTTGGCGTCCACATAGGGCGTGCAATTGACGCCATCCGTGCGACAGCCCGCTTCGCCCGGGTTGAACACGATCTTGTATCGGTCGTTGGATGCGAGCAGCTGATCGGCGGCGCGGTGGACCTGCGACCAGTTGGACGACTCGCCTCCCGTGGCCAGCAGATAATAGCCGCCGATAATGCCCGAATAGCTGGCGGTGATGGTGCGATCGGCGTCGCCGCTGGCCGCGCCGGGAACGCCATCCATGCCGACCACAATCGTGTAGGGGTCGCCGATGCGCGGCGTGTAGCCGACGATCGTGCCGCCGCCGGACAAGGGGCGGGCGATCTCGACGCCGCCGAGGCGCGTGACGACATTGGGGATGTTCCCCGGCGGCTGGAACTCTGTGGAGAGCGTCAGCCGCTTGGTGTTGAGCTCGGCCAGCAGCGCATTGCCGCCCCTGGCGCTCGCCGTGAACGTGCCTCCGCCCTCGAACCTCAAGGTTATGGAGATGTCGATGGTCAGGCGCTTGCCCCATTTCTTGGGCTCGGCGGCCGGAACCGCCGCGTCATGGGCGGCCACCGTGTCGTAGCGGCGGATAGCGCCGATGACCTGATAGGGCAGCGAGGCGGGCAGCAATCCTTCGCGCAGCTCGACGATCCTGCCCGCATCCTCGACGTCTTCCAGCGTCTTGCCGGGGTGGTTGGCGCGCAGCCAGGCGCCGATCTGGTCTTCGAGGATCGTCAAAGGATTCTTGTCGCGCCGCGCGGCGTCCTTGTTCTTGATGGCGTTGTAATAGGCGGTGTAGTCGAAGCTCACCGCAGGGTAGGGGTCGAGGGCGAGGCCGTTGTAGGTCTTCTGCTTGAAGCTCGCATCCAAGGGAGCCCAGGTGCAGCGCGCGGCATTGGCGCTCTGGCTGCAATCGACGGCCGGGCTGACGACATCGACCCCGCGATACTGGTCGAAGGACACGAAGGCTTCGACCCAGACATGCTCGAGATCCACCGTGCTGCGGTCGGCGGCGAGCGTGACGCGCTGGACGCCTTGCGCCTTCAGCGTCTCGACGGCGGTGTCGAGCTGCGGCGCGCCCAGCCAATTGGTGAGCTGCGCGGCGGGAAGGCGCACTGTGCCGACCGCGTAGCGCGCCGGGATGTTCCGCGAGCGCAGCATGGCGATCAGCGCGGTGGCGATGTCCACGTCGCTGCCGCGTCGGCCCAGGAAGGTGTTGACCGAGCCGGAGCGCGAGCCATGATAAGGCGAGTGCTCGATCGTGTTGTGGACATATTCGTAGATCGCCGCGGCGTTGCCGAGCTGGCGGGCCTTGTCGCGCAAGGCCTGCGCATCGGCGCTCGAGTAGACGATCTCGGCGGACTCGCTCACGACCTGAGCCTCGACGCTCGCGCTCGCCAGCAGGTTCAGGCAGGCGGCCGCGCCGACGGCGCCCAATGTGCGCTGCAGATATCGGGTGGTTGACGTCGTCATTGCTTATCTCCCTCGATCCGAGGCCGCGCCGGCGGGCATGGCTTGCAAGGTGGGCGTGGCGGGCGTGGCCGCTGTCTGGCTCACGCCGCTCCCGGCGGGCCGAAGCCGGTCGCGGAGTTCTTGCAGTTGCGCGATGCGGCCGGCGCCGTCCTCGGCCGCGGCGGCGTCGAGCTCGTCCGACCAATGTTGAAACAAGCGCGCGCGCTGTGCGCCGATGGGTAGGCCCGCCGAGCGGGCGCCCTCGCCGGACGCGGCTTGCGCATCGGCGGCTTCTCTCTCGCTCCGGCTGCGCAATTGCGCGGAAAGCGCGCGGGCTTCGGCCCGGGCGCTCTCGCGCAAGGCGGCCACCCGTTCGCTGCTCGCGCGCTGCTCGCTGCTTTCCTGGCCCTGCACGGCAATGGGCGTGCGGTTGTTCGGGTCCAGGTCGGCGGCGATCAGTGCGTCCAGCGTGCTGCGCAAGCGCGCGAGCTGTTCGACATCGACATTCGCAGCGTCCTCCGCGCCGCTCGCCTTGGCCGCCAGGACATTGCGCCCCACGGCGCGGACGGCGGCGATCTGCGCGGGGTTCAAGCTGCGTGGCGCCGTTTCGTCGCCCGTGGCGGCGGACGGCGAGGGTTCGGCCGCTTGCGCCAACGGCGAGAGGCTCGACGCCGCCAGCAGCGCGGCCAAAGTCATAGAGATGCGATTGGTCATTGGGAGTCCTTGCTCCTGATGTGTTCGAGCGAATTCAGCGAGTGACTTGCGTCATCCGGAATTGAAGGCCAGAAGGCCCCCTCCCTCTCCCCCGCGTCGCGGGAGAGGGGGCGGCCGAGGCTTCGCGAACCTTGGATGAAGCGCGGAGTCTGCTCCCTCCCCCGCGAAGCGGTGGAGGGCCGGGGAGGGGGCGTCGAGCACCCTTCATTGTCGTTGACGCAAGTCGCTAACAGCCGGCGCAGGGGTTGCCACTCAGGTCGATGGTGGTCAGCTTGGTCAGACCGGCGATCGGGCTGGCGTCGCTGATGGCGTTGTTGGCTGCGAGGAGCGTGGTGAGGGCGACGGCGTATTGCAGGCCGTTGAGGCTGGTTACGCCCCGGTTGGAGATGTTCAGCGTCGTCAGCTGGGCGAGCTCGCCGCGGTTGAGCTGATCCAAGGCGCCGCGCCCCAGGGCCTGGTTGACGGCGGCGCGCAGAGCCGCGTCGACGACATCGACGCGCGTGCGGCCGTCGGCCGCGTCGGCCCCTTCCGCCGCCGAGAAGGCCTGCGCGATCACGCCGGTGGCGAGCGCGCCCGCGTCGAAGCCCCCGTCGGCGCGCTGGATCGCGGTCAGCGAGTCGAGCAGGGTCTTGGCGTCATTGGAGGCGGGGTCCATGCGCAGATAGGCCAAGGCGGCGGCGGCGCGCACATGCGGGGCGGAGGAGGTTCCGACCTTGGTTCTGAGAGTGGCGACGGCATTGGCCAGCGGCGCGGCGAGCGTGGCGTCCGAGCTCTTGTAGGCCGCCAGCGCCTGCACCACGCGGGCGGTGGTGTAGGCGTCCGTGGCGCCGCCTGCCGCTGCGGGCCAGCCCTTATCCCCTGCCGCGGTGAGCTGAGCGGCTTTCAGATAGGCGATGGCTTGCGCGCTGGAGAATGTCGCGCCGGCAGTGCGCAGGGCGTCCAGCGCCAGAGCGGTGTCCAGCGGCGAAGCGCGGTAGCGCTTGGCCAGACCCCAGCCCGACTGGCCGGCGGCCGGCGTCGAGGCTGATGTCGAGACCGCGTCGACGTCCTGCTGGACGCTCGACTGGGTGGCGCGCAGCACGAGCAGGCGCCGGGAGCGGGCGTCGAGGTTGCGCGGGTCGTGGTTCTCGAGCCAAGTCTGGCCGGCGTAATAGGCGCGCCGGCGGCGGTTGGCCTGATGCAGCGCCAGCACCGCTTCGGTGGTCTGCAGAAAGGTGCGCGTCGTCGAGCTGTCGCGCCAGCTGCCGTCGCTCGCATCCTGGTGGAGCTCCAGCCAATCGGCGGCTTGCCGCGCCGGGGTCGCATACGGACCGGCGAGCGCCGGCATGCTCAGCAGCATCGCCGCCAGCCCTGCCGCCAGCGCCGGCGGGCGCCCGGCGGCGAGGCGCGCGTGAATGATCGGCGAATAGCTCGCCGTAGCCATGAATGTCATGAACTCCTCCGTGAAACCGGCGCGCGGTCGTGACCGGCGGCGCGGCCGAGAATCGCCCGCGCCCGCGTCGAAAAATTTTGCGTGTGTTTTGAAGGGCTATCGTTGTTGTCATGGCCGCGCCCCAGCCCGTTCGAGCGGGTCGTCAGGAGCGCGTGTTCTCGTCGCGTCGCCGGGCGGCTCTGCCGCCGCCGACCAAGGAATTGGCCTGGGGGCGGATGGAGCACCCGCCGCCCCGAAGGATTCCCGATGTCTGGGAGAGGATCGAGGGGCGACGACCTCGTGTCGCGCCAGGCGGAGGCGTGCGGCGTCGACCGCGTCAACTCACGGTTCGAAGCCCCGCCGCGCCTCGCGGCCGCAATTGTGGAGCATGCCGATACTGTATGGGACGACCGCCGCGCTGTCAAGGAATATTTTCAGCACAATCTACGAAAATACTCCTATCAAACAGACGGCCGACGCTCGAGCCCCAGCGAAGGGCGCGAGACGGAATGTCGCGCGGATCGTGAAATGGACGGAAAAATCGAGATGAGAGCCTGCACGGGAGCCTCTCCGAATCGAGAAGCGACCCGAATGAATCGATTTCTACCTCCTGCGCAACGCCCGTATACTCATCTGCGATTCCTCTGGCTTCGCCGGGGAGAGTGAGGCAGGGGCTCGCGACTGCGAACGGACGACGACATGACCATTGTTTCCCTCAACTCTCGCGTCGACGTCGGCGGCGTCGCCTTCGGCGCGGACCTGCCATTCGCGCTGATCGGCGGGCCTTGCGCGATGGAGAGCCGCGACCATGCGCTCGACATGTGCGGCGCGCTGGCGGAGCTGACCGGGCGGCTCGGGATCGGCTTCGTGTTCAAGGCGTCCTTCGACAAGGCCAATCGCACCTCCGCCGCCAGCCCGCGCGGAATCGGCCTCGAGGCGGCGCTGCCGATCTTCGCGGAGATCAGGCGGCGCTATCAAGTCCCGGTGACGACCGATGTGCATGAGGCGCATCAATGCGCGCGCGTCGCGAACGTCGTCGATATTCTGCAAATCCCCGCCTTTCTCTGCCGGCAGACCGATCTCATCGTCGCGGCGGCGCGGACGGGCCGCGTCGTCAATGTGAAGAAGGGCCAATTTCTCGCGCCCTGGGACATGGTCCATGTCGCCGCGAAGATCGCCGGCGCCGGCAATCGCAATGCGCTGCTCACCGAACGGGGAACGAGCTTCGGCTATGGCGCCCTCGTTTCGGATATGCGCGCGTTGCCGATCATGGCGCGCGCGACCGGCGCGCCGGTGATCTTCGACGCGACGCATAGCGTGCAGCAGCCGGGTGGGCTCGGCGATCGCTCGGGCGGAGACAGCGCGTTCGTCCCCGCGCTCGCCCGCGCCGCCGTCGCAGTGGGCGTCGCGGGCCTCTTCATCGAGACGCATGAAAACCCCGACCGCGCCCCTTCCGACGGAGCGAACATGATCGCGCTGCAGCAATTGCGCGAGCTGCTGGAGCGGCTGATCGAGATCGATCGAGTGGCGAAGGCTCCCGCGCGTTCTCCGAAATGAGCGGATCGATATCGGCCGACGCGCTCCGACATCGATCCGTCACAGAAAAAGCGTGCCCCTCGGTCGCGCGACACGTCGTTCCCGGTCCGGACCGGCGCTTGCCAAGGCTGCGATTCGTATCTATTGGTGCGCCGCATGGCGGGAATTCGAGAGCGACGCGTCGGACGTTTTGTATCGAGCTCCAGGATCGAGGTCCCGGCATTTGGTGAAGCTCGGAGGAGGAGCGCGCTGCGATGAACATCACGATGATCGGCTCGGGCTATGTCGGCTTGGTGTCGGGTGCCTGTTTCGCCGATTTCGGTCATGTGGTGACCTGCGTCGACACCGACGCGTCGAAGATCGAGCGCCTGCTGCGCGGCGAGATTCCGATCTACGAGCCGGGCCTCGACGACCTCGTCGCCTCCAATGTTCGCCAGAAGCGGCTGTTCTTCACCACGGATCTCGCGCCGGCCGTCAAGGGCGCGGACGCCGTGTTCATCGCGGTCGGCACGCCGTCGCGTCGCGGCGACGGACACGCCGACCTCTCTTATGTCTTCGCGGCGGCCGAGACGATCGGCAAGGCGCTCGACGGCTATACGGTGATCGTCGACAAGTCGACCGTGCCGGTCGGCACCGGCGACGAGGTCGAGCGCATCATCCGCGAGGCCAACCCGAAAGCGGATTTCTCCGTCGTCTCCAATCCGGAGTTCCTGCGCGAGGGCGCGGCGATCGAGGACTTCAAGCGCCCCGACCGCGTCGTTCTCGGCGTCGAGGACGAGCGCGCGAGAGCGGTGATGGCGGAAATCTATCGTCCGCTGAGCCTCAACGCCCCGCCGCTGGTGTTCGTGAACCGCCGCACCTCCGAACTCATCAAATATGCGGCCAACGCCTTCCTCGCCACCAAGATCACCTTCATCAACGAGGTCGCCGACCTCTGCGAGAAGGTCGGCGCCAATGTGCAGGACGTCGCCCGCGGCATCGGCCTCGACGGCCGCATCGGATCGAAGTTCCTCCATGCCGGCCCGGGCTATGGCGGCTCCTGCTTCCCGAAGGACACGCTCGCCCTGCTGAAGACCGGCCAGGACTACAGCGCGCCGCTGCGCATCGTCGAAACGGTGGTGGCGGTCAATGACGCGCGCAAGCGCGCCATGGCCCGCAAGGTGATCGCCGCGCTCGACGGCTCGGTCCGCGGCAAGAAGATCGCGCTGCTCGGCCTCGCCTTCAAGCCCAACACCGACGACATGCGCGACGCGCCCTCGCTGGCCATCGTCGCCTCGCTGGTCGGCGACGGCGCCAAGGTGCACGCCTATGATCCCGAGGCGACGAGCCAGGCGCGCCCGCTGATGCCCGAGGTGGTCTTCCACGAGGACGCCTACGCGCCGATCGAAGGCGCCGACGCGCTGGTGATCGTGACCGAATGGGACGCGTTCCGCGCGCTCGATCTCGAAAAGGTGAAGAGCCTGCTCAAGACGCCGATCATCGTCGATCTGCGCAACATCTATGGCGTCGACGAGGTGCGCAAGCACGGCATCGCTTATGTGAGCGTCGGCCGCGCCTGACGCCTCGCCGCTTCCACCCTCCCCTCCAGGGGGAGGGTCGAACGGCGAAGACCCATGGCCTGCAGCGACTCATGGCCTGCGGCAGGAGGCCCGAGCCAAAATGACGGACTCTTGCGCAAAACTGCGCGTCGCCCACTCGGGCGGCGTCGCCCGCATCCTCATCGACAACGCCGAGCGGCGCAACGCCTTCGATTTTTCGATGTGGCGGGCGCTGCCCGCGCTCCTCGCCGCGCTCGACGCGGAGGAAGCGACGCGCATCGTCGTGCTCTCCGGCGCACCTTCTCTGCCCTTCTGCTCGGGCGCCGACATCTCCGAATTTTCGACCGTGCGCGCCACTGCCGAGGGCGGCCGCGCCTATGAGGCGGCAAATGTCGAGGCTTTCGACGCGCTGTCGCGCTTGGGCAAGCCCGTCGTCGCCGCCATTTCCGGCTTCTGCATGGGCGGCGGCATGGGGCTCGCCGCCGCCTGCGATCTGCGCATCGCCGCCGAGGGCGCCGTATTCGGCATTCCCGCCGGCCGCCTCGGCGTCGGCTATCCACCCGAAGCCATGCGCTATGTGGTCTCCGCCGTCGGCGCGCAGACGGCGATGGATTTGTTCTTCACCGCCCTCCGCATCGACGCCGAGGAGGCGCGCGCCGCCGGCTTCGTCTCGCGCGTGTTGCCGGAGGAGGGCTTCGACGCCGCCATCGATCGGATCGCCGCCGGCATCGCCGCCAACGCCCCGCTGACCCTGCGTGCCGCCAAAGCCGCGATCCGCCGCGCCGCGGGCCTGCCGCACGCGCTCTCGGCGCAGGAGTGCGAGCGGCTGGCCGCAGCCTGTTTCGACAGCGCGGATTATGCGGAAGGGCGTAATGCGTTTCTGGAGAAGCGCGAGCCGCGGTTTCGTGGGGGGTAGACGGACGCTCGGCAACTATTTCCTTATAAGAAGACGCTCAATCGTGCTCATAGCAGCCTGGACCGGCTATCTCGAGCGCTGGGAGAAGCAGGACGCCGCGGTTGGCCTCGCGGGCTTTCACCCACAGCGCCTCGAGACAATCGCAGACGGCGTGCATGGCGAAGGCCAGGAGGTTCACGGTCGCGAACAGCATGGCGAGGTTCTGCTTGCCATGGCCGAAATTATGCTCGAGATGGTAGCCGTTGTTTTTGAGAACATTGAAGCTTTCGTTCTCGATCTTCCACCTCGCCCGCGCGCAGGCGGCAATTTCGGCGACGCTCTCGCGCAAGACGTCGAGCGAGGTGACGAAGGCGCCGTCGCAGGTCGTCTCGCCTTTGGCGTCGGTGATGGTGAGGCCGAGCCAATCGACCTCGATGCCGTCCTTGTCGCACAGCGGCGCTTTCGAGAACCATCGGTAGCGGCAGGAGAGCTTTCCGGCGCCCCTCCTTGCGGATGATCGTGACCTTCTCGCAGGCCGCGCCTTTCATGACGTCATACAAGGCCTTATGAGAGTCTGACTTGGCCGTGAGCAGGAAATCCGCGCCGCTGGCCAGCACGGCCTCGCAGGCGAACAGATCGTCGCCGAGATAGACGGGACGCAGCTCCTTCACGCGCTCGGCGTGCGCGGCGAGCCAGCGCCTGGCGGCTCCCCGCTCGCAGTCCTGCTTCTCGGCTCCCTCCTGCTTCACGATGAAATCGGGCATCAGCGGCAGGGCCATGTTGTGGCCGGGCGAGACGATCGTCGCCGCCAGCATGGAATGGTACAAGTCGGTCTTGCCGTTCGAGCGCTTGCGCGTCTGGCCGTAGCGATCCGGGACGGATCGCGTAAACGCGATCCTATGGCGAACAGCCGAGCTTCGGCGAGCAGAAATATTCGGTTCCGTCGAGAGCGATCAGCGTGCGGCCGTCGAGGCGCTCGAACGCTTTCATGCCGCCGTTCTCGCGCAGGGCTGCAACGACCTGATCGAAGCAGGGGTGACGACTGGATGGCGGCACGGGATCGAGCATCGAGCGGATGTGATTGTCGGTCGGGATCTTCGCCATGCCGAACTGGGTGTGGCAATTGGAGGTCTTGCGTCCCTCCTTGAGCGAATGCTGATAGGCGAGGAACGACTCCGACTGCATGAAGAACAAGGAAAAGGCCGGCAGGCCGATATCGGCCATCGAATAGTCACCCGCGCCCTTCCGCTTGTCGGGAAAGGCGGCGCAGGCGTCATGCAGCCCGGAGAGGAGGCGGTGAATCGGCACCCCCACCTTGAATCAGAAAGCCGAGCCTACGAAAACCGAAAAACGCAACCCGGACACGGCCATTTAGAATTGCTGGCGTTTCGGGTTTGTGATTGACACGGGAATCGTGGCTTGATTCAAGCTGCGATTGGATCGCTCCGCGCTTGATTCGCTCGACAAGGAAGCTCCGATCCGCCTGATCTTGATGCAGGCGGAGGTCATCGAGCGTCTGACGAAGCGCGTCGCCGAGCCGGAAGCCAAGGTCGGTCTGCCGAAGAAAACTCCGGACAATTCCAGCACGCCGCCGAGCAAAGGCCAGAAGCCCTCGGCGCCGGCCGTCGACAAGACCGCGAAGGCGCGCAAATCGCATTCTGGCGCGCATCGTCCGCTGCATCAAAACCCGACGACGACGCGTGACATGCTCTCCTGCGCCTGCCGGCATTGTGGCGCTGACATATCGGGGGCGGCGCAGCGCGTTTGCGAGCCCTATGATCATATCGAGATTCCACCGACAAGCCCCGACGTGACCCGCATCAATTGATTGCGGCGATGACGTGCTCGGTCCCGATCTGCGGCGTCTGCTGGAACAGGCTTGCGGGATCGGCGCGCGGCGCGCCGATCTGTCTGACGCGACGCTGAAAAATTACAAATACCGGCTGGAGGCGCGGCTCGATCGTCTAATGTCGCGCCCGCCGGCGTCAAGCTCGCGGCGATGATCAAGCGGACGCGTCGGCTCCTGTTCGTGTTCCTGACCAACCGCGACTTGCCGGCGACCAACAACGGCTCCGAGCGGGCGATCCGGCCCTGCGTCATCTTCCGCAAGGTCACCTATTGCTTTCGCAGCGGCTGGGGCGCCGAACTCTATGCCGACATCCGCTCGGGGATCGAGACCGGACGCCGCCGCGCCATCGACGCCCTAGCGGCGATCCGCCTGACCCTTGCCGGAAAGCCGCTGGCGACGCCCGCGCCGTCTCGAGCGCCCGCTGCGAGCCGAAATCTCTCCCGCCCCCACAAAATCGACCGCTCCGATGCCGGCCTGCCGCCGCCTCACAGCACAACCGCGGATCGAGGTTGAGCAATTACCGCCATTCTTCCGCGCGAGCGACTTCGGGCGTTCGACGGAAATGTTCGCGATGGATGTGATCGCGCCGTTCACGTTGAAGTGAGACGGATCGGGAGATATCTGTCGTTCCCCGGACGGCAGGCAGGCCCGCTTCGTCGAGCCGTATTTATAAAGGCGATTTTCTACTATCTTTGTGAACAGCGACAATAATGCTGTATCGCTTTTTGAGAAAGTGATCGCACTCCTTCAAAACTGTCGTCTTTCCGAAAAGAACGGCGTAGAGTCGCGCGAGCAGCGACGGGATGGTTCCCGGATTCGCCGCAAATGGAACGATAGGTCTATCTTCCGTCACCAGAAACTTATCATATCCGAATTTCCTGAGTAGCTCGATGCAAGCGGAGGCGCCATTCTCGATCTCGGCGAGCTCCTGCTCGAATAGAATGACGGGTGTCATCTTTTTTATGAGCCTCTCCCCGCCCAGAAGCACGTCCAACTCGGCTCGCTGCACGTCGATTTTGATGAGGCTGACTTTTCCGACCTCGCCTTCGAACGCGTCGAGCCGCTCGAGCGGAATATTCGGGACGACCGACGCCCCCTCGCTGTAGAGGCTCGCGCTCCCCATATTGGTGGGATCTATTTTTAGTGTTCCCTGGCCCGAGCTGCGCGAAAGCGCGAAGTTGTGACAGACTATGTTATTTCGGAGTTTCGCATTTATGCTGAGAATATCGAACGTCTGCGGATTTGCCTCGAAACAGATAACATTTTTAAAATAATAAGAAAAATATATACTATGGTTTCCGATGTTCGCCCCGATATCCAACGCATTACCATCGAATATATTTGGAATAGACTCAAGGTATTTGAATATTATATCCAGCAACGCCCGTTCATATAGCCCATCTATGTTAATTGAATTTGAAATATAGTCATATGAATATATCGCAAGGCGTGGGCGGCCGTCAGACAAATGCGCGATCGCGCGCCGCTCTAGGAGTAAATGTAGTAAATATCCTGTAAAACTGGAAAATAGTTCTTTTCTTGAGTATTTTTTCGTGACAATTGCGTGTTCGTCGCTGCGATGTAATTTTCTCGACATCCAAGTATTACTCCTTTAAATCTCATACAGAATTCACAGAAGAAAAACTAGATGGGCAGAGTCCTCGCGTCAAGATGCATAGTCTACTTAGGATGGAGGAAGCAATGAGAGTCGCAGCGCCGCCTCGTTCGACAGTCCCCCCGTGCCGCGGCCCCCGCGATCGCATCGGCATCTGGCGCTCGAACACGCGGGCAACGCGCCCATCGCAACGGCCGCGCTCATCGCGCGGGCCGACGGCAAAGCGATTGCTCAATTTCCCTCAGCTTTAGTCTTCGTGCGATTTCACGGACACGCGCCGATCGTGACCGCCGAGAGGCGTCCCACCACATAATCGAGGACGGGCGCTTCCCGTCCGCGGAAGAAAAAATGCCCGCCCTCGAACATTTTGACATCCGCCGGCCGAGCGGTTTCCTCCGCCCAGGCGGCGAGGGCCGATAATTCGATCTCGTCGTCAATTCCGCCGATCGCGAAAATCGGCGACGGCAATCTGTCGCGCGGTCGATAGGAAAAATCCCGGCAAAGCGCGAAATCGGCGCGCAACAGATCCAGTGTGATATTCAAGAGCTCCTCATGTTCGAAAATCGCGTCCGGCGTTCCATTCAGCCGTCGCATTTCCTCGATGATCTTTGCGTCGGTGTCGAGCGCCGCGAAGCGCGCGTCGTCGCGCTTCGACGGCGCCGAACATGCCGCCGCGAAGAGCGCGATCGGGAGATTGCGGGAACGCTGGCGAAGCGCATGCGCGCAACCATAAGCCAGCAGCGCGCCGAGGCTGTGGCCGAAGAAGGCGAAGCGCTCGCGCGGATCGCCGGCGATAGCGTTCGTCAGATTATCGACGGCTTCGTCGAATGAACGCAGCAGAGTCGCGCGCGAGCAGGCGCCGCGCCCAGGCAATTCGAGCGGCTGAACGCGCACCCAGCCGGGCGCGAGCCGCCGCCAAGGGAAATATTGAGCCGCGCCGGCGCCGGCGCAGGGGAAGCAATACAGCGTCAGATTCGTCGTACGAGTCATCGCGCCGCCGCTCGGCGAGCCGCTCGCCGCTTCTGGAGCCAGCGGATGAACCCCGTCGCATATAGGGTTACCGGAACGATTCCGAACAGCAGGATGAAGGCGCGGCCCGGGTCGCCGAAAGCCTCGCCCGAATGGAGCGGATACATCCACTCGAAGAATTTTTCGCCCGCCGAGAACAGGCGGGGGTCCTGCGAGGCGAGAACGTCGCCGCTGTATTGGTCGATCGCGACCATTCGCGACGTCGAGGCCTGGTTGACCTCGTCGTCGGTCCGCTTGCCGATCAGATAGGCGCCATGCGGCCCCCGTGGCGGCAGGATCGTCTGCAGACGTCCATCGGGAAAGATCTGGTCGACGATCCTCAGAGCGGCGTCGACGTCGATAGCGGCGCGGCCACGCGCCTCACCCGACTTCAAATCCATGGGCATTTCGCGCACCGGCGACGCCAGCGACACGAGCGCGCGCCATGGCGCCTTGAAATTCATGTAGACGCCGGAAAAAATCGACACGACCAGCACGGCGCCGAGGTAGACGCCGACGGTCTTGTGGAGATCATAGACGAAGCGCTCCGCGCCGGCGTTCTGCTTGAACGTCAGCGCCTTTCGCCAATTGCCGCGCCGCGGCCACCACAGGGCGAGCCCATCGATGACGGATATCAGCAAGAGCAGGCCTATGGCCGCGACAGCGAGCCGACCGTAAGGCTCCCACAAGAGCGCGCAGTGCAGGCTCATGACCATATAAATGAAGGGAAAGCCGAGCGGATCGGTGATCTTGCCTTGGTCGCGCCGACCGGTCACCTTGGCGCTATAGGGATCGACAAAAATCGAATGGCCCTCGATTTTCGACAGATCCAGGCTCGGCGTCTTCTCCGGCGGCTCGGAGGCGCCGCTCGCGCGGTCCGACGGCGGTTCGTCGCTCGGCAGACCGAGAAAATAGTCGATGCGCGCCGCGGCGTCCGCGCGTCTCGGAAAGCTGACGAAGATCTGCGCATTCGTCGCCTCGGCGTCGGCCGCCATGCTCGCTCTCGCCGCAGCGATGATGTCCGAGGGCGAGCGGCGAGGCGCGTTCGGAAACGGCTCCGCGACACGCATGATGTCGGCGTTCAGCCATATGTCCAGGTCTTGCCAGAAGGCCAGCACGCTGCCCGTGAGGCCGGCTATGACCAGATATGCGCCGGCGACGACGCCCACCCAGCGGTGATAGGCGGTCCAGATTTTTCGAGCGCGTCCCCTGCGGGGCGCGGAAGCGCCGCCGGTCGGCGACGCAGCCGCCGATCGCGCTTCATCGCCAGCGATCACATTCATTGGCCCATCCTCATCCAGCATGGCCGGTCGAGACCGAAACGAAATTGAACATGGGAGCAGCGCCGCCCACGACGTCGCGAGGCGGCGCCCCGCATTGCAAAACATTTCCGCGCTCGCGGGTCGGCGGAGCGACTTTTCGATCCGCCTCCGCACGCGCGCATTCCGATCGCGTCGGTCAGAACTCCGCCCGCAGCGAGCCCATGAACACTCGGGGCGCGCCGAATACGCGCTTTTGCCAATCATAAGGCAGTGTCGGCGCTTGCAGCACCTCGGCCTCGCTGTAGTAGTGCCTGTCGAACAAATTCTTGACGTTGAGCTGAGCGATGACTTTCGTATCGTCCAGCTTGAACTCATAGGCCGCCATCACATCGACCGTGCCATAGCCGGGAAGATCGGGCGTCTGTATGTCTTTCCCGGAAAAATTCCAAGGCAGCTGCGGTCCGCGATAGGTATAGCCGGCGCCGACTTTCAGCCCGCGCAGAGCCTCGTGCTGGAATTCATAGGTGCTCCACAAGCTCGCCGTATTCCGCGGCGTCATTTCGAACCGCTTGCCCGCCGGATGCACGGGATCGCGCGACGCATCGCTCCTGGTATAGATCACATCCGTATTCGCGTAGGTGGCGATCGCTTTCCATCCGGGCAGGATTTCGCCCTGGATGTCGAGCTCGGGCCCTTGGCTGCGCGCTTCTCCCGCCACGACGAAAAACTGCGTGCCGGCGATCTGAATCGGAATATTGGTCTTGACGAGATGATAATAGGCGCCCGTCGCCCTCAAGCGCCCTTCGAACAATTCGATCTTGACGCCGCCCTCCCACTGATTTCCCTGGCTCGGAGCAACGAGCGTCTGATCGAGCGTGACAATGCCGGAATTGGGGCTGAATCCTTCGGTGTAATTCCCATAGACGCTGATCCACTGCTCGGGCCGCCACAGCAGGCCGACGCGCGGCGTCACCGCCTGCGCCGTTAGTCCGCGCCGCGTGGTCAAATGGTCCAGAGCGCAGGTCCCGGTCAGAAAGCAGGTCGGCTCGGTGAACTGATTTCGCTGATTGACGTTCTGGTATCTCGCGCCTCCAAGAACCTCGAGCCCGAGGGGAAGCTTGATTTGATCCTGCACGTAGAAGCCAATGCTGTCCGTCTGCCCGGCGGAGCCATAGGCCGGGACGGCGGCGCCGAACGGCGTGCCCGGATGGCCCGGATTGTTCAGATCGATCCACGAATTCTGCAATGTGAAGCCGAAGCCGCCTCGGTGATGGGTTCGATAATAGTCTCCGCCGACGAGCAACGAATGCTCGAGAGTTCCCGTCACGAAATGGCCCGTCACATCGGTGATCGCCGCATAGATATCCGATCTGCTCGACGTCGGCGCGGCCGCCCGATCGACCAGGCTGCCGGTCGGCGAAGGCAACACGAACTCGCCGAAGCCAGGGGCGGTCGTCAGAACGCCGATCGAGCCGGGTTGGATGCCCGCCGCGTTCAGCCGGTCACGATTCATCGAGAATTGCTGCCTGATCGACCAACCATTGTCGAATTCGTGCGACCAGCTCAGGGCCGAGAAGAACGTCTCTTCCTGATAGGGCGAGCGCTCGGAATAATTGAGGCTGCGCTCCGTTCGCAGCGGACGCCCGTAGAGAAGGGGAGTGAACCCCCAGATCTGGCCGAAATGCGAATCCTGATATTGCAGCTCCAGCGTCACGCGCGTTCGCGGATCGATGTTCCATTCGAGCACGGGCGCAAAAAACAAATTCCTCTTGTAGCCGAAATCGACGAAAGACCCCGCATTCTCGTAGGACATGTCCATCCGATACAACAGAGATTTGTCGGGACTGGCCGGCCCGGTGGCGCTCGCGGTGGTGCGATAGAGCGCATAGGAGCCGAACTGCTGCTGGACCGAATATTGCGGCGTCTCTTGCGGCCGGTTGGTCACGACATTCACCACGCCGCCCGGCTCCAGCGCTCCGTAGAGAATGGCGGCGGGCCCCTTCAGCACTTCGATGCTCTGGACATTGGCGAATTGCTGGAGCGACAGGCCGGTGTTGCCGCCCGCGGCGTCGATCCGGAAGCCGTTCCGAAGCCGCGTCGTCGTCCTGAATCCGCGCAGGAACACGTTGCTATAAGCCTCGCCATAAGCGAATGCGCCTCCCGCGCCGACGGTGACGCCGCTGATATTGTTCAAGGCCTCGTCGATCGTCGTCACCTGCCGGTCGATCAGGACCTGCCGCGGCACGACTTGGATGTTGAGCGGGGTCTCCATGATCGGCGTGCGCAGCTTCGTCGCCGTCGACGTCTCGGAAACGGCATAGGCGGTCGACGCGCCGGCGCCTGCCCCTGCGTCCGCCGGCCGTCCCCCGGCGTTCGCGCGAGCGGCGCCGACATCGATCGTTGGAAGAGCTTCCTGGGCTCGCGCCGCCGCCGGAGCGAGCATGCAGATCGACGCCACGGCAGCTACGCCGCGCTTGAAATAATGCCGAAACATTGGGCCTCCTTCCGCCGCCGAGGTCGTCCGTCCGGTTCGTCCAGGCTCTCGAAACATAGCGCCCGGTCGCCGCGAGCGTTCGGGCGTGGCCGCCGAACAGCTCTTCTACATGATCGACCTCTTCGATTGCAGTCCTAGCAGGGGAGGGATTTCTTGGAAATTTCCCGCCGCTGCAGGAACGCCCGAATCCCATGCGACGCGCGATTAAGGAGCGGCGATCGGACTGCGAGGCCGCGCGCGGCGTTGGCTCGCGCCGCGTCCTCGTCTCTTGACTTCGACGCCCCAATACTTCCATGATTGTCTTCTCAGCGTCTAAAATTCGAACATTTCCTCGCTCGGAGGTTTCGAAATGCGGATTTTATTGATCGAAGACGAGCAGGAAATCGCCAGTTCGCTCGCTCGGCGCCTCGGTCGCTCCGGCTTCATCGCGGATCATGTGAGCACGCTCGGCGACGCGCTGGACATGCTGAAATCCTACCGATATTCGTTCGTGCTGCTCGACAGGCGCCTCCCCGACGGAGATGGAATCACTCTGCTGCCGGACATGCGCCGGCTGCAGCCGAAGATTCGTGTGCTGATCATAACGGCGTGCGATTCCACGACCGACAAGGTTCGAGGACTCGACGCCGGCGCGGACGACTATCTGACCAAGCCGTTCGAGTTCGACGAGCTGATGGCGAGGGTGAGAGCCGGCCTCAGGCGATCGGGCGGCGACCTGCTGCCGTCGATCGAGATCGGCGCGATCTCTTTCGATCCCAATCTTCGCGATCTCTCGATTGCCGGAAAGCCCGTCATCATGCAGAGGCGCGAAGCGGCGCTGCTCGAGGTCCTCTTGTGCAACGCCGGGAGGATGGTGCGGCGCCAAACGCTCATCGACGAAATCTACGGATGCGACGACGAGATTCAGCCGAGCGCCTTGACGCTTCTGGTGTTCAGGCTGCGCCGAAGATTGGATGAGCTGGGCGCCGAGGTCGACATACATTCGGCGAGAGGCGTCGGCTATATGCTGACCCGATCCGCCACGTGAGCGCACATCCCTCCCTCTCCAAACGGCTCGTCGTCTATCTCATCTTCGTGCAGATCGCGGCCTTTCTGCTCACGCCGCTCAATGCGCTGCTCATCTCGCTGACCGGCCTCAATCGCGATATGATGACGGCGAATGACTGGGGCGAAAAGCGCGCGCGCGCGCTGGTCGTCGATTCTCTCGTCGACTCGGGCGACGGCGGCCCCTCGCTGCGCCCGAGCGAGGCTTTGCGCGACTACGCCGAGGCCAACCCCGGCTTTCGATACGCCGCCTTTTTCCCGCAAACGAGCGCGGCCGTGCCGGGCTCGTCGCCGGAGCTGACGGCCGCGCTCGCCAGCGCGGGTCGCGTGCATGTGTCGGAGATGAAATTCCGGATCGCCGACGATCAGGACCCGAACGCCTTCGGACGCGTGCGACGGCAAGCGACGCCCGTCGGCGATCTGCTCGTGGCGGTCTATGGCTACCGCCTGCATGCGGAGGACCTCCTGCATGTGCTGAGCGCGTTCCTGCTGGACGCCAATCTGATCATCGTGTCGCCGATGATCATCTGCGCGGCGCTTCTCGCCTGGCTGGTCGTGCGGCGTGGGCTCGCCCCCTTGCGCGCGGCCGCGGCGGAGGCGACCCGCATCGACATGAGCTCCATCGACCGGCGTATTGCCGATGCGGGGGTTCCGCGCGAAGCGCTGCCTTTCGTCGAGGCGGTGAATCAGGCGCTCGAACGGCTCGAGAAAGGCATTGCGGCCCAGCGGCGGTTCACCGCGAACGCCGCGCACGAGCTCCGCACCCCCGTCGCCATCATGTGCGCGCACATCGACAATCCCGACGAGGAGACGTTCCGACGAGATATGAAGCGCGACGCGCGGCGCATTCGCTCGATCCTCGAGCAGCTGCTCGCGGCCGCGAAAATCTCGAGCCACGACGCCGCGCTCGCCGAAGAAATCGACCTGCGAGAGCTGATCTTGAATATGGTCGTCGATCTCATGCCGCTGGCGATCGACAATCGCAAGAAGATCGAGGTCGACAGCCCCTCATCGCCTGTCATCGCCCGCGGCGATCCGCGCGCGCTGGAAAGCGCGTTCGCCAATCTGATCGACAATGCGTTGCGGGCCGAGCCGGAAGGAGGAATTGTGCTCGTTCGCGTCCGCGCCGATGCGACCGTCGAGGTCGTCGATCATGGCGAAGGCGTCGATGCCGCCGACAGAGAGAAGATTTTCGAGCCGTTCTGGCGCAAGAGCGAGGCGACGCCCGGAACCGGCCTCGGCCTCGCGATCACGAAGGAGATCGTCGAGCGCCACCACGCGCAGATATCCGTCGCGTCGACGCCCGGCGGCGGCGCGACATTCCGCATCGCATTCACGCCCAGTCCCGCCAGCCGCCGATCGGACGCCTGATCGAAGCTCGAAGGTCACGGATCGGCGTGCGCTTCGGCGCCGAGCGAAGCCGGCTTCAGGATGATCTTGTGCCGAGGCTCGCCGGCGAGAAGAGGCGAGGGCCTTCCGAGCAGCCAATCCTCTTGCTGATCGCCATAATGCTCGGCGCCGGGCTGGCCCGATTGCCCTCCCGGCATCTCCATCAATCCATCCGACTCCCGCCCCGGCGCCACCACCATGCGCGCATTGGCTCCCGAACTCGAGCCGAACGGGAAGTTGAGCGAAAATCTCACACAAAGCCGGCAGCCGGCCAGCGGACGCCGCGGCATATCGAGGAATTGCGAGATCACCGGCACGCCATTGGTCAGGAAATGGCCGATCTGGACCCGATTCACCCGCCCCCATGTCAGATCGGCGACGGATGCGACGTCGTGGCGGCGCATCAGCTCGCGCGCCGTGCGCGTCAGCACCGCGCGCAGAAAGGTCGGCCAATCGGAATAGGCCTCGGGCAGAAGGCCGCCGCGTCCGCTCGCTATGATCGTCTGCAGCGGACCGTCCATCCCGCTCCATTCGTAAATGAAAGCGGGATCGAGCTTGCGGCATTTTGCGACCAGCGGCGAAAAGATCGCGTCGATCAAGGCCTGACGAAATTCGACGAGCAGCGGAAGGCCGAGACTGTCCGCCTCGGCGCGTCCGTCCCAGGCCGCGAGATAGGGACGCAAAGCCGCCGCGTCCCCGCCGAGATCGACGGCGCCGTCCAATGCGTCCAGCGCAAGCTTCTGGTAATAGCGATAAGGCTCGGAGACCGAGTCGAGCTGCAGCGCCAGCATATCGCCTTCCGAAGCGCCAGAGAGCTCTCGAAGGCGCTCGGTCACGCGCCATGCTCGGTATCCGCCCGAAAAATCGTGACCGATCTTCGGCGCGAACTGGTCCGCGCCGAGCATTCGCTGATTGGTGTTGACGAGAAATCCCGATAGCGGATCGACGATGCTCGGCAATTCATCCGATCGGTAATAGCCGCGCCAGCCTCGCGCGCCGTCCGCCCAGCTTTCGCTGAAGAGGCCGTCCATTCCGAAGCGCTTCGGCAGCCTGCCCATCAGCGTCCAGCCGATAGCGCCGGAACGATCGGCGAGAAGCACGTTGAGCGGCGGCCCGCCGGCCTCTTTCAACAGAGAGATCGCCGACCCAACCGTCGCGATGTCGTCCATGTTCATCAAGTCGAAATTCGTGGCGGCCGGATCGAGAGCCGTCCAACGGACAGCCACCTCATCGCCGAGGAGACTTTCGGACGCGACCGGCCCCCAGATCGTTTCTTTGACCTCGAATGTTTCGGTCGCGGCGCCGCGAACCGCGACGGATTCGGTTCGCGTCCCGAAGCGACGCGGCCCGTCTGCGCTCCGATAGGTCATCGGATCGGCGCCGTCATGCTCGATGCGCACCAGATCGGTGAAATCTCCTTCGACGCTGGTGAGCCCCCAGGCGACCTTTCCATTGCTGCCCGAGATGAGCATCGGCGCCCCCGGCACGACCAGTCCGACCAATCGAACGTCTCCGTAATCGAGCTGCGCGCGATACCAGATGTTCGGCAGCGCCAGCTCGAGATGCATGTCGTTGGCCAGCAGCGGCTTGTGCTCTTTGGTCTTCGCGGGCGCGACCACCCAGCCGTTCGAGCCCTGAGCGGAGCCGAAGCGTCCTGTCAGCCCCGCCGCCCGCTCCTTGCGCGCATCGCGCATCAACGCCTCGAGATCGTCGAAGGGAGCGGATTGCGAAGCGCAACGCTCCGGCTCGCGCGGCGCGAGACGTTCGTTGTAGCAATCGCTCTCGGGCGTCAGGAACTCGACGACCGGCAGCGGAAGAGCGCGCCGCATGACGCTCGCCATGCGCTCCTGGTTTCCGCCGAACGAAACCGCGGAGAGACCGAGGATGACGGAGATGCTGTCCTCGGGGCGCCAAGGCGCCGGCCGATAGCCGAGCATCGTGAATTCCACCGGCAAGACCCACGCTTCTTCGATAGCGCGGTTGACGCCGGCGCTGTAGCCGTCGAGCGCGGCGCGCTGATTCGCCGGCAGTCGCTCCAGAACCGCGCGCGCGATCTGCGGAAATCCCATGACGCGATTCCACTTGTCCAAATTCAAGAGCCCGGAGCCGAAGATCTCGGCCAAACGTCCGGCCGATCGACGACGCAGAATATCCATTTGAAACAGCCGATCCCTGGCCGTCGCATAGCCCAGAGCCGCGAAGGCGTCCTGACGATTTCGCGCATGGATGTGTGGAATGCCGAGCGAATCGAAATCGATTTCGACAGGCGCCTCGAGGCCCGCCACGAATTGAACGCCGTCCTTGCGCGGCATGGGAAGCCAGAGCGCCGCAACCAAAGCCGCCGCCGCGAGGCCGAGGAGCGCGACGAGGCCGGCCGCCGTCACGCGGAAAAAACTACGCATCAGCCGTCTCCTGCGATTTCTCATGGCCTCGCGCCGGCGCGTCGTCGCGAAGATCATCTTCGAGTCGTCCCATCGTCAAATGGAGCCGTCGGTCGGCGAGATGGAAATAGCGGTCGTCATGCGTGATCACGATCACGGTCTTGCCGCGCGCCTTCAGATCAGGAAGCATGTCCCGATAAAAGAACTCCCGGAATTGCGGGTCCTGCTCGGCCGCCCATTCGTCGAAGACATAGATCGGGCGGTCTTCGAGATAAGCGGCGAGAAGCGCCAAGCGCTTTCGCTGTCCGCGCGAGAGATCGATCGTGGAAAAGCGACCATCTTCGATCCGAAGCTTGTGATCGAGCTCGAGAATGCGTAGAAGCTCGTCGGCCCGCGACGAAACGGAGCCTCCCGCATAGCCCATGAGCGAGTTGAACACGTAAGCGTCCGCGAAGACGACCGAGAAATTCTGACGGTAGGATTCTCGGTTTGCGTCGACGATCGCGTGGCCGCCGAACCTGATTTCTCCCTCATCGGGAGGAACGAGGCCGACGAGGAGGAGCGCCAGTGTGGTCTTGCCGGAACCGTTTCCGCCCGTCACGAACACCAATTCCCCCGGGCTCAAAGCCAGATTCAAGGGGCCGAGCCGATAGCCTTCGTCGCCGTGGTCGCTCGCGTATCGATAGGCGACTCCGATCAGCTCGATCATCGACGGCGTCGAAGAGACGAACGCCGGCGTCGCATTCTCGATTTCCGGCTCGACGTCCTCGTCCAGCTCGAGCGATTCGATGTTGCGAAGCGCGACGACGCCCATTGCAAAGGCGGGAACCGCATGGACGATGACCGATATGGGACCGCTCAGAAAAAGGACGACGAGAGCGAAGCCGGTGGCGTCGCTACGTGATATCTGCGCGGCCATCGGCGACAAGAACAGAACGGCGCCGACGAGAAGGAAATAGAGCGAATGGCCCCAGCGATCCGACAGGACGAACACGGCCCAAGCCTTGTTGCGCCAATGCTTGACCGCCGCCGCCGCCGCTCGGAGCTCGTCGTCGAGAAAGACGCGCCTGCGGCGCGCGTCCATCTTCAACTCCTTATGTCCATCGGTGATGGAACGGAAATGATCGAACAGCTCGTTCTCGGCCTTTCGCGCCAGCGTCAGCCATCCCGTCGCCGGACTCTGCAGGAGACGGAAGCTCGCGACGCCGAACACGAGAAAGAACAGAACGAACGCCAACAGCCCGGGTGAAAGAAATGCGAGATAGACGAGCGCGGCGACGAGCTTGGAGATTTCTATGACCAGCAAGGGAACCGCCTCCTGGGCGTTGACAATGCTGTTCACATCATCGGTCAAGGCCGCCGTCAGACGATGAGGCCCGCATGCGCGCAAGCTGCTCAGCGGCGCGGACAGGATGCGCTTGCTGAGACCAAGGCGAAGCGCCAACAAGTTCTCCTGCGCGATGCGCGACATCGAGATCATCGACAAAGCGCCGGAAAACAGCACCGCGAAGCACAGCCCGAAAAAAGCGGAGGACGACGCCGGCTCGTCTTGCGCGAGCGATCGATTGATGAAGGTCAAGAGCCAGCCGTTGCCGACGCCGGCGGCGAGGCCAGACGCCACCGACAGCGCGAGCATGAATTTTGACGCCGTCAGCATTCGCCACAGCCGCCACGGCGAGGCTCGATTCTTTCCGATGCTGCTGCAATCTCGCATATGATCTACGCCTCTTTGAGAAACCTGTCCGGTCGCTCGTGGTTTGCGCTCCGACCGGTCATCCGGCGCGCCTATATGTCGCCGCGTTAGAAGCGCTTTCCGATCGAACGGAATCGTTCGATCGATCAGAATTCGCTCCAAATCAAAAAAGCTGGAGCAGCTTTCGATTCACTCGGATCGGAAACGGCTCTAGGAGACCAACGTCCGTCGCTCAGTCCAGCTCCGAGATGCTTTCAAATTTCCGCGCGCTGCTTCTGCGATGTTTCGCCGGCGATCCACAACGCCCGATCGACCTCTGCATGCAGATCGGCGGTCGCGAGAATGTCCTCATGTGTCCCCGCTAGCACGCGCGTGGTCGCGCCTCCCAGCGTGAACGCGCTCCAGTCGACCGGTGGTCCTCCGATCGCGTCCAGCGTCGCCTTCGCCCACCACACATGGATCGGCGCGCGAATGCGGGTCAGCTGCAGCTCGCTCAGCATTCGCGCCGAATTTTCGCCGTCGGCAAACAACCGCTCGAAGAGCTCAGTCGACATATTGCTCCAATATCCCTGCTCTCGACCCCACTCGGCCGCAAGGAGCAGCCGCTCCCGATCGGACAATGGCGCCGAAGCCTGCACGAGATATGTCTTGTCGGCCTCATTCGGCCTGTCTCCGAGTTGCAACCCCTCCATCGCCGCGAGCTGCTGGAAATAGTCCAACGCCGAAGCATCGCGATGGAATGGAACGACGACGGTCGAGGAGTCGATGAGCCCCAAGAATGCAACCTCCTCCCCCTGCTCCTCGAGCAGCGCCGCCATCGCCATGGCAATGGCGCCTCCGAAGCACCATCCAGTCAGGAAGTATGGGCCGTCCGATTGCTGCCGACGTATCGACGCCACATAATGCGCCGCCATTTCATCGATCGAGCGGTCGACGAAAGTCGGATCGAGCAAGCTGCGGGACTGGACGCCATAAACGGGACGTTCGACAGTCAGAGCGTCGACGAGAGGCTGGTATCGGATCACCGATCCGCCACCCGGATGAATGCAGTACAGCGGTGGAATCGTCGTACCTCGACGCATCCGCACCAGCGAGCTTCGTGCCTGGTCATCAGCGCTCGCAATCCAGTTTGCGAGCGACGATATTGTCGGCGATGCAAACAAGGCAGTCAGCGGAAGCGTGCTGAACATGGTTCGACGCAACCGCTCGACGAGCTTCATCCCGCTCAGCGAACTGCCGCCGAGCTCGAAGAAGTCATCATCTACTCCGATCCGCTCGACGCCGAGGATATCGGCGAATTCCTTCGCGAGTATCCATTCCGTGACCGTGCGCGGCGCGACATAGCCGTCTCGTCGCACATCGGCCGCCGGCAGCGCCTTGCGATCGATCTTGCCATTTGGCG
>NZ_JAINDZ010000045.1 GCF_019802345.1 Methylosinus sp. Sm6 | reverse complement strand
CTCGGTGAAATGATGCAGGCCATAGGCCGAGAACATGCCGATCTCCGGCCGCCGCAGGGCGATCTCGGCGAGCTCCGCCATCGCCGCGAAATAATAGCGGCTGAGGACCATGTCGTCCTCGAGGAACACCGCCGCCTCCGCCCGCAGGTCTTCGAAGAAGACGCGCTCGGCGCGGTCGAAATTGCGCGCCACGCCGAGATTGTGCTCCGCCTGCACGACGACGCCGTCCGGAAAATATCTCTGGAACACGCGCACCGAGGCGGCGGCGGCGTCCTCGTCGCCGAGCGCCGCGCCGGTGCGGCCGCTCTTGGCCGAATCCTGAAACAGGAAGAACTGCGGCTCGAGCGTCGCCGGCCAATGCTGCCGCGCCAGCGATTGCAGCACCGCCTGAAGATATTGCGGGCGGTCGAACGACATGATCGCGATCGGCATGCGCAAGGTCATAGCGGCTGCTCCCGCATCAGGATCGTCTTCACCTTCAGCCGGCGGAACGGCAGGGCCACGACTTCCACGGCCGTCATCGCGGTCGGGTCGTGCGTTCCGGAAGGGCTCCACAGAGGCTGATTCAATGCTCCTCCAGGGGGACGAAAGCGCGCCTGTGAGGACGGCTATCCGTGGAGCGTCACCGTGTCAACTGGAGCGGCGCCGATTGGAGCGGCGCCGATGCGAAACATCATCCCGACAAATCAGACTTGTCACGGCCCTGGCCGAGGCGTCGAGATCGCCCTGCGAGGCCGTGGCCTCGGCGGCGGCCCGGCTCGTCCGCGAGCGATGAACGCGGCGATATGGGAGCCGTCGACAGGAACAGAAAGTCTGGCTATGCAGTCCCGACCGTGAAGCTTCGCGCCGGGCTGCGCGCCTCGAGCCTGCTCCGCCCAGACGCAAATCTGCTTGCGAGGCCCATTGACGTCCACTCGTCTCCATCTCGAGGATCTCGCGGTCGGCCAGCGTTTCCGCGCCGGCCCCGTCGAGGTGACGCGCGCGGCGATCGAGGCTTTCGCCGGGCAATTCGATCCGCAGCCTTTTCATCTCGACGAGGACGCGGCGCGCGCGAGCCTGTTCGGCGAGCAGGTGGCGAGCGGCTGGCATACCGCCGCTCTGACCATGCGCCTGCTGACCGAATGCGCGCCCATCGCCGGAGGACTCGTCGGAACGGGCGGGCGCATCGAATGGACCCGCCCCGTCAAGCCCGGCGACCGGCTCCTGGTCGAAGCGGAGATCATCGGCGTCGCCGCCTCCCGCTCGCGTCGCGAGCGCGGCGTGGTCGAGATTCGCGTGACGACCTCCAATCAGCGCGGCGAGACGGTGCAGAGGCTGACGGCGAAGATCCTGGCCTTCGCTCGGCCATAGCGTTTTGCGTCATCGATTTCGATGGGCTTCGAGAGCGAGCCTTCAGGCTCGCTCTCGAAGCCCTGTCAGATCGGTTGAATCACGCCACTAGGCGCCCAGTGGGTCACTTGTTCTTCTGGAAGGCTCGCAGCAGGCGGCGCAGCGCGACGAGGCCGGCGCTGCGCGTCGGATCGTGGGACGGATTGCCGTTGCAAAAGCCGGCGGCGTAATCGGTGACGACGGCCACGCCGGCGAACGGCAGGGCGAAGCGCCGCGCGAGAATCGCCTCCGGCGCGATCGACATGCCGAGGGCGTCGGCTCCGAGCTGACGCGCCACCTTCGTTTCCGCCGGCGTCTCGAAGCTCGGTCCCGAACACCACATCATCACGCCTTCGCTCAGCGAGACGCCGGCCGCGGCCGAGGATTGTTTGAGGCGGCGCATCAGGCGCTTGTCATAGGCGGCGTTCATATTGACGAAATTGTCGCCCGCGGCGCCGATCAGCGGATTGAGCCCGGTGAAATTAATGTGATCGGAGACGCTCAGCAAGGACGGCGGCAGAATGTCGGCGTTGGTGGAGTTGACCGTGCCCGTCGACAGCACGGCGCGGACGCCGAGATGCGACAGCGTCTCGAAGGCGCCCGACATCAGGCTCGGATCGCCGCTCGCATAAAATTCCGACCGGCCGCGGAAGAACAGCATGGGCGAGCCTTCGACCAGCCCGAGCGTCAGCTCGCCGCCCGCGACGGGCGGAAAGCCCGGCAAATCGGCGTAAGGGATGCTCGTCGCTTGCTCGGCGATGTCGGCCACGGCGAAAAAATCCCGGCCGAGCACGACGGCGGTCTCCGCCGGGCCCAGCCGGTCGAGAGCTCCGATCATGTCGGCGGCGGCGCGCGCAGGGGTGCTCATAGATCGCCTCGCAATTCGAATCGCGAAAGCGAGCTTGTCAGCAGCGCGCGCCCGCCACAAGAGGCCGGGAGCGGAGCCGCGCGCCGCCCTCATCTTCTCCGATCCGGCGACGAAATCCGAAGGCTTTGAGCGAATAGACCATTTGGCAAGATTTTCGGCATAGCGTCGCGTCGATCCGCGAGCGAGGGCGGGACGTCGACGCGGCGGCGTCGCGCGCTGCGGCCGGCTTTCTCGAGTCTTGCGCAATGCGGCGCGGAGCGGTCCCCGGCGGGCCGCCGTTTCCGGTTGCGATTCCCCGAAGGATCGACATCCCCTATGACTTTCGACGACCTCAAGCTCAGCGCCAAGAGCCTCGTTCCACTCGGCGTCACGGCCCTGCTGTTCCTGGGCGCGACCGCGCTCGGGGCGTTTCGCGTGACCAATCTCGCGGACAGCTACGGCTATCTCGTCGAGCGCTCCGACGCGGCGGTGATCCGAATGCTTCGATCGAACCGCGCTCTGACGGAGATCGGCTACGCCATGCACGCGATGATCGCGCATGATCCGCAGAGCCGGCTGCACCAGCGCGCGCGAGAGGAATTCGAGAGCGCCGGGCCGCGCATCGACGGGCTCATGAAGGAGGCGGCGCAGCTCGATTCGCCGCGCGCGGCGACGATCGAGGGCTTTCGCGCCCGCATCGCCGCCGTCGTCGCCCAGGCGAAATCCGTGATGGCGGGCGTCGAGGATCGGCCCACGCTCGACATTGGCGCGCGGCTGACGCCCGGCGATCTCGACCGTTTGGCGAGATTGGCGAAGTCTCTCGGACCCATCGATACGGAGATCGCGGCGATCGCCGACCAGATGCGGTCCGATTACGTCGGGGTGGTCGCCGAAAATCAGCGCATGGGCCAGGACCTCTCGCGCCGGGCCGATCAGACGATCTGGGCCATGCTGGCGATCGGCGCGCTCGCGGTGATCGTCGGCGCCTCGTTCACGCTCTATGTGTCCGGCCGCAAGATCGGACGCCCGATCCTACGCCTCACCGAGCAGATGAGCGAGATCGCGAAGGGCGAGATCGACATCGCCGTCGAGGGCGTCGGCCGGCGCGACGAAGTCGGCGCGATGGCGCGGGCGCTCGACACGTTCAAGCGCCATGCGATCGAGCTGCGGGCGGCCGATGCGCGCGACGCGGAGCTGCGTCGCCGAAACGAGGAGGCGGAGACACGGCGCGGGGCCGAGCAGGCAGCCGCCGCGCGCGAGCGCGAGGCCGCGCTCGATGCCATCGGCGCCGGACTTGCCGCGCTGGCGGCCAAGAATCTCACTCATCGGCTGCCCGACGCCCTGCCGGACGCCTATCGTCGCCTCCTGAATGACTTCAACGCCGCGGCGGCTCAGCTCGAAACGGCGCTGATGCAGGTCGCCAATGGTTCCGACGCGATCGGCTCCGGCGCGTCGCAGATCGCCACGGCGGCGGACGATTTCGCGCGCCGCACCGAGCAGCAGGCAGCGAGCCTCGAGGAGACGGCGGCGGCGCTGGAAGAGATCACGACGACCGTTCGCCGCAGCGCCGAAGGCGCCGGCCATGCCAGCCGGATCGTCGGCGCGACCAAAACCGAGGCGGAGCGCAGCGGCGAGATCGTCCGCCGCGCCGTCGACGCCATGGGGCGAATCGAGAAATCCTCCGGCGAGATCGGCCAGATCATCGGCGTCATCGACGAGATCGCCTTTCAGACCAATCTCCTCGCATTGAACGCAGGCGTCGAGGCGGCGCGCGCCGGCGACGCCGGCAAGGGCTTCGCCGTCGTCGCCTCCGAGGTGCGCGCGCTGGCGCAGCGCTCCGCCGAGGCCGCCCGGGAGATCAAGAGCCTCATCGCGACATCGACCGAGGAGGTCGAGCAGGGCGTCGATCTCGTCGGCCTCACCGGCAAGGCGCTCGAGACGATCGTCGCGCAGGTGGCCGAGATCGACCGGGTGGTCACCGACATTGCGGTCGGCGCGCGCGAGCAGGCGACGAGCCTCGCCGAGGTGAACACGGCCGTCGGCCAGATGGATCAGAACACACAGAAGAACGCCGCCATGGTCGAGCAGACGACCGCCGCGAGCCACGGCCTGCGCCGGGAGACGGAGCAGCTGGTGCGCTCGGTGGCGAGCTTCCGTCTCGGCCAGCGCGCCGGCGGCTGGTCGCCCGCGGCGGCGCGGCCGGCCTTGAAGAGCCTTGCGAGCGCCGGCTCGGGCTCCGCCGTCCGCAAGGCCGAGGCGGCGGCGGACGATTGGGCCGCATTCTGAGCGCTCAGTCCCGGGGCGGGGCGAACACATCGGCGCCTTGCCGGTCGTCGCCGAGACATGAGGCCAGCAAGCCTTCGATGAGCGGCTGACAATCGCCCTCGGCGGGCTCGCAGAGCGGGTCGATCTCGAGAATGTCGCGCAGGATCGCGACGCCGATTGTGCTGGCGACGAACAGCGCCGCGCGCTGCCGCGCCGCGGGGCCGCCGAGCCTCGCGGCGAGCGGCTCGACGAAATCGCGAGAGCAATGAGCGCGCAGCGCGCTTCTGGCGAGCGGGCTGGTCAGCGAACGAATGAAAATCTGCAGGCCCTCGTTCTGGCAGGGCGTCGAATTGCGGCGGGCGAAGGCGGCGCACAGCGCCTCGCGGTCGGCCGTGACCAGCTCGGAAGGCGAGGTCGCGGCGATCACCGCCGCGAAGAGCTGGTCCTTCGAGCCGAAGGCTCGATGAACGAGCGCGACATCTAGCCGCACATCGGCGGCGATATCCCTCAGCCGGACTTCCTCATAAGACGCGCGGGCGAAACGCGAGATCGCCGCCGCCAATACTTTCTGCTTCGTGGCCTCCGCGGACCTCTTGCCCGTTTTTTCCTCGCGCATTTTCGATTCTCCCCGCCGCCCGACCGATCAAACTATTCGTCCGGCGGCGGCGGTCAATGTCGCGGGAAAGGTTCTGCAACCTTTCCGATCTCGCTCGCGACGGAGCCCCATCTCCGTTCGACGGAGTCAACGGTGGTTGACTTATTAACCGAGACTCGACTATTCCGCCTTCTGCGCCGCTCACGCTCGAGCGGCGACGACAGTGTTTCTATCGAGACCTGGGGGAGGGACGATGTCTATCAACAACAGCCTTTCGGCGATCGCGATCGCCGCCGCGCTGGCCGCGGGATCCGCGCAAGCGGCCGATCTTCCGTCGCACAAGGCGGCGCCCGAGTTCGCGCCGCCGCCGCCCGCTTTCTCCTGGACCGGCTTCTATGCCGGCCTCAACGCAGGCGGCGGCTTCAAGGCCGACGGTGGCTTCGGCCTCGGCGGCGGCGATTTCAGCGGCGTCGTGGGCGGTGGTCAGATCGGCTATAATTACCAGCTTTCGCCGCTGTTCGTCGTCGGCCTCGAGACCGACTTCCAGGGCACGAGCCTCAGCACCAACAACGGCTGGCGCGCGCCGCAGGTGAGCCTGCCCTGGTTCGGCACGGTTCGCGGCCGCCTGGGCTTCACGCTGTTCGACTCGCGGCTGCTGGTCTATGGCACGGGCGGCTTCGCTTATGGCGAGCTGAACACGCCGTGGACCAACGACACGCACACCGGCTGGACGGCCGGCGGCGGCGTCGAATGGGCGTTCCTGCCCAACTGGTCCGCCAAGGTCGAGTATCTCTACACCGACCTCGAGAACAACAACAATTGGGGCTGGGCCGCGCCGCGCGCCAAGTTTCACACGGTCCGCGCCGGCGTGAACTATCACTTCAACCTGTTCTGATCGGCTCTGCGCATGGCCCGCGTCCAGGTGGGCGGGCCATGCGCGACGCGCGAAGAGAGCAGCGCGCAAAAATAAAGGGGCGAAGCGGCCATCGGCTCGCTTCGCCCTTTTTTCGTTCCGTGCGAGACGGGCGAGCGGTCAGCCCTTGGCGGCCGCCGCCACTTCCGCGGCGAAATCGCTCGTCTCTTTCTCGATGCCCTCGCCGAGCGCGTAACGCACGAAGCCCTTGATCGTGATCGGCGCGCCGGCCTTGCCCTCATGCTCCTTCAGCGTCTGGGCGATGGTCTTGCTGTTGTGCTCGGGGTGGTTGGAGACCTGATCGAGCAGCAGGACCTCTTTGTAATAGGTCTTGAGCCCCGATTCGATGATCTTCTCCAGCACATTGGCCGGCTTGCCGGCGTTCTTCTCGGCGAGCAGCGCCTTCTCGCGCTCGACGGTCGCCGGATCGAGGCCCGAGGCGTCGAGCGCCAGCGGATTGGCCGAAGCGACATGCATGGCGATCTGCCGCGCCAGCGTCGACAGAACCTCCTTGTCGCCCTTCGACTCGAGCGCCACGATCACCGCGATCTTGCCGAGGCCGTCGGAAATCTGTGTATGCACATAGCGGCTGACCGCGCCCTCGACGGAAAGATTCGCCGCGCGGCGCAGCGTCAGATTCTCGCCGATGGTGGCGATGCCGCTGGTGATCGCCTCGGCGACCGTGCCGCCGCCCGGATAGGCCGCGGCGGCGAGCGCCTCGGCGTCTTCCGCTCCCGTCTGCAGCGCGACATCGGCGATCGTGCGGACGAGCTTTTGAAAATCCTCGTTGCGGGCGACGAAGTCGGTCTCGGAGTTGACCTCGACGACGACGCCGGCGCTCTCGCCGACAGTGGCGGCGACGAGGCCTTCTGCGGCGACGCGGCCGGACTTCTTGGCGGCCTTGGAGAGGCCCTTCTTGCGCAGCCAGTCGACGGCCGCCTCGATGTCGCCATCGGTCTCGGTGAGGGCGGCCTTGCAATCCATCATGCCGGCGCCCGTGCGCTCACGCAGTTCCTTGACGAGAGCGGCGGTGATCGTGGCCATGGGTTCGACCCCTTGTATGAGCGTTGGGCGCGCCGTCGGATCGACGGCGCGCAGATCATTCGACGGGAATGTGACGTTGGCGCGAAATCAGGCCGCGGTCAGGGCGCGGGCCTGTTCGATCCAGCCGTCGCGGGTGATGCGCCCGTTGAGCTTCAGATCCTGGTCGAGCTTCTCGATATCGGCAGGCTGCAGCGCGGCGACCTGCCAATAATGGAAGATGCCGCCGTCATTGAGCTTCTTGACCAGCTGCGGGCCGACGCCGTGCAGCTTGGCGAGATCGTCCGGGGCGCCGCGCGGCGCCGCGAGCAGCTCGAAGGGCTCGAGCGCGATGTCGGCCTCGGCAGCCGCATCGGCGGCGACGGCCTCGGGCGAGCGCAGATCCTCATGGACGGTCCCGAGCGCCGGCTCGGCCATCGGCGCCTCCATCGCGCCGATGTCCATGCCGGACAGGCCCTGGCTGCGCGAGATGCCGTCGATGGCGGCGCGGGCGATCAGATCGCAATAGAGCGCGATGGCGCGGCCGGCGTCGTCGTTGCCGGGGATCGGATAGGTGATGCCGTCCGGATCGCAATTGGTGTCGAGAATGGCGACGACCGGGATCTTGAGGCGGCCCGCCTCCTTGATGGCGAGCTGCTCCTTGTTCGTGTCGATGACGAACAAGAGGTCCGGCGTGCCGCCCATGTCCTTGATGCCGCCGAGCGCCTTCTCGAGCTTCTCCTTCTCGCGCGTCAGCAGCAGGCGCTCTTTCTTGGTGACGCCGCCGGAGCCGACCGAGAGCTGCTCGTCGAGCTTGCGCAGGCGCTGGATGGAGCCGGAAATGGTCTTCCAATTGGTGAGCGTGCCGCCCAGCCAGCGGGAGTTGATGTAATATTGCGCGCTGCGCCGGGCGGCGTCGGCGATCTGGTCCTGCGCCTGGCGCTTGGTGCCGACGAACAGCACGCGCCCGCCGCGCGCCACCGTGTCGGAGACGATCTTCAGCGCCTGATGCAGCAGCGGCACCGTCTGGGCGAGATCGATGATATGGATGTTGTTGCGCGCGCCGAAGATGAACGGCGCCATCTTCGGGTTCCAGCGATGCGACTGATGGCCGAAATGCGCGCCGGACTCCAGCAGTCCGCGCATTGTGAAATCGGGAAGCGCCATTTTGTTTCTCCGGTTGAGCCGCGGCGAAAGCGTCTTTAGAGGTCGGGCGCGCCGGCCACCGGAACGGGTCCTTGAAGCAGGAACCGGTTAGACTTTCGCCTGTGGGATGGGCGGGCTTATAGGCGAGAACGCCGCGGCCGGCAAGGGGGCCGCAGGGGGCCGCAGGAACGGGGCTACAGAAACGGGGGCCGCGGAAATGCGGCGCCTCCCGCGCGCGCCTTCCCGCGGCCGTAAATTGGTCGAGTTGTTCGGCAGAGTCGCCGATGTTCGGACCTTATGGCCCGTATTTCTGCACCACGCGATAATTCAAGGAGCCTCTCGCATGACACGCAGCCTCGTCACCGCTTCGCTCGGCCTGTTGTTGGCCTTCGCCCTCGCGCCGGGACTGTCGCAAGCAGCGAAGAGCCACGCCAAATCCGCTCCTGCGGCGCAGGAGGCCGTCGACCCCGCAGCCCCCGGCCATGAGGAACAGGCGCCCGCCGAGCAGGAGGCGGCGACGCAGCAGCCGCAGGCGGAGCACGGCAAGGGCAAGCCGCAGAAGCAGGCGCATCATTCGAAGAAGCACGTCGCCAAGTCCAAGGCGCGCGGCGCGGAGGGCGGCGAGGATGCGGACGCCGCAGCGGCTGCGGCCGCGGCCGGCCAGGCCGGGGCGGCGGTGAAGCAACTCCGCGACGCCGACTGAGCGCCGCGATTCCAGAGGCGCCGGCGCGAAGAGACGCCCCTTTCGCGCCGGGCCGCTCTCGTGCTAGCGCATCGACTTTCGACGTATCGAGACGAAGGTCATGGCGCAAGTTCAGACGATCGACACGGCCGCCGCGCGGGATATCAGCGCGCTGATGGCCGACCTCGGCCGCGCCGCCCGACGGGCTGCGCGCGCCGTCGCTCTCGCCCCGCGCGCCGCCAAGGACGCCGCATTGCGCGCCGCCGCCGCCGAGCTGCGCCGCCGCGCGCCGGACATCCTCGCCGCCAACGCCCTCGACGTCGCCGATGCGCGAGCGCGGGGGACGGCCGCCTCCTTCGTCGACCGGCTGACGCTCGATCCGGCCCGCGTCGAGGCGATCGCGCGCGGCCTCGAGGAGATCGCCGAGCTGCCCGATCCGGTCGGCCGCGTGCTCGCTGCTTTCGAGCGCCCCAACGGCCTCGTCATCGAGCGCGTCGCGACGCCGCTCGGCGTCATCGGCGTCATCTATGAGAGCCGGCCGAATGTCACCGCCGACGCCGGCGCGCTGTGCCTGAAGGCCGGCAACGCCGCGATCCTGCGCGGCGGCTCGGAGAGCCTGCGCTCCTCGCGCGCCATTCATGAATGCCTCGTCGCCGGCCTCGTCGCCGCCGGCCTGCCGGAGACGGCGATCTCGCTGGTGCCGGTCGCCGACCGCGACGCCGTCGGCGCCATGCTGGCCGGGCTCGACGGCAATATCGACGTCATCGTGCCGCGCGGCGGCAAGAGCCTCGTCGCCCGAGTGCAACACGAAGCGCGCGTGCCGGTGTTCGCCCATCTCGAGGGCATCGTGCATGTGTATATCCATGCCGACGCCGATCTCGATATGGCCAAGCGCATCCTGCTCGACGCCAAGATGCGCCGCACCGGCGTTTGCGGCGCGGCCGAGACTCTGCTGGTCGACCGCGCCTGCGCCGCGACGCATCTCGCGCCACTGGTGAACGCGCTGCTCGACGCCGGCTGCGAGGTGCGCGGCGACGACGCGATTCAAGCGATGGACCTTCGCATCGTGCCGGCGAGCGACGCCGATTGGCGCGCCGAATATCTCGACGCCATCATCTCCGTGCGCGTCGTCGACGGGCTCGATGCGGCGATCGCGCACATCGAGACCTATGGCTCGCATCACACCGATTGCATCGTCACGCGCGACGAGGACGCCGCGCGCCGCTTCCTGGCCGAGGTCGATTCGGCGATCGTGCTGCACAACGCCTCGACGCAATTCGCCGACGGCGGCGAGTTCGGCTTCGGCGCGGAGATCGGCATAGCGACCGGCCGCATGCATGCGCGCGGACCCGTTGGCGTGGAGCAGCTGACCGCCTTCAAATATCGCGTCCACGGCGCCGGCCAGGTGCGAGGGTGACGAGGCCGAATCTCGGTGTTCTCCCTTCTCCCGCTCGCGGGAGAAGGTGGCCCGGCGCAGCCGGGTCGGATGAGGGCGGCTGCGGTTCTCGACATGGGAGACGATCTGGCGACGTCGCTCGCTCTAACGGCGCGGACCCTCACCCGACCTCGCTTCGCGAGGCCGCCTTCTCCCGCAAACGGGAGAAGGGACGCGAACCTTCGCATGTCGCGCGATGATCCGCCTGCCGCCTCACGCTCCCGGCATGCGCATCGGCCTTTTCGGCGGGTCGTTCGATCCGCCGCATGAAGGACATTTCCACGTCTCGCGCGTCGCGCTGCGGCGCCTCGCGCTCGATCGCCTGTGGTGGCTGGCGACGCCCGGCAATCCGCTGAAGGAGACCGCCGGTCTGCAGCCGCTGAAGCAGCGCATCGCCGCCGCGCAGAAGATCGCGCGCGACCCGCGCATCGTCGTCACCGGCGTCGAGGCGGAGATCGGCGCGCGCTACACGGCCGACACTTTGCGCTATTTGCGCCGCCATTGCCCGGGCGTGTGCTTCGTCTGGATCATGGGCGCCGACAATCTGCTGCAATTCGATCGTTGGCGCGATTGGGACGAGATCGTCCGCACGACGCCGATCGCCGTCATCGACCGCCCAGGGGCGACGCTGGCGGCGATGTCGGCCAAAGCGGCGCAGCGGTTCGCGCGCGCGCGCCTGCCCGAGGAGGACGCCGCGCGTCTCGCCGACGCGCGGCCGCCGGCCTTCGTCTATTTGCATGGCCCGCGCGTGGCGCAATCCTCGACGGCACTGCGAAGCGCGCGCCGCGGCTGATCATTTGCGCTGGCTGCGCCTCTGCCACCACAGCAAAGCGGCGCCGAGGCCGATCATCGGCACGACGATCAGCACATAGACCCACACCGTCCCTTCGTCATAAGGGTGTTTGTCGTAATAGTCGAACTGAACCGCCTGCTGATAGGGATTGCGAAAGAAGAAGGTGACGAACACCCATAGGACGAGAATGACCGCCGTGAAGAACATGAGCTGACGGCTGACGAGAAAGCGCGGAATGGGGTCCTTCGGGGGTTCGTCGGTCACGGCTCTTCTCCTCCACCTTTTTGCGGAACATCTCAGCCGCGCCCCTTCTCCTATTCTTGGGAGCAGGGGCGTGGCCGAAGATCGCGTAATTATCGCATCATTATCACACCGCCGCGCCGTAGAGATCATAGGCGTCGGCGCGATCGATCCTCACCGTCACGATGTCTCCCGCCCTGAGCGGCCTGCGCGACGCGACATGCACCGCGCCGTCGATCTGCGGCGCGTCGGCCTTGCCGCGGCCCTTGGCGAGGGCGCCCGCCGCGCCGCCGCCGGGCTCGTCGATCAGCACCTGCAGGCGCTTGCCGATCTTTCTCTTCCGTAGCCGCGCGCTCACCTTCTGCTGGCGCTCCATGAAGCGCTTCCAGCGTATCTCCTTCACCTCGGGGGGAACCGCTTCCAGCGGCAGCTCATTGGCCGGCGCGCCGGCCACCGGCTCGTAGCGGAAGGCGCCGGCGTGGTCGATCTCGGCTTCGTCGAGCCAGTCCAGCAAATAGCCGAAATCCGCCTCGGTCTCGCCAGGAAAGCCGACGATGAAGGTCGATCGCAGCGCGAGGTCGGGGCAGGCGCGCCGCCACGCCTTTATGCGCTCCAGCGTCTTCTCCTCATTGGCGGGACGCTTCATCGCCTTCAATACGGAGGGCGCGGCGTGCTGGAATGGGATATCGAGATAGGGGAGCACCTTCCCCTCCGCCATCAGCTCGATGACCTCGTCGACATGCGGATAAGGGTAGACGTAATGCAGCCGCACCCATACGCCGAGCGAGCCGAGCTCGCGGGCGAGATCGAGGAAGCGCGCGCGCACGGTCCGATCGCCGAACGCGCTCTCGGCGTAGCGCAGATCGCGGCCATAGGCGCTCGTGTCCTGCGAGATGACCAGCAGCTCCTCGACGCCGGCCTTCGCCAGCCGTTCCGCCTCGCGCAGCACATCCGCCGCCGGCCGCGAGACGAGCGGCCCGCGCAGGTGCGGAATGATGCAGAAGGAGCAGGAATTGTCGCAGCCTTCCGAAATCTTCAGATAGGCGTAATGGCGCGGCGTGAGCTTGACGCCTTGCTCCGGCACGAGATCGAGGAACGGATCATGGCGCGGCGCCGCGGCCGCGTGGACCGCCGCGACGACGCTCTCATAGGCCTGCGGTCCGGTGATCGCCAGCACATTGGGGTAGCGCTCCGCGATCGCCTGCGGCTCGGCGCCCATGCAGCCGGTGACGACCACCTTGCCGTTCTCCTTCAGCGCCGCGCCGATCGCCTCGAGCGATTCCGCCTTGGCGCTGTCGAGAAAGCCGCAGGTGTTGACGACGACGACATCCGCCCCGGCATGGGTGCGCGAAAGCTCGTAGCCCTCCGCGCGCAGCCGGGTGAGAATGCGCTCGCTGTCGACCAGCGCCTTGGGACAGCCGAGCGAGACGAAGGAGACGCGCGGCGCGTCGGCGGGCGCCGGAGGGGACGGGTTCTGCATGGAAAGACGCTTGCCATGGCGGGCCCGCCGTGGCAATCGCCCGGGGCGGCGACAAACGTGAGCGCGGCCCGGCGATTGCCGAGGCCGACCGGCTCGCATCGAAGAAGCAGCGAGCATCAGAAGGCGAGCCTGAAGGCTCGCGGTCCAAGGGCCGCATCTGGACCGCGAGCCTTCAGGCTCGCCCTCTCATCGAGAAAAGAAAGGGCGAAACGCCTTTGCTCAGAACCGTCATCCTCGGAACCGGGTCCTACTCCCCCTCTCGCGTGCTGACCAATGCCGATCTCGAGCAGATGGTCGCGACCTCCGGTCCGTGGATCGTCAGCCGCACCGGGATCGAGGAGCGGCGCATCGCCGCGCCCGAGGAGTCCACCGTGACCATGGCGGCGGCAGCCGCTCGCAGCGCCCTCGCTTTCGCCGGCGTCGATCCGCTGGAGATCGACATGATCATTCTGGGCACCGTCACCGGCGACGCCATGACCCCGGCCTCCGCCGCCTATGTGCAGGCGGCGATCGGCGCGAGCAACGCCTTCGCCTTCGACGTTTCGGCGGCGTGCGCCGGCTCGCTCTATGCGCTCTCCATCGCCGACCAGTTTCTGACGAGCGGCAAGATCCGCCGCGCGCTGGTCATCGGCGCGGAGACGCTGAGCCGCGTCACCGACTGGACCAATCGCGAGACCTGCGTGCTCTTCGGCGACGGCGCCGGGGCCATGGTGCTCGGCCGCGGCGAGGAGGAGGGACGCGGCCTGCTCGCGACGAGCCTGCGCACCGACGGCTCGCTCACCGGCATCCTCGGCATTCCGCGCGCTACGGCGCGAGCGGAGGGCGTGTTCGAAGGCGGCAAGATCAAGATGCGCGGCCGCGAGGTCTATAAGGTCGCGACGCGCCTCCTCCCCGAGATCGTCGGCGAGGCGCTCGCCCAGGCGGGCGTGACGGCGGCTGATGTCGATCACGTGATCGCGCATCAGGCCAACGCCCGCATCATCGAATCCGTGCTCGCCAATCTCGGCGTGCCGCTCGAGAAATGCTGGATGAACATTTCCCGCTTCGGCAACACCTCGAGCGCCTCCCTGCCGATCACGCTCGACGAAGCCAATCGCGCCGGCAGGCTGAAGAAGGGCGATGTGATCGCCATGATGGCGATCGGCGCCGGCATGACCTGGGGCGGCGCCGTGCTGCGGTGGTGAGGGCGGCGGCGAAGCGCCCGCGGTTCATGGAGCCGACCGCGGTGAAGGGCTTGGCCGGGAAGATCGGCAGCGGCTGGCCGTTCCCATTGAAGTAATTGTCGGCGCCGGCGTAGTATTTCGCACCGGTGATGTTGCGTAGATTGATCTGCGCCGTCACCTTGTGGCCTTCGAGCAGGGTGGCGTAGCTCGCGAAGCCGTTGAAACGAGGCTCGCGACGCTCAACGTCGCGATCGTGATCGTGGCCCCTTATGCTCGCTTTGACGTTTCCGTCGTGTCATCGCCGCACCCCTTTTCCGACGAGGGCCGACATGACCCCTGTTTCGAGATACGCGGTCGAAGGAGAGAAAAGGAGGTCCGTGCGAAAAAAATCAGCCCCTCATCCCGAGGCGGCCGTCTCGAAGGATGATGGCCGCCGCCACCCCTTCTTTCCCCAGACCGCCGCGCCAAGCAGGAAAACGGAGCGCGACCCGCCGCGCGCGGCCCGAGCAGCTTCTGATATGGATCATGAAACAGAGGCTTGCGAATGGAGAGCCGGAATGTCGGCAATGCGCTCGCCGGCCCGGTGGAGCGCGACAGCCTGTTCTTCTCGGAAGGCGCCGACCGGAAATGGCGCGCGACTCTGGTGCGGATATTCCGACTCGAGACCGCGCCCGGCCATCGCCCCGAGCTGGCGCCGAGCTTCACGACCCGGCCGAAAGGCGCGTCGCCGCTGCGCGTCACGCGGCTGCGCGCGAGCGTCGACGGCGCGCGCCGTCGATCAGCTCCCGGCGTAAGCCGCTTCGATCGCCGCGATGTCGATCTTGGCCATTTGCAGCATGGCGCGCATCGCGCGGTCCGCGCCGGCGCGATCGGCGCCGCCGACCAATTCGGGCAGCCGCCGCGGCGTGATCTGCCAGGACAGGCCGTAACGATCCTTCAGCCATCCGCAGCGGCTGTATTGCCCGCCGGCGCCGAGCCGCTCCCAATAAAAATCGACCTCCGCTTGATCGGCGCAATCGATCGCCAGCGAGATCGCTTCGGTGAATTTGAAGATCGGTCCGCCATTGAGCGCCATGAAAGCCAGGCCCGAGAGCTCGAAAGCGACGACCATCACCGATCCCGGCGCGCCCAGTCCCGCCTCGCCATAGCGCGATATGTTCGTCACGCGCGAATCGGGGAACAGCGAGACATAGAAATTCGCCGCCTCTTCGGCCTCGCGGTCCAACCAGAGGCAGGGGCGTATTTTGGAGGCGGAGATCATTGCGTCGCCTCCTCTCTCGCCGCCTCGACCAGCGTCTTCAGATCGGCGAGGCCTTTCTCGAAAGAGCCGCCGACCATTTTCTCGGGATCGAAGAAAATGGTCATCAGCTTGCCGAGAAAGGGCTGAGGTCCGGACATGTCCCATGTCACGAGCGAGCCGTCCGCCTGCGGAAGAATGGTGAATTCGACGCGGTTGCGGCATTTCATCGGGCGATCCAGGCGCAGGGTGACGACCACTTTCGACGGCGCGAGGGATTCGACGATCTCGACCCGCCCCGCGCCGACCTTCGAATCGCCGGCGAAATCACAGGCCGCGCCGACCCCGCGCTCCGGGCCGTCATAGGTGAGCGCGATGCTCGGATCCTTCACGAACGGACTCCATTCGTTGGTCGCGCGCGGATCGTCGACGAGCGGGAAGATCCGCTCCGGCGGCGCCGCGATGACGATCGATCGCGTGATGCGGCAGACGTCGGGCTTGCGCGCCGCAGAGAGAAGAATAGCGGCGATGACGACGGCGACGCCGGCGCCGATGATTTCCAACATAGGCTCAGTCCTCGCAATCGGGCGGAGCGGCGCTCCTCGTCGAAGGAGCGCCGCGCGGTCACTGCGGCACGACCACCATCCAATGAACGCCGAAGCGATCGGTGAGCATGCCGAAGCTGGGTGAGAAAAACGTCTTGGTGAGCTTCATCTGCGTCTCGCCGCCCTCGGCGAGCGCGGCATGGACCCGCTCGGCCTCCTCCTGAGTCTTCGCGCTATAGGAGAGCGAGAATCCCTTGAAGCCTGTCGCCTCGCCGTCGCCGTCCGAGCCGAACACGACCGACCCGTCGATCTCGAGCGCCATATGCATGACCTTGGCGCTCCAGCCGGGCGGCAGCATCTCCTCGGGCGTCGGCACGGGACTGTCCTTGTAGCGCATCAGCATGTTTATTTTCGCCCCGAGCGCTTTTTCATAAAAGGCGGCGGCTTCTTCGGCGCGGCCGTCGAAGACGAGATAGGGTTGAACGGTCATGAGGTCCTCTCTTCGTCGGGCGTCGCTGCGCGCGGCGCCCGTTGCGTGAGGCGAATCATGGCCCCGCTTTTCGCTTCGTCAAGCGCCACTCACTGCGGAATGACGACCATCCACAGCACGCCGAAGCGATCGACGACCATGCCGAAGCGCGGCGAGAAGAAGGTTTTTCCCAGCGGCATTCGGATTTCCCCGCCATCGGCGAGCGCGGCGAAGACGCGATCCGCCTCCGCTTCGTCCTTCACCGCGATCGAAAGGCCGAAGCCGTTGAAGCCGGTCGCGAGAGTGCCGCAGCCGTCCGAGGCGAAGACGCTCGTCTCGCCGATCTTCAGGCAGGAATGCATGATCTTGTCGTCCCAATTGGGCGCGACGGCGCCGGGCGGCGGCGGCTCGGGGCTGTCCTTATAGCGCAGCAGCATCTGCACCTCGGCGCCGAGCGCGTCCTTGTAAAAGGCGATGGCGTCGTCGAGACGGCCGTTGAAAAACAGATAGGGCTGGATATGCATTCGGTTTCTCCTACGGTGGGAAATCGCTCGCGTCACTTCCGCGCGAGATAAGCCTCGAGCTGGTCGAGTGTTCCGACCCAGCCATTCTCCATGGACCCGAGCGCGCCGGCGAAGGTCGCGATTTCGTCCGCGCTCGCCTCGAAAGGCCGCGCATGCAACGTCAGCTCGGCGCCGCCGCTTTCCGCATCCGTGAGGAGAAAGACCGTCTCCAGCTTCAGCGGCCAAGTCTCGCTCAGCGGATGACGCGTCAGTCCGCGATTTTCATCGGAAAACGAGTCGACGCTCACGATGCGCGTCGGCGCCTCGATCTCGCGATAATCGAAAAGCCCCCACATGGCGCCGCCGTCCGGCGTGCGCAGGCCATAGTGATAGAAGCCGCCCGGACGAAAATCCATCTGCGAGGCGAAGACGGGTATCCCCTTCGGCCCGAACCATTGCGCCATGCGCTCCGGCTCGGTGAGCGCCTTCCACAAGTCATCGCGCGCGGCGGCGAAACGGCGCGATGTGACGAAGACCGGCGCGACGAATTCGCCGAGACGCTCGAGATTTTCCGCGAGGCCGCGCGCGGCGCCATAGTCGCGCTCGACGCGATCACGCTCCGCGAGCGTCGGAAAACGGTTGCGCCAATCGACGCGCGTCTTGCCGCTTTCGTCGGCGAAGACGACCGTGACTTCCATCACGACCGGCTCGGCGCCGTCGTCGCCCGGATGAACGTAGGAAATTCGCTCCGGCCGCGAGATCTCGCGAAACACGATCTTGTTTTCATAATCGCGTCCGTCCGGTCCATGCATGACGAAACGCCACACGCCGCCGGGCGCGAATTCGAAAGATTGCGTCGTGAGCGAAAAGCCCTTCGGGCCGAACCAGCGCGCAAGACGATCGGCCGAAGCGAAAGCGTCGAAGACGAGCGCACGCGGCGCATCGAAAAGACGTGTCCCGCGAATTTCCGGCGCATCCGATGGGACAGTGACGCAGCTCTCTTTGGACATGACGAATCCTCACTGATCGGCGGCGCCGAGCTCGCGCGCGAGCTCGGCGAGATAATCGAAGGCGCCGGTCCAGCCGTGCCGATGCGAGAGCGCGGAGGCTTCCGTCGCGAGGCCGCTCTGCACGAAGATCATCTCGGTCTTGCCGTCCTGCTCGTTCAGCGAAATCTCCAGCGTCGTCAGCGCGGCGGGCTCCAGATGATTGCGCTCCCAGGAATGCGTCATCACGAGGCGCGCGGGCCGCTCGATCTCTATATATTCGCCGTGATGGATGAACTCCTCGCCCTCCGGCGAGCGCATGCCGGCGCGCCATTTGCCGCCGATGCGAAGATCATTGTCGACGAACAGAACCGTGAAGGTCGCGGGGCACAGCCATCGCATCAGATGATGCGGCTCGGTCCAGCATTTGAAGACGAGCGCGCGCGGCGCCTCGAATGTCTTGAACAGAACGAGGCTGTGCGGCGCATCCGCTTCGCCGGTCGCGCGCGCGAGGCCGTCCAGAATGCCGCTCCAGCCGGCGCGGAAGGCGGGCGTGCTCGCCGTCCATTCCGGCGAGATCTGATGTGTCAATGTCAGCAGGCTTCCGGCGCCGTCCGCGACGATGTCGATCACAACGCGCGAGAAAGGCCCCTCGCGATCGCGTCCCATGGTGAACGCCAAGCGGCGCGGAGGATCGATCTCGAGATAGTCTCCGAAATGCGTGGCGAGCGTGTCGCCGCGCGTCTCGTGAATGGCGAAGCCGCCGCCGACGCGCGCGTCGATCTCGACATGCGCCGACACGCCGCCCGGCGTCGCGAACAGCCAGCGTCCTACCGCCTTCGGATCGAGCCAGGCTTCGAAGACGAGCGCGGGCGGCGCGGCGAAGCGGCGTGTGACAACCAGCGGCTCGACCAGCAGGTCAGTTTTTTGGAGCATCGGGATCGCCTTTCTGCAATTCGGCGAGATAGGCGTCGAGCCGGTCGAAGCTCTCCTCCCAGAAGCGCCGATAGGTTTCGAGCCATTCGGAGACCTCGCGCAGCCGCGCCGCATTGAGCTTGCAGGGGCGCGATTGCGCGGCGCGGCCGCGTGTGACGAGCCCGGCCTGTTCCAGCACCTTCAGATGCTTCGAGACGGCCGGCTGGCTGATGGAGAAGGGGGCGGCCAATTCGCCGACCGAGGCCTCCCCCTGCGCGAGCCGGGCGAGAATGGCGCGGCGCGTCGGGTCGGCGAGGGCGGAGAAGGTGGCGCTGAGCGGGTCTGCCATGATTAGCTTTTCGGTTATGTAACTTGTAGGCTACATAACCTAATAGCTATATAACTGTCAAGCGCGCGCCTGGGCGCCGCCCTTCAGAGACGCCCGCTTCGCCGGAAATAAAGGTCGCGGGTTGATTTGAATTTCGCAATTGCGCCAGAAGCGGTCGTTCCCGAGAATGGCTCGACGGAATTCAATCGACACATTAACTTCTGCTTGTCACGGAATTCAAGGTTGTTATGAATGAATTTCCTGCCTCACGCTACGACCTTTCTGAAAGGACGGGCATGCTCATCTTTATTTTGATGTTCGTATTATTTGTCGTTCCGATGTTCCTGCCCAACGTGGAGGTGGTTACCATTTTTCTCACATTTTGTCTCGCGACGGCTTATTTTCTCTGGCCATCGCTCCCCGATGCAGCATCACAACAGGCCGGCCCCTTGCTCATGAGAATTCTCATCGGCCTTACCGGCTTCTCGGCACTCACGGGGGGCATGTTAAGAGTGATATTCCTTTGGGTTGGATATTCCAGACGACGCTGAGGGAGCATCTGCATTTGGCGCTCTGTCCAAAGTCGGGGCACTTTCCTCGAAGGTTTTAGGGCTTCTATTTCCGCTCTCCAGAAGGAAAATCGTACCAGAAGATGACGAATGCGCAACTTGCGTCGCATATCGTTGCGACGCGCGGCGAATTAGCCGTGATACCGTGAAAGGGAATTTGCGCGCATGCGGCCTGTAGTTTTCGCGCGGATGGCTCGGCTTTTTCCTCTCGCCGCCGCATTCTTGCTCGCGGCCGGCTTCGGCGCTTGGACCGAGACTAGCCTTTCTGGATCAGAAACTTGGGAGTTGGCTGAAGCATCCAAATATCCCGACCCACAATTGGTCCGTTTAAATATACCGAAGCGCTACGCCTATCACACGCCTGATTCAAGCGGACCACACAAAGGTCCGATGTATTTTTTTGCTTTCTACCCCGACTTTAGTTCGGTAACCGACCCGCAAAATGCTGACGTCAATCCGTATCGATGCCCAGGGTATTGCAACGGACTTCTCATCGTCTACCTGGAAAATGTGGGTCTTCACCGGGGAAATACGTCAGCTACGGAATTATTTGCGCATCATTATCTGCGCAAACGTGCTGCAGGAGATATAGCACACGATGACGGACGATCAACTAAATTTATCGAACAACCGCCTAAATTTGGATTTGACGTCATATTTGACGAAGTAACAACTTACATAGGCAAAATAACTATTAATAATAAATATATGATTAAATATACCAATGACAAAACATCATACAGTCTTGTCGCAGAATGCAATATGTATGCTAACAATAACAAATGCCATCTGATTTTCTCTCCGCAATGCGCTCCAGAGATGGAGGTAGAAGTCGGTCCATTGGAGTATTCAAAAATGGAACTGTCACTAGATATTTGGAATCGGGCCGACAAATTTATCTCGGCCATGATTCAGAACGATAACTGCAAGCCTAAGTGAGCGCAGCACAACCTCGTAAAGTGCTGCTTCAAGATCGAACGGACAAATACTGCTTCGATGTATTTTATAAGCTCCTTGGCGGTGTTGGCTTCGCGAACGCATGGCGGATTTTCAACGGGTAGCACAAAAGATGAGCGTGAATGTCGCGTGTCACCTATTCCCGAACGTCTCCTAAGGGTCAAACGACGAAATTCAAACTGACCCACCAGAATAAAGAACTCCGAACGCCCGAGCGCGCGGAACCGCGTGCTCGGGCAATTGCCGTTCGCCTATCCGAAGACCGCCGAGCCGGCCGGTGCCGACCCGACGGCGCGCCCTTTCGACACGCGCGTGATGCGCAGCGGCAGCGCGCCCTTCGGCCGCGTCGCGAAGGTCGGCGCCAGCTCGAGGCGATGGCCGGGAACCGTCTCGAAGCGGAACTCGCGCAGCAGCGTCGCGACGATCGTCGCCATTTCGGTGAGCGCGAAGCCCATGCCGACGCAGATGCGCGGGCCGGCGCCGAAGGGCAAATAGGCGTAACGATGCCGCGCCTTCACCTTCTCCGGCGCGAAACGATCGGGATCGAAGCCGGTGGGATCGTCCCAGAGCTTCTCGTGCCGATGCAGGCACCAGGTCTGCACATAGACCGGCTCCTTGGCGGCGACGCGATGCGGGCCGAGCGTCGTATCCTCCCGCGGCTGGCGGCCGAGCGCGGCGAAAGGCGGGAACAGCCGCATCGACTCTTGCAGGACCTGCCGGGTGAACGCCAGCTGCTCGACCGTCTCCGGCGTGATCTCGCCGGCGCCGGCGACGCGCTCCGCCTCCTCGCGGGCGCGCTCCTGCGTCGCCTGATCCTTGGCCAGCAGCCAGAAGGTCCAGGCGAGCGCGACGGCCGATGTCTCATGCCCGGCGAGCAGAAAGCCGTGCAGATTGGCAACGAGCTCGGCGTCGGTCATGACCCGCCCGCTCTCCGGATCCTTGGCGGAGAGCAGCAGGCCCATGATGTCGCGCGTCGCCTCGGGTCGGGCGCGGCGCTCGGCGAGGAGCTTGGCCGTCTCGTCATGCACGAAGCGCGAGCCGGCGCGCGCGGCGAGCAGGCCCGGATAGGGCGTCCAATCCGGCGGCAGCCGGAACATCACGGCCAGCATGCGCCAGGCGAAGCTCCCGAGCACCGGCCGCAGCGCGGCAATGAAGCCGTCGCTGTCGAAATTCTCCGAGGCGCCGAACACCGCCTTCTCGATGACGGCGAAGGTCGTGCGCGACATCGCTTCGGTGATCTCCACCTCGGCGCCGTCGCCGAGGCGGCGCCATTCCTCGCCCTGCGCCTGTGCGCAGCGCACGAAATAGGGGACCAGAGCGAGAATATTCTCATAGCGGAAGGCCGGCGAGATGGCGCGCCGCTGCCACTTCCATTCGGCGCCTTCCGAGAAGAACAGCGTGTCGCGGTCGACCGGCCCGCGCAACGCCTTGCTCGCGATGTCGTCGCGGCGAAAGGCGTCGGCGCGCGTGACCAGCAGCTCCTCGATCAGCTCGGGGCTGACGACATAATGCATGCGCGGAAAGAAGGGCCAGAGTCCATCGGTGGAGAAGAAATCGGTTCGATAGGCTTCTGCCGGGTAATTCTCGAGGTAATTGCGCGACACCGCCAGGAAGGACGGCTTCTCGCGCGGCGTGAAAGGCGTGAAGTCCGGATCGTGGAACATAAAGCCTCCTCTGATTGCGGCGGCGCGTCGCGCTCAGCGATCGACCTCTCCGAAAACGACGTCGAGCGACGCCAAGATCGTGGCCACATCGGCGAACATATGGCCTCGGCACAAGAAATCCATCGCCTGCAGATGCGCGAAGCCGGGCGAGCGGATCTTGCAGCGATAGGGTCGGCCTGAGCCGTCGGCGACGAGATAGACGCCGAGCTCGCCCTTGGGCGCCTCGACGGCGGCGTAGACCTCGCCGGCGGGAACCCTGAACCCTTCGGTATGGAGCTTGAAATGATGGATCAGCGCCTCCATCGAGCGCTTCATCTGCGCGCGGGGCGGCGCGGCGAGCCGCGCATCGGCGACGGGGCCCTGGTTCCGCGCCTCGAGCAATTTGCTCGCGCATTGCGTGACGATGGCGGCGGACTGGCGCATCTCCTCCACGCGGATCGCAGCGCGATCGAAGCAGTCGCCGTGCTTGCCGACCGGAACGTCGAACGCCATCTCCTCGTAGCATTCATAGGGCTGCGCCTTGCGCAAGTCCCAGGCGGCGCCGCTGGCGCGCGCCATCACGCCGGAGAAGCCGAACGCCCACGCCTCTTCGAGCGAGATCGTCCCGACATCGACATTGCGCTGCTTGAAGATGCGGTTGTCGAGCACGAGCGCTTCGATGTCGTCGCAGAATTTCAGGAAAGGGCGGCAAAATGCGGCGATGTCGGCGACGAGCGCGTCGGGCAGATCGCGCGCGACGCCTCCGGGACGAAAATAATTGGCATGCACGCGCGAGCCGCTGGCGCGCTCGGAAAAGCCCATCAGCTTCTCGCGCTCGTCATAGGCCCAAAATTGCGGAGTCATGGCGCCGACGTCGGAAGCGAGCGCCCCGATGGCGAGAAGATGCGACAGGAGGCGGCCGATCTCGCAGAACAGCACGCGGATGAGCTGCGCCCGCCGCGGCGGCGCGACGCCGAGAAGGCGCTCGATCGCGAGGCAGAAGACATGCTCCTGATTCATCGGCGACCAATAATCGAGCCGGTCGAAATAAGGGACGCTCTGCAGATAGGGGCGCGCCTCGATCAGCTTTTCGGTCCCGCGGTGGAGAAAGCCGATATGCGGATCGGCGCGTTCGACCACCTCTCCGTCCAGCTCGAGCGCGAGGCGCAGCACGCCATGCGCGGCGGGATGCTGGGGGCCGAAATTGAGTGTGAAATTGCGTAAGGACCCGTCCGCCATGAGATGCGTCCAATGCAGTATGAAATCGCAGAGGCCGGGCTGTCGCCTCGAATTCCATACCATACCACCTAGTATCTTTGCGGCAAGGGGCTTTTTGTCGAAACGGCGTCTATAAGTCCCGGAACGGCGACATCGGAACGCGAATGACGAGCGGACGCTTCAAGAAAGAGGATTGGTTGGCGCTCGGCGCGAAGCGTCTCGCCGAGGAGGGGTCGTCGGCGCTCACGATCGAGCGGCTGACGGCGGCGGCGCGTCGCACCAAGGGCAGCTTCTACCATCATTTCGCCGATCGGGACGCCTTCCTGCGCGCGCTCATGGAGCGCTGGCGCGTGCAGGCGATCGACGTCGCCGGCGCCCGCTTCGCGCAGGACGCCTCGCACAAGACTTGGCGAAAGCTGCTGCGCGCCGGGGTGTTCGAGATCGATTTCCGCTTCGAGCGGGAGGTGCGGCGGCTCGCCGCGAGCGAGCCCATCGTCCGCGCCGTGCTGCAGGAGGTGGATTATTCGCGCATCCATGGCCTCGCCTGCCTGCTGACCCAGATGCGCCCGGACATCGACGACCCGCAGGCTTTCGCCTGCATCCAATATGCGACCGTCATCGGCCTGCAATGGCTGATCGACGACCCCTCCGATCCGCGCGCTTTCGCCATTTCCCGGGTCGGAAACCGGCTGTTCGGCCTGGACGAGCCGGAGGAGAGCTGATTCGGCGCGGCGAGGGAGGCGGTTGCGTCCTTCGCCGATTGGCGGCATTTAGGAAAAATCCTGTCACCCGACGGCCCCTCCGGGCCCATCCCGAGAGCGAGAGAGAATGAGCGCGACCGAGACCTCCTCCACGAATTGGCTGCCCGACGCGAAGGCGGCTTTCGCCTCGGTGGAGGCGCTCTACGCCCAAGCGCTCGCCGCCGTGCGCGCCCGCGTCGCCAAGGACGGCAAGCTCTCCAATGAGCTGATCGAGACCGAGCAGCACGCCGCCCATGGCCTCTCCTGGTTCGCGACCTATGTGCAGGGCCTGCGCGAATTGCTCGCCTATGCCGATCGCCTCGTCGCCGAGGGCGCCTATGGCGAGACCGAAAATCTGCTCACCCGCATCGCTTTCAGCGAATATCTCGCGCAAGTGTTCGGCGGCATTCCGATGAGCCAGGGCGAGTTCGTCCGCCTCTCGGATTTCGGCCTCACGCCCGCCGATGTCGCCGCGCGCCGCATCGCCGAGGTCGATGCGCTGATCGCCACCGGCTCCACCGCGCCGAACCGCGCGCGTCTCGCCGAGCTGATCGACCATCACGAGGCGGCGGAGACCATCGGCGCCACCGGACTCGACGAGACGCTGGAGGCGATCCGCAGCGAGATGCGCAAGTTCGCCTCCGACAATGTGACGCCGCATGCGCATGAATGGCATTTGAAGAACGACTACATTCCGCTCGAGGTCATCTCCGGCCTCTCGGAATTGGGCGTCTTCGGCCTCACCATTCCGGAAGAATATGGCGGCTCCGGCATGGGCAAGATCGCCATGTGCGTCGTGTCGGAGGAATTGTCGCGCGCCTATATCGGCGTCGGCTCGCTCGGCACGCGCTCGGAGATCGCCGGCGAATTGATCCTCGTCGGCGGCACCGAAGAGCAGAAGCAGAAATATCTGCCCAAGATCGCGTCGGGCGAGATCCTGCCGACCGCCGTCTTCACCGAGCCGAACAATGGCTCCGATCTCGCGAATCTGCGCACCCGCGCGACGCGCGAGGGCGATGTCTACAAGGTCGTCGGCAACAAGACCTGGATCACCCATCCGGTGCGCGCCGATGTGATGACGCTGCTCGTGCGCACCAATCCGAACGAGAAGGGCTATAAGGGCCTCTCCATGCTGCTCGCCGAGAAGCCGCGCGGCACCGACGAAAATCCCTTCCCGGCCAAGGGCATGACCGGCGGCGAGATCGAGGTGCTCGGCTATCGCGGCATGAAGGAGTTCGAGATCGGCTTCGACAATTTCGAGGTGCCGGCCGAGAATCTCCTCGGCGGCAAGGAAGGCAACGGCTTCAAGCAGCTCATGGAGACGTTCGAATCCGCGCGTATCCAGACCGCGGCGCGCGCGCTCGGCGTCGCCCAGGCAGCGCTGGATTTGGGCCTGCGCTACGCCAAGGAGCGCATCCAGTTCGGCAAGCCCTTGTTCTCCTTCCCGCGCGTCTTCGACAAGATCGTGAATATGGCGATCGAGATTCACGTCGCGCGGCAGATCACCTATTTCGCCGCGCGGGAAAAGGACGAGGGCAAGCGCTGCGATCTCGAGGCCGGCATGGCCAAGCTGCTCGGCGCGCGCGTCGCCTGGGCGGCGGCGGACAATGCGCTGCAGATTCACGGCGGCAATGGTTTTGCCTTGGAATATCCGGTCTCCCGCGTGCTCTGCGATGCGCGCATCCTCAATATTTTCGAGGGCGCGGCTGAGATTCAGGCGCAGGTCATCGCGCGGCGGCTGCTGGAGGGCTGAGGCGGCGAGCTGTCGGTCTCGCCTTAGCTCCCTCGCCCTGAGGAGCCCGCGCAGCGGGCGTCTCGAAGGGCGGGCCGAGGGCGAGATCGTCGGCTCTTTTCTTGCGCCGTGCGTTGGTCGGAGTTCGACGATTTCTGGCGCGGCCCGCGCTTCATCGCTTCGCGCTCTGTGTCACGCCGGTCAGCAATATCAATCCGTCGGCGAGCGTTCCTCGCCAGTTCAGATAGTCGTGACCACTCGCGAATTCCTTGTAATGAACTTCATAGCCCTTCGCGAGGAGAACGTCGCGCATCTGCCGAGATGGCTCGAGAATGGCGCCGCCGCTCCCCGAAAAATCGACCTCGAACAGCCCGGCGTCCATGTAGAACCGAATAGGCAGCTTGGAATTCTCGATGAATTGCCTGGCCAGCCAATTCGTTTCTGTTATCGGGTCTCCACCGAATCTATGGTCCGGAGCCCACCAGAACGAACCTGATTGACAGAGGACGTTGCCGAAAATTTCCGGATGGCGAAGCGCGGCATAAGTCGCGGCTATGCCGCCGAGACTCGACCCGGCGACGACGGTCCGGCCAGGCTCGGCGGCTACGCGGTAATGGGCGCGGACCCATGGGACCAACTCATTCGCGAGAAAATCAGCGAACGTCGGATTCGGGGACAGTTCCTTCACCCGCGTTTCCTGGCTCGGATTGGCGATCAGGACAGCGATCGTCGGTCGAATCGACCCGGCCGCAATGAGATTGTCGAGAATCGTGGGAGTCGGAACGCGGTCGATGTAGGCGTTCTCATCGAAAAGGACGAGAAGATCGGCGGGCGCCCCGCCTTTCTGATAGGCGGCTGGCGTATAGATCGTGATCTTGCGTTCGTTCCCGAGCAAATCGCTCTTGAAGAGCGTGTGCTCGACCTTCCCTTCGGGGACGCCCGGCCTCTTCGATATCCAGGGCTGCGGAGCCGCTCCCGGCAGTTCCGCCATGCTCGAATATTCGTGAACGCCCGCCCCCGGAGCGTAGTTCCAGCTCTTCTTGGGATTGAGCGGGTCCGCCTGCTGGGTCGCCGCACGCTCGGCGGCGCGCGGCCCCTCGAGAACCAGAGGATCGTTGATAGAAAGCGTGTAAGCGAAGCGTGCGCCGGCGGGAAGTTTCAGCGTCAGACGCCACACGTCCGTGTCGGGAATGTGATCCATCAGATAATCGGCTATCGGCCGGCTTTGAGACGGGCCGAGCACCACGACGTTTTGTGTCGTCGCATCTCCCCGCCACAAGAACGTCGCCAGCTGATGGGCGTCGTCATTGGCGATCGGCGTGACCAGGGGCGTTCCAACCTGCGCGACCTGTCGCCAAAACCGTTCGACGGCGCCCGGCGAAGGAAGCTCCCGCTGTAGCGCTTCGATTTCTGGAACCGCGTAGGGGGAGCGGCCTGTCCCGAGCCTCATCCGCTCAGAGAGCGGCAAAACATGATCTACTCGCAAGCTGAATGTTCCGGCTTTTTCACCGGCGTGGCCAGAATTGTCTGCCGTTTTCAATTGAATGGTATGGACCCCATCGGCGTCGGCGACGAAGGCGAACTCTCGCTTCGCGCCGTCCACATTGAATTTTCTCGAACGGGAGCCATTCGGCGCGAGAACCCAGATTTGGCTGCCAGAGCCGCGTTCTTCGAGCGTCGCCTCGATGTAATCGCCCGCATGGAGCGCTAGCGCGTAGCTCTGCGCCCTTCCGAATTCGAGCGTCCCTTCCACAGGCTCGCCAACCTCGAGCGCGCTCGTTGTCGTTGCCGCGAAGCATCCGAACAGGAAAATTGCGAAAGGAATGAGCTTTATAAGAAGTGCCGTCATGACTATCTCCTCATAAGCAGATACACCTACATAAGATGATCGTTCAATCGCTTTTCCGAGGCTTCGCTCGTTCTCCGGCGACGACGCGACCGGCGTTGGACGGACTTTCAAACTGCTCCAGCGCGCGCAAGTCGCGGCGTAGGATCGGCTCGAGCAGACGTCACCCGCACGAGCCATTCAAGCCGAAGCGCGGTTCGGGCGCTTTGCTCGATGGGACAAAACCCACGTCGTCGCCACGCCAGGACAATCGATCGCGATAGATCAGCCTGAACTCCCCGATATAGTTCAAGCCCAGGTAATATTTCGATGGAGGCGGCTGCTGCTGCGGCTCGCCGGTCTCCTCTGGACCCGGCGCGAGAACCGCGGAGCCCGGATCGATGGCGTCTCGCTCCCGCCAGTCTCGAAGGCGGAGGCCGATCAAAACTGCAGCTCTTCGTCAAATATCCGGCGCGTGCGTCGAACTCGGAGCCTCCGAAGATATGGCCGAGGAAATATCGCGTTCCATCGGCCGAGACGTAAACTGTGACGCCAGCGTGGTCAGGCCTCTGCCCTATCTCCGTCTCGCCGCTGGAGCCACGAAAGACCGGAAGCCATCCGCGCGAAAATCGAAACTCGTCCGTCCGCTGGAAGCGGCCCCAGTCGATCGAATAGGTCAGGCTGTACCCGCCTCCGAGTTCGATCGTGACCGAACGTATCCAATAGCCGCGCCACATCGCGCCTGCGCCCACAAATAGAAAAGCGCCAAGCAGAATCCGACGCAATCGTTTTGATGAACGGAACTTCGCGACGAGCATTTTTCTTCGAATCGAAATGTATGACCGCTCACGAAGCCGCCTCCTCGGCGGATCGTGATCTGCGCGGCTCTATCTGCGCCGACGCAAGAGCCGGCGCCGAGCGAAAGCGCGGCATCGGGCCGCGCTTGCCGTCGCGCAGAACGGCTCCCAGATGATCCCTGTAGGGCCGTTCAACGAAAGACCAACAACATGACCAATATTGCGGTTCACAACGGAGCCTGGGTTCTCGTCGGCGACGGCCGCAGAGCCCTTTTTCTGCAAAATCACGGTGATCCGGACCTCATCGACCTGCGCGTCGTCGAGGCGCGCGTCGACGAGAACCCGCCGACCCGCGAGCAGGGGAGCGACGCGCCGGGCCGCGCCTTCGGCACGGCGGGAGCGCCACGCAGCGCCGTCGAGAATTCCGATTGGCACGAGCTCGAGAAGGAGCATTTCGCAAGGGAGATCGCCGAACGGATCAACACGGCCGCCGAATCCGGCGAATTGGACGAGATCGTCATCATTGCTCCGCCGCGCGTGCTCGGCGAATTGCGCCAGGAGCTGTCGCAAAAGGCCAAGGGCAAGGTGCGGGGCGAGCTGGACAAGGATCTGACCCACCATCCGCTTCCCGAGATCGAGAAGGCGCTGGCGCGGCAGTTCCGGGCGGAATAGGCCATCAGAGCGAGACGAAGGCTTCCCTCATGCCGAGGATCGCGCTCGAGGGCGCGTGAAACCTTCGTTTCGTCCCTGGCGCCAACTCTCCCCGCGGACGCTCAGCCGACGTCCGCGTCGATGAGATCGCTGCCGCCCGCCTGCGTTTCGAACAGCCGACGGTAAATCCCATTCGGCAGGCGCAGCAGCTCGGCGTGCGAGCCGTCCTCGACGATGCGGCCGTGGTCGAACACCAGGATTCGATCCAGCTGCTGCACCGTCGACAGGCGGTGCGCGACGACGATGGTGGTGCGTCCCGAGGACAATTGCTCGATCGCGGCGCGAATATGAAATTCCGACACCGAGTCCAGCGAGGATGTCGCCTCGTCCAGCACCAATATCGGCGTATCGGCGAGAATGGCGCGGGCGATGGCGACGCGCTGCCGCTCGCCGCCCGACAGCTTCACGCCGCGCTCGCCGACGAGCGTCTCATAGGCGTCGGGCAGACGCTCGATGAAGATGTCGGCATGAGCGAGACGCGCCGCCTCGGCGATCTCATAGGGCGCAGCGTCGGGCCGGCCATAGGCGATGTTCTCGGCGAGCGGCCGATGGAACAGGGTCGGCTCCTGCGCGACAATGCCGATCGCGCGGCGCAGCGACGCCTGCGTCACATCGGCGATGTCCCGCCCGTCGACGAGTATGCGGCCGGCGTCGAGATCGAACTGGCGCTGCAGCAGCTTGACGAAGGTGGTCTTGCCGGCGCCCGAGGCGCCGACGAGGCCGACGCGCTCGCCGGGACGGATGGTCACCGAGAAATCGTCGTAGAGCGGCCTGCCCGCGGCGGGATAGCCGAAGGTCACGCGATCGAAGACGATCTCGCCGCGTGTGACGACGAGCGACGTCGCGCCCGGCGCGTCGACCACCTCCGGCTCCGCCGCGGCGAAGGCGACGACATCCTCCATCTCGTTCACCGCGCGCTGCAGATTGCGCACGTGCTCGCCGATGTCGCGCAGATAGCCGTTGATGAGGCCCTGAATGCCGATGAGGCTCACGACGTCGCCGGTCGTCATCTCTCCCTCGGACCACAGCAGCAGGCCGCAGCCGAGCAGCGCCGCCTGCATGACGATGAGAACGATCGCCTGCAGCAGCCCGACCGTCGAGCCGCGATACCAGGCGGTGAGCGTGCGCCCGGTCCATTCGGCGACGAGCGCCGCGAAGCTCTGATCCTCGCGCGCCTCGGAGGCGAAGCCTTTGACGATCTGATTGCCGGTGATGGAATCGGCGAGCCGCGCGCTCACCGCCGAATCGAGCCCCTGCGAGATTTGCGCGGCCGGGCTGATCCAGCCGAGCGACAGGCCGACGCCCATGGCGAGAAAGAGCGTGATGCCGACGGCGACCACGACGCCGAGCATCGGCCAGCGCCAGGACAACAGCCCCGTAATCGCGACGATGACGGTCGCGGCCGGGAGAATGCCGAAGATCAGCGTGTCGGTGAGAGTATCGAACGCCCACATGCCGCGCGTGATCTTGCGCACCGTGGCGCCGGCGAAGGCGTTGGCGTGCCAATCCGCCGAGAAGCGCTGCACGCGCGCGAAAGCGTCGCGCACCAGCGCCGCCATGCCATGCGCCGCGACATGGCAGATGGAGAAGGCGACGAAATTGCGCAGCATGTGAAACAGCGCCACAGTGCCGAGAAAGGCGAGCAGCGCGGCGAGCGCCGGGCCGAGAGCGCGCGGCTCCGCGGCGACGGCGTCGGCGAGCCGGCCGGAGGCGACGGGCACGAAGACGTCGACGACATTGGACACGAGACGCGCCGCCAGCATCGCAGCCAGCAGGCGGGGCGACAGGAGCCAATAGGCTGCGGCGAAACGCAGCGTCTGCCAATAAGCGGTCATGGTCGCGCGGAACGCGCCGGCGCTCCGCTCCCTGAGAGAAGAATCGAATGGACGACGCGGGAAGCGTCGCGGCTCGTTCCGGGGCGTTTCGAGGGAGTCGCGATCCGCGAAGATCGGAAGGACGCGGCGGGAGCCTGATGAAGCCCGGAGCTATGCCGGGCTCGGCGCCTGAACGATCAGGCTCGGCCCGGGGAACGACGAAACATGACGATTTTCATCATGGCGACTCCCCGATTCGAGGTGCGGCGGCCGCGTCGGCGGCAGGCGATATTGCGGCGCAATATAGCGTGACTATTGGAGCGAAACGCGTCCACTGTCAACCTGGAGGTCGCTCCTTCGCTCTTGAAGGTCGCTCCTGAAGGTCGCTCGGCGCAGCTCCGCCGAAGGCTCAGCGAGGACCTTTCGGCGCGTTTCCGGGGCCGGCGGGCGGGCCGATTTGCGGCGGATCAGATTGGCGCGCAGCGCGGCGGCGAGCGCTTCGGCGTTTTTCTTGCCCGCGCCCGCGCCCTTGGCGGGCGCGCCCGAGCCCTTGTCGTCCTTCTTCATGATCGTACCCGACGGCGCTTTTTCCTCGCGCGGAGTGGCGCGACGAGGCGCTCCTGTCAAGCCGGCTAACGTGAACTTTGCCATTGTGCCATAATTTCGGCGGACGGCGCGATTCGGCGCCGAACTCTCACGAAAAATCCGATGGCGGGTCGGCAGCCCCGCCACCGGAGGAGGGCTGCCATGGCTTTCACGCGTCGATCTTTTCTCGCCGGCCTCATCGGATGCCCGCTCTGCGCCGCTGCGGCGCGCGCGGAAGGGGCGCACGCCCATTGGTCCTACGAGGACCCGCAGGACTGGGGCGCGCATGACGCCGCCGCCCAAGCCTGCGCCATCGGCGCCGAGCAATCGCCGATCGACCTGACCGGGGCCGTCAAGGCCGAGGTGCATGGGCCCAAGCTGGCCTGGAAGCCGCAGGCCTTCGAGATCGTCAACAACGGCCACACCATTCAGGCGAACGCCGCCCCTGGCGGCTCCGCGACCTTGGACGGCCGCAAATATGAGCTGAAGCAGTTCCATTTCCATACGCCGAGCGAGCATGCGATCAATGGCGAGCGCCGCGCGATGGAGGCGCATTTCGTGCACGCCCATGCCGAAGGCGATCTGTTGGTGCTGGGCGTATTGATGATCGGCGGCGCGCCGAACAAGGCGTTCTCGGCGATCATGGACGTCGCGCCGAAGGAAGAGGGGAAGGCGACCCTGAGGGCGCCGATCGACGCGGCCGCGCTGTTGCCGAAAACCCGCAAATTCTACCGCTATCAGGGCTCGCTGACGACGCCGCCGTGCTCGGAGGTGGTGAATTGGAACGTCTTCGCGGCGCCGGCATCGGTCGCCGATGACGACATAACGGCGTTCAAGGCGCTGTTCCCGATGAACGCGCGCCCGCTGCAGGCCCTGCATCGCCGCGTGGTGCTGCGCAATTGACGGATGGGCCGGCGGCTCGCGCCCGGGCCGCCTCCCAATCTTGCCGTCAGTCGCCGAACACGCGGCCGATGAGCGCGCCGGGGTTCCACCAGTCCGATGACTTCTCCGCATCCGCGACGCCCTTGCCGCCCCCCACCTTCTGGCGATAGGCGGCCGGCGGCTCGGTGAGAAAGGCGCGCGTCGAGGATTGTCCGGCCGCGCGGGTCCTCGGGCCGTCGCCGGCGCCGAGAAGCGGGTCGTCGGCCTCGGTGGCGAGGGTGCAATTGCCTTCGGTGGCGGCGGCCAGGCATTTGGTGGGCCCGCGCTTCGCGCCGGGCTCATTGGGATTTTCGTTCAGTCCCGCCTGCGGCGCCGGCCTCTGCGCGCCTCGGCGCCGGGCCATCTCCTGATCCACCGGCCAGGCGGCGGGACGGGCGGACTCGCGCGACTGCGGCTCGGGAAGCTGCCGTCCGCCCGGCGGCAGCACCAGCTTGGAGCGCTCGCGATAAACGATCTTCTCGTTCTCCTCCTCGCCCGCGCCGAACAGGGAGAGCATCGAGGTGACGGTCGAGGCGTCGTCATAGGCGCGCGCCGGCGCGCCGCCCGAAAGGGCCAGAAGAGCAATCGCCAGCGCTGCGCCCGCCGAGGCCCGGCCCGTGGCCTCTTTCGCCCGTGTCATCGTCTCGACCTCCCTTGTTCGCGGCGCCGCGCCCGCGTCTCTCCCGGCCGGTCAGTTACGGCCCGCTTCCCGGCATTTTAGAGGCGCCGCCCGCCGCCCGCCATACGAAATCTCGGCAATGAAGCGACGCGACGGGCTGGCGGCGGGAACTCGGTCTAACATACTGACTCTAACTTGTTGTTGCGAGTCAGCAGTCTGTGGAGACAACGCCTCTCCATTTCAGTCTGCCA
>NZ_JAINDZ010000044.1 GCF_019802345.1 Methylosinus sp. Sm6 | reverse complement strand
TCGCTACGGCGCTATGAAAAGCGCGCGTCGCGAGCGGCTTGCTCCCGAACTGCTACACCACCGGTGGGGACACGACCTGTGGCGTCGGGCCGAAAAGGGATTGAGACCGCGTGCCCCCGGGCTTCGATCAGCTAGAAAGACCGGGAAAGCAGCGGATCGCGAGGATAGAGTTCAATGGGCGCTTGCATCTTCCATCCTCCTCCTGCTGGGTTGCAATGACCACAGGCTCGCACGCATAGAGGAACCCCGTCAAGCTGGAACTATCGCAATAGGCTCGCGCTGCAGGACGCCGACCAAATGGTGAGTAAGAGGCGTCTAGCCTTCGGATCAAGGATCCGCTTATGGCGCGTCTCGGCCATTGGCCACGAAAACCGATTCGCGTCCGAAATTGAAACTGAGACTTTCCCGAAAGCGGCGCCTCGCGCCGCGCGACGAGCTGGCTCTTCTCCCCAGATCAGCGCCGTCGCTCGAGAGCGAAGCAGCAGTCCTTCGCGGCGGGCGATTACGGCCACAGTCCCTCTCTTGCCGGACCCGCGCCGCCCTGCTAGATTATCCACAGGTGCGGCCGGCGGGGTTTCCTTCCGGCCTCTCCTGTTTTCAACCAGAGCTTTTTCGATCGGGCCGCGCCGGCCAGTTCTCGCATGAGAACTTTCGTTTCCTCCGGCCGCAGCCGCCGGGGAAGCCTCCGACCGAAGAAGCCCATCCGCAACGCCAACCTCAGCCGGCGCCCGCCCGACAAGGGTCCTCAGGAGAACGAATGTCCACTGCAACAGAGCGCGCGCCTTCGCGCGAGGATTTTGCCGCCCTGCTCGACGAAAGCTACGGCCAGAACGAGGCTTTCGAAGGGTCCGTCATCAAGGGCCGCGTCGTCGCCATCGAGAAGGACGTCGCCGTCATCGATGTCGGCCTCAAGACCGAAGGGCGTGTGGCCCTCAAGGAATTCACCGGCTATGGCCGCGATCCCGCTCCGAAGGTGGGCGAGGAGGTCGAGGTCTATCTCGAGCGCATCGAGAACGCGCTCGGCGAGGCCGTGATCTCGCGCGACAAGGCGCGCCGCGAGGAGAGCTGGGTCAAGCTCGAGAAGGGCTTCGAGAACAACGAGAAGGTCGAGGGCGTCATCTTCAATCAGGTCAAGGGCGGCTTCACCGTCGATCTGGACGGCGCCGTGGCCTTCCTGCCGCGCTCGCAGGTCGACATTCGTCCGATCCGGGACGTCGGCCCGCTGATGAATGTGCCGCAGCCCTTCCATATCCTGAAAATGGATCGCCGCCGCGGCAATATCGTCGTGTCGCGCCGCACCGTGCTCGAGGAGAGCCGCGCCGAGCAGCGTCACGAGATCGTGGCCAACCTCGAGGAGGGGCAGGTCATCGAGGGCGTCGTCAAGAACATCACCGATTACGGCGCCTTCGTGGATCTCGGCGGCATCGACGGCCTGCTGCATGTGACCGACGTCGCCTGGCGCCGGGTCAACCACCCGAGCGAGGTTCTGTCCATCGGCCAGAGCGTGCGTGTAAAAATCATCAAGATCAATCACGAGACGCATCGCATCTCGCTCGGCATGAAGCAGCTGCTCGAAGATCCGTGGCAGGGCATCGAGGCGAAATATCCGATCGGCGCCAAGTTCCACGGCCGCGTCACCAACATCACCGACTACGGCGCCTTCGTGGAGCTGGAGCCGGGGATCGAGGGCCTCGTCCACGTCTCGGAAATGTCCTGGACGAAGAAGAACGTGCATCCCGGCAAGATCGTCGCGACGAGCCAGGAGGTCGACGTCCAGGTGCTCGAGGTCGATCCCATCAAGCGCCGCATCTCGCTCGGCCTCAAGCAGACGCTGCAGAACCCCTGGGAGGCCTTCGCCGAGAAGCACCCGCAGGGCTCGACCGTTTCCGGCGAGGTCAAGAACAAGACCGAGTTCGGCCTGTTCATCGGTCTCGACGGCGATGTGGACGGCATGGTCCATCTCTCCGATCTCGACTGGAACCGTCCGGGCGAGCAGGTGATCGAGGAGTATAAGAAGGGCGACGTCATCACCGCTCAGGTGCTCGACGTCGACATCGAGAAGGAGCGCATCTCGCTCGGCGTGAAGCAGCTCGCCAATGATCCCTTCGCCTCCATCTCCGCCGAGGAGGGCGCGGGCGAGGTCAAGAAGGGCGCCGTCGTCACCACCGAGGTGCTGGAGGTGAAGGAGGCCGGTCTCGAGGTGAAGATCCTCGGCACCGATCTCACCACCTTCATCAAGCGCAACGAGCTGGCGCGCGACCGCGCCGACCAGCGTCCCGAGCGCTTCGCCGTCGGCGAGAAGGTCGATGTCCGCATCACTCTGTTCGACCGCAAGGCGCGCAAGGTCGCGGTGTCGATCAAGGCGCTCGAGGTGGCCGAGGAGAAGGAGGCGATCGCGCAGTACGGCTCCGCCGACTCCGGCGCCTCGCTCGGCGACATTCTCGGCGCCGCGCTGAAGGCGAGAGAAGCCGAAGGCCCGAAGAAGGGCTGAACGGTCGAGTAGAGAACAAAGGCTCCGCCCTCCCCGGGCGGAGCTTTTTTTTGAGGCTCGGCCCGAGGGACCGGTCCGATTGTCGCGCCACAGGGCGGCGCGAGGCTTGCTTCCGCCAGCCGCCCTCGAATATTTTGGCGCCCGTGATTCCAACCAGAGCCGATCAGCCGAAGCGATGACCATCCGCTTGCACCAGGGCGATTTGCCGGACGGAGCCGATCTCGGCCCCGTCGTCGCCATCGACACCGAAACTCTCGGCCTCAATCCGCATCGCGATCGGCTCTGCCTCGTGCAGCTCTCCGGCGGGAACGGCGACGCCGATCTCGTCCGCATCGCGCCCGGCCAGACCCGCGCGCCCAATCTCGAGGCGCTGCTCGCAGATCCTAACGTGCTGAAGCTGTTCCATTTCGGCCGCTTCGACATCGCCGTCATGGCGAAGACCTTCGGCGTCTTGGCCGAGCCGGTCTATTGCACCAAGATCGCCTCCAAGCTGATCCGCACCTATACCGACCGCCACGGGCTGAAGGATCTCGTGCGCGAGCTGCTCGGCGTCGAGATCTCCAAGCAGCAGCAATCCTCCGATTGGGGAGCCGACACGCTCTCCGACGCGCAGCTCGCCTATGCCGCCTCGGACGTGCTCCATCTGCATGCGCTGCGTGAGCGGCTCGACGCCATGCTGGCGCGCGAGAATCGCAGCGAGCTGGCGGCTGCCTGCTTCTCCTTCCTGCCGACGAGGGCGCGGCTCGATCTCGCCGGCTGGCCGGAGATCGACATCTTCTCGCATGAATGACGCCTCGAATATGCCACGAGGCGGCCCCTCCATGGACGCTTCGATTCCCCCGGGGCCACCGATGAGCGACGACGTCTTCTCCACTTCCGATCGCGGCGATCGGCTCGCCGCCTTCGTGGCGCGTCGTCCCGACGCTATTCCGCAGGCGCGGCGCCATACGCAGCGCGTCGCCCGGCTGCGCCGGCTCCTCGTGTGGGGCAGCGCGGGCATCGTCGTCGCGGCGCTCGTCGGCGGCCTCGTCCGCTCCCTCAGCTTCCTGCCGGTGGATTTGAGCTTTTCCCGTGTCGTGACGCAGGGGACTCGCATCACCATCGAGGATCCGAAGCTGATCGCCTATCGCAAGGATGGACGTCCCTATGAGCTCAGGGCGCGCACAGCCGTGCAGGATCTGACGCAGCCGGACATTTATGAGCTGCATCAGCTCGAGGTGCGGCTCACCGGCGAAGCCGACGGGGTGATCATCCTCACCTCGGAGCAAGGCGTCTATGACGGCGGCAAGGACCAGGCGGAGCTGACCGGCAGCGCCCATCTCCATGACGGCAAGCGCTTCGACATGAAGACCGCTTCGGCGACGATCGACTTTCGCGGCGGGCTCGTGACCTCGGCCACGCCCACCATTCTGACGCTCGACGATTCGATCGTCACCGCGCAATCGTCCGAATTTTCGCAGACAGAGAAGCGCGCCACCTTCATCGGGGCCGTTCATTCGACCTTTCCCGGCGACGACGAGGCGTCGCCGAATCCGACCGAAGGGACCCCATGAGAGTCGCAGCGCGAGCCGCCGCTCGAACCGCTTTGGCGCTGGCGCTGCTGGCGGGCTTTTCCGCGCCGGCGCTCGCCAAGGGGCGCTCCGGCGGCATCCTGCCGGGAGCGACCGCCAAGGATCCGGTCGATATCGACGCCGGCAAGCTCGACTATTTCGACAAGGAGCAACGCCTCGTCTATTCGGGCGGCGTGATCGTCGTGAACGGCCCTTCGACGCTGAAGGCCTCGCGGCTGACCATCTTGCTCGACAAGGCGCAGGAGGGCGCTCCGGCCACGGGCGGCGACCGCGTCCGCCACATCGACGCCGAAGGGCCGGTGACGCTCGTCTCCAAGGATCAGATCGGCGTCGGCGACCACGGCTCCTATGACCGCGCCGAGAACAAGGTGTATCTGACCGGCAATGTCACGCTCACCCAGGGCGACAATGTCGCGAAGGGCGACAGGCTCGTCTATGACGTCGGTTCCGGACAGGCGACGATGATGGGCCAGCGCGTGCGCAGCATGTTCACGCCGAGCGAGGCCAAGAAGGACGACAAGGACGCGAAGTCCAAGCGCGATTGACGGCGCCGGAGAGCGAGCCTTAGAGGCTCGCTCGTTCAGCCCTGTCAAATCTGCTGAATCATGTCGCTTTCGTCACCGCTGATAGGTCCCGATCAGCAGCGCCTCGGCGAGCGCCGCGCTCTTCGCCGCCTGCTCCACCTCCTCGCAGGTCGGATCGGCGCGGGGGACCCGCAGCGCCGGGACCGAGAGCGCCAGCAGGCGAAAGCGGTAATGATGAACGCCATGGCGCGGCGGCGGACAGGGACCGCCATAGCCGGAGCGGTCGAAATCATTGATCGCTTGGCTATAGCCCCGTCCCGGCCCGGGGCGGCCGGCGCCCTCGGGCAGGCCGGAGTTCCGCGGCGAAAGATCATAGACCGCCCAATGCCGCCAGATGCCGGCCGGCGCGTCGGGGTCGTCGCAGAGGAGGACGAAGCTCTTCGTCTGCGCCGGCGCGCCCTCCCATTCCAGCGCCGGCGAGACATTCTCACCGTCGCAGGTGAATTTCTTCGGTATCTCCGCCTGCTCGGCGAAGGCCGGGGACCGTAGCCGCATGACGCCTCTCCTTTTCTCACGCTCGGAGGCCGAGCGCCCGCGCCGAAGAAACCGAGGGCAGATCATGCGCCGCGGCCACCGCGGCGTTGACGACCTCGCCCGCGATGATATTGAGCCCGGCGCGCAGATGCGGGTCCTCGCGCAGCGCGCCGAGCCCTTGGTCGGCGAGCGCCAGCACATGAGGAAGCGTCGCGCTGGCGAGCGCGAAGGTCGAGGTGCGCGGCACCGCGCCCGGCATATTGGCCACGCAATAATGCACGATTCCGTCGACGACGAAGCTCGGATCGGAATGGGTGGTCGGATGCGAGGTCTCGCAGCAGCCGCCCTGGTCGATCGCCACATCGACGATGACCGCGCCCGGCTTCATGCCGGCGAGCATGTCGCGCGCGATGAGCTTGGGCGCCGCCGCGCCCGGCAGCAGCGCCGCGCCGATCACGAGATCGGCGCGCTTCGCGAGCTCCGCGAGCGCGGGCGGCGTGGAGAAGATCGTCTTCGCCGCATTGCCGAAGCGCGCCTGCAGACGGCGCAGCGGCTCGGGCGAACGGTCGGCGACGGTGACGCTCGCGCCCATGCCGAGCGCGATCATCGCCGCCTGCGTCCCGACGACGCCGGCGCCGAGCACGAGAACCTCGGCCGGCGGCACGCCCGGCGCGCCGGCGAGCAGCACGCCGCGGCCGCCCATCGGCTTCTCCAGGCAGCGGGCGCCCGCCTGCGGCGCGAGTCGGCCGGCGATCTCCGACATGGGCGCGAGCAGAGGCAGGCCGCCGAACGGCGAGGTCACCGTCTCATAGGCGACGCAGACGGCGCCCGAGTGGAGGAGATCGAGGGTCAGCGCGCGGTCGGCGGCGAGATGCAGATAGGTAAAGAGAATTTGCCCAGGGCGCAGCCTCTCGCACTCCCGCGGCTGCGGCTCCTTCACCTTGACGATGAGATCGGCTGTCTCGAAAATCCCGGCCGGCCCTTCGGCCAGCGTCGCGCCCGCCGCTTCATAGGCCGCATCGGCGATCCCCGCGCCCTCGCCCGCGCCGCGCTCGATCAGCGCGACATGTCCGCGCCGGACGAGCTCGAAGACGCCGGCAGGCGTCAGCGCCACGCGAAATTCATTGTCCTTGATTTCCTTCGGCGCGCCGACGCGCATCGTGAGCCTCCGATCACTGTCGCGGCGTGAAGCGATCGAGAATGGCGATCACCTCCTCGTCGTCGATCTGGCGAAAATCCGCATAAAAAAATCCGATCGCGCCGAAATCGCGATAATGCTCGAGGCAGACGATCTCGTCGGCCTCTTTCTGCAACGCTTCGAGCGCCTCCGTCGGCGCGACGGGAACGGCGAGGATCAGCTTTTTCGGCCGCAACGCCCGCACGGCGCGCAGCGCGGCGCGCGTGGTGGCGCCGGTGGCGACGCCGTCGTCGACGACGATCGCCAGCCTTCCGGCGGCGTCGGGGCGCGAGCGCCCGCCGAGATAGAGCTTCCTGCGGCGCTCGATCTCGGCCTGCTCGCGCGCGCAGATGGCGTCGAAGGCGGAGGGGCCGACATCGGCGAGCGCGATCACATCCTCGTTGCGCACGACGACCGGCGCGCCGCCATCGGCGACTGCGCCCATTGCGAGCTCGGGCTGGAAAGGAACGCCGATCTTGCGCACCAGAACGAGGTCGAGCGGCGCGTTCAGGCGCTCGGCGATCTCGGCGGCGACCGGCGCGCCGCCGCGCGGCAGCGCGAACACCACCGCCTCCTCGCCTTCGCGACGGGAGAGCGCGTCGGCGAGGCGGCGTCCGGCGTCGGTTCGGTCACGAAACGGCATGGCGGCAAATCCTCGCACGACGCTTTCGATATAGGCGCGGCGCGCGACTTTGCGAGGCGCGGCGCCTCATAATGGCGCCCGTTCGCCGAGCGGCCTCACCGCGCTCGCCTGCGGCCCGTCGTCGGCCTCCTCCTCGCGATAGGCGACGCGGTCGCCGGGCTCGAGCCGGTCGAAGCCGTTGCCTTCCACGCTGTTGCGATTGAAATAGAGCTCGCGTCCATTGGCGCCCTCGAGGAAGCCATAGCCGTCCTCGCGCATCAGCCGCCGCACCACGCCGCCGACCGGCTCGGCGTGCTGCTTGACATGTCCCTCCATGCGGCGGACCTGGTCCTGCAGGCGCCGGCGCGCGCGCTTGAAGGCGTCGTCGAGCGCGAAGTCGAAATCCTGGAAACGCTCGTCCTCCGGAGGCGTGCGCTCGACCACCGCTTCGCGCCCGTCGGGCAGGGCGAGGCGAATGTTCACCTCATAGAGCCCGCCGGTGCGATGGCGCCCGCCCGGCGCCTTCACCACCACGCGGCAGGCGGTGACGCGACCGAAGCGCGTCTCCAATTGGTCGATGTGACGCTCGATGCGCGACCGCGCGCGCGGCGTCGCCTCCATTCCCTGAAAGTCGATTTCCGGCGTCGTCTGCATCGGCAGGCCTTTCGCGTTGGCGCTTCGACAGCGCTCGGGAGAGCGAGCCCGAAGGCCCGCGGTCGAGGACGCGCTCGGACCGCGGGCCGTCGGGCGCGCCGTCCGGCAAAAAACCAGCGTCGTTCCGGGAACGGCGCAATAGATAGATAGGGCAGGCGAGGGGCGCCTCGCAGCGGGCGACGCCGCTGCGACACCGCGAGCGAGAGGGTGCGCCATGACGACGCTGGTTCGCAGATCGGAGGTCGCCGTCGGCTCGCGCCGCCTCGGCGGCGCGCTGGAAATTCCCGACAATCCCATTGGCCTCGTGCTGTTCGCGCATGGCAGCGGCTCGTCACGCTACAGCCCGCGCAACGCCTTCGTGGCCGAAGCGCTGTTGGCGCGCGGCCTTGCGACGCTGCTCATGGACCTGCTCACGCGCAACGAAGCGCGCGATCGGCGCAATGTGTTCGACATTCCGCTGCTCGCCGCGCGCGTGGTCGAGGCGATCGACTGGGCCGCCGCCGAGCCCGCGCTCCAGCAGCTTCCGATCGGCCTCTTCGGCGCCAGCACGGGCGCGGCCGCGGCGCTGGTCGCCGCCGCGCAATGTCCGGAACGAGTCCGCGCCGTGGTCTCGCGCGGCGGGCGCCCGGATCTCGCCGGCGACGCGCTCGGCCGCGTCGGCGCGCCGACGCTGCTGATCGTCGGCGCGCTCGATTACGAAGTATTAGAGCTGAATCGAGAATCGCAGCGGCTGCTGACCCAATCGCGGCTCGACGTCGTGCCGGGAGCGACGCATTTGTTCGAGGAGCCCGGGACGCTGGAGCGCGTCGTCGAGCTGGCGGCCGATTGGTTCGCGGCGAAGCTGCCGCGACACGGCGAGGGCTGAAGCATGACGACGCTGGCCGTGACGCAGCCGTTTCTGCGCCGATTGTTCGAGCGCCTCGATTTCGCGCCGCAGCCCGTCGGCGCCGAGTCGAAGCGCGTGCTCGCGCAATGGCGCGCGATGCGGCGCGGCGTCGCGCCGCCGCTCGCCGAAATGGTCTCGGCGCTGCGCGGCGGCTTCGCCTTCCGCAAGCTCGCGGGCGCGCGCGACTATGAGCTGCTGCGCGGCGCGGCGGCGTCGGCGCCGCTCGTGTCGCTGCGCGAGGGCGCGCGCCTCGGCGCCTGCGCCAACCGGCGCGCCGCCGTGCGGCTGCGTCGCCTCTTCGACGAAATCCTGCGCGTCGGCGAGCCGGCGCTCGTCGAGTTCACGCTGGTGGCGAATGGCCGCGACATCGCCGGCGTCGAGCTGCTCGCGGCGCCGCTCGCGCTCGCCGACGGAACGCTCGGCGCGGTCGCCGGCGCGCTGTCCGTCAGCCCGTTCGATTCCGCCGCGCCGGCGCGGCCGGCGCGCGCGCGCGCAGAGTCGGCGCTCGCTCTGTTCGCGCTCGGCTCCAGCGCCGAGATCGGCGAGAACATCGCGCGCGAGATAGGAATCGCGCTTTCGCCGCATGAAGAGCGCAGATTCGAGGACGGCGAGCGCAAGATCCGGCCGCTCGCCTGCGTGCGCGGCCGCAGCGTCTATGTGATTTCGAGCCTGCACGGCGAGCAGAGCGAGAGCGGCGCGGACAAGCTGCTGCGTCTCCTGCTCTTCATCGGCGCCTTGCGCGACGCCGGCGCGGCGAAGATCACGGCCGTCGCGCCCTATCTCTGCTATGCGCGCAAGGATCGCAGAACCAAGCCGCTCGATCCGGTGGCGACGCGCACCGTCGCGCAATTGCTCGAGGCCGTCGGGGTCGACGCGGTCGTCGCCATCGACGCGCATAATGTCGCGGCCTTCGAGAACGCCTTTCGCATCGAGGCGGTAGCGCTCGACGCTCAGGCGCTGTTCGCGCGGCATTTCGTTCAGCGTATCGGCCAGGCGCCGGCCGCCGTCGTCTCGCCCGATCTCGGCGGCGAGAAGCGCGCCGAGCTGTTTCGACAGCGCCTCGAGGCCCTGCTGGGGCGGGCGGTCGCCAAAGGCTTCATGGACAAGCATCGCAGCATGGGCGAGGTGACGGGCGAGATATTCGCCGGCGACGTCGCCGGCCGAACCGTCGTCATTCTCGACGATCTCATCAGCAGCGGCGGCACCATGGCGCGCACCGCCGCGGCTTGCCGCGCCAATGGCGCCGCCCGCGTCTGTCTCGCGGCGACACACGGGCTATTCGCGCGCGGCGGCGCGACGCTGCGCGACGCCGAGGTCGACGAGATCGTCGTCACCGATTCCGTCCCGCCGCCCGCCGACGCCGTCGCCGCGCTCGGCGCGCGGCTCGTGGTTCTCGGCGTCGCTCCGCTGCTCGCGCGCACGATCGAGCGGCTGCAGAGCGGCGGCTCGATCGACGATCTTCTGGAGCAAGGACCATGACCCGCGCCGACGCGCTGTTCGTCGACCTCTACGAGATCTCCATGCTGCGCGGCTATTTCGAGCTCGGCATGGCGGAACGGCCCGCGACCTTTTCGCTGTTTGTCCGCCATTTGCCGCCGTCGCGCAATTTTCTCATCGCCTGCGGCCTCGCCGATCTGATGCGCGACATCATCGGCTTTCGCTATGAGGACGCGCAGCTGCGCTATCTCGCTTCGCTCGGATTCCCGCACGACTTTCTCAATTTCCTCGCGCGCCTGCGCTTTGCCGGCGACATTCGCGCCGTGCCAGAAGGCGCGCCGGTCTTCGCCGAGGAGCCGATCATCGAGGTGACGGCGCCGATCGCGCAGGCGCAGGCGCTGGAGACGCTCGTCATCAATCGCATCGGCCTGCAGACTCTGCTCGCCTCCAAAGCCGCGCGCATCGTCGCGGCGGCGCGCGGCCGCGCGGTCGTCGATTTCGGCGCGCGCCGCGCGCAGGGCTTCGACGCGGCGGTGGACGGCGCGCGCGCTTTCTACATCGCCGGCGTCGCGGCGACCTCGCTGCTCGCCGCCGGCCGCGCGCATGGCATTCCCGTGGCCGGCACCATGGCCCACAGCTTCGTCGAAGCCTGCGACACGCAACGCGACGCATTCGCCGCCTACGCCCGCCTGTTTCCGCAAACGACCTTGCTCGTCGACACCTATGACACGCTCGCCGGCGTGCGCGAAGTGATCGCGCTCGCGGAGGAGATGGGCGAGGATTTCGACGTGCGCGCGATTCGTCTCGACTTCGGCGATCTCGACGCCTTGTCGCGCGCCGCGCGCAGACTGCTCGATGACGCCGGCCTCGCGCATATGCGCATCGTCGCGAGCGGGGGCCTCGACGAGACGCGCATCGATCGGCTGACGGCGGCGTCCGCGCCGATCGACATGTTCGGCGTCGGCACGGACATGTCCGTGTCGGGCGACGCGCCATCGCTCGACATCGCATACAAGCTCGTGGAGTTCGAAGGGCGCGGCCGCATGAAGCTGTCGCCGGGCAAGCGCAGCCTGCCCGGACGCAAGCAGGTGTTCCGCGGGTTTCGCGAAGGCGTCGCGGCCTTCGACGTGATCGCCCGTCATGACGAAATGTCGAGCGGCGTCGCTCTTCTGCGCGACGTCATGCGCGGCGGCGAGCCGCTGGAGCCGCAGCCCGGTCTCGAGCAAATTCGCGCTCATGCGCGCGAAGCGATCGCCGCTTTGCCCGCCGGCTGCCGCGCGCTCACGCCTTCCCCCTATCCGGTCACGATCAGCGCCGGACTCGCGCGCTACGAGCGCGAAGTGATCGCGCGGCTCGCGGCCTCGTCTCGGCCGATCGCCGCCATCCGCGCTTCGGCGAGCCGCAGATAGCGCGCGGCGAGCGGCTCCCATTTCTCCGGCTGGCGCGGATGCGGATCGAGGAGATGCGCGATCGCGAGCCGCGCGCGCAGCGCCGCGCGGCAGGCGCCATAGAGCGAGACGAGCGCGGGCGATGGCGCATCGCCGAGACGCGCCGCCGTCTCCGCTATCAGTCGCGGGCCGAAGTCGTCCGCGCCGAGCAGCGCGCATTCAATGTCCAGAAAGGCGAGCTCGTCGAAGGGATCGACCTGACGCAATCGCCGATTGAACTCGAGGCAATCGAAAATAGCGATCGGATCGCAAAAGCAAATGTGCTCCGGGCGCAGATCGCCGTGTCCGTCGACCACGCGTCCCGCGCGCACGCGCTCCTCGAGCGCGGGCGTCGCCGCGACGAGCAGCGCCTCGAGGCGATCGAGAAGAGCGGACGCATGAACGAGCGCGCCTGACGGCTCGCGGTCCAGCGACGCGCTCCCGGACCGCGCGCGTTCAGGCGCGCATCCACACATCAACAAGCGGCGTGTCTCGTCGTGCTCGCGAAAGAATCGAGCGACGTAATCTCGCGGCGTCATCGCCGTGCGCTCGGCATGCGCGTAAAAATTCGCCAGCGTCTTTGCGAGCGCATCGATTCGGGTCGGCTCGAGCGTCCCTTCGGCTATGAGCCGGTCGAGCATGAGCGCCGACGGCAGGCGCCGCATCTCGACGAGCCAGTCGACGACCTCGCCGTCGCCGCGCAGCGACAAATCGCCTGCGGGCGAGAGCGTCAGCGGAACGACGTCGAGATAGACGCCGGGCGCGAGGCGGCGGTTGAGCCGCAGCTCCTCACGGCAATCGGCCTCGCGCGCGGCGAGGGTCGAGAAATCGAGAAAGGCGAAGCGCACGGGCTTCTTGAGTTTGTAGACGCGCTCTCCCGCGAGGAACACATACGACATATGTGTCTCCATGACCTCGACGCGCGAGGGGGCGGGCGCATAGGCGCAAGGCTGCGCGAGCCGCCGCACCTTCTCGGCGGCGCCGACGTCGGACGCGGCTCTGCTCTGGTTCGAGACCATGGATTCGACGATGGCGCATGAAGACGCAGTGATGACGAGACAAAAGATAGGGCTGCGCATGAGCGACGCGCTGCTGGTCGTCGATCTGCAACGCGACTTTTGCGCCGGCGGCAAGCTCGAGGTTCCGCACGCCGACGAGATCGTGCCGATCGTCAATGCGCTCGTCGAGGAGGCGCATGCGCGAGGCGCGCTGGTCGTCGCCTCGCGCGATCTGCATCCGCCGGACCACCAGAGCTTCCACGCCTTCGGAGGGCGATGGCCGCAGCATTGCGTGCGCGGCACGCGCGGAGCGGATCTGCACCCGGACTTGAAGCTGCCCGAGGGCGCGCTCTTCGTCGCCAAGGCGCGGCGAGCCGAACGCGAGCAGGCGTCCGTTTTCGACGCCACCGGACTCGCCGAAGAACTGCGCCGACGCGCGGTCGAGCGCGTCTTCATCGTCGGCGTCGCCGAGGAGGTTTGCGTGAAGGCGAGCGCCATCGACGCCGTGCGGCTCGGCTTCGTCACTCATGTGCTGCGCGCCGCGACGCGGCCGGTCACGCCGGAAGGCGGGGAGAATGCGCGCGCCGAAATGCGCGCCGCCGGGGTGACGGTGATCGAGGCGCCGTGACGCCCCATATCTCGGCGGGGCGCGGCTCGAAATTCCCCGAGCGGCCGCCGCAGTCGCGAGGATGTGAGCCATGCCGGACATCAATACGGACAAGGTCTGCTTCGTCATCGTCAAGGCGCGCGAGATCGAGGCCGAGGACGAGGGCCTGCAGCCGGACGCCTCCAACCCTTCGGACGATAAGTTCGTGAGCGTGCTGACCGAGGAGGGCTATTCGCCCAACCGCAGCGAGCTCGCCGAATTCATCGAGGCGATGGATGAGGACGAGCAGGCGGAGCTCGTCGCGCTCGCATGGGTCGGCCGCGGCGACTTCTCGACGGAGGACTGGGACGCCGCCGTTGTGCAGGCGAAGGAGCGGCGCAAAGGGCCGACCTCCGCCTATCTCCTCGGCATTCCGCTGCTCTCGAGCTATCTCGAGGTCGGCCTCGACGCCTTCGACGAGAGCTGCGACGGGTTCGAGGAAGATCGGCAATAACGCCGCGAGCGCTGCTAAAACGGTGCTATTGCCCTATGCTGGCCGGCGAATCGCTCGAGGCCGGTCAGAGGCGATCTCGATGGTGGGTTCGTTCCAGTGGGAAGGATATCGCGAGGCGCTGCTGTTCCTCGCGACCGGCGGCGTCGTCGCGCCGCTGTTTCATCGGCTGCACGTCAGCCCTATTCTCGGCTTTCTCGCCGCCGGCGCCGCGCTCGGCCCGTTCGGCCTCGGCCGGCTGGCGCAGTCTCATGAAGCTGTCGCGGCCTTCGCGCTGAGCGATGTCGAGGGCGTCGCCAAAATCGCCGAATTCGGCCTCGTCTTCCTGCTGTTCATGATCGGGCTCGAGCTCTCCTGGGAGCGTCTCGCCCGCATGCGCATGCTGGTGTTCGGCCTGGGGCTCACGCAGGTCGTCGCCTGCGGCGCGGCCCTTTCGGCCATCGCCGCCCTCGCCGGCGGCGTCGGGACCGCGCCAGCGATCCTGCTCGGCGCGGCGCTTGCCATGTCCTCCACCGCGATCGTCATTCCGGTTCTCGCCGAGCGGCGGCGGCTCAACCGCGCCGCCGGCCGCGCCTCCTTCTCGGTGCTGCTGATGCAGGACCTGATGGTCGCGCCGCTCTTGTTCCTCGTCTCCTTCCTCGCCGATCCCGGGACCAGCGAGCACGGGCTGCAGTCGCTGCTCGCCTTTCTGCCGGCGCTCGCCGCCCTGGGACTGCTCATCGTCGTCGGCCGCCTGCTGCTGCGGCCGCTGTTCCGCTTGGTGGCGGCGGCGGATTCGACCGAATTATTCATGGCCGCCTGCCTGCTGGTGATCATCGGCTCCGGCGTCGCCAGCGCGGCCGACGGCTTCTCGATGGGCCTCGGCGCCTTCATCGCCGGCCTGCTGCTCGCCGAGACCGAGTTTCGCCGCGAGATCGAGGTGACGATCGAGCCGTTCAAAGGCCTGCTGCTCGGATTGTTCTTCGTCTCGGTCGGCGCCGGGCTCGATCTCGGCCGCCTGCTCGCCGATCCCGTCCCGATCCTCGCCATAGCGGCGGGCCTGATCGCGGTGAAGGCGGCGATCATGTTCGGCCTCGCCCGCGCCTTTCGCCTCGAAGCGCCCGCAGCGGCGGAGACGGCGCTGCTGCTCGCCCCGGGCGGCGAGTTCGCTTTCATTCTGGTGACGGGCGCGATCTCCGGCGGACTCGTTCCGCAGCGGCTGGGCGGCGACGCCATGCTGGCGGTGACGCTCGGAATGTTCCTGGTGCCGGCGCTGGGGCGGCTCGGCGAATGGCTGAACCCGGTCCGGCGCAAGCAGGACGTCGAGGCCGAATTCGCGCATCTCGCGCCCGAGGGCGACGTCGCGACGGGGCGCGTCGTGATCGTCGGCTATGGCCGCGTCGGGACGCTGATCGGCGGGATGCTGAGCCGCCACGACATTCCATTCGTCGCGATCGATAATTCGGTGACGCTGGTGGCCGAGAAGCGCGACGCCGGCGTCGACATCTTCTGGGGCAATTGCATGCGGCGCGAGTTCCTGCTGCGCGCCGGCGTCGCCCATGCGCGCGCGCTGGTGGTGACGGTGGAGAAGCCGCAGGCGGCGGAGGAGATCGTGCGCGTCGCCCATGAGGCGCGCGCCGACATGCCGATCGTCGCGCGGGCGCGCGACGCCACGCATGCGACGCATCTCTACGAGCTCGGCGCGACCGATGCGATCCCCGAGACGATCGAGGCGAGCCTGCAGCTCGCCGAAACGGTGCTGGTCGATGTCGGCGTGCCGATGGGCTATGTGATCGCCTCGATCCACGAGAAGCGCGACGAATTCCGCAAGCTGCTGCAGCCGACGGGAGAGGAGGCTCGCCGCAAGCATGCGGACCGCGCCTCGGTGAAGCTGAAGGAGATGAAGAAGCGGCGCGCGAGCCTGCCGGCGGCTCCGCCGCGGGAGCAGAGGGAGGGCTGAGGAGCGCCTCAGCGCCTACCGCGGAGAGGATTCGACGTGAAAGCGCACTCCCGCCTGCTCCTGCAGATAGCCGAGCGCTCCGAACAGGTTGCGCGCCTGGGGATTGCCGCTCGGGCCGAACATGCGCATGAGGCTCTTCGTCGGCGTTTCCGTCGCCGCCGCGAGCTTTTCGAATCCGACCGTCGCGTTGATGTAGTCGCGCAAGATCGATTTGCCTGTTTCGATATCGCTCTTGCCGTCGAGTCAGACGAAATAACGCAACTCGAGCATGAATATAGGTAACGCAAAGGTTACCTGTGTTCATGGCGCCGGATGCAGGGCGACGCATCGCGCCCCTACTCCACATCCTCCACCTTCTCCGGTCCGCCGCCGAGCACGCGCTGCGCCAGCGACGCCTGCATGAAATCGTCGAGCTCGCCGTCCAGCACTTCCGACGGCGTGCCGGAGGTGTGGCCGGTGCGCAGATCCTTCACCAGCTGATAGGGCTGCAGCACATAGCTGCGGATTTGATGGCCCCAGCCGATGTCGGTCTTCGACGCCTCCACCGCATTGGCCTCCGCCTCGCGCCTCTCCAGCTCCTGCTCGTAGAGGCGCGCGCGCAGCATGTTCCAGGCGGTGGCGCGATTCTTGTGCTGTGAGCGCTCGGCCTGGCAAGCGACGACGATGCCGGTCGGAATATGGGTGATGCGGATCGCCGAATCGGTGGTGTTGACGTGCTGCCCGCCCGCGCCCGACGAGCGATAGGTGTCGATGCGGCAGTCGGATTCATTCACCTGAATGTCGATGCGGTCGTCGATGACCGGATAGACCCACACAGAGGCGAAGCTCGTGTGCCGCCGTGCGTTCGAATCGAATGGCGAGATGCGCACGAGGCGATGCACGCCCGATTCGGTCTTGGCCCAGCCATGGGCGTTCATGCCCTTGACCAGCAGCGTGGCCGATTTGATGCCGGCCTCGTCGCCGGCGGTCTCCTCGATCACCTCGACCTTGAATTTCTTGCGCTCCGCCCAGCGGGCGTACATGCGGAACAGCATGCGCGCCCAGTCGCAGCTCTCGGTGCCGCCGGCGCCCGAATGGACCTCGATGAAAGTGTCGTTGCCGTCGGCCTCGCCCGAGAACAGCGCCTCGATCTGGCGCTCGCGCGCGTCCTTCAGCAGCGCCTCGAGCTGGGCGATTCCTTCCTTCTCGGTGTCGGCGTCATTCTCCGATTCGCCGAGCTCGACCAGCGTCAGCGCATCGTCGAGGTCGCGCTCGAGGCGCGCGATGGCGCCGAGCTGCTCCTCGATCTGGGTGCGTTCGCGCATGATCTTCTGCGCGGCGTCGGCGTCGTTCCAGAGCGACGGGTCTTCGACGCGGGCGTTCAGCTCCGCGAGACGTCGAGTTGCTGTCTCGACGTCAAAGATGCCTCCTCAGCAGTCCCATGGACTGCTCGATCTGTTCTTTCAGCGCAAGCGGCTCGGCGCGCATCGGGTGCTTTTCTCCGGCTGTCGGATCGAAGGCGAGTCGCCGCCTCGATTTGAGGCCGCCGGTCATAGAGCAAGACGCGGGAAATATGAAGCCCCGCGCGCGCCTCAATCCAGCGACAGCGGCTCGCCGTCCTCGCGCGGGCTCGGCAGCGGCGCCAGCGGCGGCTCGCCGCGGGCGCGCTGCGCGGCGCGCTCCAGCATGCCGATGAAGGCGTCCATGTCTTCGTCGCGCGTGCGGTGATTGAAGATCGCCGCGCGGATCGTCGGAACGCCGTCGAGCAGAGTGAGCGAGGGCGCCGCCTCGCCGCTCTCGTGCAGCTCCATCACGATCTCGCGATTGAGCTGGCCGCTGGGATCGTCCTTCACGCCGAAGCAGACGATGTTCAGCGTCACCGGCGCGCGCATCTCGAAGCTGGGCGAGGCCGCGATCAGCCGCTCGAGCCGCCGCGCCAGCCGGCAGCTCTTCTCGATGCAGGCGGCGAGCCGCTCCGCGCCGAACACTTCGATGGTGAACCAGGTCTTCAGCGCGCGAAAGCCGCGCGAGAGATCGGCGCCGAGGTCGCAGGGCCAGATCTCCCCCGCCGCTAGCCCGCGCGGGGCGCGCGTCAGATAAGCGGCGTTGGCGGCGAAGGCGCGGCGGTGCGCCTCGGGGTCGCGCGCCAGGAAGAAGCCGGCGTCATAGGGAACATGCAGCCATTTATGGAAGTCGAAGGCGACGGAATCGGCGCGCTCGAGGCCCTTCACCAAGGGCCGCAGCGCCGGCGACAAAGCGGCGAGCGCGCCGAAGGCGCCGTCGATATGGAACCAGAGATCCTCGCGCCGGGCGATGTCGGCGAGTGCGTCGAGATCGTCGATCGCGCCTGTATCGACCGAGCCCGCCGTGCCGACGATGAGGAAGGGATGCAGGCCGGCGGCGCGATCGTCGGCGATGGCCTCGGTGAGCGCGTCGAGCCGCAGCGCGCGGCCAGCGTCCGATTCGATCAGCCGCAGATGGCGCGCGCCGACGCCGGCGAGCTCCATCGCCTGACGCACGCAATTATGCGCTTCGCGCGAGGCATAGGCGACGAGCTGATGCTCGAGCGCCTTCAGCCCGTTCTTGCGGACATTGCGCTCGCCCAGCGCATGCTCGCGCGCGATCAGCAGCGACAGGAAGTTCGCCATCGACGTGCCGGTGACGAAAATGCCGCTGGCCTCGGCCGGAAAGCCGAAGACCTCGGCCATCCAGGCGGCGATCTGCCGCTCGACGTCGATCGCGATGTGATTGCGGCCGCCGCAATTGGAGTTGAGCCCGGCGGCGAGCATCTCCGCCACCATGCCGGCCGGCGTGCCGGCGCCCTGAGCCCAGCCCATGAACAAAGGGTGAATATTGCCATTGGCGTAAGGCTCGATGAAGCGCTCGAAATCCTCGAGCGCCGCGGTGAGCCCGCGGCCCGCCGCCGGCAAGGGACGGCGGAAGCGCTCGCGGGCCTGCGGAGAGGGCTCGCGCCAGACGGGCCGCTCCCGCACCGCAGCGAGAAAATCGATCATATGGTCGAGCGCGCGATGGCTCTCGACCCGGAACCGCTCCCAATCCGGCGGATCGAGATCGACGGGCTGCGGAGCGTCGGCGGACGCCGGGGCGGCTCCGCCGGTCGCCGGCCGCCGCTGTGAATGGGTCATCCCGGATTTCCTCGCCCGATATCCCCGCCCTCGGGAGCCTCGGGTGTTTCTACGCAGGACTAATCAGGTTTCCTCCCGCGAAGCAATATCGCCGCCGCCGCAGAGCGCGCTCAGATCCGCAGCGCAGCGCGAATGCGCCGCCACAGCTCGTCGAAGGGGCGGTAGGCGAAGCGCAGCTCGTGCCGGCCCTCCGGCACGGCGACGGCGCGGAACATCACATTGGCGCGCAGCACCGGCGCGGGCGCGCCGTCCAGCGTCGCGGTCCAGGCCGGGTGATAGACGTCGTTCAGCACGACATGGCCGCCGCCGCGCGGCGCGTCGACCTCGACCACGACTTGCGTCGGCCCGTAGGAGGCGAGCCGCACGCCGCCGCCGACGCCGGATTCCGCGCGAGCATTGTGGCAGATCGGCGATTCCTCGAGCAGGACGACGGTCCGATAGTCGATCTCCGGCCAGCGCCCATCCTCGACCATTTGCGCGAAATCGGCGCGGACGGCGCAGGTGGCGAGCAGCACGCGCGGCAGCGCGTTCTTGTTCTCATAGACATAGGCGTCGGCGGTGCGGGCGATGAGGTCGAGATCGCCGGGCTTATAAGATTTGTCGATCTCCTCGATCGGAACGCCGGCGGCGATGTAGCGCAAGCCGATGAGATCGGCCATGGTCGAGCGATAGGCTGGAAACAGCGGCGAGAACACGCGCTGCTCCGGCAGAGCGACATGGTCGCCGGCGCCGGTCGCCTCCTCGAACAGAGCGAGGCGGATCGGATTATAGCCGAGATCATGGTCGAAGCCGTGCACCAGCGAGGCGTTCGGCCAATGGAAGCCGATGGCGGCGAGCTCGACGCGGTCGCGCCGATCGGGCGCCGCCGTCGCCGCGAGCTTTTCGCGCAGCAAGGCAATCGTCTCGTTGCCGGTTTCGGGCCGCAGCGCGTCGAACGTCGCGGGCGGCAGGGCGGTCGATTCATTCGGCCCATTGCTCACGGCGAGATCGAGCGTCATCGTCGCGCCGACGACAGCGAGCAGCGCGAGAGGCCGCGCCGAGAGACGGCGGGCGAAGGCGATCACGAGAAAGGCCAGCGCGGCGAGGACCGCGCTCTCCGCGAGCGGAACAGCGGCGGCGCCGAGATGGTCCTTGGAGAAGGCGACGAGCGCGGCAAGGGCAAATAGCGCGAGAGTCGCCGCGGCGAGCGCCCGCAGCGGCGGCGCGCGTTCCGCGGTCACGACGAGATGAAGCCCATAGCCGGCGAGAATGGCCAGCACGGCGCCGAGCGGAAAGGTCGCGTCCGCCGGCCGGCGGAACAGATCGACGCCGGGGAAATGGAACATCACCGCGAATGCGGGCGAGAAGCGCCCGATCGCGTAGAGCGTGAACGCTGCCGCCGCGCCGGCGAAGAAGCGCATTTCCCGATCCGTCCGCGACCGGCCGGCGAGAGCGGCGATCAGCGAGAGCAGCGGCAGCGCGCCCATGTAGATGTCGCACATGTTGCGCGCGAGGAAGAGGTCCTTCACGCCGAAGGCGGCCGAGGGCGGGCCCCAGAAATCCGTCAGCGGGCCGTCTGTTCCGAACATATTGGCGGAGACGAGGGTCAGCAGCGCGGCCGGATGCAGCGAGCCGCGCAGCGCGCCCTCGAGATCGATGGCGGGCCGGTTGGAGGCGGCCGCGAGCTCCATCGTCAGCGCCAGCGGAACGGCGATGACCGCGAGGCCGCAGGCCGCTCCGGCGAGAAGCGGCGCGAGCGCGCTCATCGCGCCGCGCTCGTCCGAGAGCACGCGGAACAGCGCATAGGCGGCGAGGAGCAGAACCTCGAGAAACGCCACCTGATCGCGCCCGAGCACCAGAAAAGCGGCGACGAGTCCCGCCGCCGCGCCATAGGCGGCGGAGCGCCGGTCGAGCGCGCGGGCGAGCAGGAAGAGCGTGACCGGAAACCAGGCGAGGCTCATCACCTGGCCGGTGTGCTGGATGCGCCAGGCCGCCGAGCCGCCGAAGGCGAAGGCGAAGGCGGCGACGAGCGCGCCGCTCGCCACAAAGCCGCGGTCGCGGAAATAGGCCATCAGCGCGAGGCCGCCCATCGCCAGCATGGCGAAGGTGATGGCGTCCTCGAGGATGAAGGAAGGCTCTCCCGAAAGAGCGGCGGCGACCAGAAAGAAGGGCGCGAAGATCAGCGATTGCGGATCGGCGAGCTGCGGCGAGCCGGCGAAGACATTGGGCGTCCAGAAGGGCGATTGCCCCTGGTGCAGCGCGTGGGCGAGGAACACGAACTGCGGGTAGAAATGCGCCTTGGCGTCCCAGGGAATGGTCACCCGGCCGGAGAGCCAGGGAGACGCCAATAGTCCCGCCCCGACGAGAAAGATCAGCGTCGCCGCGCCATAGCCTGATCGTCGATCGTCCACGCCGTCTCGGTCTCCCAATCGTCCCGTTCGCGCCGCATCGCGCAAGATTGTCGCATGAGGACAAGAATGTCGCATGAGGAAAAGCGGCGCCGCGGCCGTGGGAGCGGTGACGGCGGTCGAAACGTGGCGGCGGTCGCGACGAGGGACGCTCGCGTGGCGATCGGTCGCGGCCGACGCCGTCCCCTTAGCCGATGTTCGACGATCGCGCCACAAGCATGCGCATCGGCCGAAAAAAGCGGCGGCCCCAACCCGATCGGAGCTGCCGCAGCGGGAAGAAAAGGGACTGCTACCATCGATTGCAATAGGCCGCCGCGACGCTGTCGCAGGGCAGATGCGTCAATTCAAGCCCGATCGAACACGGAGCCGAGCGCCGCGCCGATCAGCCCGAAGACGACGGCGCCGGCGATGATCGCCGGGCCGCCCACCAGCCCATAGCCCACAACGCCCCCCAACACCGCGGCGATGCCGCCGGCGATGAACTTTCCATTGTTGGTCCCGGCCGTCTTGTCGGCCTCATTGGTCTTGTTCGCGATTTCCTCGGCCATTTGCGCCACTCCTCGAGAGAAGCTGCCTCATGAACGCCGCACCACGCCGCCTTTGTTAGCGAAACCATGTGAGGCTATCGTGAGAGTCTCTTGACGGGCGGATGACGGCGGGACGCAGAGGCCCGCCAAGGATCAGCGGATCGAGACTTTCGCCTTGGCCGGCTTGGCTTCGGGCTTCGATTCGGGCTTGGCTGGAGGCTTGACGTTCTCCCAGCCCCCGGGCGGCGGCGTCACCTCATTGGCGGCCTTGTCCTGTTGCTTGGGCTGAAAAGCCTCCGCCTTGGCCTTGGCGGCGGCGAGACTCTTGGCGTCGAGCCGCCCGCGCACCTCGTCGCGCTTCTTGCCGGCGTCCTCGTCGCCCTGAGCCGCGGCGGCCGAGAACCAGACATAGGACTGCTCGAGGCTCTGCGGCACGCCGAGCCCGCGGGCGTAGAGGATCGCCAGATTGAACTGGCTGTCGCGCACGCCATATTCGGCGGCCTTCTGGAACCATTCGGCGGCCTGGGCGTAGTCGGGCTTGCCGTCGCCGCCCTCGGCGAAGAGCACGGCGAGATTATGCATCGCCCGGGCGTTGCCCGCTCGCGCCGCGCGCTGATACCAGCCGCGCGCCTGCAGATAGTCGCGATCGACGCCGAGGCCTTTTTCATAGAAGGAGCCGAGGCGATATTGCGCCGGCGCCAGCCCCTGCTCGGCCGCCTTTTGAACCCATTGGAACGCGGCCTTGGCGTCGCGGCCGAGGCCGCGGCCGTCGGCATAGCGGGTCCCGAGCTCGAACTGCGCGGCCGCATCGCCCGCGGAGGCCAGCTCGCGGATCGCGGTCAGCGGATCGCGCGAGGGCAGGATCGCCGCCCCGGCCGAAGCCGCGCCGATGGTCCCCGTCGGCGTGGAATCGACATTGCCGGCGCCGAGCTTGCCGGGCGCCGGCGGCATGAACACGCCGGCGGCCGGCGTCGTGGGCGTCAGCGGAAATTTGGCGACAGGCGGCGCCGCGGGCGTCGGAGCCGCCGCAAGCGGCGCCGCCGGCTCGACCGAGGGAGCGGCGGCGGCGGCCTCCCGAGGCGCCTCCGCAGCCGGCTCCGCGAGCTTCGCGGCGCCCGGCTCCACAACGGCCGCAGAGCTTTGCTGCGGGGCCGGCGCGTCGAGGCTGACGCGGGCGATCTGATAGGCGCCATAGAGCAGAACCAGCGCGCCGAGCCCGAGCAGGATCGGCCGACGGCGCGCCTGCAGAACGGCGCCGACCGCGCCGGTGACCCCGGCGCCGGCCGCTCCGGAGGCAGCGCGCGCTTCGAACTCCCGCTCGGTGGTCGCCGCGGCGGGCTTGCGGCCGTTGCGCCCTTTGGCGGCGGCGGTCTCGGCGTCGACGGCGGCCTGCTGGGCGGCGCGGCGCGCGGCGGCGATGAAATCGGCCTGCACCGAGCCAGACGGCTCGCCGTCGCGGCGCGCGGCGCGGCGCGGGCGGCGATCGCCCGGCTCCAGCAGCATGTCCTCGACATCCGCCGGCTCGCGCCTGCGCTTTTGCTCCGCGCGGGGCTCGGCGCGCGGCGCCGGAGCGGCCGGCGGCGCGACGCGCGCCTTGCGCATATCGGACAATTCGTCCTCGAACACCGCCAGCCGGTCGACGACTCGCTGCAGCGTCTCATGGACCGCCGAGAGCGTCTCATTGGTGCGATGGCCGGTCTCGTCCTGGATCTGGCGCAGATCCACCAGCTCTTTTTCGAGGGCCTTCTGCAGAGCGGTGGGCGCGCCCGCCGCCCGCGCCGCCTCCTGCGCCGCCTCGCGCGCAATCGACTCCGCGGCGCGGGCGGCCGAGCCGCGCGTCTCCTCCACCCGGGACATCAACTGGCCGATCGCTCCCTCCAGCGTCGCGAAAGAGGCGATGGTCTGGTCGGTATGGTCGATGCGCTCGGCAAGCCGGCCGATCTGCTGCTCGAGCGCGGAGAAGGCGGCGCGGCCGGCGCGCGGATCGAGCGCGGCGTCCATCTTCTCGGCGAGCTGCGCGACGAGATCGGTCATCTGCGCCGTCGCGCCGTCGACGCGGCGGCGGGTCTCCTCCTCGACGCGCACGGAAAGCTGCTCATGGAGCCGGTCCATCCGCTGCGTCAGCTCGCGAAACTGCGCCATCCCCGTCGACGTGTCGGCGGCTGCCCTGCGCTCCAGCGCCGCATCCATTTTCTTGGCGAGCTGGCCGACGAGATCGGTCAGCTGCGCCGCCGCGGCGTCGGGGCGGCGGCGCGAATCGTCGTCGCGCCGCGCGGCGAGATGCTCGTGGATCTGGTCGATGCGCCGGGTGAGCTCGTCGAACTGCTTGTCCTCCGCCGCTCTCCCCGACTTCGGCTGCAGCCTCTCCTCGAGCCGCTCGATCTTGCGGCCGAGCTCGTCGAAAGCGGGCTGCGCCGCCTTTCCGTCAATCGCCGCGTCGATCTTCCTGGCGAGCTCGGTGACGAGGCCTTCGAGCTGGCCGGCGCCGGCGCCGCCGCTGCGGTCGATGCGCGCGGCGAGCGATTTGTGCAGCTTCTCGATGCGTTCGTTGATCTCATCGAAGCGCTTGCCGCCGCCCGATTTCACCGAGACGGCGTCGATCTTGGCCGCGACCTCCTCGAGCTTGCGCTCGAAAGCCTGGAAATAGCCGTAGGTCTCGGTCGCGACAGTGGAGCGGATCGCCGCGACGAGATCGCCGACGTCGCGCGCGCCGGCGGCGTCGCCGCCCGAGAAACCCAATTCGTCGACCCGCGTCGTCAGCGCGGCGAGGCCGGCCTCCAGCCGGTCGAAGGGCAGCGGACGCAGCGCCACGGCCTTCAGCAGGTCACGGATTTCGCGGGTCTCCGAGGCGATCTCTTCCAGCGTCTGCCGGTCCGCGCCGCCCTCTGCACGCCGCGCCGCGAGGCGCTCCCCGAGCGCCTTCACCTCGTCGAAGAGGCTGTGAACCATGCGGCTCGGATCGAGGTCGCGGATCATCGCATGCAGATCGGCGGTGAGGCGCTCGACCGGCGCCAGCACATTGTCCTCGACGCCGTAATGGCGCTGAGCCTCCACGCGCTCGGCGAGATCGCGCAGCGCCGCCTCGATCGCCGCGACCGACGCGCGGGGCGCGAGATCCACGAGCACGCGCGACACGCCGTCGAGCTCGCGGCGGAGCTGATCGATCTGCGCCGCGACCGCGGCCTGGCGCCGCTGGTCCTGCGAATCCTGCTCGAAACGGGTCGAGGCGATCTGCTGCGACAGCGCGTCGATGGAACTGGCGAGATCGGCGAAGCGCGCGGCCGGATCGGCGAGCGGCGGCGCGGGACGCGAATCGGCGCCGCCGTCCAGCACGCGTTGGCGCTCGGCGATCTCGGCGACCGCGTCGGCCAGCGGCCGCCTGGCGGAGCCGGCGGCCGGCGCCGGCCGGCGCAACCGCTCGCGCGCTGCTTCCGCGGCCTCCCGCCGAGCGGACTCGGCCGCGTGCGCGCGGGCTTCGGCCTCGGCGTCGAGCCGGGCGGAAATTTCGGCGAGCCGGCGGTCGAACGCCTCTATCGCCGTCTCGAGCTCGACGGATCGCTCTTCCTTCGCCAGATCGTCGATGCGCGTCTCGAGACGCGACAGCGCGTCGCGAATCGGACGGGAGCCGTCCTCCTCGGCGCGGCGGGCGATCTTGTGCTCGATGCGGCCGAGCCGGTCGATCACGGCCCCGAGATCGTCGCCGAGCCGGGCGCGGGTCTTATGGTTGGTCTCGATGAGATCGGCGAGATTGCCGAGCGCTTTCGCGGTCTTGCGCTCGCTCTCGGCGGCGCGCCGCTCGAACAGCGCGACGGCGTCGTCGACGATCGCTTTCGCCTCGCGCCGCTCGATCTCCGGCGCGGGCGCCGTCGCTCGCGGCGGCTCGGCGTCCTCGCCGAGCAGGGCCGCATCGCCTCGTCGGCTGCGCTCGCGGTCGAGACGGCCGACCGCCCGCGAGGAGCGCAGCAGCCTTCTGCGCGCGGAGGGCTCCGCGCGGTCGTCCTCGTCCCTGCGGGGGGAGGGGCGCAGGTCCGAATCGGCCTGCTCGTGGATCATATCGTCGAGCCAATCGGTGAGGCTCTTCCCCGACCGGCGCGCCGCGGCGCGGGCGGCGTCGCGCGTCTCATGATCCAGTCCCTTGAAGCTCCAAGCATATGCCTCGGTCATGGCGGTTCCGGCGGGCGTGACCCGTGCAAGTGGGAAAGGACTGAACGAGAGACACGCGGAGCGCGAATCGCGCCGAAACGCGCGGCGCTGCGGCGCCGCCTCGGGGACTTTCCTTCGAACGAGGTAAATAAGAGGTTAATCCTTGCGCGGAGCCATCCTCGCCGCGCCGGCCCCTATTGCGCCGCCGAGCCCTGCTCTCTACCTATTGCTACGCAGGCCCGGCCCTCGCGGTCGCGATTCGGCGTGAGGCGCCAGAGGCTTGCCCGGTCAGTCGCGCGGCATCGTCGCGGCGCGCCCGCGTACGGGTTGCGCCTTCGTCTCCGGAACCGTCCGGAGGCCGCCGTCCCCCGCATGGAGGCCGTTCATGCCGCTCTACAAAGCCCCCGTGGACGACACGCTGTTCCTGCTGACCGACGTTCTCCACATCGAACGCTTCGGCAATCTGCCCGGCTTCGCCGAGGCGACGCCCGATCTGCTGGCGCAGATCCTCGCCGAGGGGGCGAAAATCTGCGAGGAGACGCTGCAGCCGCTGAACCGCACAGGCGATGAGGAGGGCTGCCGGCGCGACGCGGACGGCAATGTCGCGACGCCCGCGGGATTCGAGCAGGCCTTCGACGCCTTCGTCGCCGGCGGCTGGGTCGGCCTCTCGGTTCCGCCCGAATATGACGGGCAGGGGCTTCCCTATGCGCTCGCCGTGGCCATGAGCGAATATGGCTCCTCCGCCAATATGGCGCTCGCGATGTATATGGGCCTGACGCAAGGGGCGCTCGCCGCCCTGCTGCGCCACGGCGACGAGGAGCAGAAACGCCTCTATATTCCGCCCATGGCGGCCGGACGCTGGACCGGCACGATGAATCTCACCGAGCCGCAATGCGGCACCGATCTCGGCCTGCTGATGACGAGGGCGACGCCGCGCGGCGACGGCTCCTATTCCATAACGGGTCAGAAGATCTTCATCTCCGCCGGCGAGCATGACCTCGCCGAGAACATCATTCATCTGGTGCTCGCGCGCATCGAGGGCGCGCCGGCCGGGGTGAAGGGCATCTCCTTGTTCATCGTGCCGAAATTCGATGTCGCGGCGGACGGCTCGCTCGCGGGGCGCAACACTGTCTCCTGCGGCGCGATCGAGCATAAGATGGGCATTCACGGCAACGCCACATGCGTCATGAATTACGACGACGCGCGCGGCTATCTCGTCGGCGAGCCCAATCGCGGGCTCTCGGCCATGTTCGTGATGATGAACGAGGCGCGGCTCGGCGTCGCCGTGCAGGGCCTCGCGCTCTCCGAGGTCGCCTATCAGAACGCGCTTTGCTACGCCAAGGAGCGGCTGCAGGGCCGCGCGCTCTCCGGCGCGAAGAATCCGGGCGCCGCCGCCGATCCGATCATCGTGCATCCGGATATCCGGCGTAATCTGCTCGAAATCCGCGCCTTCAACGAGGCCGCTCGCGGCCTCGCCCTGTCGGCGGCGCTCGACAGCGACGTCGCCCATCGCTCCGAGGACGCCGAGGCGCGCCGAGCGGCGGAGGATCGGCTCGGCCTGCTGACCCCGGTGCTGAAGGGCGTCTTCACCGATCTCGGCTTCGAGAATGCGGTGAAGGCGCAGCAAATCTGGGGCGGCCACGGCTATATCAGCGAGAACGGCATGGAGCAGTTCGTGCGCGACGCCCGCATCGCCATGATCTATGAGGGCGCGAACGGCATACAGGCGCTCGATCTCGTCGGCCGCAAGCTGCCCAAGGACAATGGCCGCGCCGTAATGGCCTTCTTCGCCGAAGTGGGCGAGCTCGCCGCGCGCGAGAGCGCCGACGAGAGGATGAAGCCCTATGTGGAGCCGCTGAAGACGGCGCTCGGCGATTTGCAGAAAGCGACGATGTGGCTGATGCAGAACGCGCTCGCCGAGCCGGACAATGGCGCCGGCGTCTCCTATGATTATATGCATCTCTTCGGCCGCGTGGCGCTCGGCTATTTTTGGGCGCGCATCGCCCGCGCCGCGCTCGACCGCAAGGCGACCGCAGATGGCGAAGCCGCCTGGCTCGACGCCAAGCTGACGACCGGAAAGTTTTTCATGGAGAAGATGCTGCCCGAGACGAGCTATCGTCTGGCGCGCATCGCGGCCGGCGCGCAGACGATGATGAGCCTGCCGGCGGAGATGTTTTGAAAAGAGCGAATAGCGAGTAGCGAGTAGCGAGTAGCAATTGGGTTACTTCTACTCGCTATTCGCTACTCGCTACTCGCCCAGCAACGGAGCCGCTCATGCCCGAAGCCTATATCTACGACGCCGTGCGCACGCCGCGCGGGCGCGGCAAGCCGAACGGCTCGCTGCACGAGGTGTCGAGCCTCGGCCTCGCCGTCGCGGCGCTCTCCGCGCTGAAGCAGCGTAATGGCTTGGACGGCGCGCCGGTCGACGATGTGATTTTGGGCTGCGTCGATCCCGTCGGCGAGGCGGGCGGCGACATCGCCCGCGCCGCGGCGATCGCCTCCGGCTATGGCCATGAAGTGCCGGGCGTGCAGATCAACCGCTTCTGCGCCTCCGGCCTCGACGCGGTGAATTTCGGCGCGGCGCAGATCATGTCCGGCCAGCACGAACTCGCCATCGGCGGCGGCGTCGAGAGCATGAGCCGCGTCGGCATCGGCGCCTCGGGCGGCGCCTGGCCGGTCGATCCGGCCATCGCCATCCCCTCTTATTTCATGCCGCAGGGCGTCTCCGCCGATCTCATCGCGACCAAATACGGCTTCTCGCGCAATGACGTCGACGCCTATGCGATGCAGTCGCAGCAGCGCGCCGCGCGCGCCTGGGACGAGAAGCGCTTCGCAAAATCGGTCGTTCCGGTGAAGGACGTCAACGGCCTCACCATTCTCGACCGCGACGAGCATATGCGGCCGTCGACCGACATGCAGTCGCTCGGCGCGCTGAAGCCCGCCTTCGCCTTTCTCGCCGAGCAGGCGGGCTTCGACGCCGTCGCCATTCAGGCGCATCCGGATGTAGAAAAGATCAATTACGTCCATCACGCCGGCAACTCCTCGGGCATTGTCGACGGCGCCGCGGCGGTGCTGCTCGGCTCGAAGCAGGCCGGTGAGAAGGCCGGCTTGACTCCGCGCGCAAAAATTCGCGCCTTCGCCAATATCGGCTCGGAGCCGGCGCTGATGCTGACCGGGCCGATCGATGTGACGAAGAAGCTCTTGGCCAGGGCCGGCATGAGCTTTTCCGACATCGATCTCGTCGAGGTGAACGAAGCCTTTGCGGCGGTGGTGCTGCGCTTCCTGCAAGCCTTCTCGCTCGACGACGCCAAGGTCAATGTGAATGGCGGCGCCATCGCGCTCGGCCATCCGCTCGGCGCCACCGGGGCCATGCTGATCGGCACGGCGCTCGACGAATTGGAGCGCAGCGGCAAGGGCGTGGCTCTGGTGACACTGTGCATCGGCGCGGGGATGGGAACCGCGACGATCATCGAGCGGGTGTGACGGCGCGCGCGGAGCCCCCTTCGAGACGCGCCCTGCGGGCGCTCCTCAGGGTGAGGGGACTGGTAAAAATTCAGTCGGTCGAAACGAAGTCCCGTTCGACTGTCCGGAATCCTCATCCTGAGGAGCGCCCGAAGGGCGCGTCTCGAAGGATGGCAAAGGGCGGAACGCCAGGAGCGTCACGTGCCGCAAGCGAGCGTCTACAGCGAGCCGGGTGAGGAAGAAAAATTCGGCGGCGACGCGCAATTCGATCATTCGAGACGATTCACCGGGAGCGCCCCATGAACCTGCAAAACTTCCGTTTCGAGACCGGCGCCGACGGCGTCGCCATGCTCATTTGGGACATGCCCGAGCGTTCGATGAACGTCATCACCTATGAGGTGATGGACGAGCTCGAAAAAGTCGTCGACAAGGTCGCGAGCGACGCCGACATCAAGGGCTGCGTGATCGCATCCGGCAAATCGGCCTTCTCCGGCGGAGCCGACCTCTCCATGCTGCAGAAGAGCGCGGCCGATTACGCGAAGGCGGCGCGCGAGCGCGGCGAAGACGAGGCGATGAAGGAGTTCTTCGAGGGCGCGCGGCGGCTCTCGCTGCTCTATCGCAAGCTCGAGACCTGCGGAAAGCCCTTCGCCATCGCGATACGCGGAACCTGCCTCGGCGGCGCTTTCGAGCTCGCGCTCGCCTGCCATCACCGCGTGCTCGCCGATAGCGAGAAGACGCGCGTCGGCCTGCCCGAGATCAAGGTGGGGCTTTTCCCCGGCGCCGGCGGCACGCAGCGCGTCGCGCGGCTGATGCAGACCGGCGACGCTCTGCAGATGCTGTTCAAAGGAGAGCAGCTGAAGCCGGCCAAAGCCAAAGCCGCCGGCCTCGTGCACGAGCTGGCTCCCGAGGACGAGATCGTCGCGCGTGCAAAAGCCTGGATCGTGAACGGCGGCAAGGCGCAGGCGCCATGGGACGTCGAGGGCTTCAAGCCGCCGTCGGGCCGCGTCTATTCGCCGGGCGGCATGATGGTATGGCCGGCCGCCAACGCCATCTATCGCCGCGAGACCTTCGACAATTATCCGGCGGCGAAGGCCATTCTGCACAGCGTCTTCGAGGGGCTGCAGCTGCCCTTCGATCTCGGCCTGCGCGTCGAGGCGCGCTGGTTCGCGCATATTCTGCGCTCGCGTCAGGCGGCGGCGATGATCCGCTCGCTGTTCCTGTCCAAGGGCGAATTGGAGAAGGGCGCGCATCGGCCCAAGGAGATTCCGCAAGCGAAATTCAGGAAGATCGGCGTGCTCGGCGCCGGCTTCATGGGCGCCGGCGTCGCTTATGTCAGCGCGCTCGCCGGACTCGAGGTGGCGCTGATCGATCGCGATCAGGAGAGCGCCGACAAGGGCAAGAGCGTCATCGACAAGCTCGTCTCGGGCCAGGTGTCGCGCGGCCGCGCCACTGCCGCCGACAAGGAGGCGCTGCTCGCGCGCATCACCGCGACCGCGGATTACGAGCAGCTGAAAGGCGCGGATCTCATCGTCGAGGCGGTGTTCGAGGAGCGTGGCGTCAAGGCCGAGGCGACGAAGAAGGCGCAAGCCGTCGTCGGTCCCGATGTGATCTTCGCATCGAACACGTCGACGCTGCCGATCAGCTCGCTCGCCGAAACCTCGCTGAAGCCCGAAAATTTCGTCGGCATTCATTTCTTCTCGCCGGTCGAGAAGATGCTGCTCGTCGAGATCATTCGCGGCAAGAAGACCAGCGACCGCGCGGTGGCGACGGCGCTGGACTATGTGCGCCTGTTGAAGAAAACGCCGATCGTCGTCAATGATTCGCGTGGCTTCTACGCCAATCGCTGCGTGCTGAACTTCGTGCGCGAAGGGCACATCATGCTCACCGAGGGCGTGCCGGCGGCGATGATCGAGACTGCGGCGCGCATGGCGGGCATGCCGGTCGGCCCGCTGTCGCTCAATGACGAGATCGCGCTCGATCTCGCCTGGAAGATTCATCTCGCGACCAAGAAGGATCTCGGCGAGGCCGCCGTCGATCCGACGCAGGAGCGCGTGCTGCATTTCATGGTGGAGCAGGAGGGGCGCCTCGGCCGCAAGAACGGCAAGGGATTTTATGACTATCCCGCCGTCGGCAAGAAGAGCCTGTGGCCGGGCCTCTCGGCGCTCGCGGACACGCCGCTCGATCCCGACACGATCGACGTGGAGGAGCTGAAGCAGCGTCTGCTCGTGGTGCAGGCGGTGGAGGCGGCGCGCACATTGTTCGAGGGCGTCGTCGACGATCCGCGCGAGGCGGATGTCGGCTCGATCCTCGGCTTCGGCTTCGCGCCCTTCACGGGCGGCACGCTCTCCTACATCGACGGGCTCGGCGCGGCGGCTTTCGTCGCGATCTGCGATGCGTTCGCGGCGAAATTCGGCGAGCGTTTTGCGCCGCCGCGCGGGCTGCGCGAGATGGCGGAGAAGGGACAGAGCTTCTACGGCAAATTCGCAGCGCAGACGAAAGCCGCCTGAGGTCCGGGCGGCGGCGCGCTTCGCGGGCGGTTCACTTCACGAATTTGACAGCGGCGAGGATCACGCCGCCGAGCGCGATCTGCGTCACGACGAGCCAGCGGAGAATATCGACCTTCAGATTGGCCATTTCGGTGCGAAGCTCGCCGGCCAATTCCTTCAGATCCGCTTTAGTGGCGACCGAGTCGCGTAGCGCCGCGTCGAGCGCGTCCGCCTGAGCGCGGGCCTGCTTGTCGTCGAAGCCGGCCTCTTTCAGCCGGTCGATATAGGCGAGGCGATCGAAGGTGATGACGGGCGCTGTCATGCCCATAGGATAGGCGCAGACCGGGCCGGAATCAATCGACGGCCTCAGCGGACGCCGGCGGGAAGATAGCGGATGGCGGCGAGGAGCGCGCCGACGGCGACGACGATCAGCCCGCCGAGCTTGATCGTCATTCGTAATTCCAGCTCGCGAATGTCCGAGCGGATGTCGGCAATTTTCGCTTCCAGGCGCGTTTCGACCTCGCGCAGATCGGATTTCGTGGCCAGTTCCTGGCCAGTGGCCTCGGCGAAGGCTTCGGCTGCGGCCGAAGCTTGCGATTGCGTGAAGCCTCCGGCCTCGAGCTTTCGCACGAACTTCAAGGTGTCGAAGGCGACAGCGGTCACGGCTTTTCTCTCGCGGGATGCGCCCTCAATATGGCGCGGCTCCGCTTCCGCGTCCAGCGCGAGAATGATTTGCGCGAGAATGATTTATCTGGCGAGAGAGACGGGGCTCGAACCCGCGACCTCCGGCGTGACAGGCCGGCGCTCTAACCAACTGAGCTACTCCCCCGCAGGCGACGCTCCGTAGAACATCAGCGAGAGGCGCCGAATAGGGCAGCCGACGCTCGAAGTCAAGAAAAGATCGCGGGCCGGCCGCGCAGCCGCGTCCGAGCCAGCGACAAAGCGGCGCAGCGCCATGGTTCGGCTTTCTTTCGGCGCCGCAATATGTTTCGAATAGCGCGACTCGAAGGTCGCCCGCGAAGCGCGCTCAGGACTTTTTCGGTCATGAAGCCGGAGCGAATCGCGAATAGGATCGCAGCCACGACCGGAGCCGCGCGCGGTTCGTGGCGGCGCATCCGAAGGAGGCAGAGTGACGATCGATCCACCGTGGCGGGAAATCTCTCTTGCGCTGCTGGCGAAGATCGCCGCGCTCGCCCTGCTCTATTTCGCTTTCTTCAGCGCTTCCGACCGGCCGCATCTCACGCCGGCCGCCATGGCGCAGAAGCTCGCCGGCGACGCCCTGCCGCCGCGCTGATTCGTTCGGAGTTTCTCTCGAGGAGCGCATGATGTTCGATCTCGACGTGGTGACTCTGTCCAGGCTGCAATTCGCGCTCACGGCGCTCTATCACTTCCTTTTCGTTCCCCTCACGCTCGGACTGTCGCTGATCCTCGCCATCATGGAGAGCGTCTATGTGATGACCGGCCGCACGGCGTGGCGCGACGCGGTGAAGTTCTGGGGCGTGCTGTTCGGCATTAATTTCGCGATGGGCGTCGCCACCGGCGTCACCATGGAATTCCAGTTCGGAACCAATTGGGCCTATTACTCCCATTATGTCGGCGACATCTTCGGCGCGCCGCTCGCCATCGAAGGGCTGATGGCCTTCTTTCTCGAGGCGTCCTTCGTCGGCCTGTTCTTCTTCGGCTGGAATCTCTTGAGCAGGGTCGGCCATCTCGTCGTCACCTGGCTCGTGGCGCTCGGCGCCAATTTCTCGGCGCTGTGGATTTTGATCGCCAATTCCTGGATGCAATATCCGGTCGGCTCCGCCTTCAATCCGCAGACGATGCGCATGGAGCTCACCTCCTTCTCGGAAGTGTTCTTCAATCCCGTGGCGCAGTCGAAATTCGTGCATACGGTCAGCGCGGGCTATGTGACCGGCGCGATGTTCGTGCTGTCGATCTCGGCCTATTACCTGCTCTTTCAGCGCCAGCACCGCGATCTCGCGCGCCGCTCCGCCAATGTGGCGGCGAGCTTCGGCCTCGCTTCGGCGCTCTCGGTCGTCGTGCTCGGCGACGAGAGCGGATATACGGCGAGCTTCAGCCAGAAGATGAAGATCGCGGCGATCGAGGCCATGTGGGAGACGGAGCCGCCGCCGGCCTCCTTCACCCTGGTCGGCATTCCCGACCTCGAGACGCAGACGACGCGCTTCAAGGTGGAGGTTCCCTATCTCCTCGGCCTCATCGCCACGCGCTCGCTGGACACGCCGGTCGAGGGCATCAAGGACCTCGTGGCTCGGTCCGAGACGAAAATCCGCGACGGGCTGCCCGCCTATGAATGGCTCACGGCGCGCCCGGACGGACCCGATGCGCCGATCCCGCCGATGCTGACGGGCTCGTTCAAGGACCTCGGCCATTCGCTGCTGCTGAAGCAGATCCGGCCCGACATCGAGAATGCGACCGACGAGCAGATCCGCCAGGCGGCGCTCTCGACCATCCCCAATGTGCCGGTGTTGTTCTGGACCTTCCGCATCATGGTGGCGCTCGGCTTCTATTTCATCTTCCTGTTCGGCGCGGCCTTCTTCGTCGCCAGCCGGCGGCGGCTGCGGCAAAATCCCTGGTTGCTGCGGCTTGCGCTCTACAGCCTGCCGCTGCCCTGGATCGCCGCCGAGCTCGGCTGGATCGTCGCGGAATATGGCCGTCAGCCCTGGATCATCGACAGCGTGCTGCCGACCTTCCTCGGCGTCTCCGACGCGCCCGCGCATAATGTGCTGGCGAGCCTTTTGGGCTTCGTCCTGTTCTACAGCGCGCTCGCCGTCGTCGATGTGGCGCTGATCCTCAAATATGTGCGGCTCGGCCCGCCGGTGGAGCCGCGCACGCCTGCCCTGGAGGAGCGGCCGATCCTGATCGCCTGAGCATAGACCCTCCCGCTGTGAGGGCTACCGCATGCACACATCTCGAAATGAACAGCGCCGTCATGGCCGGGCTTGTCCCGGCCATCCACGCCAGGCCGCGGAGATATCTTGGGAAAGCGCCCGCGATCTGTCGGATTTGCATCTTGGGCAAGTCGCGGAACTGTCCCCGCAACGTCGTCGCCGCGCCTAAAATTGCCGGAAACCTCAGCGTTACAGCGTGGATGGCCGGGACGAGCCCACGGCTGTCCGGTTCAAGATAGGCATAGTATTATCTCGTATTGGCGTGGGTCCG
>NZ_JAINDZ010000043.1 GCF_019802345.1 Methylosinus sp. Sm6 | reverse complement strand
CGAAGCCAAATTCGCGACCCGCGGCTACGACCAGACCATCGTCTATCCCGGCCCCCCGCAGGGCTTCGACGTCCCCGACGATCAAACCCTGCGCCTCATGCGCCGCGTCCTCACCGCCGATAAATTCAAAGTTCTCGCCGAAGGAGCAAAAGCGTGACCCCCTTGCGAGTCGCCGTATTCGTCAGGGGGCGCGAGGCCGCTCCCGCCAATTTGCGCAAGGCGTCGCAGATCGCCAAGCGGCTCAATTCGCTGCCGGCGCGGACCGAGGTCGCGACCTTCGTCGCGAGCGCCCTGCCATTCGCCGCGCTGCTCTCGAGAGACCTCGACGTCGTCTATGTGGTCACGGACGAGCCGAGCGACGTCTCGACTCTCTACGCCCTGAAAGCCAAGATCATCTGGGACATGAGCGCCGTCGACGTGAGCCATGTGCCCGACGATGCGGCGGACGAGACCGCGCGCGCGGCGTTCCGGCGCGCCGTCGCTTGCGCCCAATCCTTCGTGAATGTCGCGGTCGGCGTGGCGGAAGCGATCGAGGATCGCTTCTGCGTCGGCGTGACGAGCCATTCCGTCGAGCGCGCCATCGCCGCCGTGACCACCCGAGTCGCGGCTGTCGTCGGCGAGGGGCTCGGCAATATGATCTATGCGACGCCGATGGTGAAATGGCTCGCGAGCCGCTACGGCGCGCCGGTGGATCTCGTGATCCACAACCGCTTCGACGAGGCGGTGCATCTGTTCGCGCAATGCCCCGATCTCAACGCCGTCTATCCTGGCTATGAATGGCTCGTCGGCCGCAGCTATGACGTCGTCGTCTCCTCGCCGACGGCGGGCGGGACCGCGCCCATGTTCCGGATCAAGGAGCATGTGGCCGCGAACCGGCTGGCCAGCTTCAACGAGGAAGGACGCTTCATATCCGAGCCGGATCTCAATTTCCTGTTCCTTCCGAGCGAGACGCGGGACGAAGGCTGGCTGGAAACAGATGCGGCGCGCCCTTTCATTCGCAATGTCGAATACACGCATCCCAATGGAAACATTGTCGCCATCGCCAATGGCGTGAAGGAAGGGGCGTGGTCGAAGCGCGAATGGCCCTTTATGCCGGAGCTGGTTCAGCGGCTGCGCGAAGCGGGCTTCGTCGTCCGGAGCTTCGGCCTGCCCGGCGAGCATGTCGCCGGCTCGGAGGACTTCACCGGCATTCCGATGCGCGATGTGATCGCCGAGCTCGGGAAATGCTCCTATTTCGTCGGACATGACGGCGGCCTCTGCCATATTGCGGAGGCGATCGGCGTCCCGACGCTCTGGATCTTCGGCCCGACCGGAATCATCAAGAACGGCCCGGTCTATGCGCATAGCGACGCGGTGACCGCGCGCGTCGATTGCGGCCCGTGCCTCTATAAGCCGGACTGGCGGCGCTGTTCCGTTTCCGCCTGCATGACCGCGGTCTCCGTCGATGAGGTGTGGGCGTCCTTCGAGGCGATGCGCCAAAGGCTGGCCGAGAACGGCTATGACCTAGCGCTGCGCCCGCTCGACCTCGACCTTCTGGATTATGAGCTCGGCGCGCTCGAGCGCCCGGGCAGCGTCGGCGAGGAGCCGGTCTATCGACGGGAGCGCCTGGCGATTTTCGGCGGTCTTTCGACCCCCGTGGTCGCCGTGGCGGCGGCCCTGCTCGCCGGCGGCGACATTCAAGGCGCTTGCGAGCTCACCGCGGCGGCGCGGCATGCCCATCCGGAGGAGCCGGCTCTGCGGCTGCTGAACGCGGTCGCCGAATTGGCGTGGATCGGCGGCCGGGCGGAGGCGGCGGTGGAAGAGACGCCGGCGGAGGTCCTGGAGAAGGCGTTCCGCAGCCTGCTCGCGGCCAATCTCCCGGCGGGAGACGTTCTGAGCCTGACGCGCATCGTCTCCCGCTATGCGCTGGCGTCGCCGGAGGGCTACAAATCGGCTCTGGCGGTCGTGACCGCCGCAGAGAATGCGCTGAGCGCCGCACTGCCGCAGGTTCGCACGATCACCGCCAGGCTCGCCAGCTTCGCGTCGGGCCTGCTGCCGGAGAGCGAGCGCGGGCGGCAGCAATGGCTCTCGCTGACCAAAGAAGAGGCGGTGGCTTGGAGAAACGCCTTGCGACATGACGGACCGGCCGCTTGGCTGGTTCAGCCCACGACCGACCCCGCGGCGTCGAGTCCATGGGACGGCGTCGAGGCCAGCCTGCCGGCCCGCGTGAACGCCATCGGCTCGAACGTGCGCTTCAGCTTCGGCCGGCACAGCGTCGAGCTGGCGCCGCTCGCGCCGGTGATGATTCTGGTCCCTCATTTCAAATTCAAGGACGCCACCGCCGGATCGCTCAGCAATCTGGTCGCCCGTCATGCTCAGGGCCTCGCCGACCTCGGCCTGCGTCCCGTGGTCGTCACCGTCGGCTTCCAGGACGTCAAGGAAGGCGTGCTCTTTCGCGACAATCTCCTGCTGGTTCAGGCCCATCCCCAGTGGAAGGAGGCGCATTGGCTCGACGTGCTCGAGCGGGTGAAGCCCCGCCTCGTGCTGTCCTATGCGGCGATCGACGCGCTGCTCGAGCTCCCGGACCTCGGCGGCGCGCCGATGCTTCGCGTCGCGGTCGACGGCCTCATGGATTGCGACGGCGCATTCTATGTGCTCGGCGACGCCGACAAGTCGGACATGCGGGAGGGCGCCTGGTTCGCGAAGGAGCATGCGCCGGACGCCTGCTGCGACGACCTCACCTTCGCGCTGTTCGGCGGCGAGATCGAGCGACCGAGCAATCTGCGCAAGAAGGCGGCCCTCGTGCTGCTGGGCAATTCGCAGAACTTCAAGCTTCTGCAACATATCGCGCGCGCGACGCCCGACTGGTCCTTCACCGTGCTCACCAATCTCGTCCATCGGGGCATAGAGAAGAACATTCATCCGATCGCGCAGGCCGAATTCAACGCCAGCGGCGGCTCCTTCGACATCCTCGTGCAGATGGGCTCCCGTCCGAGCAATCTCTGTGCGGAGGCGATGAGCTTCCTCGAGCTCGGCGACACCGTCATCGCCCCGCAGTCGCCTTCCCTCGAGCCGCCCCCGTCCGGGCTGCGTCCGGTGAAAAGCCCCGACCGGGCTTCGTCCTGGGTCAGCGTCCTGCGCGAGCTCAGACCGATTGTCGGAACGGCGCCTGCCGAGAAGGAGCTGCTGTCCGCAGAGGTCGGCTGAAGGCGGGCGTCGGGCCTCGGCGCGCCGGGCCAACGTCGCGGCGGCGAAACCGCCGCGTCCGATTTTTATTTTTGTCGTCGCCGGCAGGCGTGAGCCTGTCGACGACCCGGCTGCGCCGCCGAGCCCTTTTGCGAACAACTGGTTTTCCGATCGGGGGCGCACGTAGAATGCCGCCCGTCTTCGCAGCGCATGCGCAAAATCACGTACGGTTCTTCCTCGTTCCCGCACCCGTGAAGCTTGATCGTCCTGTCATCGGCTCTATCCATAATCGGAGCTTCCAGTCCCGCGCAAAGCCTCGGCTGTTCCGCTTATTCGGCCCACTCCGCAGGGGAAAGGAATAGTCCGCATGTATCTCTCGCCGACCTATTTCCTCGATCTCGGTCTTCGCAGCATCGCCAATAACCCCTTCTTCAGCCCGGATCGTCCGCGTCTTTCCGAGGGCGAGAGCGATTTCCGCCTGCTCGACGGAGGCGAGGGCCTCGTTGTCACGCTCGGCCCCAACGCCTCCTTTTTCGACCGCCCCAATCGCTCCGTGTGCCGCTGGCCGGGCGTCAAGACGATCCCGCGTCAGAGCCCGCATCCCCTCCCGCAACGTTCCGCTCTGGCCAGCGAAATGCGCGCCTTCCTGCAGATTTTCTGCGGCGGCGGCGACGTGCGGCTCAATCGCGTCGCCACCATCACGCATCAGCGGCAGATTCTGCTGTCGGCCGGCGACGGCAATGTCGTCGAGAAGATCGATCTCGCCGAGCTGGCGCGCGAGGGGGCGCCCTCGCTGAAGTTTCTGCAGCCCGCCTATCTCTGCTCCTCGGCCGAGGTGGCGATCCGCTCCATTCCTTGCGACGCGGCCACCATGAGCTGGGCGCGGGCTCCCTACGTCTACACGACGAGCGCGCTCGACGAGCGCGGCGACGGCGCCGTGCTCTGCCTCTCCGGTCGCACAATGGTGTGGCGCGAACGGCTGGAGCCGGGCGAGAGCCGCGATTTTGCGCTCGGCAATGTGATCGCCGCGACGGCCAATATCGATTCGAAGCTGCGTCCGACCAGCCGCCGCCATCCAGACGACGAGGACGCGGACGAGGCGCACTCTGCGGCCGGCCCGGCTGCGGCCGCAGCCGGGCCGGGACTGCGCGCGGCTTGGGGGGAGTGGATCGCCGCAACGGGAATTCTGCTGGAATCGATCCGTGCGCGTGAAGGCGTGCTCGTCTGCGAGATGACCAATCGATCCGAGGCGCCGGCCTATGTCTATGCGCAGCTCAACAAGGGCGCTCTCTATGGCGGATCCGGCTTCGTCGGCGTCCTCGTGAAGCTCGTTTCGGCCTTCTTCCGCGTGTCGCATATCTCGCCGCGCCCGTGAGGCGCTCGCCTTCGACGAAACTGCAAGGGCGCCGCTCTTCGCAGGCGAGGGCGGGGAAGCGGGCCTCCTGACGTTACTGCGCCACGCAGGCGCGGGCGATGGCGTCGATGCGGCTGCGCCTTTCGGCCTCGCTCGCGGCCCCGGCGAGAGCGTCGCGCCGCTCGATCTCGCGCGCCGTGCAATCGCAGGCCGCCCGGCAGGTGGTCGCGCTCGCGCCGGAGGCGACGCATCGGGCGAGGCAGGCCTCGGCGAAGCCGGCCGAATGTTCTTGCGGCAGGGCGAGCGCGAGCGCCGAGAAGCCCGCGAACAGCAAGGGTTGATGCAGGAGATAGAGCGCGAGGCTGTGGCGGCCGAGAAAGGCGAGGCCGCGCGTCGCCGCTCCGGGCCGCGCTTCCCCGTCGGCTGCGCGCAGTCTGGAGCGCGCGAGCTTCGCCGCGCCGACGCCGAGGACGAGAACGCCGGCCCAGGGCGTGACCGGACGGTAGTCGTTGGCGAGCGGCTCGAAGGTCGAAAGTCCCGTCCACCACCAGAGGGGCGCGTCGAAGAAGGCGTCGCGCGCGAAGATCGGCGCCGCGGCGAGCGCCGCGCCGGCGAGCAGCGCCGCCGCCGCCGGCAGAAGCAGGAACGGCAGCGCGAGCAGGCTGGCGGCGGCGATGCAGTGCAGAATGCCGAAGAAAACGAAAGCCGAAGGAAAGGCGAGCCAGGTCGCGACCGTCACCAGCGCCGCCGCCGCCGTGATCGCCGCCAGTCGGCGAAAATAGGCGCGCGGGCGGAAGACGACATGCGCAAGCGCGAGCGAGACGCCGGCCACGAACAGAAAGGTCGCCGCGATAGAGTGGCCGAACAGCTTGAACGCCGGCGCATAGGGCATGGCCGGATCGATATAGCGGAAATGGCCGAGATCCCAGGTGAAGTGAAAGGCGAACATCGCCGCGACCGCGAGGCCGCGCGCGACATCGAGCAGGATGAGGCGCCGGGTCATGCGAGCGTTCCGTCAGTGCGAGCGGCGTCGCGACGAAGCGATGGGCTCTGGGGCGGCGCGGCCGCGGCTCGCCGGGCCGGCGCCGTCACTTGCCATTCGCCGCGGCGCGGAACTTGCCGAACACCATGTCCGGGGCCGAGAGATTGTGCCGCGAGGGCATGTGCCGGCCGACCCAGATTTCCGTCGCCGGCGCGCCCGGAAAGCCGATCACCGGCGACTCCTGCCAGCCATTGCCGCGCTTGGCGCGCCAGGCGACCAGCGCCGCGTCGCTCATCGACTGCGTCGTGTACATCGAGCGCAGCGAGGCGAAGGGCAGGTTGTCCGGCATAGCTTCGCTATAGGAGACGTCGAGAACGACGCGATCCTGATCGATCGAGGAGAGCCTCAGCCGCGCCTCGCCGCCGCGCTTGAAGCGCAGCGTGAAGCTGCGCGTCTGCGGATCGAAAACAACCTCTCTCAGGGCGACGATCGGGCGTTCCTTCACCTCGACGGGCCCGATGAGAAAGGACGAGCCATAGGCCGTCCAGCGCATGTCCTCGAACGGCAAGGGCCGCGCGCGCCAATAGCCGTCCGGCGGATAGAAGACGAGGATCTCCTCGGCGCGCTCGCGATAGAGCATCCACAGCTGAACGAGATGGAAGCCCTTCTCGATCCGGTCGCCGACGCGCACCGGCACGTCGTTCGGCCGCCAGAAGGAGGGGAAAGTATAGCCGACCAGCCAGAATTCCGGCGTCTCCCAAAAGGTGAGGCGACGCGCGTCGGCCGCGAATTTGGGATCATGCGAGAGATCGCAGCTCGTCCAGTCCGGGGCCCAGCGGTCGGAGCCGATCATTCCGATATAGGACGGATGAATGGCCTGCACGCGCATGGCGCGCACGCGCGGGGAAACGAAATCGAGCTCGATATTGTCCTTCTCGGCGCAGAGCTCGGGCGCCGATCTGTTGTCGACGCGCACCTGCAGATCCTCTTCCGTCTCGCGAGGCGAATCGGCGAAGGCGCCGCCTCCGAGACAGAGGCTCGACGCGGCGAGGAGCAGCCGGCGGCGGTCGAATGGGCGGGACAGCATGGGAATCCTGTGCGGGCGGGCCAGAACGAGGGACGCGATATTATTGCGCCGGCCGCAAGGCGAAAACACGGATGGGCGTGTCCGGCAGCGGAATTTCCATCAGCCATGCGGGCGCTTCGCCGCGCGCCAGCGCCGCCGCCAGGCCCGCGCGCGACCGGAGCGCGGCGGCCGTCTCGCCGTCGCCGCACCACAGGACGAGATCGGCGCCGGCCTCGCGCAGCAGCCGTTCCGCCTGCTCGGGCGGCGCGAGAAAGGCGTCGAGCACGATGCGGCCGCCATGATTGTCGCGGTGATAGGGCGCGGCGAAGACGGAATGAGGCGTGAAGGCGAGGAGATGCGCGCCCATGTCGATCGGCGCGGCGATCCGCGCCGGCGCGAGAGCGGCGAGCGGCGTGAAGGCGGCGCTCTCGAGACAGGCGCGGGCGTTCGGCCGCGGCGCGGCGTCATGGCTCGAATGCAGCGCCAAAGCGAGCCCCATGGGCGAGACGGCGAGCGCGGCGACGCTCGCCGCGAGCGCGCGCAGCAGCGCCGAATGGGCGAGAGGGCGCGTCGCCGCCGCGACGGCGCCGGCGAGCGCGACCATGGCGAGCGGCGTCACCGAGGAGAACACGCGGACTTGCCACAGCGCAGCGGCGAAGCCGATGGCGATCGCCGCCGCCAATGTCGCCCAGCGCCGGCGCGCGACGCCGCGTTCGCGCCAGGCGAAGCCGAGCGCCGCGGCGAGGCCGAGCAGGACCGGAATCGCGGTGGCGCCGAGGGCGGCCGGATCATCGGCGACCGCGGCGAGCGGCTTCGCTTCCGTCACATGCGAGAGCCAGAGCTCGCGCAGCAGCGGATCGAGCCCGCCGAGCGGGTCGCCGAGACATTGCGGCGCCGTCAGAAGAATCGACGCCAGCGGGACCGCGCCGGCGAGCGCGACGCCGAAGGCGCGGCGCTTCGCCGTCACGAGGCGCGGCGAGACCAGCGCGAGCGCCGCGAGACCGGCCGCGCCGCCGAGCATGGCGAAGAGATGAACGGCGGAGAGGGCGTCGCAGGCCGAAAGCGCGTAACGCGACGGCGCGATCACCGCCGCGTAGCAAAGGGGAAAGAAGACGAACAGCCCGAGCGCGAAGCAGAGTATCCGCCCGCTCGAGCGCTCGCCTTCTTGCACGAACAGCAGCGCGGCCGAGGCGATCAGAGCGACGAAAAAAGGGAGGTTCTCGAGGCTGATGGCGAAGGAGAGCGCCATGGTCGCGGCGGCGCCGAGCAAAGCGCGCGGCGTCGCCGGATCGAGGCCTTTGACGAACAGGCCGAACGTCGCCATCAGCAGCACGATCTGCGGCGCATGATGATCGATGCGCCCCGGCGCGAACTGGCCGAGGCTCGGCGCGGAGAGGAAGACGAGCCAGACGGCCACGAAGGCGACAGTTCGAAGCGCGCCTGAAGGCTCGCGGTCCAGAGCGGCGCCGGGCCGCGAGCCGTCAGGCTCGCTCTGCAATGCACGCGCGAAAAACGCCGCGAGCGCAAACAGCGCGGCGAGGCAGGCGAGCGGAAAGACGAGCCGCGTCGCGCGCTCGGCCGCCTCGGGGGCGAGGAACAGCCCGAACAAGAGATCGAGCGCGGCGAGCGGAACATCGACGATCCGCGTCCAATGCATGACGAGGCCGGCGGGCGGATCGACGCGATGGGCGTTCATGTCGAACCAGCCCTGGCCAGCGACGAGATCGCGCATCTGCACGGCGCGCATGGCGTCGTCGGAATCGAAGAACTCGCCCGCGCTCCACACCGCGCGCGCCCGCGCGAGAGCGAGCAGCGCGGCGGCGAGCACGGCCGATGCGATCGCCGGCCAAAGTGGGAAAGCGCGCGCCTTTCGCGCGCGCGGCGCCGTGTGCTCGAAACTTGCGGCGCTCACGCAGACGCCCGGGCGCGGGGCGCTGGACCCGAGAACAACAGGCCGCGACGCGCGACAAAATTGAACAGGAACACGAAGCCGGCGGTCGGAACCTTGGCGAGCGCGGGCGAAAGACCGAGGCGCTCGACGAGAACATGCATCAGCGCTTCCGTGAGCAGGAGGCCGGCGAGGCCGATCGCCACGAAGGCGGTGAATTCGAGGCCGGGGCGAATGCTGCGCCGATCCTCGAACACGAACCAGATGCTCGAGAGATAGACCAGCGCGAGTCCGCAGGAGAAGCCGATCGCCGCGGCGATCGGATAGGAAATCCCGAGCGCCTCATGGCAGAGCAGCAGCAGCGAATAATCCAGCGCCAGCGCCGCGACGCTGGCGAGGCCGTATTTGACGAGATCGCCGATCACGCGCGGAACGGCGGCGAGCGCGAAGCGCGGGCGCACTCAGGCGACCCGCTTCGGCGTGAGCCGCTCGCTGGCGAGCGCCGCCTCGGCTCCGGCGACGCCCTGCTCGGCATATTCGGCGTCCTCGTTCACGCCCCAGACGTCATAGATCGTACGGCCGGCGACGATGTTGAGCGCGGTCAGCATGCCGGTCATCATCGCATGATCCTGATTATTGTATTTGTGCATGCCGTTGCGGCCGATCGGATGCAGCGTCGGGAAGCGCGTGGCGATCTCGAGGCGGATCGCCTTCACATTCTCCGCATAGGCTTCATCATAGACCGGATAGGCCTTGGGCTGGCGCACGACACAGGCGTCATAGACATCGTCGGCGTTCATGAGGCCGATCTTGTCGATCTCCGCCTTGGCGAGCGCGACGAGATCGACGTCGGGCGCGTTCCATAGTCCGTCGCCCTCGAAGCAGAAATATTCGAGGCCGAGACAGGTGGAGACGCCGTCGGCGATCATCTCCGGCGACCAGGATTTGAAATTCTGCACGCGGCCGACCTTCACCGACGGATCATGGATATAGACCCAATTGTCCGGCAGCTCCTTCTGCGGCCGGCCGATCAGCACGACCGTCAGGAAGTCGCGATAGGAGAGCGCGCGCGCATTGAACAGCGAGAGGGGCCTCGGCTCCAGCGCGTTCATCACCTCGCGCAGCGGCGCCGAGGAGAGAATGCGCCGCGCGCGAAAACTCTCCTTGCTCCCGTCGGCGCAGACGACCGAGACCGTCCAGAGGCGCGCGCGCTCGTCATAGGCGAGCTCTTCGACCTTGCGGCCCATCGCCAAGCGCCCGCCGAGCGCCTGCATCTTGCGCGCGGCCGCCTCCCACATCATGCCCGGCCCGCGGCGCGGATAGCGGAAGGATTCGATCAGCGTCTTCGCCGTTCCGCTGGAGGCGACGCGCCTGCCGCGGCGGAACGAGCGCTTCAGCCCGTCGAGGACGGCGGCGCCGAGGCTCAATCCCTTGATGCGCTGGGCGGCCCAATCGGCGGAGATCTCATCGCAGCTCATGCCCCACACCTTCTCGGTGTAGGTCTTGAAGAAAATGCCGAACAGGCGCTCGCCGAACTGATTGCGCACCCATTGATGGAAGGAGCGCGCCTCCTTCACCGGAAAGGCTTTCGCATAGGCGTAGGAAGCGACGCAGAGCGCGCTCTCGAGAAGGCCGAGATTCTTCAGCGCCTCGAACGCCTTCAGCGGATAGGCGTAGAATTTGTCGCGATAATAGATGCGCGAGAGGCGCGGCCGATCGAGGAAATCATCCGGCAGCAGCTCGTTCCAGAGATCGACGATCTCCTTCGATTTGGAAAAGAAGCGATGGCCGCCGATGTCGAACAGGAAGCCCTTGTAGCTCGCCGTGCGGCTGATGCCGCCGACATAGGTCTCGTCCTGCTCGAGGACGAGAACGTCGCGGCCGTGCTTGGCCAGAGTATAGGCGGCCGTGAGCCCGGCGGGCCCGGCGCCGATGACGACCGTTTCGATGATCTCGTCCATGTCGGCCCTGAAAAAGCGCTGACGCCGGTGCGTCGGCTCCGCGATGAGGCGCGAAGCTTCCGCTGCGTAGGGGCACTATGGCGAGGGGTGGTTAATTCGCTGTTACGCTCGCGCCGGGCGAGCCGCTTCGCCGCCGCGGCGCAGGACGAGCGTCGCCCAGCCGTCGATGTCGCGCCGCCGCGCGAGCGAAAAACCCTGCGCTCGATAGGCGGCGAGAACGCCGGCGACGTCGCGCGCGAGAAGGCCGGAGAGGACCAGCTCCGCCTCGCGAGCCGCGACGGCGGCGAGCGAAGGGGCGAGCAGGCGCAAGGGCTTCGCCAGAATATTGGCGAGGATCAGATCATAGCGCGCGGGCGAGAGGCTCTGGTGGCGCACGCCGAGGGCGACGACCGGACGCGCCAGCGCGCCGACGCCATTGGCGCGGGCGTTCTCGCGCGCCACGGCGACGGCGACCGGATCGGCGTCGCCGCAGGCGATGGGCGCGCGCAGCAGGCGCGCGGCGGCGATGGCCAGCACGCCGGTGCCGGTTCCGACATCGAGGACGCGGCGCGGACGGCGGCGCTCGCAGATGTCGACGAGGGCGCGCAGGCAGCCGAGCGTGGTGCCGTGATGGCCGGTGCCGAAGGCGAGCGCCGCCTCGATCTCGAGGCCGATATCATTGGCGGCGACGGCGGCGCGGTCGTGCGCGCCATGCACGAGAAAGCGCCCGGCGCGCACCGGCTTCAGCCCGGCGAGCGAGGCGCCGACCCAGTCCTGTTGCGAAATCTCGAAGAATTGCGCCGCGGCGGCCGACTCGGCGCCCGCTGCAGATGCGATCAGTGCGCGCACGGCCGCTTCGTCGGGCGCGGCGGCGAAAAAGACCTCGACCGCCCAGGCGCCGCCGCCCGGCTCCTCGAAGGCGGCGGCGGCGGTCTCGGCCGGATCGAAGGTCTCGACGACGAGGTCGGCGACGACGCGGGCGCACGTCTCGTCGGCGACGAGGCGCAGGCCGTGGCTGGCGTTATTGGGCGGAAGTCCTTCGAGCATTGCGGGCGCTTAGCACGGCCGCGCCGCGCCGTCATCCGCGGCGAGCGCCCGGGCGAGCGGCGCCCGAGGCGCGCCGCCGCTCGCGGCTTGTCGGGTAGGCCACGGACTTGCATCCTGATTTTTCGGCTCGTGCGGCCGTTGGCCACGCTCCTCTCCGGGAAAAAAGCGGCCGTGAGCTTGCATGAGGCGCGAGAGGCGGTCAAAACGGTGTGACGTCGGCTCGGCCGGCCGGTCGGCCCAAGGCTCGGGCGAACGAGAGCGCAGCAATGGCGGTGACGAACGAACGGCGCGTGGTGATTTCTGGAATGGGCGCGGTTTCCGCCGCCGGGCTCGGCGCAGAGACTTTATGGGCCGCCGCGCGCGAGGGGCGCAGCCAGGTTCGCCCGCTGCGGCTCGAGCGCCCCTATGGCGGCCGCATCAAGATCGCCGCCCAGGTTCCGGACTTCGACCCCGCCGCTCATCTCGAGCCGGAGATCCTGCCCTTCTGCGACCCGTTCACCCAATATGCGGTGACTGCGGCCGACGAAGCCATGGCGCAGGCCGGCTTCGCGCGCAAGGACATCGCCGGGCCGCGTACGGCGGTCGTCATCGGCAGCGGCATCGGCGGCTCCAAGACGATCGACGACGAGGCGTACAAGGCCTATGCGCTGAACGAACGCGCCGATCCGCTGTGCGTGCCGCGGCTGATCCCCTCCGCCGCGCCGACCATGCTCGGCATGCGCTTTTCCTGCAACGGCCCGACCTTCACCATCGCCAGCGCCTGCTCCTCGGCGACGCAGGCGATCGGCGTCGGCCTGCAGCTGATACGCTCCGGCGCGGCGGATCGCGCCATTGTCGGCGGCGCCGAGGCCGCCGTGATCAACGGCTCGATGCGCTCCTGGGAAGTGCTGCGCGTGCTGACGCCGGACCTCTGCCGGCCTTTCTCGATCGGCCGCAACGGCATGACGCTCGGCGAGGGCGCGGCCGTGTTCGTGCTGGAGACGCTCGCGGCGGCCGAGGCGCGGGGCCATGCGCCGCTGTGCGAGCTGGCGGGCTATGGGACGACCAGCGACGCCTTCGACGCGCTGCGGCCCAATGTCGAGGGCCCCTCCGCCGCCATGGCGCAGGCGCTGGCCGACGCCGGGCTCGAGCCCGGCGGCATCGATTATCTCAACGCCCATGGCACGGGCACCTACGCCAACGACATCACCGAATCGGAGGCGATCCTGCGCGTGTTCGGCGAGCGCGGCCGCGGCCTGCCCGTCTCCTCGACGAAGCCCATCCACGGCCATGCGCTCGGCGCGAGCGGCGCTCTGGAGCTCGTCTCGACGATTTGCGCCATGCGCGATCAGACGGCGCCGCCCACGATCAATTTCAAGGCGCCGGACCCCAAATGCCCGATCGACGCCGTGCCGCACGAGGCGCGCCGCACGCAAATCCGCGCGGCGATGTCGAATTCCTTCGCCTTCGGCGGCATCAACGCGGTCCTGGTGGTGAAGCGGCTCTGACAGCCTGCGCCGACTCTGCGCCGACGTGGCGATTGCGAATGACGCGCGCTCGAGGTAGTGGAAGAGCAGTCGCCTGACTGCACCCGTAGCTCAGCTGGATAGAGCGCCACCCTCCGAAGGTGGAGGCCGCACGTTCGAATCGTGCCGGGTGCGCCAGTTCGATACAAACCGGGCGCTCCAAAACCTGCCGTTGCGCCCTTGAAGTCGCGACCAGCGTTAACAAAGTCAGCAACGTGTCGGACGATCAGTCGATTCGTCGCGCGTGAATGACATGCGGACCGGCCTCGCCTGTCGCGTCACGCTTCGGAGCGCCAAGGTAGCGAACAGCGATGTCTGCGAGACCAAGGTCCTCCTGTTGCTGAAAGCCTCGCTCATGCAAGTCCCGCGACAACTCCGACGGGTCGAAATAGCTCAGCCAAGGTTCTCCGAGCGCAGCCGCGCGTGCAGCTACGGCAGCCACGTGTCCGCGACGCTCCGGGGGATAATTTTCTAGAGGCTCGGAGTAATCGAACACGACCTCCGTCCTCGGCACGCTCGCCACAAATCGAAGTATCGCCGAGATGGCGTCACGCGGCAGATATGGCACGACCCCGAGCCAGTGGAAGAATGCAGGCTGGGTCGGCTGAAATCCAGCGGCACCGAGCGCTTCGGCAAGGCTCTGACGCTCGAAGTCGACTGGCGCGAATGTCAGTGACGCAGGCGGCGTAAGACCCGCCTCGGCGATGCGTCCGCGTTTCCAAGCTTGCGTCGCCGGATGATCGACTTCGAACACGCGCAGCCCTTGTGTCGCATGCGGATTGCGCAGCGAAAATGTATCGAGCCCCGCACCCAGAATTGCGAGCTGTCGGACGCCACGCGAAACAGCAGCATTCAGACAGTCTTCAGCAAAACGGCTACGAGCTGCCATGAATGTTCTCATTTGCCGTTGCGCTGGATCAGCCGAAGCGGCCTCGATAAGGGCGTCGGCCTCCCGACCAAGTAGAACGCGGGCAAAAGCATCCTCGAAGATATTGGCGCTATCCAAAGTCTGATGCGCGGCTCGTTGAATTGCCGCGCCCAGCGCGGTACGGCTGGGCTGTCCATTCTGCATGCAAATTCTTCCTTGAAGTCGCTTATGCGGGATTGAGAGCAAGCGTCCTATAGGGCACAATCCTAACGCTGTAAAGATTAAGCGATCCAGGAGCGTCGTCATGCCGACTCGGCCAAACAAATCCCGCAAGAGCTACCACCATGGCGATCTGCGCAACGCGCTTCTCAAAGCAGCGCGAGACGTTCTCGAAGAACGCGGTCCATCCTTCTTGGGCCTGCGGGAAATATCTCGAAGGGTCGGCGTCTCCGCGCCTTCCGCCTACCATCACTTTCCGAGTCGCGACGCGATCGCGCTCGGATTGGCGGAGCACGGCGCAAGGGAAATGGCCGAATGCCTGACGGCCGGACCGCGCGACGAGACAGGCGCCTTGGCTCCATACGGCGAAGCCTACGTTGCGTTCGTGCGCGCGAATCCGGCGCTCTACCGATTGATGTTTGGCGAGGGCTTTCCGGCAGTTTCGCAGTACAGTCACGCTGTGCGCGAACTTCGGAAGCGCTCTTACGAGATCATGAAATCCAACCTGGAGAATCGCTTGTCTGATGCGGAACTGCCGATTGCCGGACTATTTCTCTGGGCGCTCGTGCATGGTCTCGGGCTGCTGCTCATTGATGGCCAAATCACGACCGGCGAAGATGATCGAGATATAGTTCATCGGGTGCTTCAACTCGCTGGGACAGGGCTCGACCACGGTCGAACGTGAAAGTTTCGCTCGGTTCATCAGGAGGCGAAGGATGAAAGGCTTCGCCTCCGAGTGAGGAAATTCAGAGGTAATCGAGCGGTGATAGCCTCTTTTATGTCGCGCCGTCGCCGATCGTCGCATGCGTGACGGGAGCGGCGTCCCTCCAGCTCGATTCGGAGGCCCGAAGCCGCGGATGTCAGCTTGCGAGGTCCGTCCGAGTGACCGTCAGCTTCGATCCTGAATTCGAAACGAAAAGCGTGGTGGAGGGGCATGTCCGCGAGAGCCTGTCGCCCTCGCGGCTGCGAATGCCCCGCGGCGGACGTCGCGCCGCAGCGCTGGCTTTGGTCGGCTTTCTCTTGCTCGCCGGGGTCGTCGCGAGGCTGACCATGGCTTCTGTCGAGGCGCCGCCTGCGCCGCCTCCGCCTGTGCCGGTCGTGGTCGCGCGAGCGGACAAGGCCGATCTTCCGATTCGGCTGTTCGGCCTCGGGACCGTCACACCGATCACCACCGTCTCGGTCAAGACGCAGGTGTCGGGCCGTGTCGTGAAAGTCGCTTTCGACGAAGGCCAGTCGGTGAAGGAGGGGGACCTGCTGATCGAGATCGATCCGCGGCCCTACCGTTATGCTCTGGAGCAGGCCGAGGGGCAGTTGATGCGCGATCAGGCTCTGCTGAAAAACGCGCAGCTCGATCTCGAGCGCTACAGTCGCCTCGGCAAGGAGAACTTCATCTCCAAGCAGCAGCGCGACACCCAAGACTCGCTGGTTCACCAATATCTCGGCGCGGTCAAGGTCGACGAGGCGCAGGTCCAGAATGCGCGGCTCAATCTCGAATATTGCTCCATAAGGGCGCCGATCTCCGGACGCATCGGGCTGAGGCTCGTCGACCTCGGAAATTACGTTCAGCCGTCGGATTCGAACGGCCTCGTGGTGCTGACTCAATTGCAACCGATCACGGTGGTGTTTCCGATCGCCGAAGATCATCTGCCGAAAGTGACGCCGCAGTTGACCGAAGGACGACGCTTGTCCGCGTCGGCTTTCGATCGATCGGGGACGAGGCTGCTCGCCGAGGGCGATCTGTCGGCGATCGACAATCAGGTGGACCCGACCACGGGGACGGTCAAATTCAAAGCCACTTTCGACAATCGCGACCTGTCGCTCTTCCCCAATCAGTTCGTGAAGGTTCGCCTGCTCGTGAGCACGATCCGCGACGCCGTCGTGGTTCCGGCGGCGGCCGTCCAATATGGGCCGAAAGGGCCCTTCGCCTTTGTGGTGTCGAGCGAGAGCACCGCGAAGGCGACCCGACTCGAGCTCGGCCCCGCCGATGGCGACAATGTATCGGTCACGTCGGGGCTGACGGCCGGAGATCTCGCTGTCGTCGCCGGCGCCGACCGGCTTCGCGACGGCGTGAAAGTGAGAGCGGAAGCAAAGTGAATCCTTCCGCGCTCTTCATCCATCGCCCCGTCGCGACGACGTTGACGATGATCGCCTTCCTGCTGGCGGGCCTGGTCGGCCTGGCCTTTTTGCCGATCGCCGCGCTGCCGGCTGTGGACTATCCGACCATAGAGGTGAAGACCTTCTATCCCGGGGCCAGTCCGGAAGTCATGGCCAGCGCCGTCACGGCGCCGCTCGAGCGCCAGCTCGGCCAAATGGCGGGCCTCGATCAGATGAACTCGACGAGCTCCACCGGCGCATCGGTCATCGCGCTGCAATTCTCTCTCGCCGTGCCGCTCGACGTCGCCGAGCAGGAGGTCCAGGCCGCGATCAATGTCGCCCAGAGTCTGCTGCCGAACGACCTGCCGTCGCCGCCGACCTACGCCAAGATCAATCCGGCGGACGCCCCGATCCTCACGATCGCCGCCACCTCCGACACTCTGTCGCTCCGCCAGCTCCGCGAAATCGTCGATTCGCGCCTCGCGCAAAAACTCTCGCAATTCGCAGGAGTGGGATTGGTCGGCGTCGCGGGCGGGCAGCGCCCTGCCGTGCGCATCCGCGTCGATGCGAGCGCCGCTTCCGCTTATGGGCTCAGCCTCGATGATCTGCGCACGACGATCGCCAATGCGAACGCCAACATGCCGAAAGGGGGCTTCGACGGAGAGAAGCTCGCTTTCACGATCAACGCCAATGACCAGCTGAAGAGCCTCGACGGCTACCGCTCCATCATCATCGCCTATCGCAACGGCGCCGCCGTTCGCCTCTCGGATGTGGCCGAGGTCGTCGAAGGCGCCGAGGACGACTATCTAGCGGCCTGGTCCGATCTGACGCCGGCGATCATCCTGGACATTCGCCGGCAGCCCGGCGCCAATGTCATAGCGGTCGTCGATTCGATCAAAGCGGCGCTGCCGGCGCTCGAGGCGTCGTTGCCGCGGGGAGTCGAGCTGAAGGTCCTGACCGACCGCACGACGACGATCCGCGCCTCCATCCATGACGTCGCGCTCGATCTTCTGTTTGCGCTGGCGCTGGTGGTGGTGGCGATCTTCCTCTTCCTGAACGATGCGCGCGCCACCTTCATTCCCGCGCTCTCGGCGCCGCTCTCTCTCGTCGGCGCGCTCGCCTTCATGTATTTTCTCGGGCTGAGCGTCAATAATCTGACCCTTCTCGCCCTCACCATAGCGACCGGCTTCGTCGTCGACGATTCGATCGTGATGATCGAAAATATCTCACGTCATGTCGAAGACGGAAAATCGCCGCTTCACGCAGCGCTGGTCGGCTCGCGACAGATCGGCTTCACCATCGTCTCGCTGACGGTTTCACTGCTCGCCGTCCTCATCCCGCTCCTGTTCATGGGCGATCTCATCGGCCGTCTGTTCCGCGAGTTCGCCCTCACTCTGGCGGGGACCATTCTCGTCTCCGCCGTGGTGTCGCTGACGCTGACGCCGATGCTCTGCGCGAGACTGCTGCGCGCGCCGGAGCCGAAGCGAACCGCCGGCGCCGGCTTCGCGACGGCCGTCTCCGCCGCCGCCATTCGTTGGTACAGTCGCCTTTTGGCCCGGACGCTACGCCACAAGGGCGTCGTGCTCGCCGCGACCTGCGCGACATTGACGCTCACTTTGGCGCTCTATGCCGTCGTTCCGAAAGGATTCCTCCCGCTGCAGGACACCGGCGTCCTCTATGGGGTCACCATTGCGCCGGGCGAAATATCATTCGCTGCGATGAAAGAGCGCCAGCAAGCTCTCGCGCGAGCGCTTCTCGCCGACGAAGACGTCGCCGGCCTGTCGTCCTTCGTCGGCGTCGACGGAACCAATATGTCCAGAAACAGCGGACGCTTCATCATCGATCTGAAGCCGCATGGACAGCGTCGCTCCGACATCTCGGAGGTGAAGCGTCGGCTCGGACGTCTCGCGGAAACGGCGCCGGGGATCAAGCTCTATCTGCGTCCAGTGCAAGATCTCGCGATCGACGCCCGCATCGCGCCATCGGCCTATCGGCTGGTCCTGGCTTCCGCCGATTCCAAGGCGCTCGCCGGAGCGATTCCGGAATTGCTGCAACGGCTGCGCGACAGGCCGCAATTCCAGGACGTCGGCAGCGTCTTCGAAGCCGAGGGGCTCGCCGCCTCCCTAAACATCGATCGTGACACGGCGGCGCGCTTCGGCATTTCGATCGCGACGGTCGACAGCGCGCTCTACGACGCCTTTGGACAAAGAATCATCTCGACGATTTTCGGGCAATCCGATCAACGTCGCGTCATTCTCTCCTCGGCCTCGCCGACACTCGACGAATTGGAAAGACTCTATCTGCCCTCCGCGACATCCGCCAATGGGCAGGCGCCTCTCTCCGCGATCGCCCGACTCGAGGTGAAGCCGGCCCCGCTGCAAATCCAGCGGTTCGGGTCCTTTCCCGCGGCCGAAATCTCGTTCGACCTCTCGCCCGGCGTGTCGCTGGGGGAGGCGGTGAAGGAAGCGCGTCGAATCGAGGGCGACATCGCCTTGCCGGCCGGCGTCCGCACGCATCTTCAGGGCGCCGCCCTCGCATTCGAAACATCGCTCGGAAGCGAGCTCGAGCTGATCCTCGGCGCGCTGGTCTGCATCTATGTCGTGCTCGGCATTCTCTATGAGAGCTTCATTCATCCCGTGACGATCATTTCGACGCTTCCGGCGGCCGGAGTGGGCGCGCTGCTCGCCATGCTGCTCTCCGGCGAAGAATTGGACGTCATCGGCGTCATCGGCCTGGTTCTGCTCATTGGGATCGTCAAGAAAAACGCCATAATGATGATCGATTTCGCGCTGTCTGCGCAGCGCAGAGACGGCCTCGCGCCGGCAGCCGCGATTCATCGCGCATGCCTGTTACGCCTACGGCCGATCTTGATGACGACTTTCGTGGCGCTGTTCGCGGCGCTGCCGCTGTTGTTCGGAGCCGGCGTCGGCGCGGAATTGCGCCAGCCGCTCGGCGCGACCATCATAGGAGGGCTGATCGTCAGCCAAATCCTGACCCTGTTCACCACGCCGGTCGTCTATCTCGCTTTCGAGCGCTTCGCCACGCGCCGACAGACGACCTCGTTCGGCGATGAGAGCCCGTTCTCGCTCGAGACGGCGAAATGAGCTTCCCGAAAGTTTTCATCGAGCGGCGCGTCGCCACGACCCTGCTGACTCTCGCGATCGTTTTCTCCGGGCTCGCCGCATTGACGCGACTGCCGTCCGCCTCGCTGCCGGAAATCGACCTTCCCGCGATCTTCGTCACTGCGGCTCTGCCCGGCGCAAATTCGGAAACGATGGCCGCCACCGTCGCCGCCCCTCTCGAGCGACGCTTGAGCGCCATCGCCGACGTCTTCGAAATGGGATCGCAAAGCTCGTCGGGCACGACGCTCATTCACCTGCTGTTCGGACTCGAACGCAGCGTCGACGGAGCGGCGCGGGACGTGCAGGCGGCGATCAACGCAGCGCGCGGCGATCTGCCCGCCAATCTCCCGATGAATCCCACTTATGGCAAAGTGAATTTGGCGGACGCGCCACTTCTGCACGTGTCGCTGACCTCCTCCACATTGGGCCTGGAACGCCTCTATGAAATCGCGACCGGAGAGCTGCAGGAGAAGCTCGCCTCCGTTCGCGGAGTGGGGAGGGTGTTCGTCCTCGGCGGCTCGCCTGTCGCCGTGCGCGTCGAAGCCGATGTGGCGTTGCTGTCGAAATATGCGATCGCCCTGGAGGAAGTGCGAGCGGCGATCGTCGCCGCCAACGCGAACAGCCCGAAAGGAATGGTCGAGTCGGGACTGCGCAGCTTTCAAATATACGCCAATGACGAGGCGCGAACGGCGGAAGACTATCGTGATCTGATCATCGCCTATCGCAATGGCCTTCCGGTTCGGCTGTCGGACGTCGCGCGGGTGACGGAAGGAATGGAAAATCCCCGCAATCTGGCCATCACCAACGATCAAAGATCGATCGTCATCAAAATATCTCGCGCCGCCGGATCCAATGTCATCGAAACCGTCGACCGGATCAAGCAGCGACTCGACGAATTGAAGCGGTTTCTTCCCGAGGGAGTCGATATTGCTATCGTGTCGGATCGATCGCTATCGATTCGCTCCTCGCTCCGAGCGCTCACCCATGCGACGCTTTTATCGGCCGCTCTCGTGATGCTGGCGATCTTCATTTTTCTGGGCAGCGCTCGAACGACCTTTGTCCCGGCGGTCGCCGTTCCGGTGTCGCTCGTCGGCTCCTTCGGAGCGATGCATGTGCTCGGCTATAGCGTCAATATTCTGTCGCTCATGGCCTTGACGGTCGCGAGCGGATTGGTCGTCGACGATGCGATCATCGTCATCGAGAACATCCTGCGTCACATCGAAAATGGCGCGCCGAAGCGACGCGCCGTGATCGAGGGCGTCGAGGAAGTGCTCTTCACCGTCGTCGTCATGAGCATTGCGCTGGTCGCGATCTTCATGCCTTTTCTGCTCATCGGGGGAATCCTATTCAAATTTCTAGCGGAGTTCGTCGTCACTCTCTCGGTCTGCATTCTTCTGTCGCTGCTCGTTTCCCTGACGACGGTTCCCATGCTGTGCGCCGCGATCTTCAAAGAGCATCGATTGCGAAGGTCCGCCCGCTTCGGACGCCGAATCGACGAGGCGTTCGGCCGCATCGTTTCTCGATATGGGCGAACCCTCGACGCCGTGCTTCTCAGGCGACGCCTGACGCTGAGCGTCTTGGGCGCGACGATCGCTCTCAACGTCCTCTTGATGATACTCGTGCCGAAAGGCCTCTTTCCGCAGCAGGATGTCGGGCGCCTGTTCGGCTTTCTGCACGCCGACCGCAATGCGTCGTTCGAGTCGCTATCGGCGAAGCTCGCGGAAATCTGCGCGCTGTTGAAGGCCGATCCCGCAGTCGACACCGTCGTCGGAGCCATAGAAGCGGGGCAGGCCGCCAATGTCGCCCAAATCTATGTGGATCTCAAGGAGCACGAGGCGCGAGCCGAATCGATCGACGAAGTCAATTTTCGGCTCACCAACGCATTGAATCTGGCGACCGGCGTATCGCTCACTCTGACGCCGCAGCATGATCTCGTCGCAACCGGAAAATCCGACGGCGGTCAATATCAATATACTCTGCAAGGAGACGATATCGAGGAGCTGCGCTTGTGGAGCCGGCGATTGACGACTGCTCTCCTCGACGCGCCGGAGGTGTTCAATCCGATCTCGGATCAGCAAGAAGGCGGCGCGGTTCTGGATATCGATATCGATCGTGACACCGCCTATCGTCTCGGGTTCTCCGCAACTCTCCTGGACAACGCCCTCTATGACGCATATGGCGGCCGCCAAGTGTCGACCGTCTATGGCGAGCGGAACCAGCGGCATGTCCAGCTCGGCGCGGCTCCCGAATATGCGCGGCGGCCGATCGCGCTCGACGACGCTTTCGTCGGCCTCTCCGGCGGCCCGATGAGCGGCGTCAGTTCCACCAATGCTCCGCTCACGACCATTTCGGCTGTCGGCGATCAGACCGCGGGCGCGCGAATCGTGAATGACATCGCCCGCAACGTCGCTATCAATTCCTTCGCCGGGAAAGGCCGGGGCTCGACATCGACTGCTCCGGCGGTCAGCTCTATCGCCGCGCCGATGATCCCATTGTCCGCATTCACGCGCGTGTCGAAGAGTGTCGCGCCGCTCGCGGTCACGCACAAGGATCACTTCATTGCGGCGACGATTTCCTTCGGACTTCCGCCGAAGGTGTCATTGGGCGAGGCGACGGCGGCGATAGAGAGGAAGGCGCGCGAGATCCATGTGCCGGCTTCGATCCATACCGGATTTTCGGGAGCCGCGGCGATGTTCGAAAAGATCGCCATGAAGGAAGCGATCCTCGTTCTCGCGGCGATCGCGACCATATATATCGTATTGGGGATACTCTACGAGAGCTACATTCATCCATTGACCATTCTGTCGACGATTCCGTCGGCCGGCGTCGGCGTTCTGATCGCGCTGCACGCGCTGAAGGTCGAGCTCACATTGATCGCGCTGATGGGCATGATTCTTCTGATCGGAATCGTCATGAAAAATGCGATCATGATCGTCGATGTGTCGCTCCACCTGGAGCGGACGTCCGGCCTTTCCGCGGAGGACGCCGTGCGGCGAGCATGCCTGTCGAGATTTCGACCGATCATGATGACGACCTTGGCCGCTCTCTTCGGCGCGCTTCCCTTGGCGTTCGGCGGCGGCTACGGGGCGGAGCTGCGGCAGCCGCTCGGCGTGTCCGTCATTGGCGGGCTGATCGTCAGTCAGGTGTTGACCCTCTACACGACGCCTGTGGTCTATCTCTTCTTGAATAAATTTCGTCGATCCGCAGCGAACGCCTGATCTTCGCTCGTGGGCGTTCGACGCCGTGTGACGCGAACGCAACAGCGAAGGCTCACGAATCCCGAAGCTGCTGCGGCGACGAGCGGCTCTCGTCGCAAATGGGCGAATGGCCCCTCGGTCATCCTGTTCGACCGGGGCCGTCGCGGACCTATCGGCAGGCTGGAGCGCATCCCGGGCGTTCGCCCGCTCTTTCGACTCCGTGTCGGATCTTTCCGATGGCGCGAGGACATCCTCTGTTTTTTCGGCACGCCGAGCATCGCCTGGCATGTTTCGGGGCCCTCGCGCGTCACTGACCATGTAGGCGCGAGCCTTTGGCGCTGCGTTCATCACGTCGCGGCGCTTCGCGGATCGCCATGTCGTCGATCCGGAACGGCCAGATATCTTATCATTAGAGGGAGGTTTGATCATGGCGTGGGAAGAGGATGAAAATGCCGTGTACGTCGTCGTCGTCAACGACGAAGAGCAATATTCGATCTGGCCTGATTATAAAGAGATACCGAACGGGTGGCGCACTGTGGGCAAGACGGGTCCGAAAGCCGAGTGCCTCGCTCATATCAATGAGGTCTGGACCGATATGCGTCCACTCTCCTTGCGCAAGCAGATGGCCGAAGCGGAATCGCGCGGGAAGTGAGAATACCCCGCGCGGCCCTTGCAATTTCGAAGCCCTTCTCGATGCTCCGCGAGATCCTCGACGCGATCGCGCGATCCTTGTCGACGTCAGGCCAATTGTCGACGTCTGGCCATCCTGGCGCGTGACGGAGCGACCCGCGCAGCGTCGATTTTAGCCGGTTCGAAGAGCCTGGAGAAAAGACGATCATGACCTCGATGACGCTGCTTGCTGAGGCCGATGAAAGATCGTGCGAGGCATCGACGGACCTCGTCACGCTACTCCGTTTGCGCGCGGCGTCGCAACCAGACGATACGGCCTATATCTTTCTCGAAGATGGCGAGAGGGAGACGGCGCGCCTCACATTTTTGCAGCTCGATCGTCGCGCAAAAGCGATTGCGGCGCAGCTTCAATCGGAGGGACTCGAGGGGCAGCGCGCCTTGCTGCTCTATCCGCCGGGCCTCGATTACATCCAGGCGTTTTTCGGTTGTCTCTATGCCGGCGTGATCGGCGTTCCCGCCTATCCGCCGTCGGGGCGTCATCTCGAGCGGCTGCAGTCGATCTTCGTCGACGCGGCGCCGGCGACGGTGATGACGATCGCGCCGCTTCGCGAGCGGATCGGCGCCGAAGCGGAGGAGAAGCTCGGAGCGAGCGGTTGTCGCTGGACTTTATCGGACTGCGTCGGACCATGCGAGGGAGAGTGGCGTCCGATCGCGGTCGAGCCGGACCAAGTCGCCTTTCTGCAATATACCTCGGGCTCGACGAGCTCTCCGCGTGGGGTGATGGTCAGCCACCGAAACCTCATCGCCAATCAGTCGCTCATCAAGGAGAGATTCGGTCACGACCGGCGATCGACACTCGTCGGATGGCTCCCGCTCTATCACGATATGGGGCTCATCGGAAACATTCTGCAGCCACTCTATGTCGGCGCCACGGCGATCTTGATGTCGCCGATGGCGTTTCTCGAAAAGCCGGTCCGCTGGTTGCAGGCGATCTCACTCTATCGCGCGCACACGAGCGGCGGACCCAATTTCGCATTCGACCTCTGCGTTCGCAAGATCACGCGCGAGGAAAAGGCGACTCTCGATCTCGCGTCATGGGCGATCGCATTCAGCGGCGCAGAGCCGGTCCGCGCGGCGACGCTCGACCGCTTTGCAGCGGCCTTTTCCGAATGCGGCTTTCGCCGGGAGAGCTTTTTTCCGTGCTATGGCCTCGCCGAGGCGACATTGGTGGTGACGGCGCCGTGCTTCGGCGAAGCCCTCTCGATGCGACACGCGGCGCGCGGCGAGCGCGACAAGGGAGAAGGCCTGGATCTGCGGACGGGCGTCGACGCATCCATCGTCGGATGCGGACGCGCCTGGCAGGGACATGAGGTGGCCATCGTCGATCCGCAGACGATGCGCCGACGAGTGGATGGCGAAGTCGGAGAGATTTGGGTCAGAGGACCGAGCGTCGCATCAGGCTATTGGCGCCGGGATGGCGCGACGGAACAGGCCTTTCGAGCACGGATCGCCGGCGAGGGCGCGCATGTTTTTCTGCGCACCGGCGACCTCGGCTTCCTCGAGGATGACGCGCTCTATGTCACAGGTCGCTTGAAGGATCTCGTCATCATCGGAGGGCGCAATTTCTACCCGCAAGATTTCGAATATGTGGCCGAGGAAATGGACGAGATCCGTCCCGGCTGCGCTGCGGCATTTTCGGTGACGATCAGAGAGCAAGAAGGCTTTGTGATGGCGCTCGAACCGCGTCGGTCGATTTTGAACGCGCTGCGGGATGACAATTGCGCGCGAGCATTGCTTCGATCTGCTCGCGATCGTCTTGCGAGCGAATGCGAGGTCTCGCCTGTCGAGATCGTTCTGGTCAAGTCGGGATCCATTCCAAAGACGTCGAGCGGCAAAATTCGGCGCGGCGAATGTCGTCGGCTCTATCTCGAGAACGCGCTGCAAATTATCGCACGCGAGAAGAGCGAAGACGCCGACTCGAATTCGAAGGAGCTGGAGGCTTCGGATCGAGGAAAGGATGCGCTGCTACGCGATGCGGTCGCGCTTCTGCCCAAGACGCAAAAAGCGGCATTGATCACCCGCTTTCTGACGTCTACCGCGGCGAAGCTGCTGAATGTCTCCGAAGGCGCTCTCAGCGGCGACATTTCCCTGCGACGAAGCGGGCTCGATTCCTTGCGGCTCGTCGAGCTCGCGCACGCAGTCGCATCGCTTGTGGACGCGGATGTTCCATTGTCGCTGCTGTTCTCGGACGTCAGTTTTGCGGAAGCAGCGGAGGCGATCGCGGATTTGACTCCCGCCCAGGCCGATGCAGCACATGCGCAGGAGCGCGGGCTATCCGAAACAGAGCGCGCGATATGGGCGGTGCATCAGCTCGATCCTTCGAGCGTCGCCTACAACCTCCATCTGACGGTCCGCATGTCCGGCGAGGTCGACAGAGAGAAGCTGCGGTTGGCCTTCCGGGATATTCTCGAGCGGCATGCAATGCTGCGGAGCGCCTATCGGATGGACGGAGAACAGATTGTCCGATCCGTATTGGAGCTTGCGGAGGTCGAAGACAATTTCCACTTCGTGGAGGCATTGGATTGGGCGGAGACGCAGCTCCACGACGATATCACGGCCCGAATCTTCGAGCCTTTCGCGCTGCAGCTCGGCGTCGCGCCGAGGGCGACTCTCTACCGCCGAAGCGAAGGCTCCATCCTGCTGTTGTGCGCGCATCATATTTCCATCGATCTCTGGTCGTTGATCCTGCTGCTCGAGGAGTTGCGCGAGGCCTATGCGGCGCGGCGGAGCGGAACAGGATCGCTCGTCGCGCCGCCGCGGGCCGCCGATTATCACGCGTTCGTCTCGAGCCAGAAGACGTATCTGCAGAGCCCCGTCGCAGACGCCGATTGGGCCTATTGGCGCGGTCGCCTCGGCGACGAGCTGCCGATTCTGGCGTTGCCACTGGATCATCCTCGGCCGGTCGAGGCGGACTATCTCGGCGCGAGCGTTCATTCGCACCTCGACGCCGGACTGACCCAGAAGCTCGACAAACTCGCCCAGGCGAATGGAACGACTTTGTTCGCGCTGCTCCTCGCGGCGTACAAGGTGCTTCTCTATCGTTATACGAATCAGTCGGACATCATCGTCGGAACCGCGAGCAGCGGCCGCCACCGCGCTCAATTCTCCCGTGTCATCGGCAATTTTGTCAATCCTCTGGCGCTGCGTTCCCGCGTCGCGCCGCGAATGCGCTTCGTCGACTATCTTCGCGAGGTGCAGACCGTCGTCTCGGAGGCTCTGACTCATCAAGAGTTTCCATTTTCTCAATTGGTCGAGCGTCTGCAGCCGGAGCGCCGTGCGGGCCAATGGCCGGTGTTTCAAACCTGGTTCGCCTTGCAGCAGGCCCAATCGGGAGCCGATCGCGCCTATGCGCAATTGCCGCTTTGCGGCGACAGCGAGACGGTGACCTGGGACGATCTGACGATTTCAGGTCTTGCCGTCGCAACGCATATCGAGCGATTCGACCTGAAATTGGTTGCGGCGCGCACCGAGAGCAGCCTCGCCTGCGCATTCCAATATCATCGCGCTTTGTTCAACCATGCGACGATAGTCGGTCTCGCTGAACAGTTCGAGGCCCTGCTCGATGCAATCGTCGCCGATCCCAACGCGCGCATCGGCTGTTTGCCGCTACGGGGCGCCGCAGGCGCTTCGGAAGCGACGCCTCGTCACGTGCATGGCCCGCTCATTCACGAGCTCGTATCCGCATGGGCGGAGAAGGACCGCGAAGTTCTCGCGGTCGTCGGCGCGGACGGCTCCTACACCTATGGCCGATTGGAGCATGAAGCCAATCGGCTGGCCAACTTCCTCGTTGAAAACGGCGTCGAACGTGACGCGCCGATCGGACTCTGTGTCGAGCGTTCGGCCGCCACGATCGTGACGATCATCGCAATTCTCAAGGCCGGCTCTGCTTACCTTCCCATCGATCCAGAACTTCCGCCACAACGCATTGCCGCCATGTTGGGCAGCGCCGGCGCGCGACGTCTGCTGTGCCGAAAGGAGTGGTTCGAGCGCTCGCGACTCGATGGCGTCGAACCGATCCTTCTCGAGAGCCATGCCACGCAGATCGCGGCGCAGTCGAGCGTTGCGCCGACGATCCGAGCCTGCGCCGGAGATCTGGCCTATGTCATCTTTACATCCGGCTCGTCAGGTTCGCCCAAAGGGGTCGCAGTCACCCATGGCGGACTCGTCAATTACACTCGCGCGATCCTGGCGACGCTGGGAAATGAAAGCGGCCGTCACTTCGCTCTCGCTTCAACGCTCGCAGCGGATCTCGGCCACACGTCGGTGTTTCCGTCTCTGGCGAGCGGCGGCTGCCTGCATGTGCTCAGCGCCGAGCAGGCGACGAATCCACAGTGTTTCGCGGACTATCTCACGCAGCATCCGATCGACGTTCTGAAGATCGTGCCCTCGCATTATCGGGCGCTGCTACCGACATTGCAGAACGGCGCGCCGCTGCCGCGCAAGGCGCTGATCTTCGGCGGCGAACGCCTGCCGCTCTCCCTGGTGAAGCGCCTCGAGACCGCCGACGCCGGCTGCGCCATTTTCAATCATTATGGTCCGACCGAAACGACGGTCGGCGCCATGGTGCTTCCGCTGACCGCCAGCGTGGCCGCGTCGGTCGCTGAGGACAATGTTCCGATCGGGCGGCCGATCGACAACACGCGGGTCTATGTGCTCGGCGCTGATCTCGCCGCAACGCCGCAGGGAGCGATCGGCGAAATCTGTGTCGCCGGCGCCGGACTGGCCCGAGGCTACATTGGGCGGCCGGATCTGACGGCAGAGCGCTTCCTTCCCGATCCATACAGCGCTGCCGGGGATCGGCTATACCGGACGGGAGATCTCGGACGTATCGCAGCCGACGGAGCCGTCACATTTCTCGGCCGCATCGATCAGCAGCTCAAAATCCGCGGCTTTCGTGTTGAGCTCGGCGAAATCGAGTCGCGGCTTCTCGAATGTGACGGAGTCGCCCAGGCGGTGGTCGCGCCATTCGAAGAGGCGAGCGGCCAAATCCGTCTCGCCGCCTATCTCGTAATGGAAGGGAGCCACGAGGTCCCGACGGATGCGCTGCGCGCGCGCCTCTCATGCTCCTTGCCCTCGTATATGATTCCGGCGGCCTTCTCGATTCTCGACGTCCTTCCGGTCACGGCGAACGGAAAGATTGATCGCAGGCGGCTTCCGAAGCCGGACGCGTCTTCGCCGCTGCACGACGCCTATGTCGCCCCGCGCAATGAGACCGAGCGCATTCTCGCCGATGTCTATCAGGATGTTCTCGCCATCGATCGGATCGGAGTCGAAGACAACTTCTTCGCGCTCGGCGGCGACTCGATCATGAGCATTCAAGCGTCGAGCCGCGCGCGAGGCTTGGGCCTCGTGCTCAGTCCGAGCCAGATATTTCGGCATCAAACCATAGCGGCGCTGGCGCCGACGCTCGCCACGAGAAGCGGCGTCGACGCGCGTATCGCCCAAGACCGCGCCGTCGTTCGTGTGGACGAACAGACGCAAGCTGGCGGCTTCGACATCGAAGACGCCTACGCGCTGACGCCTTTGCAGGAGGGCCTGCTGTTTCACACGCTGTCCGAGCCGGGTTCCGGCGTCTATGTGATGCAGCACCGCTATTGGATCGAAGGCGTCGTCGACGTCGAGCAGTTTCGACGCGCTTGGCAAGCCATCGCCGATGCGCATCCGATTTTCCGAACGTCATTCGATTGGGAGGGAACGCCGGCGCCGCGGCAAGTGGTTCATCACAGCCTCGAATTGCCCTTCGCTTACGTGGATTGGATGGAGCTGGAGGAGGGCGAGCAAACCCGTCGTCTCGATCTGCTCCTGGCGAAAGAGCGGAGCGAGGGCTTCGATTTGCGCAAAGCTCCGCTCGTGAGAATTCGGCTGTTCCGCCTGCGGAGCAAGCGCTATCTGCTGATCCGCAGCCATCACCACATTCTGTTCGACGCATGGTGCACATCATCGATTCTCCAAGAACTGAGGAGCAATTATCAATCTCTGATCGAAGGGGGCGGCGCTCCGCCGCGAGAACGTCACGGCTTCCGTGCCTATGTCGATTGGCTGAGCCGACAGAACATGGGCGCGGCGGAGGAGTTCTGGCGTCGCAATCTCGAAGGATTCGGCGAGCCGACGCCGTTCTTCGGTCGTCGATCGCCAACCTCAGGCGATCACGGGACCAAAGTGGTGGAAGACGTCGTGACGCATCTTTCGCACGACGACACCACACGCCTCGATCAGGTCGCGCGAGATCTCCACGTCACGCCCAACACCTTCGTGCAAGCGGCCCTGGCCCTCCTGCTGGCGCGCTATACGCGGCGCGCCGAAGTGGCGTACGGAATCACCGTGTCTGGACGTCCGGCCGATCTCGCGCATGTCGAGCAGATACTCGGATTGTTCATCAACGGATTGCCGCTTCGCGTCGTCATCGACCCGAGCGAGCGCCTGTCGTCGCTCCTGAGCAGAATTCTCGAGCAGAATTACGCGATCCGAGACCATGAATATGTGTCGCTGACCCAAGTCCAGGAATGGAGCGAGGTCCCGCGCGGCAATGAGTTGTTTCAATATCTATTGACCTATGAAAATGCGCCGGTCGATTCGAGCCTGCTCGAATCGCGCGCTGGCTGGCGCTTCACCGACAGCTGGCACCGAACGCACACGAATTATCCTGTGACCTTCGTGGTCATACCGGGGCCGCGCCTTCACCTGCAGATCACTTACGCGAACGATCGCCTCGATCCGGCCGCGGCGCGGCGGCTGCTGGATGATTACCGGCGCTTGCTGGAGATGACGATCCGCAGTCCCAACGCCAGATTAGGCGAATTTGCGGCGCTCGGCGCCGACGAGCGTCGTCTCGTGGCCGAAACCTGGAACGAGACCAATCATTCTTATGCCGAGCCCTGCGATATCATCGGGAGATTCGAACGACAGGCGTCGGAGCGGCCGAAAGATATCGCGGCGCGTTGTGGCGGCCGATCGATCACCTACTCCGACCTCGCGCTGCGGGTCGATCGCATAGCCTGCGGCCTGATCGAACATGGCGTCGAGCCTGATGAGGCGATCGCCCTTCTGGACGAGCGTGGCATCGATTTTCTCGCCGCGATGCTTGGAATCTTCAAAGCAGGCTGCGGCTATCTCCCACTCGATCCGGCCTATCCAGACAGCCGTATCGCGCAGGTGCTCCAAGAGGCGCGAGTGCGTTGGCTGGTCGCCGGATCAGCAGTCCGTGAACGGACGCAAGCGCTCCTCGTCGAGTGCGGAGGCGTTGCTCCTCGGGTGGTCGGCTACAGCGATATCGCGGCGGAGCGACACTGCGGAGCCGATCTCGCGCGGCGATATGGTCCGAGAAGCCTCGCATTCGTGATCTATACATCTGGATCCACCGGAAAGCCGAAGGGCGCGGCTGTCGAGCGGCGAGGAATGTTCAACAATCTCATCACCAAGGAGCGTGCGCTCGATCTTGCGCCCGCCGACGTCATCGCACAGACAGCTTCCCAATGCTTCGACATTTCCGTGTGGCAATTTCTCACCGCGCTGGCGATCGGCGCGCGCGTCGAAATTTTCCCGGACGAGATTTCGCGCGATCCGGCTCGCCTCCTTCGCGAGATCGAAGCGAGAGGCGTCACGATCCTCGAAGCCGTTCCGTCGATGATCCAGGCGCTGCTGGACGCCGTCGAGAGCGGCCGCGAGCTCGACTCTCTGCGCTGGCTGCTGCCCTGCGGCGAAGCCTTCACGCCGGAACTCTGCAGACGCTTCATGGCGCGCTTTCCGAGGGTGCGTCTACTCAACGCCTATGGTCCTGCCGAATGTTCCGACGATGTGTCCTATCACCCGATCGAGGCGCCGCCGGAGGGCGACGAACTCAGCGTCCCGATCGGACGGCCCGTCGATAACACGAAGCTCTACGTCGTCGATCCGTGGCTGAATCTCGCGCCGATCGGAGCGGCCGGAGAGATATGCGCGACCGGCGTGCAGGTCGGACGTGGATATTTGGGCAGGCCGGATCTCACGGCCGCTGCTTTCCTTCCCGATCCGTTCGGCGGGGACGGCGGACGCCTCTACCGAACCGGCGATCTCGGTCGATGGCGTAGCGACGGCGTCCTCGAATTTCTCGGTCGCGTCGATCATCAGATCAAGATCCGGGGCAATCGAATCGAACCCGGCGAGATACAGGCGTGCCTGATGACTCATACCGCCGTGCGCGAAGCCTATGTCATGCCGCGTGAAGTGTCGAAAGGCGTCTATCGCCTCGTCGCTTACGTCGTAGGCAGCGTTGTCGACGCTGGCGAGCTGCGCGAGCACGTCGTTCAGAGACTACCCGAATTCATGGCCCCTGCGGCCTTCGTCTTCCTCGAGTCTTTGCCGCTGACTCCGAATGGGAAGGTCGATCGCAAGAGGCTGCCGGATGGCGAAGCGGATCGGCTCTTGGCGCGGCGACACACGGCTCCACGGAACGCGACCGAAGAATTGCTGTGCGATATTTGGGCAGAGGTTCTTAGAGTAAAGGTCGTCGGCGTCGAAGACAATTTTTTCGAACTCGGTGGTCATTCCCTGCTGGCCATCCAAATTCGCTCGAGAATACGTCAGGCGTTCGATGTCGAGCTTCCACTGCGCTCGATCTTCGAAGCGACGACGGTGGCGACGCTCGCCGAAAGGGTCGAGGATGCGATCCTCGAAGCGCTGGAATCCGTGACCGAAGAAGAAGCGGCGGCGGCGCTTCAACGGCAGACGGCCGAACAGCATCTTCGGATCTGATCAAAGCAGTAGAGAGCGGAGCCTTTGTGACGATGACCACAAATGCAATAAGCCCTGCCAGTCGAAAGTCGCGCCTGTCGGATGCGAAGGCGGAACTCCTCGCCTTGCGACTGCGTGGACGCAAGACCGATGGGCTCAGCGAAATTCCGACTCGGCCTCAATTCGAGAATCCCTTGTCCTTCGGTCAGGAGCGCATCTGGTTCCAATGTCGCTTGAACACGAACTCCGCTCTGTATCATATCCCTCTGCTTGCCTGGCTGGATGGCGATCTCGACGTCGATGCTCTCGAGGCCGCCATCAATGAGGTGATCAGAAGGCATGACGTCTTGCGCGCCGGCTATGTCGAAAAGCAAGGCGCTCCGACGCAGTTCATCTTGCCCTCGCTCGTGTCGACCCTTGCGCATTGCGACCTCCAGGATATGACGCCCGAAACGCAGGACGACGAGGTTCGTCGACGAGCGGCAACGGAAGCCCTGACTGCTTTCGATCTCGCAAAGCCGCCGCTTCTTCGTGCGACCCTTCTGCAGCTCGCGCCGATGCGCCATGTGTTGATGATGACCTTGCACCATATCGTCTGGGATGGTTGGTCCAGCGGACTGCTCATCAGGGAGATCGGTCATCTTTATGCCGATGCGCTTCGGGGGCTTCCGGGCTCTCTGCCCCCGCTGCCGATTCAATATCCCGACTTCGCTTATTGGCATCGCCAGATGATGGCGGGCGATGACGGGCGACGGCAGATCGAATATTGGAAGAAACGTCTCGACGGCATTCCCGAATTGTCCGCGCTGCGAACCGACAGGCCGAGACCTGCGACGCAGAGTCACAGCGGCTTCAGCCATTCATGGCGCTTGCCCGATTCTCTTTGCCGAGCGCTGACAGAGCTCGCGCGTGAGCAGGGCGTCACATTATTCGTGGCGCTGCTCGCGGCCTTCAAAGCGTTGCTCCTTCATTACACCGGTCAAACCGATGTCGCTGTCGGAACCATAGTCGCGTCGCGTACGCGCAAGGAGCTCGAGACCTTGCTCGGATTCTTCGCGAATGCTCTGGTTCTACGAACGCAATATGCGGATGATCCGTCATTTCGGGCGCTTTTGGCGCGCATCAACGAATGCGTTATGGACGCGCAAGCGAATCAAGACGCTCCCTTCGAAAAGCTCGTGGAGGAATTGGTCAAGAAGCGTGGGCTCGCCCATAATCCGCTGTTCCAGGTGGCGTTCGTCCTGCACAACCTTCCCGCCGAAAAGCTCGAGCTGCCCCGGCTGACAATTCGAGTCGAGGAGACCAGCACGAAGTCGTCTGCTTTCGATCTTGTCCTGCACGTATTCGACGACCGGCCGGGGTTGAGAGCGAGGATCGAATATGATTGCGATCTGTTCGATCACTCCACAATCACGAGAATGGCGACGCATTTCGACGCATTGGCCGGTAGCGCGGTCGAGCATCCAGATTCGCCGATATCGACGTTGTCACTGCTCGACACCGAAAGCGCGGGTAAGATCATCGTAACGTCGCAGGCGGAATTGAGGCGCCAGACGAGCGACGGCGCACTTCTACATCAGATTGTCGGGGCCTCCGCTCTGCTGGAGGCAGACGCAGTCGTGTCGGGCGAGTCACGCATTTCCTATGGCCGGCTCGGTGTGCGTGCGCGGCAGCTCGCACATCACCTCGCGAGCCTCGGCGTCGGGCCGGACACGCCTGTCGGCGTTCTCGTCGAACCTTCCGTTGATATGATCGTGGCGATCCTCGGCATCCTGGAGGCGAACGGCGCTTACGTGCCGATCGATCCGTCTTATCCGGCCGCGCGCATTCAGCACATAATTTCCGATTCCGGAGCCGTTGCGATCGTGACAACGCAGAGCGCTGCGCGTGTTCTGCCCGATATGGCGGCTCCTTTTGTTTTCCTCGACAGCGACGCCGAGCTGCTGGCGGCGCAGCCGACGAGCGCGTTGCCCGTTACCGCGCAACCAGGAAACCTCGCTTATCTGATCTACACATCCGGCTCGACGGGCGCGCCCAAAGGCGTGATGATAACTCACGGCGCCGCAGTCGCTTCGACACTCGCGCGGCGGCAATATTACTCCGATCCGGTCGAGGCCTATCTCCTTCTGTCGTCGATCGCCTTCGACAGTTCCGTCGCGGGCGTCTTCTGGACGCTCTTCGACGGCGGTCGCCTCTGTATTCCGGACGAGCGCACACGCCGGGATCCCGGCGCGTTGATTCGGATGATCGAACAGCAGTCGATCTCGCATCTCTTGTGTCTGCCGTCGCTTTATTCGGTGATCGCGCGGCTCGCTTGTCCCGAGGCATGCGCGACGCTGCACTGCGTCATCGTCGCCGGCGAGGAATGCAGAGCGGAGATGGTGGCGGCCCATTTCGAGCGCCTTCCAGGAGTTGCGCTGTTCAATGAATATGGCCCGACCGAGTGTACGGTATGGAACACGGTGGCCGCTATCGAGAAAGATCAGCGCGAGCCGATGAGCATCGGCAAGCCGGCGCCGGGGGCCAAGGCTCTGGTTCTCGGCTGCGGAGGCGCGGTGTTGCCGGAAGGCGTTGCAGGCGAGCTCTACGCTGGGGGACTCGGGCTGGCGCGCGGCTATCTCGGGCGTCCCGGTTTGACGGCCGAGCGCTTTTTGCCGAACCCGTTCGGCGCTCCGGGAGAACGATTGTATCGGACGGGCGATCAGGTGCGTCGTCGCGCCGATGGCGCGCTCGATTTTCTCGGGCGTGTCGATAATCAGGTGAAGGTGCGAGGCTATCGCATCGAGCCCATGGAAATTGAGGCTGTGCTTCTTCGTCATGCGGGCGTGGATGAAGGCGCTGTCGTGGCCACGAACGAAAAGGGAGCAACGAGGCTCGCCGCCTTCATCGCCACGCGGGAACGTGACATCGCTATTCAGAGCTATTTGGCTGAACGGCTGCCGAGCTACATGGTTCCCGAACGCGTCGTGATCTTGGAATCGCTCCCAAAACTACCCAATGGTAAGATCGACCGCCGCGCGCTGAAAATCGAAACGACCGCCGCCGTTCCGGATCGGCGTTCGACGCAGCCGCATTCGAGTGGGCTCACGAAATTGCTCGCGGAGATCTGGCGGGACGTTTTGGGGCTGGAATCGGTCGGCGAGGACGATGATTTCTTCGAGATTGGAGGCAATTCGCTCTCGGCGATTCAGGTGATCGCCAGAGTGCAACAGCTGCTGGGCGAAAATATTTCCGTCGCCGCGCTATTCGATAACGGGCGCCTGCGGGAGTTCGCACGGGAAATCGAAGGCGCGATCGATAGCGACCCCCACGTCGAAGAACTGACGTCGCTTCTGGCGGAGATCGAGCGTGTGGTGGAGCCGCTCTCCGTCCCACAGACGGAACGGACCCGAGGAGCGAGCGATAATGTCTAGCGACACGCTTTATCGACTTGCGGAAAGCACGTGCGTCGAGCCGCTCGTCGGGCGGTGGGTGGCGTGGGCCCATGTGATGGCGCCGGCGCTATTCAGCATGCATTTGACGAATTATCAGATGCAGACGCTTCGGTCTTATCTTTCGAATCCCGCTTTACACGAAACATGCTGTCGGGATCCCCGCCTCCTCGGCGGGCCCTTCGTCGATATTGCGAAGGAACGGTCCGGGGAGGTTGCGGCGCTGCTGGCGGAAATGGAGGAAAAGCTCGCAGACAATGTCGAGTTCGCCCGCGGGTTGAGCGACTTCCAGAATCGAATCGTCGAGGAGGCGAAGGGGGAGAGCCTCCAGAGCTATTATGAACGCGCCCCGAAAAGCCTACGCGGGTTCATAGAGCTGATTTACGATTATTACGACCGACCGATCATTCGCTGTCTCGAAGGCATGCTCTATCGAAGTTCATACTACAAGAAGGAGCTTCAGTGCCTCCGCCTCTTTCGACAGGAGCACGATCTCTCCCGACCCAACTATCTCAGCACGCCGAGGCTTAGCGACGAGACTGCCTATGATTGGCGCGTGCGTTTCGACGACGCGCGCGTGGATGCGCTGTTCGATCTCGATCGAGAGCCGAAACCCTTGGCCGACATTTTCGAGCTTCTGGGAGCAGCGCCAGACGAAAAGAGGCGGTTGCGATCTCTGTTCGAGGAAGGCGGACCGAGGCGTCGTGAGCCGTGGCGAGACGACTCTGTTCGCGTTCGCTATTTCGGCCATGCCTGTGTGCTGGTGGAGAGCAACGGAATTTCGATACTGCTCGATCCCCTGATTTCCATCAAGCCGAGCGTCCTGGAGATCGACCGCTATACATTCGACGACCTTCCGGGCCATATCGACTACGCGCTCATTACCCATGGCCATCACGACCACTTCGTCGTAGAGACGCTCTTGCGTCTTCGCAGTCGAATCGGAACTCTGATCGTGCCGAAAAACGCCGACGCATTTTTCGGCGATATTTCGCTGCGGCAGCTTGCGGGACAGATCGGGTTCCGCAATGTGACGGAAGTCGAGTGCCTCGATGAATTGCCGATCCTCGGCGGGCGCATCGTCGCGGTTCCATTTCTCGGCGAGCACAATGATCTGCCCAGCGCCAAATCCGGATACTTCGTGCAGATGAACGGACGGAGTATTTTGTTTGGGGCGGATTCGAACTGCCTCGATGCGACCGTATATACGGAAATCCATCGAATGCTCGGCCCGATCGACGCCTTGTTCGTCGGAATGGAATGTGTCGGCGCCCCACTCTCCTGGGTGTATGGTCCCGTACTGCCGACGAAGCCGAATGTCAAATACAACAAGGATCGGCGTTCGAACGGCTGCAACGCATCTGCGGCTTTCGAGCTCGCGCGCGCGATCGACTGCCGTCGGGCCTTCATTTATGCCGTGGGGCGTGAACCCTGGGTTCGATATCTGCTCGCATTGCAGCCATCCGAAGGCGACGTCTATATGGCGGAAATCGGAGCTTTTATTCGGCGACTCCGAGTAGAGGCGCAGGTGGACGGCGAGCTGCTTTTCGGCAAGGCCGAATTCGTTTTGTGACATTGATCTGACCTGTTTTGGGAGAATGAAAATGAGCGAGCTCATCGAACGTATTGCGCGTTTGCCTCCCGAAATGCGGGCGTTATTGGTGAAGCGTCTCGAGGAGAGGAACACTGCCGATACGATCGCGTTTGAACGATCGGCTACCGAGAAGCCTTTATCGTTCGCGCAACAGCGGCTGTGGTTCATCGAGCAGGTGACGCCGAATAGCCCGCTCTACAACAATGGGCGCGCATTTCGTCTGATCGGACAGCTTCGCTTCGATTTGCTCGTTGCGGCGTTGAATGAGATCGTGCGACGTCACGATGTGTTGCGGACACGGTTCGTTGCGCGGGAGGGGGAGGCGCGGCAGGAGGTTTTGGATCGGCTGGAGTTGGCGCCGTCGCTGATCGATCTCGGCGCTCTGCCGGAGATCGAGCGGGAAGAGGAAGCGCGCCGTCGCATCGGCATGGAGAGCGCGCAGCCGTTCGATCTGTCGCAAGGCCCGCTGCTTCGACTTCTCGCGCTCGATATGGGGCGCGCGCAGACGGGTGAGCGCGAGCATATTGTCGTCTTCACGCTGCATCACATCGT